>CAUWNE010000142.1:0-3518 GCA_963560095.1 uncultured Dysosmobacter sp. | reverse complement strand
TTGAAATGCTGGCCGAGGCAAAGAAAAACAGTGTCAAAACTGTGGTCATGGAATCTGTTTTCGGTAAAATAAAAGTAGCGCAAAAGGTCACGAAAAGTTAAGCGGGAGGGATGGCGAAAAAAGAGAGCCATTGTCAGCACCTGAAAAAACAGCTACCCTTAGTTTGTCAAGGACTAAAGGAGGTAGCAGAAAGGTGATAAGAATGGCTCAGCAACAGTATATCAAAGATCTATACGAAAATGAAGAGGTAAGTTTGCGGGAAATTGCTCGGCGGACGAAGCTGAGTTTCCAGACCGTCCAGAAATATGCCTACAAGGAAGATTGGAATAAGGAAGAACTGCCCAATCTGGAAGCGGAGAACTATCCGGCTCTACAGGCGTATATTCCAACAATAGACGAATGGATGGAGGCGGATCGAAAGATTCCGCGGAAACAGCGGCATACAGCGACGCGGATCTACGCCCGGCTGCGGGATGAAAAGGGATACCCAGGCAGTTACTCCAGCGTGAAGCGGTATGTGCGGAAGAAGAAACTGGTGATGAAGCTGGCGGCGGAGGGATACCTGCCTTTAGCACATCCGGCCGGGAATGGGCAGGTGGACTTTGGAGAGAGCATTTACTACGATGGCAACGGCCAGGAGCAGAAAGGCTACGCGCTGACGGTGTCGTTCCCTCAGTCTAACAAGGGATACACACAGTTTTTCCCATCTCAGAACCAGGAGTGTCTGCTGACAGGATTGCAGCGGGTCTTTGAACACATTGGCGGGGTACCTCCCCGCCTGAAGTTCGACAACCTGTCCACGGCGGTGGCCCAGGTACTGGAGGGGAGTGAGCGTGTACTGACGGATGGATTCCGCCGGTTCATGTTACACTACCGGTTCCAGGCGGACTTCTGCAACCCGGCATCCGGGAATGAGAAAGGGAATGTAGAGAACAAGGTGGGGTACAGCCGGAGAAACGCCTTTGTTCCCGTTCCAACGATAACCTCGTTTGAAGAATTTAACCGATGGTTGTGGGAGTGGTGCGAGAAGGACGCCCAGCGGCTCCACTACAAATATAAGCTGCCCATTCAAGAATTATGGAAGGCGGACCAAAACAGCTTGCTGAAGCTGCCGGAGCATCCGTTCTCTATTTTCCGGTATGAAGCAGTGAGCGTAAACAAATACGGGTTTGTGGTGATTGATACCAACCGCTATGGGTTGTCTCCGGTTTTGGCGGGCAGAGTTGTACAGGCAAAGGTTTTCTTTGACCACATCGAGTTTTACCACGACCACGAGCCGGTGGGCAATTACCCCAGAAGCTACGGAAAAGAGGAAGAAATCTATGACTGGAAGCAGTACATAGGTACCTTGCTGAAAAAGCCGGGCGCGGTGGAACATACCCGTTTCTTCCAACAGATCCCCCAGGCTATGGCGGGAATTGCTGGCCCAGGCCAGGGGGCGGGAGCGGAAGGACGCGCTGCGGCTGCTGGAGGAAATTGTGAGCGACGGGAATGCGGAGTTCTGTGAAGATGCGGTTTCATTGGCCGCTGAAAACGGAAGGACTGACCCAGACAGTATCCGGCAGTGTTATTACATGCTCTCCAGACGCGAATTCAGGCCGGAACCATTGAAATTCCGAACATCGACACCATGTTTGCACTACAACCCAAATCTCACCGCCTATGACGGCTTGACGGGGGGTGCGGGTCATGACTGAGCAGATTGAACAGTATATGCGGACACTGAAGCTGGGCGGTTTGGCGAAGGAGTGGCGGAGCATCTCCTACTGTGATGCTCCAGAGCAGTATGTGAAAGAACTGCTGGAATTGGAACTGCGGGAACGGGAAGCAAACCGAATCAACCGGATGGTAAAGACCGCCGGTTTCCAGGTCATTAAGACATTAGAGGACTTTGTCTGGAACCGGAACATTGAACTGCCCAACGGATTGACTCAGGAATACATGGTGGAACTGGATTTTCTAAAAGGGAAAGAGAACCTGATTTTTCTGGGCTCCGTGGGAACAGGTAAGACCCACCTGGCCGCAGCCATTGCTTTAAAAGCCTGCCAGCAGGGCCGCCATGTGAGGTTCTTTACCGCCGCGTCCCTGGCGAATCTTCTGCTGGAGCGAAATAATAAAGGAACGCTCAACGCGTTCCTTGGAACTCTGCGGAAGGCAGAACTATTGGTCATTGACGAGATTGGCTTTGTTCCACTCCACAAGGATGCTGCCGAGCTGCTTTTCCAGGTGATCTCCGACTGCTACGAAAGAAAGAGCCTTATCATTACCTCCAACCTGGAGTTCAGCCAGTGGAATACCGTCTTTGGTGACAACCGACTTACCGCAGCCCTCATTGACCGCCTGATCCACCACTCCCACATCGTGATCTTCTCCGGGGAGAGCTACCGCCTTACCCAGTCCATGCACCGCCAGAGAGCCGGAACTCTGTGACAGCAGACTGTATACCAGAATTGCCAGAAGCTGCGCATTGCTGGGCTTATGCGGCAGTCCCCGGCCTGTCAGTTCCTCCAGGTAAAGGCGGTTTTGCTCCCATACAAATTCCATTCACAGTACGGATATTGCGCTCCACCGCTTTCCAGTTTGTTTTGTACCGCTTTGCTACATCTGGATAGACCCACTTTGTGACCAACAGCAGGCGCTCCGGCTGTTCTGCACATAGCTGTAACGCAAACGCTGTATGGGAAAAGCCTGCATAGTTTGCTGTGACGCCAAGACGGTATAATAAATCATAACTATTCATCCTATCATCCCCTGATCTATCATCTGCTGACTGTGCGAAGTACGTCCGGACAGTTCGCTTCGATCCCGGTTACGATTTTATCTATCGTTGTCGCCCGTGGATTCCCTTTCCCACTTCGGTAAAGATAGAGGTTGGAAAGCGTAATGTCGAAATCCATTGCCATCTCAGTATAAGTTTTTTGCGTAGCCTCTTGATATTTGTCCAGGAGTTCAGATATATAGCGACTGACTGTTTTCGCCATAATGATCGCCCCTCTGTATCCATTATGGCAAATTTTGTCGTATACTGACAACTCATATATAGGAATTTTATCCTTGTACATTTGGCCCGGAAAAGGGCTCCAAAACTTGCGCGTTTGGTCACGCATTTGGAGGTGTCATTAGCATGAGCCCGGCAAAATAACAAAAAGGGCACGAAATATTTTACACGGGGGCTTGCTGCAACTCTGTGCACCCCTGCTCACTCCATCTCTGACAGGTGCTGCCCTCGCTTAACTTTTTCGTGCCCTTTTGCTTAACTTTTTTCTTGACGAAAACATGGAATCGATGAACTGTATTGTGCGCTCAACTGTAGAAGCACTGGAAGAAGCCGTTATGAGTATGAGCCTTCAATAGATGCTATCTTTCAAACAAAGTAGTGTGTATCTATTTTGGTCACTCTCAAAAAATGGTTTTGGGGTGAATGAATGGTAAAATCATATGGCCAAAAAGCCGTAAAACCGCCCCAGCCCTTGAAATTCCGTATTTTCAGCGTGTATCTATTTCGGTCGTTCAAGACA
>CAUWNE010000141.1:0-6439 GCA_963560095.1 uncultured Dysosmobacter sp. | reverse complement strand
CTGCTTGACGTGCAGGGGGTCAGCGGTTCAAGTCCGTTAGCGTCCACCATGAAAACTCCTAGAGCCGCAAGGCTTTGGGAGTTTTTTCTTTTTTGTCTATACTCCTCGAAAAGAAATGTGCGACAAAAATACGACACTTTTTTGAGGCTCTTGTGAAAGACGCTTTTCGAGATCTGCTGGCCATATAGAAGACGTGTGAGAGCAAACTAGAAAATATTGCGAACGCGGGGTAGAGGATTCGTCCTCTACCCCGTTGAAATTGTATTTCTTGCTGCTACGATAGCACTCCGTAGTGTGTCAACTGTGGTGTGGTCATAGATTCTGGCCAACATCTTAACATCGCTGTGCCCCAAAAGTTTTGCTACCTTTAGAGCGGAGATTCCCTGTGCCAACCAGAGTGTTGCTCTGGTGTGGCGCAGCTCATGCGGAGAGAGCATTGGAATCTCAGGATATGCCTTGATTAAATCATTCATAAAGGGGATGTAGACGCGATTTCTCCAGTTGTTCGGTTGATAAGGCTTTCCTTCTGGACTGCAAAAGACATACTCAGATGCAGGATTCTTTGATTTTTGCTTCAGTTGGCAAATGAGGTCTTCGTCAACAAGAGGTATATCCCTGCGGCGGTAATCATTCTTAAGTGCAGACTCCGATGTGACCCACATATTTTCGTCTGCATTTTGAAATGAAACAAGCCCTTGACGGATATGTAATACGCAGTTATCCGTATCGACATCTTTCCACTTTTCCGTGACATGAAATCGCTGCGCAAGTTCAGCTTTTTTCAGGATTCTCCCTCCGACCAACTCGGAATAGATCGATAGTAAGCGCGCGGACTTTACTTCGTTAGCTGTCATGACGATTGTCCTCCATCTTTTCTATGCTTCACAGCACAGTTTTACTATCTGTAAAATAGGATAACATTATTAACAGACCATGTCAAATAGTGTCGCAATCCGATACCATATATCCGTACGGGAGGTAACGGATATATGAAAGCAAAACACACAGGGAAATATCTGCAGCTGGGGCTGAAAATATCGTATTACCGCAAGTTGCGGGGACTGACTCAGGAGCAGTTGGCAGAATGCGTTGGACTTACCCCGGCATTTATCGGACATATTGAAGCGCCCAATATCAGCAAGGCTATCTCGCTGGATACGTTGTTCGACATTGCTGAAGCCTTGGATGTCCCTGTCTACAAGTTTCTGGTCACGGATGATGACATTTTCTGATTATTTCCATGATACCATTTTACCTGGACAGAAAGTGTCTATGTTACCAATTTATCAAAAAATAAAAGAACTTTACGGAAATCTCCCTGAGAGCTACAAGGCTCTCAGGGAGATTGTCCTTATTTCCCGTCCATCAACGGATTCCTTTCGCCCCGTGCAGCAAGATACACAGTAGCACCCAAGATAACCCCCTCGGCAAAGTGGGCCAGAGAAGTGCTAAGGACAGCAAAGATAACAGGCATTCTTCCAATCTCCTTTCTAATGGCCTCAAACGGTGTTCTGCTGCTTAAACGTTTTCCATGATACACAGCACTGCCAAAGTTGTGACAAATCCAAGTAATGTCCACTGCATCTACCTCACCTCCTCTAACTGCCGGACTTTCCTATAGAATGTACTGGACTTGAGGTCCAGCCGCTTCATCGCTTCTGCAGCTGTGATATGACCGGCTTTCCATTGTGCCACCACCCGGTCAAAGTTGACTCTTTCGATTGGCTTGCGCCCTTTATAAATTCCTTGCTCCTTTGCGATGGCAATTCCTTCCCGCTGACGCTGAAGGATGTACTCCCGCTCCAGCTCTGCCACGGCTCCAAAGATCGTCAGCATAAACTTCCCGCTGGGCGTAGTGGTGTCAATGGCCTCCTTCTTTGATACAAATTCCACGCCCTTGGCGGTCAGCCGCTCAACCAGATCCAGCAGATCCTTCGTGTTCCTGGCAAAACGGCTGATGGACTCCACAATCACTGTGTCACCTTCCCGGACAAAGAGCATCATTCGCTTCAGTTCCGGGCGGTCTGTATTTTTTCCGCTCACATGGTCGATGTACACTTGATCCACGCCCAGGGATTCCATCAGCACTTCCTGCCGTGCTGTATTCTGATCCGCTGTGCTGGTACGAACGTAGCCGATCTTCATATAATTTTCCTCCTGCGTAATCATTCCCATTAGGGCCCTCGGTTCAGATGGCACATGCAAAAAGTCTGAACAAGGCCCTAATGGGATACTTTTTTCTTGTGCCGCAAGGGTATACCCTATCAGCACGGCCTCACCTGACTGCCAGCTCAGTTTTTATTTCCTCCAGGCAGCAGATGCGCAGTTCATCATCATACAGAAGACTCTCCATGTCATAGGCACTGTATCCAGCTTTTGAAAGCAGCTGAAGCTCTTGACGAGAGATCCCCATACATTCTCCCATCTCCATTACAAAAGCCATGTATTCATCTTTGCGGAGGGCAGGGGAGTAAGAAGAATACCCCCACCACGGAGCAGCAATATTGGTATCATCAAAGACACTTGTACTCTGTGTCCCCTCCTGGTCAATACATAGGATACTCCCTTGCCGGGGTTCGATGATCTGCTTTTTCCACTTTTGGATGCCCAGGGCTTTAGCTGCGGCCTCCAGGATCTCCGGTGTGGAAGCATACAGGTACAGTCCCATTTTGGGATAGTGGTAAATGGTCAGTGGGTTGTTTCCTTTGACGAAGTACAAGTTATTGCCTTGGTCAAGTATCGTAAAGGTAAAGTGTCCCTCCAACACTTCTGCCATTCTGCGGAGGCTGTCGGGGGACACTTCTTTTTGCTTCTCGATTAGCTGTACCGCTACATAGCTATCTGTCTCGATAGCTGTTTGGGGAAGACTGTTGTTTATCCGTAACTCCCAATCATTAATGAGGACGCCGTTATGAGCCAGGGCAAATTGCTGGGTTCCCGCTCTACCGGCAAATGGATGGTTGTTTTGATTTTTGTGGGCGCTGCCTTGAGTGGTCATCCGCGTGTGTCCCATGATGTATCTGACATCGTCTGGGATACGGTACTTCATCCTTCTTGCAGGCTTAGGTCGTTTTTGGATATGCAGTGTATCATTATGGAAGAACGCTATTCCAGTAGCGTCAGTTCCGCGAACTTCCGCAGCCTTTCCTAATGCTTTGACGGCTTGCACCCGTTGATTCGGATGCAGCTTTCCCTGATAATCCAACACGCCAAAAATTGCACACATGGCTCATACCTCCTCTGAACTCTCAACAGGGTCATTAATATAGAGCCGTCGCTCCTTCAGGTATCGGATCAGCTCTGGAGTAGTCTCCTCCCGGAGATTGGACACAAATTCTGACCAGGTGATATTCTGTATCTCTTCGTCGGATAAGAAAAATGCCACATCGCAGATCCGATCAACGATCTGCAATGTGGCGATCAAAGTGTTATATTTCAGGGTCCCACGGAACATACGAAATTCTATGGTGTCGTAATTGCTGAGATTTACACAGGTGTATCGACCATTACCGGAAGATTTAGCACTGTGCAAAATGGCTTTGGGATCATCCTTACGGCCATATCGGGCTGCCCACTTCTCCATCTGACGGTTAGTTCGGCGGCTGAATCGCAGCAACTCATTCCAGTGATTTTCTACGAAGAACAAGATTCGGGCGATGGTATTTTCCTGCTGTTCGGCTGTGTCACCCAGGCTGGAGCGGTTGATATGGATATGGAGACCGCAGGTGTTGGCCTGGTGGCTGTAGTAGCCCATCTGGACCGCTTTGTTCAAAATATCTCCCCAGGGCATGTTCTGGCAGTGATACGCCAATGTCATAGGATGTGTGACGATCTCGAAGCCTTCTTCCAGAGAGCCGTCGTGCTTACAGTAAATCCGACTCTCTCCGGCATTGCCGATGTTTAGAATCTGCTGGGCGTTTTCATTGTACTCCCCGGCGCAGTCGATCTCCAGCTCTACGCCGAAGAATCTTCTGCCGTCTCCATAGAAGAGGGGTTCCGGCTTGTAATAGTAATCACGGATACCGCTGTGGGCCGCTTGGGGATAGCAGTCGGCACAGTAGGGATACTCGCCATCGTCATTTCCGCCGCTGTACAGAGCATCACGGTTCAGCAGCAGAACACCGCAACGGGAACAGTTGGTGTAATCACGGCCATAGCAGTGAACACACAGGGGATGCTCGCTGCTGCCCTCATTGTTGTCCATCCAGATGCGGGTTCCACAGTCTTGGCAAACGAGGGTATTTTCATCTAGACAGGTGGGACAAAGATCCTGTCCATTAAAGGCAGTTCTCTGCTCCACAGGGTAAGAGTCTCCACAGATTTCACAGATAAAAATTTCAGACATGTTTGTTGCCTCCTTAAATCATAGTAACCGGATGATTGTAATAGTCGCTGTAACGGGCAAGTTGTTCTTCCGACAGACTCACGAAATTCTCGCTGTCGGGAGGCGCGGCACAGAGGAAGAAGGGACCAGCGATGTAATCATAGATTATCCCGGTGGCGGGGTCCCGCAGGAAACGGTTGGGCGGAAGGTTCAGTAGCTTACCCTCGTCGTTGCAGACAAGGGCGACGGATTCATCAAAGGGATAAACGGCTTGGATGCAGCCCCCCACAAGCTCCTGCATGTTGGTTAGGCTACCCGGAATATCCTTGACTTGAGCAGGTTTTCTGGGCAAAACGAGAAGAACTCTCATAGCAATGGATCCTCCAAAAAAGATAGCCGCATGGATTGACCATGCGGCTTCATAGTTATGATATATGCTTATTTTTGGGAACTTTATCATGATAATTTGAATAATATGTATCTATATTCATAGCAGGAAACCATTAGATAATTATATAGCATCATATCTATAGTGCTGTGCCAGCGAAACAAGACTACATCGTTGATTCTTTCTGCCAATTTGCTATACCCATAGAGCTTGTTATGTAGCCGTTAGATGTCGTGTTTGAAGGATCCGGCCTCCCCGATTTCGTCTCTGGTTGGTGTAGTGCTATGGAGGCTGCTCTTTGCCTTGAAAATTCATATTTGCGTGATATAATTACCATATAGTGTTTAGATACATGCATGGAGGGGGGTTAATGGATGTAAGCTATAAAAAGCTTTTCCATATGTTGATCGAGAAAGATATGACCGTTGCCCGGTTGTAGCACCAGGTGGGCTTTTCGGCCAACATTATTACCCGGATGAAACGGAGCGGCTATTTATCCTTGGATACGATTGAAAGCATCTGTCGTGTGATGGGCTGCGGTGTTGACGATATTTTGAAATTCCTGCCAGAAAATGTGGAGGCAAAAGATGGATAAAAGAAGAGTTGGCCAAATCAAGGAACAGTTTGACCTTGTGATACATAGTGATAAGACTGCGCAGGTTGAATTCTGGTATGCCCGTGAGCTGATGCTGCTGCTTGGATATGAGCGATGGGAAAACTTTGATAAAGCTATTTCCCGAGCGATGGAGTCCTGCGAAACCAGTGGTATCGAAGTATCTGATCATTTTCGTGAGGTCACGAAAATGATTGAGATCGGCAAAGGTGCCCACAGGCCTGTGAAAAACTACATGCTAACGCGCTATGCCTGCTACTTGATTGCACAGAACGGTGATCCTCAAAAGGAAGAAATCGCTTTTGCACAGAGCTATTTTGCCGTGCAGACCAGAAAGCAGGAACTGATTGAGGAGCGGATCGCGCTAATTGAGCGCACCGAAGCCAGGGGTAGACTACGCGAATCAGAGAAACGCCTTTCCCAGAATATTTATGAGCGTGGGGTGGATGACTCCGGTTTCGGGCGCATCCGCTCCAAGGGGGATTGCGCGCTATTTGGTGGATATACCACACAGGAGATGAAGGATCGCCTTGGAGTTAAAGATACCCGTCCGCTTGCGGATTTTCTTCCTACATTGACGATTGCTGCTAAGAACTTGGCAACAGAAATGACCAACTACAATGTGGAAGAAAAAGATTTGCAGGGGGAAGGCGCCATTACCGGCGAACATGTACAGAATAACCTCTCCGTCCGGGAGATGCTGGGCCATCGTGGAATCAAGCCGGAGGATTTGCCGCCGGCTGAGGATATTAAAAAGTTGGAACGACGGGTAAGATCGCAGGAGAAGAAATTGGCGGCACAGTCGGGGAAACTGCCGGAAGGAGGAAAGGATGGAGAAAATGTCAAAGGCCAATGAACTGAAACTGACCTAGTACGGCAAGGACGAGCCAATCCGTGTGGAGCCGCGATTGCACTGTTGATTTTTTGCTGCCGATTTGGCATACTAGAGTACGGAATTTGTACGACAATTTTACGACAATAGGTAGTGCTCAACTGATGCTTTCTTGTTGAAAAAATATTGAAAAGATTGGGAAATCTTGCGCTTTTTTCGTTGAATCAGCTTGACGTGCAGGGGGTCAGCGGTTCAAGTCCGTTAGCGTCCACCATGAAAAAC
>CAUWNE010000140.1:0-6870 GCA_963560095.1 uncultured Dysosmobacter sp. | reverse complement strand
GTGGAGGCAAAACTCCACCCTTGTGCTTTTCTGAATTTCTATTTGACGCTTACGTTGAAATTGCCTAGCTCATCTAGTGTCAGTGCAGATTGCTCACCATTGTGTGAAACGTTTACAGTGACCGGGTTGGCAACAATGTCTATTGCATTACCAGAAAGCACTACAGTATAAGCATCGGTCACAACTTCTGCAAAGGACAGATTCGCCATAAGCTGTGGCGGTGTGGTGTCGATGGTATATACAGCACTGGTACTTGCGGAATTTCCATCATTATCACTAATGCCAAAAGCTACGGTATGCTCCCCATCACTTAGAGCAGAGGCAGGTGTATAAACAATGGTGTATGCGCCGCCGCTTCCCACCGTGATAGTGATTTGTTCAGGCGGCACTGGCTCCCCGTCCAGAGCGACGCTTGCAGTAGACGGATCAATTCCCGACCCTCCTGTATTGTCTACAGCGGTGCAGGTGATTGCAGGCACATTATTAGTAACATATCCGGGCGGCGGGGATATGATTGTAAGCGTTGGTGGTGTGGTTTCTAGCACCACCAATTTCAGCGACGCGAATGTATTTCCATCCGTCGTAGCTACTGCGCCGGAATCATTCGTTGCCTCAACTACAATATTGTAGTACCCACCCGGCTGATTGCCGGAAAAGACATCTGGTGTAAGCGTCGTTTGGTATGTACGAGTCTCGGAGTTATAGGTCAGTGTATGCCATTGACCGTTAAGCTGCGCCCGCACCTGAGATATTGCCACGCGCTACACCTCCCCGCTTCGCACTTCTCCGGAATACCACGTTTCCGGAATCTGACCGACTTGGGCATCAATTACCATGACAGAAAGCACAGTAGTATTACCTACAGCCACAGGATTTGGAGCGCAATTCGCAGTAATTATTAAAGGTTTCCATTCTGGCATTTTGCATCACTCCATTTAAGTCGCCATTCCTGTGCCACGAATATCTATCGCTGCGATAAAACCGCCCGTAAGGTCGATGCTTATCTGCTCAGCTGTGCCTACCAGAGCCTTTCCGTTCGTATTTTGCATTGCAATCCAATCGCCTGCCTGTTCTGTAGAAAGTATAATCTGGCCACTATCCGAAATACGTCGCTGGTAATAGTCGTACACTCGCTGCGCTAACGCCTGCGCGTCCGCGTCCAGCGTACAATCCGTAACCGCTTTGACATTCGGTTTGGCGTTTGCAGGTAGGTGTTCCATGTAAACACTTCCCGCAAGGCTTTGCGTATCCTCATAGGTGCGACCGGAAATAACCACTTCTCCCGCCGTTGCAACCGTGATGCGCGCATAGTTTACGCCGCTTTCCGTGATCGTCGCGCCTGTCGCAGACAGATTTGCGGACGGGCTGGAAAACTGAATCAGATAATCCCCCGGCTGTCTCGTTTCCTTGAACAGTTCACCGTCTGTATCACCAAGCGCATAATTATGTTTGAATACTTCAACACCTGTAACCAACGGGTCAAGCTCTTGTGTATGGCTAACAACTTTACGCGTAATTGGTATTACCTTTGGATTTGAGGTTGCAAGCGGTCTTATGTTGATAATCTCAGACCGACAGCAATCAACGCCTGCACCAATCACGAAATCAACTTGCTGTAAAGCTTCACGGTGTGATTGGATAGCAAGATACCCTGTAATTGTAATGTTTTGCAAACTGGGATCAATGCTGTACTGGATTTCATCAATGCCTGCGGATGACATGATGTCCGCAATCAGGTCTTGTGATAAAATCCCATCCGGCCAATACCCGCCTAAGTATTCGGTATCATCCATAGTACCGACCAAATCAATGCAATCAACTGTTACAATATTGTCCGTGGTAGACGGGGTTTCAAGATAGAATGATCCCATATTCATTTGCACGCCGTCTATCCATCCGGTTACATCCGCCTTTTGTCTCTGCTGGAACAGCACGTAAGCCCTAGTCAGATCGAGAAGATCGAATTCTCCGCCCTCTGTATGGAAAGACATGTTAAGCGTGTTTACGCTGAGATTTGACGATATGGGATCAACTTCTTCTAAAACCGTACATGAAATCAGTCTTGAACCATCAAGATCGAGCGTAATACCATATATAATTCCAGTCAGCTTGAGGAAGCGGTTAGGCTTGTTCGTTTTATTAAAAGCAATTTGAATTTTGTAATAGTCCTCAACCTGATTTGAACAAAAATATCTTGCGCTATCTGGTTGATATGTCTGTGTGCCCATTGACGCGCCGTATTGATCGAACCATTGAATGGTCAAATTACTACACCAATCACCTGTAGCTTCGGAAAACACCAATGTAATACCGCCGGATGTATGTGGCTCTGAGAAATTCACCGTAAATACAGGTGGAGCTTCAAATATACAGTCGTTGTTGCTCTGTTCTTGTGACCAGATACCTGTAAATATACTGCTCATTTCTACAGGGAAAATTTGAAATGTTCCGTCCAGAATCCATTCGTTTCGCTCCATTGTCGAAAGGCGGGATATGATCTGTTCGTCGTCCAGTAGTTCATTCAGATCTGAAAACGGCTGCGCATCCGGCATGGACATCTGCCCATCCTCAGCGGCGGTAATATCAACCAAACTGTATTTTACTTTTACATCGGTGATCCTACTCACGCGCTCGCCCCCTTTGGCGTGAATGCGGTGAATGTCACGGTAAGCCCGTCCCAAAAGTTTACGTCGTTGCCGTCCTCGTCCTCGTCAATGTAGGTCACACCGTCGGAAATGCTCTCAAAAGCAGCCTGAAAGGTAACCGTTCCGCTTTTCCCGTAAGGTAAAGTTACAGTCTGGCTTTCCTCTGTCGAGGTGAGCGTCTCGATCAGCGCATCATACTGTGCCTGATCTACGTCCCCGATCTCGATAGAGTAATCCGTATAAATTCCTCGAATTTCCCGATGAAGCTGCCCGTCCTCGGTTGTGACGCGGTATTTTTCATCAATCCGGAAATTGCGGTCGAGTTTTACCAACCCGACCGTAAATTCCTGTGTTCCGATTTTCAAGATATCCATACTTCACCTCATGCCAGCGACGCGCCAACGCGGTCGGTCTCGGTGTTGATCTTCTTTCTCAGCCAGCGCACAAACTCGCTGTCTCCGTCCCCGGTCACTTCGATGCGGATGACCCGGTCAACCGTGGTATTGTTGTTCGTGATCTCACGGGTAATGCTGCTGCTGCCGGACGAAGCCGCGCTTTGCAGCCGCGCCGAAGTCACCGCCATACTTTCGTTGAACGCTGTGCGCAGCTTGTTCATAACGCCGGGATACGCCTTTTCAAATCCAGCGCCGACACCCTGCGCAAGAGGTGCGCCGACCAGCTCAGCCGCCTTTTTAGATGGGCTATGGATGTCAGCTGCTGCACGCATGGCAGAAATCGCCTGAGACACGATAGACGCAGCAGCCGAATAGAGGAATCCGGACTGCGAATACATGCCGTCTATCATGCCCTGAATACCGTCCACGCCGATATCGCGCATCTCGTCCTTGACTTCTCCCAGTTCTTCCGGTATTTTATCAACGAATTCTTTTCCGAGCGCGTCCATCTCGTCCCGGTAAAACTGCGTTGCAATCTGCTTTGCCGCCTGCTGTTTCTGCTCCCAGAGCGCCATGTACTGTGTATACTGCTCATCTGTCATGCCAAGCAGTTCTTCCGTGTAGGCCGTTGCCTCATCGACGCTCATGCTGGTGATTTCGTCCAGCAGGCTGTCGGATACACCGCGCGCCTTGAGCTGTTCAAGCACATCGCCATAGCGATTGATTGCATCAATGTCCGCTTGCAGGTCTCCAAGTTCGATAAAGGAGCCGCCAGATTCATCTTTTACGGTCGTGAACAGATCGCCATAGTCGCGGAGCTTATCCGCCATGCCCTCCTGTGCGTTCTGGATATCAGAAAGCGCGTTTTCATACTCGCTTCGGACCTCCTTTACCGCACTGAGCTGGCTGTTCAACGCTTCTTTCGTCGCATCATCAAGGCCGGTATCTTCAAGTTTTTTGGTCAGTTCTTCCTCTTTCGCAATCAGCTTATTGTTAAGCTGGTCTGCAACCGTCAAAACCTGCTGCTCGCCCTTTTTGATACCAAGCGCCATGCCCTGCGTGATCATCCAGCCGATTTGGTCGCGGAAAACGCGGGACGGAGAATGGATGCCAAGGAAGTTTTTTGCAGCATTGACTGCTGATGACACAACATTACCGATTGCACTGACCACAGACGAAACGCCCGACATAATGCCATTTACAAGGCCTTGAATGATCTGTCCGCCAATAGAAAGCATTTGCCCGGGCAGTTCCATGACCTTGTTAATGATTGTGCTTGCAATCTCGCCAATTGCGCCCATTACAGACCCAATTAAAGACAAAATACCTTGAATCAGGCTTTGAATGATACTTACGCCGGATTGCAGTATTTGCGGCAGATTAGATGCAATCGTGGTCACAATAGCCACAATGATCTGCGGTATCTGTGCCACAAGCTGCGGTATTGCAGAAATGATACCTTGCGCAAAATTCACAAGTAACTCTACACCGGTTTGGATTATTTGCGGCAACTCAGACACAATGAAGTCAATAATTGCGCTGATAACTTGCGGAAGCTGCCCGAGAAGCTGCGGAATTGCATTGATTATTCCCTCGGCGAGGGTGGTTAAAATCTGAATGCCGCCTTCAAGAATTAACGGTAGATTTTCCGTAATGAAATTGAGAAATCCCGTTACAATTTCAGTTGCGCTCGATGAAATAACTGATAAACTCTGCGATATGCCTGCCGCCAAGCTTTGTAGCAATGCGGTTGCGCCGGTAATCATCTGCGGTGCTGATTCTGCAAAATAGGATATCAGCGTTTGGATAATGCTTGCGCCTGCTGTCATGATCTGCGGAAGCGCCGTCATAATACCATTTCCAAGCATTTGAATGATCTGTCCGCCTGCCGACAATATCAGAGGCAAGTTAGTTTGCAGATATGTGAGGAATCCCATGACAAGCTGCGTTGCCGATGTCATAAGCAACGGTAAATTCTGCATTAACGCACCGCCAAACGCTGTAAGCATCTGGCCTGCTGCTGTTACAAGACCCGGTAA
Source organism: uncultured Dysosmobacter sp. (assembly GCA_963560095.1). Taxonomy (GTDB): domain Bacteria; phylum Bacillota; class Clostridia; order Oscillospirales; family Oscillospiraceae; genus Oscillibacter. The sequence continues at coordinate 1,791 of CAUWNE010000140.1, read as the reverse complement.
AACATTTGTAATCAACGTCGGCAAAGCTTGTGCGATTACAGGAGCCAAAGCCGCAATTAACTGTCCGATGCCAGTAAAAATAATTTGCAGGCGCGGCAAAATGTTGTTCGCCGCCGTCTCAACACTGGTTACAAAATTATCGACAAGTGTTTGAAAGTCCGCGTTATCGTCTGCAATGCCGGTCAGCAGGTTAGACCATGCGGCCTTTGCCATATTGACCGATCCTTCAATTGTGGTCGCTGCTTCAAGCGCAGTCGTGCCGGTGATGCCGAGATTTTCCTGCACCGCATGGATTGCCGTGATAACGTCTGAGAACTTCGAAGGGTCAAGCGCCTGCCCGGTCAGCTTTTCCGCATCCGAGACAAGGCGCTCAAGTTCTGCTTTGGTGCCGCCGTAGCCCAGTTTCAGGTTGTCCAGCATGGCGTAGTTTCCACGCATGAGCGACTGATAGGTCATTTGGATGCTTTGGATGTCCGTACCCATCTTGTTCGCATTATCAGACATGTCCATGATTGCCTGATTTGCATATTGTGCCGCCGCCTGCGTGTCACCGCCGAGAGACTGGATTAGCGAGGCGGAGAAGGCTGTAGCCTGCTCCATGTAGGTGTTGGCAGATACCCCGGCTGTCTTGTACGCCTCGGCTGCATACTGCTGAACAGTCGCGCCGCTGTCCTTGAACAGCGTCTCAACGCCGCCTACAAGCTGCTCATATTGGGCATAGCTGTCAAGCGCGGCCTTTGATAATGCGGCCACGCCAGCGGTCGCCGCCGCTGCTCCGGTCGCCATGCCTTTAAGCGCCGTTCCGGCAACACTTTTTAGGCCGTTGATTGTTTTTGAAAATTTGCTGTCATCGCCTAAAATGTCAATGGTTACAGAACCATCAGCGGCCATAGGCTACACCTCCTTTTTATTGAGGTTTTTTTGTGCCTCCTCAAATCTTTTCCTGACGCGCTCCTTCATCGCTGCTTCGTGCTCTGCTGCGGTCATCTTTTCATGCCGTTCCAGCTGCTTCAGCGCATAGAGCCGCTTCATTTTGCGGTAATGCTTGCGTTGCTCCTTCGGTAGCTTTTCGATATCTGCCACGCGGTAGTGGACGCGCTGCATATCTCGGCCATCTCCGATGTCCACGCTGATCGCTTCCTCTCCGTAATCAATAAACGCCGATTGCTTCCCGTTAGTCAGCTTTTCAGTTAATACTTCAATTTGCATTTACAATTCTCCTATTCGTCAGTGCGTCACGCATCGGCATCTACCTTCGTCAAATCAATTCGGGCTTTTGCCATTTCAATCGCCAACATATATACTTTGGCATGTTCATTTTCGCCGTGCGTTTTTCTGACCGCTTTTTCAAATTCATCTAATGTACCAAAGAAGCATCCGCAAACAACACGAATTTTTTTATCCTTGCAAGCAAAAAACGTAGTGGTTTCGTTTCGTGAGCCAATTCCACTGATCCAAAAAATCGCACCAACGCCGCACACCTGTGCGTTGTCGTACACCTGTGCGTTGCCGTACACCTGTGCGTTGCCGTGCACCCGTGCGTTGCCGTACACCCGTGCGTTGCCGTACACCCGTGCGTTGTCGTGCACCCGTGCGTTGCCGTACACCTGTGCGTTGCCGTACACCCATGCGTTGCCGTGCACCCGTGCGTTGCCGTACACCCGTGCGTTGCCGTACACCCGTGCGTTGCCGTACACCCATGCGTTGCCGTACACCCGTGCGTTGCCGTACACCTGTGCGTTGCCGTGCACCCGTGCGTTGCCGTACACCTGTGCGTTGCCGTGCACCCGT
>CAUWNE010000139.1:0-8684 GCA_963560095.1 uncultured Dysosmobacter sp. | reverse complement strand
ATAACGCCGTCCAGGTCAGCAGAATTGTTGATGTTGTTGCTGATGCTCTGCTCCACCCGTACCTCAGCCGTGGTAAAGCGGTTGACGGCCTCCCGCTCCGCAATGTCCCGCAGGTATGCCAGCTCCTCCGTGGAGGTGCTGAGGGCGTCAGCAGCGGCCCCGGTGTTTGCGGCGGTCTGGCCGGTGTTGGCCGTGATGTCATCCAGATTAAAGCCGGTGTTAATGCCCTCCAGGCCGTAGTCAACACCGCCCCCCAGATTAAAGGCCCCGCTGATTTTGTCCTCAAGGCCCGCTCCAAAGTCGTTACCGGCTGCCCAGGCGTCCCCGTACTCAATCCGCTGGATTTGGTAGTCTGAGGCGCTGAGCTTTTGCATGACCTCCACCTGGTCCCCCACAATTTCCTCCACCTTTGTGGCCACGGTGCCCCGGAAATTGGACACAGCGCCGGACATATCAGTCCCCAGCACCGTGTCAATGAGGGATGCGGCGCTTTGGACGATGCCCAGGATAAAGTCAAACATGCCGGCAAACAGGTTGATGATGGCCCCCACAGGGTCATTGAACACATTTGCAAAGAAGTTCGCAAAGGTGGCGATCAGGTTGTAGAGCTCTACGCCCAGGCCTATGACAAAGTTGACCACGCCCAGCACCGTGTTTAGGATAAAAGCACCGGCCACGGCAAAGGCCCCCATAATGATGCCGGTTGCAGATACGGTGGAGCCGGTTGCCTTGTTCACAGCGGCCACCACGGCGTATATAGCCGCAATCAGCAGCACCACGCCCATGATGATGAGAAAGACCGGGTTAAGGGCCATAACGGCATTAAAGGCCGCCTGGGCCGCTGTCCAGACCTTTGTGGCCAGCGCCACGCCTTGGGTTGCCGCAGCATATACCGCAAAGGCCCCGGCCACGCCCAGCACCAGGGGGCCGATTATGTCAATGTTATTGGCAATCCAGTTTACACCCGTCAAAACGGGGTTTAGGGCCTGGAGTGCCACATTGCCCATCAAGGTCCATACCTGCCCCCAGGTCATGGGCATACTTGCGAATTTGGCGTTGGTTTCGTCTGCCACAGAGAAAAGGGCGTTTTTGACCACCTCAGAGGTGATGAGCCCCTGCTCTGCATATTGCTTGATGGAGCCCTCAGCCACGCCCATATAGCTCTCAATGGCACGGGCGATGCCGGGGGCGTTTTCCAGAATGGAGTTGAGCTCCTCACCCCGTAGGGCTCCGGCGGCCATGGCCTGGGTGAGCTGGAGCATGGCGGCGGCCTGGCCCTCTGCCGTAGCGCCGCCTATGACAAATTGCTTGTTGACCTGCTCCATAAAGGCTATGAGCTCATCATTGCCGGAAAAGGCGTTCCCGGCGTTTGCGCCCATGGTTGCAATGGCAGAGGCTGTGTCCAGGTAGGCGGAGCGGGTTGTCATAGCGGATGCCATGATTTTCTGCTCCAGTTCTGACACGCTCCCGCCGTCATCTACAAGAAAACTTAGCCGGGCCGTGGTGCTGGTCATCTGGTCGGATAGGTCAATTATTTTCTGAGCGCCCCAAGCCGTTGCCATGGAGGCCGCAATGCTTTTGACCTTGCTCAACATCCCGTCCGCAGCGTTGGTGCCGTTGCGGATGCCGTTGTTGAGCCGCTCCTCCTGCTCAGCTGCCCGGCGGTAGCTGTCCTCCATTTCCCGTATGAGTTGGTTTGCTTGGCCGATCTCAACTTGTGCGGCCTGTATCGTGCCCGTATCAATCGCCTGGCTGGATGCGTTTTGCACCGTCTGGAAAGCGTGGAGCGTGGCGTCCAGACCGTTGCATATTTTCTTCAATATGGCGCTCATACCGTCATTCAAGGTCATTTGGGACCTGATAGTTGCCATAAAATTCACCTCCAATCATTAGAGGGGCGCACCGTAGCAGATGCGCCCCTCCGTTGTTAGGCCGTCATGGCCTGGTAATAGATGGCCTTTGCCTTGTTCTCCAGCACAAAGGCGTCATAGCAGATGCGCCCCTCCACCAGAGAGCCGGAAATGCCGGGAGGGTTCTCATGTACGGTGTAGTCCTCCAGCTTGACCGGGGCCACCGTAGCGCAGGGGTGGGCCACCATAAAGCCAAAAGCAGAGGGGAGCCGGTTGGCGGGGATTTTCTGCACGCTCATACCGTCCAGGATGCCAATGACGCCCTTGAGGCGGAGCTCATTGCCCACATCGGTTTCCATGATGATGTCCTTGCTTTTCTTCATCATCACATAGATGGCGGGGGTGACCACCAGCACACGGCCCGTCTCCGGGACCTCAGCGTCATCCAGGGCCTGGGATGCGGCCAGGATTTCACCGTAAAGGGTGGTGGTGCTCAGGGCCTTGGCCTCCGGCTTTGTCCCGGCGTTTTCGCACATCACACCGTAGACATAGGTGTCCACCTCCGGGATGACAACCTCCCTGTTCTGCCGGGCCAGGGCAGAGGCGGCCTGGAGCTGGGCGGCGGTTTCGTCCGTGTCCAGCTTGTCAATGGCAAAGGTGAAAGAGCGGTCTTTCTTGAGGGTAAACTCCTCCGTGGTGGCGTCCAGAGCGCCCACAGCGCCGTAGCGGCTCCAGTTGCCCTCAGCGGGACCGTTGCGCCCGTAGTCATTCATGGCGGAGGTGGTGACTTTGTAGACCTTGATGGTGTGTGCCCCGGTCCAGTCAAAGTCCTGGTTGGTGAGGAGGGCCTTTTTGCTCTCCGTGGAAAACTGCTCATCGGTGTAGGGCTGGAATTTGGTTACAAGATTGATAGCCATAGTATAAAATCACTCCTAAAATCTTAGATTTTAGGCCTGAAAGCCGCCGCAAGGCGGTCATTGATGTTGTCGGGGTTTCCTCCCTTGTTGGGGCTTGCCAGTCGCAGCCCGCTATATGCGGGTTGCTGCTTCTCCGGGATGAGGCCGGGGAACAGCTCCACCAGCTTGTCAGCGGCGGCCTTGAATTTGGCCGTGTCAGAGCTGTCCAGCACCTCCAGGAGCGCCGCCGGATAGCCTTTAGTGTCCAGGTATTCCCGGCAATCCAAACGGGCCTCACGGGCCTCCAGAGCCTTTTCCCGCTCGTCTTTCTTGGCCTGTCCGGTGAGCTTTTCCCGCTCACGGGCCAGCCGATCAGACACAATGCGGTTTACTTCGTCCTGGGTGAATGTTCGTTCTCCGCCGCTTGCCCCCGGCGTGGGGTCTTGGGTCTGCTGCTGGGTTGGGTTGAGTTCTTCGCTCATAGTGCAATCCTCCATTTTTACGCCCTGGGTGGGGCTGAGTGTGGGGCGGGCCAAAAGTCAACATTTGTCAACAACCGTTATAAATCGTTATGACCTTAACATTTGTCAACATAGAGAGGTGGGGCCCCGGTGGAAAAGAGCAAAGCACCGGGACCCCTATATGAAAACAGGAGGCCGCCCCATGACCGTGAGGGCAACGCCCTCAGCGCTTATAGCGTAGTTCGCCACCGTTTCAACAATCCTCAACAGCAGAAAAGCGGGGAGCCGTAGCTCCCCGCCCTTTTTATAGTGTACTTTTTTTGCCGTTTTGCAGCTCCTCCAGCGTTTCCCGCAGTATGTAAATATCCTCTGGGCTAAGCGTGCGGACATCCTCAAAGCAGTCATGCGAAAAAAGGTCAAGACTGCAAAAGCTGTATTTCCTTTTGGCGGATGCGGCCCCGCCATAGTAATTGAGCAAGTCGTTTCGGATAGCCGCACAAGCATAGTAGGTGAATGTGGTTCCCTTGGGTATGCCGTGTTTCATTGCCTGATCTGCTGCCTCTACCAGCGTTTCATATGCGCAGGAAATGGCCTCATCCCACCCAATAGGCACCCCGTCACACTTCACAGAGGCGAATTTCCACGCCGTCCATTTGGCGGCGTCCATTGTGGCCACAATGGCCACATTGCGCTCTGCCAAAGTGGTAAAGGGCTTGTAACGCTCCTCCATCAAGCGGCGCTCGGCGGCGGCCTTGGAGGCGCTGTACTCCGGGAAAGCCTCATCCGGCTCCAGGCCCAGGGCCTCCGCCACGGCCTCAGCGGTTTCGCTCTTGATGCGGTTTACAGTGACACCCCGGCTTGGCTGTCCACCTCTCTCCACGCCGCTGTAATCAAAACCATACCCACGCCGCCGCAGCTCAGCGGCAAAGGCCCGACGGCTGGAAAATCCCGCCGCTTTGCGGAGCGCCTGGAGCCTCTGGAGGTCCACAGGCACGGTGAAAGTACCTAATTTCACAGACATATTCAATTCCTCCCTCTTGCACCACGGCGGCCCAATGTGGTACAATGAGGGCGCACGGGTGCTATGATTGACTGTTGTGGCGTTTGTGCATTGCTCCCCAGGTGTTAGCAGCGCCGGGGAGCCTCTGGCCGTTTGGACTGTTAGCAGCAGTCCAAACGGCTATTTTTATATGCTGGAACAGCGGGACGGATGGAACGATTATTTCCATATAACACATACACGAATAGAGAGATTAAATGGGGGTTATATGCTATACTTCTTCTCATATTCTCTATTTAACAATACTTATATATAAATAATGTTCCTTGTTCCGTATAGGTGTTAAGCCTTGCGGCTCAACGGTTTTTAGCTGGAACATTATGCGGAACAGGCCCATTGTTTTGGGTCATTCCGCAATTATCCGGCAGAAAGAGCGCTGCCGCCCGTAGGGGCAAGTCTGGGGCATTTTTCCCTTTCTCTCCCATCCAGGCAAAGCGGCAAGTACGGCATTGATGCGCAGGGTGTCCTGTCTGCTCATTCTGTCCGGGCGGTTTCCCAGGGCCTCCACCCAAACCTCCAAAGCGCACACCCTCACACGGGGCACGGTGGGCGGTGTTTCGCCCTGGACATTTCCGGCCCAGTAGATGGCTCGCCGATCAGTGGGCCACTTATCCCAATCCACAGGGATGGGGCGCTCCACAAACTCCTGGACGATACCCTCCCACGGGTCTGCATCTCTGTGCTGCTCCTGCTCCTGTTGTGCAGCTTGCTGGAGCTCATAGCTGTCCAGGTAAAGCGGCTCTCCGCCCTTGTCCAGGGCAACGGCCTCCGCCCATATCTGGTCACGCTCTCCGGGCAAGTCCTCCCACACATCCCGCATACGCTCAATCACATCCGTTCGGATGGGCCAAAACCGCCGCCCGCCGGTGATGTCCTTGAGGAAAGCGTCAGAGTTTGTGGTGCCGAACATAACACATTGCCGGGGGTATTCGTGCACAAAATGACCGTATGCGGGCCGGTATCGGTCAGATGTCTTGCTGAGAAATGCCTTGACGCCGGTAACCTCTGAGCGGCGCATGGCCTCAAGCTCTGACACTTCCATAATCCACACGCCCTGGAGGCTCTCCATGGCCTCCTTGCCCTCAAAGGTGCGGAGGCTGTCAGAATACCAGGGCTCACCCATGAGGCGCAGGAGAGAGGACTTATAGCCGCCCTGGGGCCCGGTCAGGATGACCATATTGTCAAACTTAGTGCCGGGCTTGCGGATGCGCCGCACAGCGGCCACAAAAGCCTTGCGGGTTACAGCTTTCACATAGTCGGTGTCATCGGCTCCCAGGTACTCAATAAAAAGGGAATCCAGACGGGGCACTCCATCCCATTCCAGGCCCTCCAGGTATCGGAGAACAGGGTGGTAAGTGTTATCAGCGGCGCAGGCGGTAAAGGCGGTATCAAGCATACCTGGAGCATTGAAGCCCAGGAGCTTTGACATAAGTAATGCGAGTTGGGCACGGTCCCCGTCCGTCCATGCTCTGGGGTAGGCGTGCCGCTGGGGCTCACTGTCCCAGGGCAACGGCACGCGGGTGATGATCTGGTTGTGAAAGGTGTCCAGCTCAATACAGCCGTGCAGCTCGGCGCACTCCTCAAGTGCGGTGCGGACATTCTCCAGGGTCTTGAGAGGGAGCCCCGTTTGGGGGTTCAGTTTCAGCATACCTCATCCGCCTCCCAGAAAAGCCCGTCCAGGCACAGGGTGGCGGTGCGGCGCTCCGCCCGGCCAATGTCCAGTACCTTGTAGCCCTGCCGCCCAAAGGCCCGCATGATGAGCTCCTTGGAGCTCTGGCCCACAAGCTGGGCGGCGTGGAGCTGGTCCAGGGTGAACACAATGGCGTCCTCTTTGGTTTCATGGGTGCGCTGGTCCTCCACCAGAACATCAAAGCGGCGGAGCTGCACGGTCATGGTCGTTTTCATCATGTCAAGATACCTCCAATACATTTTTCTGGGTGTTGGCCTGGACCCACGCCGCCAGGCCTGCACGGGAAATGCGAACACGGGTGCCGATACGCAGCACGGGGAAATCCTCCCGATGGATGAGGTTATACACCGTTTTGGCGCACACCCCCAGCTCCTCCGCCGCCTCCTGGACGCTCAAGGTGAGCTTGCCCTCCTGGGCAATGCTCTCCACCGGCACGATGGGCGGCGGGGTGATTTCCTCCAGGGCGAAAGAGGTAAGGCCCCGCTCCAGCAGCGCCCGCCCCGGGTCATCGCTCTCCAGCTCAAACACATGGCCGCCGGGGAGCTTTACTTTCCATTTACGCATGGTGTCAATCCTCCTTTTTGATGATGTCTGTGACGGGGACCCCAAGGCCAGCAGCCAATTTTCCAACAGTTTTAGGCTCTGCTGTACCCCGGCGGAGGATGGTGCTAACATTCTGCCGGGAAATTCCACAGCTTTCTGCGAGGTCTGCTTTGGTCAGCCCTCGCTCCGCCAGCATCACCTCAAGAAAATGTGTGTTTATGAGCATCTGCTCACCTCCTTTTGTTACTCACAGTAACATAATAACACTCCGAAATGTTACTGTCAATAACAAATTGAAAAACTATTGACAGTTTTGTTATTTTAAGTTACATTTGTTATGAAAAGAGGTGTGCACATGGCGAGTAACAAAATAAGGGAGTTTAGAAAAGCAGCCGGACTAACACAAGAGCAACTTTCTTCGTATCTTGATGTTAAAAGGGCCACTTTAGCCAGATATGAGGCGGGGACAATAGACCCGCCCGCTACCCAGCTCCAGCGTATAGCCGCCGCTCTCGGCGTGTCGGTGTCCGATCTGCTGGGCCAAGAAAAGCAGGAGGCGCAACACGGCCCCTGGAGTTTTTCTTTAGAGCAGAAATTGGCCGCCGTAGGCTGCTCTATTGGCTTCTATGAGGAGGATGCCGCCCTCTGGATAAACTACCCGGACGGCACGCTGGAGGTCACAGAGGAGGAGCTAAAGGCACTCAATGACAGCGCTGATAGTTTCCTCCGCTTTAAGTTGGCGGAGCTCAAGGAAAGCCGCAAAGCTGATTTCAGACCCAAAAAATAAAGCCCCGCCCCGGTGCTGCTAACACCAGGCGGGGGAGAAGTCCACAACAGTCAATCAACGGCACCCGTGCGCCTTTTTGCGCCGGGTGGGAAAGGAGCACATCATGGCCAAAAGAGGCGCAAGAGGAGCGGGGAACATCCGCAAGCGGACCATCACCCGCAACGGCAAACAGTACACCTATTGGGAGGGCCGGGTCACTACGGGCCGGGACCCCACCACAGGGAAACAGGTGCAGCGCTATTTCAGCGCAAAGACCCAGAAAGAAGTCCTGGAGAAGATGCAGGCGGTGGCGGTGTCTGTCAATGACGGAACATACACCCCGCCCTCAAAGCTCACCGTGAGCCAGTGGCTTGACATCTGGGCGGAAAACTACCTGGGCGGGGTCAAGTACAACACCACCCGCATTTACAAGGGCAACATCAAAAACCACATCAAGCCAGCCTTGGGCGGTGTCCGGCTCTCTGATCTGCACCCCCACACGGTCCAGGTGTTTGTAAACGGCCTCCAGGGGCTTTCCCCTCAGTCCGTGCGGATGGTCCACCAGGTCCTCCACCACGCCTTGGAGCGGGCCGTCATGCTGGGCTACATCCCGAAAAATCCCGCCGCCGGGTGTGTGCTGCCCCGCAAGGCCCGAAAGGAGATACACCCCTTGGACGATGGGCAAGCCGCCGCCCTGCTGGATGCCGCCAGGGGCGGAGAGCTGGAGCACATGGTCACGGTGGCCCTGTTTACCGGCCTCCGCATTTCTGAGCTGCTGGGCCTCACCTGGGACGCCATAGACTTTGAGCGGGGCACAATAACCGTAGACAAGCAGCTTGCCACATTCTACGCCCAGAAAGAGGCGGGGCCGTTCACCACGCCCAAAAGCGGAAAGCCCCGGACCATCGCCCCGGCGGCGTCCGTCATGGCCGCACTCCGTGCCCAGCGCCGCCGCCAGCTGGAGGCGCAGCTCCGGGCGGGCCCGGCCTGGAGCAATCCACACGGGCTGGTATTCACCGGGGAGAGCGGGGGCCGGGTGCTCCAGCAGACGGTGGACAAGCATTTCCGGGCGCTCACCAAAGCCGCAGGCCTGGAGGGGGTTCGCTTTCACGATTTGCGCCACACCTACGCCGTCAATGCTATCCGGGCCGGGGATGATATAAAGACCATCCAGAGCAATCTGGGCCACGCCACAGCAGCCTTTACCCTGGACAGATACGCCCATTTTACAGAGCAGATGAGGCAGGACAGCGCCCAGCGCATGGAGGGCTTTATCAAAGAGGTAATGAAACTGTAAAGGGGGAAAAATGGGAAAAACCGCCCAAAGCCTTGATTTTCAAGGCCTGGGCGGTTGTTTTTTGATATGCCGGTCATGTCAATCTTGACCTCCGCCGTGGTAAACCGGTTGATGGCGTCAC
>CAUWNE010000138.1:0-1526 GCA_963560095.1 uncultured Dysosmobacter sp. | reverse complement strand
ATGCCGGTCATGTCAATCTTGACCTCCGCCGTGGTAAACCGGTTGATGGCGTCACGCTCAGCGATGTCCCGCAAATATGCCAGCTCCTCCGTGGAGGTGCTGAGAGCGTCAGCAGCGGCTCCAGTATTTGCGGCAGTCTGGCCGGTATAGTCTGCAATATCATCAAGCGCAAAATTGCCCATGCCGGTCCCGTAGTCGGTAGCGGCTCCCAGGTCCATGTCAAACAGGCCGCCGATGGCATCGGACACGCCAGCGGCTACACCATCACCCCAGTTGGCTCCGGCGTCAAAAGCGTCACCCACCCAGCCGTCCTGCCAGGTTTCAAAGGTGCTCATGCCCTCATTGAAAGCATCGCCTACACTGACAAAATCCTGCATGTTGCCGGAGGCCTCTGCCGCTTTGGCGGCATAGTCGCTGGCCGCATTGGTGATGCCAGAATAGTCAAACTCCACAAAGGGCAGCTTGTTCAAGGCCTCACAAATACCGGCCACCACGGTGAGGGCCGTGGAGAGCAGGTTATAAAACCAGGATTGCACCCCGGCAATAACATTGCCAAAGGCGATGCCGATATTTTGAGCACAAGCTCCCAGGGCGTTCCAGATGCCCAGGGCGATGTTGGCCACCGTCAAGCCCAGGTTGACAAAGAATTGGATGACCACATTGATGCCACCGGCAATGACGCCAAAGCCACTGTTGGCTATGCCGGTAAACTTGGCGATGGCGGAACAGGCGGCGTAGATCGCCGCCACAAGAGCGATGACCAGCACCACAATCCAGGTGATAGGACACGCCAGCAGGGCTGCATTGAGGCCATACTGTGCCGCAGTAGCGGCAAAGGTGGCTCCGGTGCTCATCATCAAAGCAGCGGCTTTCACGCCCTCAGCCAGAGCCATAATACCGTTGATGCCGTTGGTAATGAGCGCCACGGCGTTATATGCGATAAAGGCCGCCACAAGGCCGTACACTATGGGACTTATCCAGGACCAGTTTTCAACCACAAAGGAGGCCCCATTGATGAGGAGGTCCAGGACGCCGGTGGCCACCGTGGCCAGCATGGCCAGCCCGTTGATTGCTCCATTGATGACCGTGTTAAACTGGGCGCTGTTGGCCACCTGGTTGAGCCTGGTGAGCACCGGGTCAAAAGCGGCCAGGGCCGTGTTTTGCATCTTGGTGGCAATCTGGCCCCAGGTCATAGGCATACTCTCAAACTTGGCGTTGATTTCATCCGCAGAGGCAAACATGGCGTTTTTGACCACCTCAGCGGTGATGAGGCCCTGCTCCGCATATTGCTTGATGGAGCCCTCCGCCACGCCCATGTAGCTCTCAATGGCACGGGCAATGCCGGGGGCGTTCTCCAGGATGGAGTTAAGCTCCTCGCCTCTGAGGGCTCCGGCGGCCAGGGCCTGGGTGAGCTGGAGCATTGCGGCAGATTGTCCCTCTGCCGATGCACCGCCGATGACAAAGCTCTTGTTGATGAGTTCCATGAAACCAATGAGCTCATCATTGTTACCAAAAGCCCGCCCGGC
>CAUWNE010000137.1:0-1564 GCA_963560095.1 uncultured Dysosmobacter sp. | reverse complement strand
ATGCTGATCTGCGCCTTGCTCATTTTCCTGCCGCCTCTCTCATGCCGTCCACATAGCTGGTGGCCGCCTGCTTCGCCTCACAGTATGGGCATTTCCCATTCATCCACCCAGCGCGGAAAATTCCGCCACATTCCCGGCATGTCACGGCGTCGTGTTCTCCCGTGGCCAGCTGCACCATAAAGCCCCGCAGGTTCATGGCCCAGGTTATATATACCTCCTTGGCGTAGATTGCTGTTGCCAGGTTGTTTGCCGTGTCCACAGCCTCCTGGCGTGGGATTAGTATTGCGTGATTTTCCCGTGTCCGTTTCCCCGGCTCTGCCCATCCGGCCCTTTTTGCTCCCGTGTATTCTCGCGCTTTGGCGTGGGCCGCTTTGTATGCTTCCGCAAAGTCTTTCACTTTGTTCTCCCTCCTGTCATTTCCAAATACAGGGCGCACTCTTTCCCGGTCCGCTGGCACCATGCCCATTCCACCATGGCGCCCCGGCTCTCCTGGTAGTCCGGGAGGAACACGGCCAGGTCCGACGCCTCCAGCATTGCCAGCGCGATCCGCATATAGTCCCCGTCGGTCAGGCCGTCCGGCAGGGTGGCAGGGTTTAGGACTACATGGCCCGCCGCCTCCAGGGTCTTAGCTGCCTCCCGGAACTTGGCCCGATAGCGCCGATCCCCGGCAATCTTTCCCGCTATGTAAATTTTTATTGGCTTGTCCTCCTATTCGTTGAAAACCTCGAAATATTCCTGGTATGGGTAGCCGCTGATCTCATGCCACCCGCTCCGGGCGGTGGATCCGTCATCGAACTTGTACAGCACGGCGCCCTTGCTGGCCTTTGGCTCCTTGCGCCAGGAGGAGGCAGACACGGGGGTGTATGTAATCACGGGCTTGTCCATGTTTTGGGTCTTGCTGTACCGCTTTCCCCGTTTCCCCAGCTCCCTGTACTTCTCCATGGTAGATCTGCTTTCTTTGACCAGGTAATGCGCCAGCTTCTCATGGTTCCCTCGGCGGTCCAGTGGTTTGAAACTGATACCCCCACCGCCCCTTGGTACGCTCTCCCATGCCTCGGTGATGATCTCCGGGTCCATGCGCGTTATTACCACATGAATGTGTGGGTTTGTCATCCGCTTGGTTTCTATCACCACCACTGCCTTGTACTTGATCCCGCGCTTACGGCAGGCTTTCCGCAGGTTGGCCAGAAAAGCGGCCTTGTCCGCCAGTATCTCCGGGAAAGTGGTGTCCTTGGTGTAGTAGTGCAGGACGGCGTGGAGGTCCCGGTGATCAAAATTCGCGTTGAGATCCCAGCGCAGGTGTTCCTCCGCCACCCGTTCGTTGACCTTGGCCTGCTTCTCCGATGTGGTCCCATGGTTCGGTCCCCTCTGGACCCCCTTGGTGTGGATCCGGTATGATTGCATTTTCCTGTGTTCGATTGTGCGGCCAGCCTTTACCCGTCTATGGACATAGGCCATGCTATACTCCTCCTTTGGGCCTGCTGGTCACTTTACTAATAGCTCTTACCGGAGCTATACGGGGCCGCGGCCCCGTTGAATTTTGCGGCTTGCAGGCCGTCCGGGA
>CAUWNE010000136.1:0-1638 GCA_963560095.1 uncultured Dysosmobacter sp. | reverse complement strand
GGATCTATGTCACCCTGGGCCAGTTCTCCATCGTCCGCCTGGAGCGGGATACCCAGCTGCTGATCCCGGTGTACGACTACTGCATGCCGGAGAAGGAGTGCTCCTGCGGCGGTGGCGGCAGCGAGGACCCCTGCCACATCTTCCGGAATATCTGCTTCCCGGTGGGGGAGTTCTTCCCGCCCAACACCGTGCAGCTGCCGGAGGACTACGAGAGCGCCAAGTGCTGCTGCTGTAAATAAACCGATCGGACCGGCCCCTCGGGGACCGGTCCGTTTTTTTCTATCTTATGCACTTTCTGGGGCCGCCGGTTCCGCAGGCTCCTCCCGCCGGCCCAGCAGGAGATAGAGGTAGGGGGTAAAGATGTAGGGCAGGACCACCGGCACGGAGACCTCGTCAAAGACCCGTATCAGGATCTGCGAGGTCCAATCCATAGCCTCTGTGGTGGCATACAGCCTGCTGATCCACATGGAATAGCTGCCATAAGCCTGGACCAGCTGTTCCAGAGCCAGCAGGAACCCTGCCCACACCACCATGATGGTGGCGGAGAGGAAAATCTCTTTTCGGCTCAGTCCTCGGACGAATTTCCACCCGGCGGCCCAGAAGAGGAGAAAGGCAATCGCAATCATGAGTTCGTCAAGAACTCCACCGCTAATCCCATAGGCGCCGGTAGTGGGATCGGGGCCCCGGAGGATCTGGATGCGCACCCAGAGGAGGATTATCGGACGGCTGACTATGCGGCACACCAGCCCGGTGAGGATCAGCACCAGCGGCACCCGCAGGATCGGCTTTTTCACAAGCTCCATAACCCACCTCCTTTTTCTTGATCCTATCACGGACTTTTCTCGAAAATCCTCTCAAAACAGTTACAAATCAGAGAACTCACGGTTGCTGCCGGAGAAAGTCGGCGATCTCCGCATCCAGATCTCCGTCGTCCTCCGCCGTCAGCCTGCCGCTGTCGATCTCCAGCCGCAGCGCGGCTTGCAGATGTGCCTGGGACAAGATCCGAATGGCTTGCTTCAGGGCCTTGTCCAGCGTTTCATAGGCCTGCCGGTAATCCGCTTCCTGCTTCATGTATATCACCTCACGCATATATTAACCTGATACAGGTTAACCTGTCAAGGGGTGAAAAGAGCGGGGGTAGGATAGGCGTGAGGTGATGGCCATGTACCCACGGATTCGCGATCTGCGGGAAGACAGCGACAGAAATCAGACGGAGCTGGCCCGGCTTCTGGGGATGTCCCAGACCGGTTATTCCAAATATGAGACCGGGGAAAATGAGATCCCGGTATCCATTTTAATGAAGCTGGCGGACCTCTATCAGACCAGTACAGATTATCTTCTGGGCCGCACAGATGAAAAGACGCCCTACCCCTCCCGCAGGTGATCCGCCAAACGGGCAGATAGGAAAGATCAGAAAAAAGCGCCCCATCGGGGCGCTTTTTTCTGAGACCGTCAAAAAAGTGCAAGCACTTTTTTGATTCAGAGGTAACGCTACGCTCTGCGCCTCGGTTGTCCGCCTTTAGCGGACAATTCGACGCTCGCTCCGCGAGAAGTATTTTCTGCCACATACATGCTGCGGCAGAAAATAATTTCACTTGATTCGCCGCCTGCGGGCGGCGAACTCTGCGAGGCTTTTTT
>CAUWNE010000135.1:0-1645 GCA_963560095.1 uncultured Dysosmobacter sp. | reverse complement strand
CGGTGGCCCTGGGCCTGTTCGTGGCCTATGCGGCTATGTTCGGATTTGACAAACTGCGGGAGGCCCTGGAGCAGATCACGAACTGGAACAAAGACAAAACGGAGTAAGAGGAACCCCCGGCACCTACACGGTGCCGGGGGCGCTTTTATACCACGCGGCGGGATATGGTGGAGGCGTCCAGGCGCATGGCTAAGTCAATGATCTTTTTCCGGGTGGCGTGGTCCGTTTCGGCGGCGGGGGCAAGGGTGGCGCGAACCCCAGCGGGGACGATGGAAAGCGCCCAGGCAACCAGGGCCTTTTCTGTTTTTATCAGCACCGCCCTGGCCTCCATATCGGCATTTTGCAGCTTGACGGCCTCCGGGTCCGCCTGGTATTCTGCCTCCAGAGCGTCGAAAACGGCGTCATTTTCGATTTGCCAAAGGAACCGAGCGGGCCGCCCGCGCCGGTCCATGGCGCCCCTGGCTGCTAAAAATGCCCTTTCATGGGCGGCGACCCTGGCCCCGGCCAATTCACTGGCCTGCCGGGCCTGATTATAGGCCCGCTGCTGTTCGCTGTATCTCATAATTTCCTGCCTTTCTGCCGGGAAGTAGCCGCCCGGCCCGGCCTATATTGTTTTAACGGGCAAAGAACACGCCCAAGGGGCTACCGCTGGGAGAACGCCACCCGCGGGGGTGTATGTCCTCCAGGGCCTCCATGGAGGTGTGGCCATCGTCCCAGCGGATCACCGCCATGGTGGTGGCGGAGGTCCAGCGGGTAGCCATCCGCTCCATGAAACCGACGATCACGCCGATACCCATGGGACACATGGCGCCCCAGTTACCCACGACGGGCTGGCCAACCATGACCACGCCGGGGTGGTCGGTGGGCTGCGCGGCCTGGGGGATATAGGCGGCCACGGGGTCCGGGGAGGTGGTAGCCTCCTCCGCCTCCTCCGGGGCCTCCACATACTCACGGCTGGCCCGGAACACGGGAGCCATGCTGTACCGCTCCGGGATGATATATTCCCCGTTGTTGTCCGTGTGGATCTTCGCCCGGCGCTCCTGGCCGTTCCGGCGGAAAGTCACCGTTTTGGCCGTGCGCTTGACGATTTCCACCACGAAAATGCAGTTATGGTCACACGCGCTGGTGTCGTAATACTTTTTGCCAACTTCAAAAATAGCCATCTGAAAAGCCCCCTTGATTTATTCGCCTTACTTTTGTAAAATGGGGGTGGGCCGGTGTAAGGCTACCGGCCACCCTTTTGGGATTTGGTGCGCGGTTTACTTGTCAGGTAGGGCCGCGCACCATTTTATTTTGCTTGCGCCTGCCGAATTAGCGTGGCGGCCTCTTGTACCGTTTTGGCCTTACTTTCTACGAGCTGGGCCAGGGTTTCAAGAAAGGCGTTAAACTCCGCATTTGTCATCCCGGTTTCCATTGCCTCACTTCCTTTCATAAGGGGCTGGGCACCCCTGCCTTACGAGTATTATTATAGTCCTTAAAGAGTGCATAATCAAGCGGCAATATGCACGAAATAAAGTGCTTGTGTTTGTGTATTTTATGCACTTTACAGGGTGCATAAAGTGTGATACAATATCCGCACAAGGAGGTGGCGAAAGTGGCAATCAGCTACCAGGGAGCATTTGAAAAAATGAAAGAGGCCGGGATC
>CAUWNE010000134.1:0-1665 GCA_963560095.1 uncultured Dysosmobacter sp. | reverse complement strand
CGGTCAGGGTGGACGGCTCCCCGCCGGTGTGCCAGAACACAGCCAGGGCGGCCACGGTATAGGCCACCAGGATCACGCCCTCCAGCACCAGCACCTTGTCCATGACGCCCATTTTCTTGGGGGCGTCCCTTGCCTTTTGCGCCGTTCTCTGGCCGTGCGTGGTTCGGCGTAGGCGCCGCGCCGTAGCTCTGCACACCAGGAAACCCAGCACGGTCCCCAGTGTCATGGAGGCAATGGCCAGCAACATGGTTTTCATGGTTCGTCCTCCCTCAAAAAATCGTGCTTGATCAGTCGGTCATCATATACCCGGCTGATATTCGCCACCGCATGGGTGGTCCGGTTGTTCTGGTAATCCGGGTTTGCTTTGCAGTATTTTTCGTACTGGTCGATTTCCGCCAGGATCTCCACAAATTCCTCTTGTGTGTGCGGAATGTCCCGCAGCAGCTCATTGTTGAATTGCAAGATCCTGGCCCGGTGCGCGTCTGCCGTCCTGGCTCCATCCATTTTTATGTGTGCGTCCAGGATCTCGCGGGTTTCGTCCAGCTTGTCGATCACATCCTTGTTGATGGCCCGCCCCACGGCCCGCGCAATAGCGGACCATGGATCCAGCTTAATGGGGGAAATCTGGATCAGCGTCATGGCCACCAGGACGATCCCGCCGCCGGTCAGCACCTCCGCCGCCGTCATGGGATCACCTCCCCGATGGCCTGGGCATAGTCCCGGCGGACTGCCGCGATCTCCTCCTCATGGTGGAGCGCGTGGAGCTGTGCCAGCTCCATGGCCTGGGCCTGTATGATCACATTCATTCTGTCGATGATGGCGCACAGATCCGCCGCCAGTTTGGTGTTGTCCATGGCCGTCACCCCCTCGCGCCGATCAGGGCGGCAATATGCCGCAGATCCTCCACCGGGGCCTCAAAAAATGCGTGGCCCCATATAAAGTGATCCTCATGCTCCGGGTGTCGGTACTTCTGGCACACGGGATCCTCCCACACGCGATCCCAGCGGGCTTGATGGTCCTTGTCCCGCTTCTCCAGCCGCTTGGTGATGGCCAGCGTCAGGGCGCCCCGCTCCCGTCCCTGGCCGTCATCATCCCGCGCAAAATACTGGTGGGCCAATCGGCTGGTTACTGCACACAGCCGGCGCCCCTGGTGGATCAGGTAATCCTCCACGGCCTCCACCGTGGTGCCGTATGGAAGATTGACCGGGCCGGTGATGGTGTCGATCCTGGCCCGCTGCTTAACAATGTACCTCCGGCCCATTGGTTACGCCTCCGTTTCTCCAGCGGCCACGGCCTCCCATTGCCACAGGCCGGCGGTTCCCGGTGCCCATACGCACGGCTTCATATCCGCCTTGCAGAGATACACAGCGGCGTTATAGGAGTAATACAGGCCGCTGGTGCAGTCCATCCCGTACACCCACGGGATCGGTTCCTCCAGGGTGCCCGCGTGGGTGGTATCAATGGGCCGATACACCGCCAGCATACCCTCCCCGTGGGGCGGCTGGTGCGCCTTGGGAAGTACACCACCCGGCGCCACAACACGGTACAGGGTGCCCCCGTCGTTGATAATAGAATTTTCCGTCAGGGTCGTGCCGGCGTCCAGGGCCTCCTCCCAGGTCTTGAACAGATCCGGCATTTCCAGCGCCGTTTCGTCCGGCACATCCG
>CAUWNE010000133.1:0-1669 GCA_963560095.1 uncultured Dysosmobacter sp. | reverse complement strand
CACACGCCGACAAAACCGGGTTTCCAAAGGGGCACCCTTTGGCACACGACCTTGCCTGCAAGGTGTAGTGTGTTATACCTGCCGGCGCGGCTGACGGGGGAAACGGGGGTGTCGTGTATTGACACACCCGTTTTCACCGGCAGGAAAGCGGACAGGTTTTTGTGAACGGAAGTGAACAAAAATCCTGTTCGGTTTCAGAGAGCGGCGGCAGGTATACTTGCTTGTGAGCCGCTTACCATCTCAAAATTGTCATCGCCACGCCGTGTTCCCAGTCGCCCCTTGTCCACTCGTAAAGTTGAATAGAGTGGTTGGGCTTCAAGAACCATTTTGCAGAATCACTTACTTCAAAAGCATTTTGATTTCGCTTTGCTGTGATTGCCTCGTAAGCCACAGTACCCGGTGGAATTTGTTTCAGTGCTGGCAATTTGCGGCGGGCCGCTGCGGAAGTTTTTATCTCTGTAATCAGATAGCCTTGACTGCGAATTACAATGCACGGGTCTTTGGTAAATTCAAGCAGACGATTACAGCAAGCGTGTTTTGAAACATAGAACTGTCGGGCAAGGTTATTGATGAGGGTATAGTCTAAAACCGCGCCCACCATGCTAAAGTAAAACTGGTCTTCCGGCATTAACAGTGCTGATGCAAAACGATTGGCTTCTGCTTCTTTGGAATGAATGCCGGTTTGCATATCCTCTGGCGTGCAGCGAAAGCCCTGCTGCCCATCAGAGAAATATGTTGGGGAATGCTGTAAAAAATGGTGCCCTAACTCATGGGCAAAGGTAAAATTGATGCGTCCTGTGTTGTGGATAAATGTATTGATGAGAATGGCACGCTTCTTGCAACGAAATAGCAGTAGACCGCTGAGATTTGGGTCATCGGGCAGTTCTCTTTTGCCCACGCGAATGTTTTGCGCATTTGCTATCTCATCTAAATGAAGAGCGGGCGGATCGGTAATGCCCATACTTGCCAAAACCTGTTCTGCTTTTGCCGCAGGAGTTGGAGCGCTATTCATTATTCATCCTCTCCAAACAAATCTTCAATAGCTTGCTTTGCTTGGTCAGACATACCCTCCACTTTTCCGCGAGCGGCCATCGCAATCGGTTCAATATTTTCTTTCGGTTCCGCCGAGAACGGTATCACATTATCATGGTTGATTGGCTGGTCGGCAACACGCTTTAATTCGTCACACAAAGCCATTAACTCATCCACTTTGGTGACGATGCGTTGCTGTTCCTCAAGTGGTGGGAGGGGGAAAATATAGCTCATAATAGTGGAAGTTGCTAATTCAATTTGCTTTGTAGAGCCAGTCGCTCTTTCTTCGATGGTACTCTGCACTTCTGGCCCAGCAAACCAGTAATACATATACTTTGATAATACCTGTGACGGCCGTAAGACTGTAACATGAGAATCTGCTACAGCATATTTATATGGATTGAGTCGCTCATCGTAAATAGCAATTCTGCCCAAGGTTCCCTGTCCTGTGGAATTCCATAACAAGTCACCGGTTGTTAGTTTTCTGCTTCCCTCATATTTAGACACAGTTTCAGGTGCAATAAATCGGGCTTTGCTCATATCCATACCCTTCCACTGAACGCATTTCTGTGAAACAACAGGATTCAAGATTTACAATTCAAGTGCAACACATGGAGATAGGTAAAAAGGAGTGACT
>CAUWNE010000132.1:0-1679 GCA_963560095.1 uncultured Dysosmobacter sp. | reverse complement strand
AATGGCAAAGTCGAGCGCAGCCACCGCAAGGATAACGAAGAGTTCTATGCCTCCCGCCGTTTTTACAGCTTTGAGGATTTCAAGACCCAGCTGGCTGTCCGCGAACGCGCGTACAACAATTTCCCCATCCGTCCCTTGGCCTGGCGCTCCCCAAAACAGGTCTTATTCGCCTTCCATTATGTGTAACACATCATTGACAAACCTACAAGCACCTCTTTTTGGGCGCAAAAACATAAGCCGCAAAACGCAAAAATTTTACGGCTTATGTTGCTGCGGCTTTTTCCACTTTTGGGGATGGAGAAAACGGCGTTTACGTCGTTTGCACCATTTTCCGCTTGGTCTAAGCAACCGAAAATCGGTACAGAATGTTGATTCAGTTTTCGCCGGGAGTATCCCGGCTCTTTTGCTATTCAGGCAGAATGTTGATTCTGTGGTGAGGGAGGGGTGAAGGTTGCGGACCTCGCTCTATGATTACTGCGCGGAGCGGAACAAGCTGTCCCTGCTGGCTCAGTGGCACCCGGTCAAAAATGGGCCGCTGACGCCAAGGCAGGTATCCTACGGCAGCAGGCAGAAGATCTGGTGGCTGTGCTCCAAGGGGCACGCATGGCAGGCGGCGGTCTATACCCGCACCAAGGGTAGCGGGTGTCCCTACTGCGCTGGGAAGCAGGCATGGCCGGGGGAAAATGATCTGGCATCCCAACGACCGGATCTGTTGGCTCAATGGCATCCCACTAAAAACCTGCCTATGACGCCGGAGCGCGTCACTGTGGGGAGCCATTTCAAAGCGTGGTGGGTCTGCGAACAGGGCCATGAATGGCAGGCCATCGTCAAATCCCGCACGCTGGGCGGCTGCGGTTGTCCCGTCTGCGCCGGCCGGGTCCTGATGCGGGGGATCAACGACCTTGCAACCACCCACCCGGAGCTGGCAAAGCAGTGGCATCCCACGAAAAATGGTGACCTGACGCCTCGGGATGTGGTGGCCGGAAACTCCCGCAAGGTCTGGTGGCTCTGCCCCAAGGGACACGCATGGCAGGCCAAGGTCTACTCTCGGGCCTGTGGCGGGGCGGGCTGCCCTGTCTGTGCGGGAAAGCTGGTGGTAGCCGGGGAAAACGATTTGGAGAGCCAGTTTCCTGCCATCGCCGCCCAGTGGCACCCAGAGAAGAACGGAACGCTGCTGCCCTCCGCCGTATCCCCGTACAGCAACCGGCGGGTGTGGTGGCGGGACAAGCTGGGCCATGTGTGGCAGGCGTCCGTGGCCGCCCGCACCCAGCATGGAAGCGGCTGCCCTTACTGTACCGGGAAAACCGCTCTCCCAGGCTTCAACGATCTGGCGACGCTGGCCCCGGAGGTAGCCGCCCAGTGGCACCCTACCCTGAATGGGACCCTCACCCCGGAGCAGGTGACGGCGGGAAGCCACCGAACGGCATGGTGGGCGTGCCCCAACGGGCATATCTGGAAAGCCATCGTTTATTCCAGAGCGGGGCCCCAGAAATGCGGCTGTCCCGTCTGTGCCGGCAGAGTCCGCCCGGAGCGCCTGAAACGCTACCAACGGGCACTGGCGGAGATGGAATAAAAACAGGGCCGGTCAGCCAATTCCCGGCCCAAAAATGATTACGAGGAGGAACGAAGTTTGAAACAAAGCGATAGCCGAAGCAGAAGGAAAAAGGGCGCAAAAACAC
>CAUWNE010000131.1:0-1722 GCA_963560095.1 uncultured Dysosmobacter sp. | reverse complement strand
AAAGAAAATGCGCCGTGCACGGTGGAAAAGAAAAAATGTTTCGCGGTGGGGCAGCATGTCGGATTTTAGGAAAGTCTCTGCCCGCGGCGTGGGTTGCGCGGGGGTTTGGAGGTCCCGGATACCCTCTGCTTCTCTTTCCGCCTGCGCTGCCTGGGAGCACCGGGGTAGCGTCAGCGGGGCGTGGAGGGCGGGCTTTCCGGTGACCTCCGGCGTTGACCGCCAGAGTGTGCACGCGGGGGAGACCGATTCGAGGAACGAGACCGGTCTGCGCCACTTTCCGCTTGCGCTACCATGTAGCGTCAGCGGGGCCAGGAGGGCGGGCTTTACTTCGACCTCCAACGATGACCGCCGGGGTGGACACGCAGGGAGCGCCGATTCAAGGGAGGGGCTCTGCCCGCGGCGTGGTGCGGGCGGGGGGTTGGAGGTTTGGGACACCCCTTGCGCCGCTTTCCGCTTGCATTGCCTGGGAGCGCCGGGGTAGCGTCAGCGGGGCCAGGAGGGTGGGCTTTCCTTCAACCGCCAGCGTTGACCGCCGCAGTGTAAACGCGGGGAAGACCGATTCGAGGGAAAAGTTCGGCGCGCGCCGGTAGGGGAGTACAGCTTTAGTGGCAGTCCACTAGAACAGCCCCCGTATTTAAGCGAACTTGCGCATACGCGCAAGTTCCGCGCCAGCGTTTTTTCTCTTGGACGGCTCCACCGCCCGTTCTCTTTTTGACGCGTCAAAAAGAGAATGGGGGGTGGAAATGCTGCCAGCATCCTGGCATCCCCCTGCCCGAACGGGCAGAATCAAGCCCCGCACGCTTGTGCGGGGCCCAATTCTTATTCCTCGATGCTGATGGCGCTGACGGGACAGCCGTCCCGGGCCTCCTGGGCCTGGGGCAGCAGCTCCGGGGCGAATTCTCCGCCGTGGGCGAAGCCATCCTCGCCCATGGAGAAGATCTCCGGGCAGGTACCGGCGCACAGGCCGCAGCTGATGCAGCTTTCATTGACCGTTGCTTTCATGGAACTACCTCCTGTTTCCTGTGCCCGTCCCGGTCCGGGCTGGGCCGGGCGGCGGGCCTGGGGATAGTATCCCTCCTTTGGCGGATTTCAAACCGGATGCCGCTGGCTTTGTGCGGAGTGCTGAGAGTAAACGGTTGGCCTTTGTCAAAAGTGTTGAATTTCACCAAGAAGCCTTGACAAAAGCGGGACAATGTTGTACATTGTAGACACAGGAAGGGAGTGAGTCCAATGGGCTAGCAAGCTCAGAAGAACCACGAAACACCTGAATCCCAGCATCGTTCGGGTCCGAGCTTTTCACAAGGCAAGGCAAGATCTCCGGCAATTTCCCAAATACGAAACGCATCTCATTCAATGAGCCACACGAGAACAGTCCTGAGCAGACGTCTGCGTGTCCCGCGATTTCATGGATTGGCAAAGTACCTGAGAACGAGCGTTGACCCAAGAGAAAATCCCTATATCCGAGCGGTACCTTAAGAAAGTACGAGGTAAGGTCCATTGTACGATGTCAGCAACCGGTAGCCCCCCATTCGCGTAGGACGAATGGGGGGTTGTGGTTTTTTAAGAAGGTTCGCCGGGGCTGCGGCCCGGGCGTTTTTTGTTGTCCAAGGCCGGGCAGAGAGAAAGGCGCCCCGGCTTTCGGCCCCGGCGCCATTACCAAGGTGGGGAAAAAAGACGATTACATGTGGTCCACAGATGACAAATAGGAGTTCAGCTCCACCA
>CAUWNE010000130.1:0-1792 GCA_963560095.1 uncultured Dysosmobacter sp. | reverse complement strand
AATTTTTTGCTAATCCATTCATTTCAGGCTTGACTTTTAATAGTTAGTCTTTCGCATTTGCTGACGCAAGTATAGATGAAAAGCCACCCGAAAGCTATTACCAATACCAATAAGGAATGGCATACAAACGAAGACCTGCTAATCAAAGTCAACACCTAAAATTAAAAAAGCGGAAATTTTTTTACGTAGGAAAGAAGGCGCACCAAAACAAGCCACCACTAATGAAAATTTTAGCGCTGGCCAGGAAAAGCCGATTTAAGCGGGGCAGAGTCAGGCTTCGGGATCGTCCAAGTGCTTTTTCACTAAAGCATAGTAAATACGAAGGAACTTGTTCGCGGAAGCCATCATGTAAACGCGGTAGGGCTTGCCTTCAGTTCGTTTTTTGTCCATAAACTGATATACAGGATTGTCGGCGGGCGAGGAGCAAAGGATCGAGCCCATCACTAAGAAGAGCGTTCTGCGTAGGGCAGCAGAACCTCGCTTCGAGATGTTTCGGCTACGGATCTCCATCTGACCAGACTGGTACGGCGGAGCATCAATGCCCGCAAAAGCTACCAACGCCTTCTTGGAATGGAAGCGGCGTACATCACCGATTTCGGCCATAAGCTGGGGGCCGAGAACCGGGCCAACGCCGAACATTCCCATTACAACGGGATACTCCGGCAGGGACGATGCTAAAGACTGCATTTCGTTCCTGAGCGCGGCCAGTGCGGCGGAAACTGCCCGAAGCTGGGACACCGCCTGCTCCACCAGGAGCCTGGCGGTACCAGTCTTAGGCATGACGCTGAAATGCCCACAAGCGGAGGCATAGATGTCCAGCGCCTTGTCCTGGTTGAAGCTGTAGCCGTGTTTCTTGCACCACTTTTGATACTTGGCTGTAAATGCCTTTTCAGACAACCCGCATACACACTCACAGTGTGGGAAAGCAGCTACAAAGTCCACCCACTTCTCGCTGCCGTCCGCCCTGGCAGGGCTTGTAAACAGGCGGTTCGCGTCCGGGAATGTGTTGTCAAGCAAGGCAATCAGATTGTTTTTGAGCATAGTCTGCACCTTGGCGCACTGTTGGTACTGCCGGTATGTGGTTTTCAGCATGAGCCGCACTTCATCCTCCGGGATATGTCTGGGCAGTGTCAGCCAGTGGTCGAGACCGTAGTTCGCCAGCTTGATCGCGTCTTTCTTGTCCGTCTTGGCCCGCCGCAGACTGTTGTTCCCGTAGCCATGCACCAGCATGGCATTCACCACGGAGACGTAGAACCCGGAATCGTAAAGGAAACTGGCCACCGGCAAATGATAGTTCCCCGTGGCTTCCATCACTACACGGGTCTCGCCATCCAAGCCCCTCAGCAGTTCCAATAACCTGCACAACTCAACATTGGTGTGTCCGACTTCAAAGGGTGGGATCACCACTTCCCCCAATGGCCGCATGACGGCGATCATGCTCTTACCTTTGGAAACATCAATGCCTACACAGTTCACATTCATTCCCCCAATACAAAAATACGCAACTGGAATCCATCTTTTTCTCGTTGCCGATTCAATCTATTAGGTGACGCGAGCTCAAGGCTCAACCTGCTCAAACCGAACGCTGCAATGAGAGGATGGCTGACAGTCTTCGTTTCGGGCATAAAAGCCCAAGCACAAGCGGGCCAGCCAGTTGCTCCTCCCATTGTAGCTTAGGCACGAGACGGACAAAACCCCCGGCTGGCTACCGAGGGTTCCATCCAATCTTATTGTAATAGCATAAGCACCAAGAAGGACAAACCTGCCGCCAAAAACAAAAGCCGCCCTCTGG
>CAUWNE010000129.1:0-1807 GCA_963560095.1 uncultured Dysosmobacter sp. | reverse complement strand
GAATTTGTCTGCCGCAGGCAGACAAATTATGCGCGCGGCAGGGTGCTGCCTTTTCAAAAAAGTGGCCGCAGCCACTTTTTTGACAGCCTCAAAAGGGAGCGTACAGATCTGTACGCTCCCTTTGTGCTTGGGGTTTGCTTTTCTTCGTCCTGTGTGCTAAAATAAATCATTCAAAAAGAGACAGCCGTCTCGTCAGGAGGATGCTTATGAACGCCATCGTCACTGTGGTGGGCAAGGACCGGGTGGGGATCATTGCCTCGGTCTGCGCCCTGCTTGCTGAAAACAACGTCAATATCCTGGATATCTCTCAGACCATCATCAATGGCTCCTTTACCATGGTCATGGCCGTGGATGTGGGCCAGGTCCCCGTGGGGGACCTGGGCGCGCTGCTGGAGGCTCTGGGAGAGAAGATGGAGATCTCTATCCGCATCCAGCGGCAGGAGATCTTTGATGCGATGCACCGGATCTGAGGGGGGAGAGAAGCATGCTCAATCAAAAGGAGATCCTCTCCACCATTGAGATGATCGACCAGCAGCATCTGGACATCCGGACCATCACCATGGGCATCTCCCTGCTCAGCTGCTGCGATCCGGACCCGGAGCGGGCCTGCGCCAAGATCTACGAAAAGATCACCCGATACGCGGAAAAGCTGGTCCGGACCGGAGAGGAGATCGAGCGGGAGTTCGGCATCCCCATCGTCAACAAGCGGATCTCCGTGACGCCCATCGCCCTGGTGGCCGGGGCCTCGGAGACGGAGGACTATGTGCCCTTTGCCCTGGCGCTGGACCGGGCCGCCAAGACCTGCGGCGTGAACTTTCTGGGGGGCTA
Organism: uncultured Dysosmobacter sp.; assembly: GCA_963560095.1. Taxonomy (GTDB): domain Bacteria; phylum Bacillota; class Clostridia; order Oscillospirales; family Oscillospiraceae; genus Oscillibacter. Next base: position 979 of record CAUWNE010000129.1, on the reverse strand, counting down.
TTCCGCCCTGGTGCAAAAGGGTATGACGGCGGCGGACGAGCGGCTGATCCGCTCCATCCCGGAGGCTCTGGCCCGGACAGAGCTGGTGTGCGCCTCGGTCAACGTGGGCTCCACCCGGGCGGGCATCAACATGGACGCCGTGGGGCTGATGGGCCGGGTGATCAAGGACACCGCCGATGCCACAGCGGACCGGGACGGCCTGGGCTGCGCCAAGCTGGTGGTGTTCTGCAACGCCGTGGAGGATAACCCCTTTATGGCCGGCGCGTTCCATGGCACCGGCGAGGCGGAGAAGGTCATCAACGTGGGCGTCTCCGGCCCCGGCGTGGTGTATCACGCCCTCCAGTCTGTGAAGGGCCAGCCCTTTGACGTGGTGGCGGAGACGGTGAAGAAGACCGCCTTCCGGGTGACCCGGATGGGCCAGCTGGTGGCCCAGGAGGCCAGCCGCCGGCTGGAGACCCCCTTTGGCATCGTGGATCTGAGTCTGGCGCCCACTCCCGCCGTGGGAGACAGCGTGGCCCGGATTTTGGAGGAAATGGGCCTGGAGGTCTGCGGCACCCACGGCACCACCGCCGCCCTGGCGCTTCTCAATGACGCGGTGAAAAAGGGCGGCGTGATGGCCAGCTCCTCTGTGGGCGGTCTCTCCGGCGCGTTTATCCCCGTCAGCGAGGACGAGGGCATGATCGCCGCCGCCCGGAGTGGGACACTGTGCCTGGACAAGCTGGAGGCCATGACCTGCGTGTGCTCTGTGGGCCTGGACATGATCGCCGTGCCCGGGGACACCCCGGCGGAGACCATCTCTGCCATCATTGCCGACGAGGCGGCCATCGGCATGGTCAACTCCAAGACCACCGCTGTGCGGCTCCTGCCGGCCCCTGGCAAGACAGTGGGGGATACCATCGAGATGGGTGGGCTCCTGGGCAGCGCCCCGGTGATGCCGGTCCACGGGGAGTCCAGCGCGGACTTTATCGCCCGGGGCGGC
>CAUWNE010000128.1:0-1811 GCA_963560095.1 uncultured Dysosmobacter sp. | reverse complement strand
TCTTTCCCTTTTCCTCCAGGGCAATGGCACATGGTTTGCACAAGGTCTTTTTCATTCCTGTGTCTCCCGTTCGTCGATCCACGCGGCGCACATGTCTGCCTCTTGTAGTCTCCAAACCCACGGGGAGGCCGCCATGGCCGCAGAAAGTGCGCGTTGGTCCGCTTTTGCTGCGTTGTCATAGGCGCCCATGTGCCACCGGATCGCCAGGGCCTCCTCCGGCAGCAGGTCCATGTGTCGCTGGATCAGGTACAGGCTTTTCTCTCCATGCCCCAGCGGCATGGGGTCCTTGTATGTATATCCCTCGTAATCCTCCCAGCGGCCAGTTTCCGGGTTCTTCCTCCGCTTCGTTTCCAGACGGTAGCACTCCACCTTGCACACATCATGCAGCAGGGCAATGATCGCCACCGTTTCCTCCTGTTCTTCCGAAAGGCGGCGTTTTCCCGGATCCTCCTTGTCCGCCAAATCGCGGATTGCAATATCCCGCAGGCGGTAATACACATTCAGGCTATGTACAAGCAGGCCGCCGGGGTGTGCCCCGTGGTACTTCGTGGAGGACGGGGCCGTGAAAAAGTCCGTTTCCCGCTCCAGCCAGTCCAGCATGGCGTCCGCATAGTCCCGGTGGATGTTGTCCCGAAAAATGTCCTTGAAATGGGTCTGCGCCGTTTGCAGTCCGTTCATTTCCAAAAAATTCATGGCTATACCTCCATCCCCTGAAAACTCTCCTTTACCGTTCCGCCGCGTGTCTGAAATTCCACTGTATGGAACAGGCCCCGCGGGTGGATATACACGACACGGCCCCGCATGGGCCTGCGTTCACCCTTTCCTTTTCTGTCTGCTTCATAGAGGGATTGCGGGATCCGGACAACTTCCATCCCCACCTCCAGGCGGGCGGGCCGTCCTCTTTCTTTGCTCATGCGTCCTCCTCCTTGTTTGAAAACTGGATCATATCCCGCAATGCCTCCCGGTCCATGTTCCGCATGTGGTGAATGATCCGCACCCCATCAAATAAGGCTTGAAGTCCATCCGCATTGACAGGCTCTCCCGCTTTCAGGCGCTTTGCGGTGTCTAAAATGCAATCTTCCACCGCTTCAAAAATCTGCTTCTGCTTGTCGTTCTTCCAGGTTGTATTTAGCCGCGCTCCATGCGGTGCGTCGGCTTTCTGTCCCACTTTAATGACCCTGAATATATACGGCATTACGATCCTCCTTGCATATCTTCCGGCGCTTCATTTCCCCAGGCGTCCCAGCCCTCCGCCCTCTGGCGGGCGAACATTTCCAGGCGGGGCACATCCCCCAGCAGCTCCACGATCCGCCGGCGGGTTTCGTCCGGCTTTTTGCTGTGCCCCTCAAACGGGGCCTCAATGATCTGGTGTACCTTGTGGCTGCGGATCCTCTCCTTTGCCTTAAACCCAGGTGAAACACCCAGCAGGCACACCTCCGCATTGGCGCGGGTGTAGGCGCCCATGCCCCAAAAGTTCCCGCCGTTCTTCCGGTTCTTTTTGACCCACACGAAAGCGGCGGTTTTGTAGGTGAACCCCCACGCCTCCAGGACTTTGATCGCCTCCGCGATGTTTGGGAAAGTTGCCCACATGAAACAGGCGGCCCCCCCCCCGCAGATTTTCTTCACTGGCAATTTGCATATATCCTCGGTTGTCATGGTCTGGTAGTGCTTGGCGGCGTTTCCCCGGCTCTTGGCCGTGGTCCCGTGCTGCCGGTACTCCCATGGGGGATCCGCATAAATCACGCTGTATTCCTTATCAGGTAGCGGGAGAAAGTCCGCCATTGTCGGCACTCCTTTCTATCCGCCGGCGC
>CAUWNE010000127.1:0-1901 GCA_963560095.1 uncultured Dysosmobacter sp. | reverse complement strand
TTTCGTCTGGTTTCTTGCTGTGCCCCTCAAAAGGGGCCTCGATCACCTGGTGGACCCGGTGGCTGTGGACCTGCTCCCGGGCCTTGAACCCCGGGGACACCCCCAGCAGGCAAACCTCCGCGTTTGCTCTGGTGTAGGCGCCCATGCCCCAAAAGTTCCCGCCGTTCTTCCGGTTCTTTTTGACCCACACGAAAGCGGCGGTTTTGTAGGTGAACCCCCACGCCTCCAGGACTTTGATCGCCTCCGCGATGTTTGGGAAAGTTGCCCACATGAAACAGGCGGCCCCCCCCCCGCAGATTTTCTTCACTGGCAATTTGCATATATCCTCGGTTGTCATGGTCTGGTAGTGCTTGGCGGCGTTTCCCCGGCTCTTGGCCGTGGTCCCGTGCTGCCGGTACTCCCATGGGGGATCCGCATAAATCACGCTGTATTCCTTATCAGGTAGCGGGAGAAAGTCCGCCATTGTCGGCACCCCTTTCTATACGCCGGCGCTCCGCCGCCGTGGTGAACTCCTCCACCATACCCCGCTCCCGGAGGTCCTGCAGGTCCAGGTTGTAGACATTCCTGCTTACCGTCTTTCCGGTTTCTCCGTCCCGGATCTCGACGGATAGGAGAGGGCACCCCATGCAGGTGGAGAAAAAGGCATGGGCCTTGTTCCATTCCGGCGTGATCCAGTCCAGGGCATAGTCCGGGGTGCGCGGATACTTCACAAAGATGGTCCCGCCGCGCATGGGCGGGAGATTTTCCACATATCCCGCCACAAGTGTGTAAAGTTTGGTTTTGTTCGCCGTCAGCCTCAACATTTACAGGACCTCCTCCCGATACCAGGCCAGGATCCGCTTGGCGTACTTCTTCCGGGTCCGCTTTTTCTTGGTGTGCCGGTAGCGATAGACCAGGGGGCAGTTGTAGACAGAGGCCCACCGCATGGCCTCCTGGAACTCCAGCGCCACCCTTGCGGCCTGCCATACCCTGGCCAGCGCCTTTCCGGCCCGCTCTATGGCCGTACATACCGCGTCCCATGCCCCCGTCAGTGACTTCACGGCCTCGCTGGCTTGCTCCAGTGTGATGGTCATGGACCCGCCGGAGATCACGGCCGGCGGCATGGCCTCCGCGGGTTCTTCCGCCACCAGGGAGATCTCCTGGATCTCGCCGTATGCGATCCCCACCGGCTGGCCGTCCATGTAAACCGCCAGCGGGCCGGTGTTCTTTTCGTCAGGTCCCACTTGGCCAGCCCTCCCCGTGTTCATAGCCCAGGAGGATATTGTGGGCAAGACTGCTCATGTCCTCCTGTAACGCTATCAGGTGCAGCAGGGTGGTGTATGAAATGCCCTCCGCCTCCAGGTACTCCCGGAACGTCTTGGCCTCCTCCACGGCCTCCCTGATCGCCCTCTGCTCCCTCGCGGCGTCCTTGGCCTCTCTTTTGGCGTCCTCTGCCTCCATCTTCATCAAAAGTCGCCTCATTTTTTCGTTTCGATCCTCCAGGATCTTCCGAAAAGCCCTGCGCCCTTTGGGTTCTTCTTGTCCCATGCGGTTCTCCTTTCTGGCGTCCTTACTGGCCCGCCGCCTTGCCGTCGGTGGGCTTTCCGGCTTTTCTGCCCCGCCGCTCCAGGGACTGCTGCACCTTCCGCTGGGCAAGTTCCGCGCTGTACCGCAGGCGCTGGTCCGGCAGGCGCGTCCCGTCCCGGCCCCGGGAAAGTTCCGTATAAACCACGTCCAGGGACTTCCCGACGGTCCCGGCGATCTCTTTCGGGGAGTATCCCTGTTCCCATAGCCTTTGAATTTCCAGGCGGTCCCCGATGGTTCTAAAAGCATAGTCGGCCATGTCCTCACCTCCAAACGGACAAAAAAATTAGGTCACACTCGGTCGATTGACCTTGTGTAACCTAATAGTAATGTCTGCC
>CAUWNE010000126.1:0-1904 GCA_963560095.1 uncultured Dysosmobacter sp. | reverse complement strand
TGGACTACCTGAACGGCATGGAAACCCCCAGTTTCCGCCGGAGCGAAAAGGCCGGTTACCTGGGCTTTGTGTGGGACATTTGGCTGGACTGGGGTATCACCGTCATGGACTACCGGGGCATTGTACGCAATAACGGCGTAGCTATTGCCGAGTAAGGAGGTACAGAGAAATGAACGCAAGATACTGGCAGAGAGGCGAAACCCTGGACTACACCGCCGAGGAGGCCGTGGTCAACGGCCAGGTGGTGAGCCTGGGAAATCGGATCGGCGTGGCCGGGAATGATATTGCGGAGGGCGCAACCGGCGCCCTGCATGTCACCGGCGTGTATATCATGGACAAGAAAGCCTCCGAGAAAATCACCATGGGCGCCCCGGTGTATTATGACGCCGCGGAGGACGAAATCACCGCCACCGAAAAGGGCAATGTCCCCGCCGGCTACGCAGCCGCAACGGCGGAGGCCAGCGACGCCACCGTTCTGGTGAACATCGGGGACCCGGACGGCGCCCCGGCCATCCACAACAGCCTGGCCCTGAAATGCACGGACGGCAAGGTGTACGACATTACCGTGGCCACCGGCGGCACCCTGACGGCTACCGAGCGGACATAAGGAGGGCGTAAGGCATGAAAAAGCTGATCGCCAAGCGCCCCGTGCTTTACCTGGGGCGGATGTATGACGCGGGCGACACCCTCCCCGCCAATGACCAGAAGATGGTCACCGCATGGCTGAACGCCAAGAGCGCGGCCTGGGATGGTCAGGAGGCCGGGGAACGCCACCAGGAAGCCCAGGAGGACGCAGAACAGGCGGACGGGTCCCAGGATAGCCGGAGCCAGAACGGGGGCCGGGAGGCCCAGGAGAACGGCCAGGAGGCCAAAATGCTGGAGGGGCACCTGGACGCCGAGCAGCTGGCCACCATGAAAAAGGCCGAGCTGGAAAAGCTGGCCGACCAACTGGGCGTGGATATTTCCAGCGCAAAGAACAACAAGGAACGGGCGGAGCTGATCGCGGCGGCCCCCGTTCAGTCCCCCGCAAATGAAACAGGGGGCGCCCGCTGATGGGCGCCCCCAGCTTCAAGGATCTGGTGGCGGCTGACATTTCCGCTGTGTTTCTGAATGGCCAGGAGTTCGCGGACACCCACACCATAGACGGAAAGCCCATGACCGTGGTGGTGGATGAAAACGAACTGCTGGAGCGGGACAAGTCAAAAATGGGGATCCAGGTGGATGGGACCTACAAGGCACGCCGGCTGATCTATGTGGCCAAGGAGGAATACGGCCCGCGGCCCGCCCATGGGAAGCAGATCAATTTTGACGGGCGCCTGTTCCGGGTGGCCGACTGCACCGAGGAGGCCGGTATGCTGGCCATTACGCTGGAGGCGGTGAGATCGTGAGCGAAAGCGTGATACAGATTGACGAACAAGCGGAAATCCAAAAAATCATACGCCAGTTGAACACCCTGCCCAACCAGCTGAAAGCCCCCGGTGTGCTGGCCAGCGCCATCAACGCAACGGCCAATGAAATGAAACGGAAAATCGGACAAAGGACCCGAAAACGCTATGCAATCAGCGACAAGAAGATCCTGACCGACAGGAAACGGGGCGGTATGTACCTGGAGCGGGCCAAGGGCGCCGACACATCCGCCACACTGATCTCCAGGGGCGGCATGGTGGAGGTCATGGCCTACATGACCAGGAGGAACACCGAAACCACCGCGGCCATGTTGAAAGTGCTGAACGAAAGCGCCATGACCGCGCTGGAGGTGGACGGGCGGAAAGCCTTTGAGGCCACATTCCAGAGCGGACACACGGCCATTGTGCAGCGCGTGGGCCGCGCCCGCCTGCCGGTAAAGTCCCTCATGGCCCCGGCGGTGCCTATGCTGTACGGCAAGACCTACGAGGAGGCCACCC
>CAUWNE010000125.1:0-1953 GCA_963560095.1 uncultured Dysosmobacter sp. | reverse complement strand
CATTTTTTCTTTTCCACCGTGCACGGCGCATTTTCTTTTTGATGTCTCAAAAAGAAAATGGGGGGTGCATTCTCTGCCGGCAAAGCCGGCATCCCCCGTCCCCGCGCCGCGTCGGCGCGATCCCCCGTCCCGCGCCCGTGGCGCGAAAATTCCCCGTCCATCGGACAAAAGATAAAAATCCTTCACTTTTTTGGAAAAAACCAGTTGACCTTTGGTTTGACCTGTGGTACAATCTCTCTTACCTGTGAAAAAGGGTCTTGTCGTTGCGCCTGTTTTTCGCTTTTCGGGCCGGCGGGGGAGTTCCTTTCAAAATGGCAGGGAGGCAGTCGGTATCCACCCGGCGTCTGCCGGACATGATACCAATAATAAGGAGGTGCCGTTAAATGCGCGTGAAGGTCACATTGAGATGCAACGAGTGCAAGCAGAGAAACTACAATACGATGAAGAACAAGAAGAACACTCCGGACAAGCTGGAACTCAACAAGTATTGCCCCTTCTGCAAGAAGCACACGCTCCACAGCGAAACCAAGTAATGGCGACGAATTGAAGAAAGGGCGTGTAGCAATGGCAGAAGAGAAGAAGAAGGATCGCGGCCTCTGGTTCCGCGAGATGAAAAGCGAACTGAAAAAGGTCGTTTGGCCCAACCGGCAGACCGTGCTGAAGAACACCGGCACCGTGCTGCTGTGCTCCCTGCTGATCGGCGTATGCATCTGGGTCTTTGACTTCGTGGCGTCTTCCGCCGTGGAGATGATCCTGAACGTGTTCGGCGCCTAAGGAGTATCGGATATGTCAGATGACGCTAAGTGGTATGTGATCCATACCTATTCCGGCTATGAAAACGCCGTTAAGACCAGCATCGAGAAATTTGTCACTGGCCGCAACATGGAGGATATGATCCTGCGGATGGAGATCCCCATGGAGACCGTGACAGAGGTCACCGACTCCGGCGCCACCAAAGAGGTGGAGCGGAAGGTGTTCCCCGGCTATGTGCTGATCAAGATGGTTATGACCGACGAGACGTGGCATCTGGTGCGGAATGTCCGCGGCGTCACCGGCTTTGTTGGCAGCGCCAACAAGGCGATCCCCCTGACGGAGGAAGAGGTGCTGGCCATGGGCATGGAGAAGCACGAGATCGTCGTGCAGTACAACGTCGGCGACCATGTGCGGATCATGGACGGTCCTCTGGCCAGCTTTACTGGCATCGTGGAGGAGATCGAGCCGGATAAGAACCGGGTCAGCGTGATGGTGTCCATGTTCGGCAGAGAGACGCCGGTGGACCTGGAGCTGGACCAGGTAGAGGTCATGAACTGAGCAGCCGCGCCGGAGCGATCCGGTGCAAAACAAGTGGGAGGAACCGTCAGGTTCCGCCAAGGACGGCTTTTGTCCGCCACCACATTTATGATTTAGGAGGTGCTACTCCGTGGCACAGAAGATTACTGGTTATGTAAAATTGCAGATCCCCGCAGGCAAGGCGACTCCCGCTCCCCCGGTGGGCCCGGCCCTGGGCCAGCACGGCGTGAACATCGCCGCCTTCACCAAGGAGTTCAACGAGCGCACGAAGAACGACGTCGGCATGATCATCCCCGTGGTGATCACCGTTTACGCTGACCGCTCCTTCAGCTTCATCACCAAGACTCCCCCCGCTCCCGTTCTGATCAAGAAGGAGTGCAACATCGAGTCTGGTTCCGGCGTGCCCAACAAGAACAAGGTGGCTACCATCTCCAAGGCCTCCATTCAGAAGATCGCTGAGATCAAGATGAAGGACCTGAACGCCGCCAGCCTGGAGTCCGCCATGAGCATGATCGCCGGTACCGCCCGCTCCATGGGCGTTGTCGTGGGCGACTGACAGCTAACAGCAGAGCGGTCTTCCTGACCGCTTGATACAGTGGGAGGATACATTCCGAAGAACCACTATGAGGAGGAAGTAACATTGTTTAGAGGCAAGAAATATCA
>CAUWNE010000124.1:0-2078 GCA_963560095.1 uncultured Dysosmobacter sp. | reverse complement strand
AGCTCAAGAAAAACCCCCTCTATGACCCGGAGATGGACAAGACCACGGACCTCTACCTGGAGCACATCACGGAGCAGGTCATGGACTATGACAGCGCCCCCACCGTGGCCGTGGAGGTCCGGGTGGACTTTTCGGACTATGTGCCGGAGGGCTTTGGCACCTGTGACTGCTGCATCATCGGCGGCGATCTGCTGAGCATCACCGACTACAAGCACGGCAAGGGCGTCCCGGTTTCCGCCGTGGGCAACCCGCAAATGAAACTTTACGCCCTGGGAGCGCTCCGGCGCTATGCCGCCGTGTTCGGTGACACCATCAAGCGGGTCCGCATGACCATTGACCAACCCCGGCTGGACAGCTACACCACGGATGAAATCACCGTGGAGGAGCTGAGGGCCTGGGGCGAGAGTATCAAGCCCATTGCCCAGCGGGCCTTTTCTGGTCTGGGTGAATTTGTCCCCGGTGACCATTGCCGCTTTTGCCGTGGCAAGGCCCAGTGCCGGGCCCGTGCCAATGTCAACACCGCCCTGGAGGACTTCAAAGGCTGTGTGCCTGCCGGGAGCATCCCGGCGGATGCCATGGTCCCCCAGGAGCACTCCCACACCGGAGCCATCACAGGTGAGGAGGTCCACCCGCTGCTCTCTGATGAGGAGATTGGCGATCTGCTGGAGCGTGGGGCCCAACTGGTCCAATGGTACAAAGACCTGGAGGCCTACGCCACGGAGGCCCTGCTGGCGGGCAAAGAAATCCCCGGCTGGAAACTGGTGGCGGGCCGGAGCAATCGGACCTTTACCGACCAGGACGCCGCCATCCAGGCCGTCATTGCCGCTGGGTATGATGAGGCCCTGGTCTATGACCGCAAGCCCAAGACGCTCTCTGAGCTGGAGAAACTCATGGGCAAGGCTGAATTTGCGGAGAAGATTGGCGGCTTTGTGACAAAGCCTCTGGGCAAGCCCACACTTGCCCCGGCCTCTGACAAGCGGGAGGCCTACGCCCCCGCCGCCTCTGATTTTGCCGGGGTGGTTGATGAATGAACGGCAGCGACTTTTTCATCATCCAGCACGGCTCTTTCCATGCGGCTGTCCTGTACTCCGCACTGGAACACCTGCCCATCCACAACCTCAAAAAGCTCTTTCGGCTGGCCAAAAAGGCCCAGTTTGAAAATGAGGCCGCCATCCAGAGCATCCGGTCATATTTTGATGAAGTCATCCCGGAGGCCCAGGAAACCATGAGAACCGCCGCAAAGGCCTATGAGGACGGCTGGAAAAAGGTGGACAAGCCAAGGAGCCGAAACCCAAAAACGGTTGAGCAGCTCCGCCTCAACAAAGAGCTCACCGTCCGTTTCAAGCAAGCCCACGCACGCTATGAGCGGCTGGTGGCATCCCGCAAGGTATTTGAGGAAACCCTCTTTCCCGATACGAAACACCCAATGAATTAAGAAAAGGAGATCAAGGATTATGTATCAGAATGACCCCATGAAAGTGCTGACCGGTGAGGTGCGCCTCTCCTACTGCAACCTGACCACCCCCCGGGCCTCCCAGCAGGGCGGTGAGCCCAAGTTTTCCGTCACCCTGCTCATCCCCAAGACTGACACGACCACCAAGGCGGACATTGACGCCGCCATCAACGCCGCCGCTCAGGAGGCCTTGACTAAGACCTGGAACGGGGCCCGGCCTCCGGTGCTCAAGGTGCCCATCCATGACGGTGACGGCGTGCGCCAGTCTGGTGTCCCCTTTGGCGATGAGTGCAAGGGCCACTGGGTCATCACCGCCAGCACCAAGAACAAGCCCCAGGTGGTGGGCATCGACAACATCAACTGTGAGCTGGCCCCCTCTGACATTTACAGCGGCATGTATGGCCGTGTGACCATCCGCTTTTTCGGCTACTCCAACAGCGGAAACAAGGGCATCGGCTGCGGCCTGGGCAATGTCCTCAAGACCCGTGACGGGGAGCCTCTGAGCGGCCAGGCCTCTGCTGCCTCTGATTTTGCGGGCATCGGTGCTGCCCCCGCCGCTCCGGCCCCCAACTATGGTGCCCCCGCTCCCAACTATGGTGCGGCCCCCATGCCTGCCAACACCCCG
>CAUWNE010000123.1:0-2085 GCA_963560095.1 uncultured Dysosmobacter sp. | reverse complement strand
GAGGCGGGCAAGCACCTTTGGGGCTTGCCCGCCTTGATGACCGCAGAGCAAGACCGGGCGGAGCGGTCAATGGCGGCGCACTTGTGCGCCGTTCATCTTGACCATTGACGGCCCCGGCTGGGTTTGCTATCCTACTCTATATATTATGACTGCCAGATTTATGCTTGTATTTCACTTGCACGAAAATAATAATAGAACTAATCACGTCTGCACAAAATACAAATTGAAGCAGTCCATTGATAATAGAAAATCTTTTACTGATGATACGGTCAGTATAACATCTTATAACGGAAGTAACACCAATCAATCCAGTCAAAAAGATGGATGCACAATCAAACAAAAAGAATACTACTGCTAATCCCATCGTAAATAATGTGCTAAAGGACAAAGCGCCTAAAAGAAATACGGCAATATATGCTGGTATTTGAACTATTTTGGTAACCATATTAAATAATGCTACTTTTTTACAATCCCATTTTTTATAAATACTTAGGACAAGAAATATCACATTGCAAATTAAGGAAATAATAAACATCCAAGGGAGAAATGAAAATGACTCTCCCAAATTTCCCATTCCTCTAATAAAGTAGTATAGGCCCATAAACAGGGAGTAAGGAAATATGGTGCATGGCAGCAGCAATATAAACTTTTTCATCCTTTTCACCCTCTCAAATTGTATAAAAAAATTATATCACAAAGTCGTTAATAAGTCCACTTTTTACCGTCCTCCCCGGTCAACAGAGCGCCGGAGCCGCTTTCGGCCTTTCTCCGCCTGTTCCCGCTGCTTGTCGGCCTCCACAGCGGCCTCCACCTGTTCCGGGCCAAAGACCCGCTTGACCCGTGTGTAGTCGGCGGAGATCTGACGCAGTTTCTTGTTCTCCAGCCATATTTCTGTCATGCGATCATTTAGGCGGCTGTTTTCCCCGCATACCCGGTTATATTTCATCTGAACTTCTACCAGCCTTTCACTCAGTTCGATGTAGGCCCGGTACAGAGAGCGCAGCACCTGGACGATTTTTGCCAGCAGGGGCTTTGCCTTTTTCTCCCGGTAGGACTTGCCGCTCTCCAGCGTCCCGGCCTCTGGCAGAATTTCCTCCGGGTCAGCGGAGAAATCTGCCGCCAACCGCTCCATGTTCTTCACCGCAGGGGCCAGTTCTTTCAGCCGCCGCTCCTGGCTCTCCACCTGGCTCTCTTTCTCCGCCTTGACTGTCTCCAGGGCGGCGATTTCCTTTGTCCTCTGCTCTTTCTTGTAGTCCAGCACAGACAGGTGCTTGTCGTGGGTGCCCTTGTCCTCCCACTCTATCCCGTGGCGCTCCATCAGGTTGGAGAGTTGTTCTTTCTCCGAGCGCACCCACTGGCTCCACTCTGTGTCCCCTCTGGTGCCGCCCTTGAAGCCCTGGGCCGCTAACGCCTGTTTCAGCGATACCCTGGTATCAAGCCCCCGCTTACTCCCCGTGGTGTAGGGAACAAAGTCAATGTGCAGATGGGGCGTAGCCTCGTCCATGTGGAGGTGGGCCGAGAATACACGGAGGTTGGGATTGCGCTCCTGAAACGCTTTCATGTACTCGTCCAGCACCGTCAAGGCAAGCCGCCCCTCGTCGCTGTCGGCGCTCATATCGTCCTTGTTGCCCACTTGCAGGATGATTTCATGGAACGGCTTTTCCTGCTTGCCGGATCGGATTTTCTCATAGTAGTTTTCAATCTTGCGGTCTGCCCTGGTCTGCTTGGCGTTGTATCGCTCCAAAGCCTCGTCAAAGAGTTCATGGTATACCGCCTTGATATTCTCATGGCAGTATGTTACATTCAGGTGGGAACGCTCTGGATCAGTATTCTTGGCGTGAAACTTCCTGCTGTTGTGATTGACCGAGCCTCGCCCCACCATGACGCTGATCGTCCTTTTCAAATCGATCCCTCCTTCCTTTTCCGCCGCGCCAGCGGCGGGCCTTTGTTACTTTCTGCGAAAGTAACGCAAAAGCACTTTTGACAGCCTATCGGCCATCAAAAGCGCATTTGCGCCCTACGGGGTGGTGTGGGGGCTTTGCCCCCGCCGTCTGCGGACGGCTCCCCCAGCAGGGCCGCCCTTTG
>CAUWNE010000122.1:0-2211 GCA_963560095.1 uncultured Dysosmobacter sp. | reverse complement strand
TGGATGCTCTGGATGAGGCCATCTCCAGCATTGAAAGCGCCCAGGAATAACAAAGGAGGACATACCAATGAAAACCCCTGTTTTGAACATCGCCCCCGGTAAGACCGTGGACTACCACGGAGAGCCCTGCCTGGTACTGGAGCACCGCAAGGACGGCACCCTCATGCTGCACCTGGACCAGATGACCCACGCCTTTGGCAGCTCCAACAACTTTGCCGCCAGCTCTCTCCGGTCCCATCTCAATGGCCCCTATCTGCGGAGCCTCACGGACGGCAACCCCGATGAGATCATCACCCGCACTGTGGACCTCACCGCTCTCAATGGCTCCAAAGAGTATGGCACCTGTGAGTGCAAGGTGGCCCCGCTCACCCTGGATGAGCTCCGCAAGTACCATGACATTCTGCCCTTGCCTGAGAGCTTTGAGTGGTCCGTCACCCCCTGGAGCACCCCGGAGGTCAATGAGGATGACAAGTGGGTGATGGGCCTGCACACCGATGGCAATGTCAGCAGCAGCTACTGCACCCTCACCTACGGGTCCCGCCCCGCTTTCCTCATTCCCTCCTCCCTCACTGTGGAGGCTGAGGACGCCAACCCTCTGGAGCAGTACAGCACCCGTGAGCTGGCGGAGGAGCTTTTCCGCCGTATCACCAATTAAGGGGTGAGCTCCATGTCCACCCATGAAACAACCCGGAGGCCTGCTAAGCGCAAACGCCGCCCCAATTATCGCCCGGTCATCTTTTTGGCCCTGGTATGCGCTGCTATCTTCGCCGCCGGTTACTGCGTGGGGGTGAGGGCTGCTGACAAAGCGGCCCCCACTCTCCAGGAGCCGGTCCAGGAAAGCACCAGCACGCCGGAGCCTACCCATGAGCCCAGTGAGGTCCCCTCCACAGAGGAGGTCCTCTGGCGGGATGACATAGTGACAGACGGCAACCTCCTGGACTATGACCTCCAGGTGACCATGCAGGCCTGTTGTGAGGAGTACGGCGTCCCCTACGCTCTGGCGCTGGCTGTGGCCGATGTGGAGAGCCGCTTTGACCCGGATGCCACCAGCAACACCAATGACTATGGCCTCATGCAAATCAATAAGGTCAATCATGGGTGGCTCCTGGAGCAAGGCATTGACCCCATGACACCAGCCGGAAACATTGAGGCCGGTGTCCTGTTCCTCTCCGACTACCTCACCGCCTACGGGGACCCGGAAATGGCCATCATGGCCTACAACTGCGGCCCCTCCGGTGCTCAAAAGCTGTGGGCCTCCGGTACATACCACACGGAGCACTCCACAAAGGTCATGGACCGCTTTGACTACTGGACAAGCATTTTGGAGGAGTAAGCCATGCCGTATTACTGGACCTGTCCCTATTGCGGGGCCAACCTGGACCCCGGAGAGAAATGTGACTGCCAAGAAAACACAAAGGAGGATGACATCCATGATGGAAATGAAAATCACCGTTGAGGCTCCCGGTCTGGCCGCCTCTATCTTGAAACTGGCTGAGGCCATCGCCTCTGGCCCGGACCCGGCGCTGCTCATCCCGGATGAGCCGCTGCCGGTTTCCGCCTATCCGGCCACACCTGCCCCTGCGGCGGCTCCTGTGAGCCCTGCGCCGGTAAACCCTACCCCGGGACCTGCGCCCACTATGGCGGCCCCTGTGGTGGCCCCCAGCCCCTCTCCCACGCCTGTGACCAATGCGCCGACTGCTGGCCCGACATCTGCCGCCCCTGGTAACACCCCCGCCCCTGCTGTGCCTGTTGCGGGAGCCCCCACCTATACCCTGGACCAAATCTCCCGGGCCGGTGCCTCCCTGGTTGACGCCGGGAAGATGCAGCAGCTTTTGGAGCTCCTGGGCCGCTATGGCGTGCAGGCCGTCACCCAGCTCAAGCCGGAGCAGTATGGCGCTTTCGCCACGGAGCTCCGGGGCCTGGGCGCTCAGATTTAAGGAGGTGCCCCATGCCTCCTGAGAAACACGCTTTGCTTTCTGCCTCCTCCGCCTCCCGCTGGCTCAAGTGTACGGCGGCCCCCCGCTTTGAGGAGGGGCTGCCGGAGAACACCAGCGAGTATGCGGAGGAGGGCCGCCTGGCCCACGCCATTGGTGAGCTCAAGGTCCTCAAGAAATGCACCCCCATGAGCACCCGGACCTACAACACCCGGCTCAATAAGCTCAAGAAAAACCCCCTCTATGACCCGGAGATGGACAAGACCACGGACCTCTA
>CAUWNE010000121.1:0-2265 GCA_963560095.1 uncultured Dysosmobacter sp. | reverse complement strand
AGACAGACAGACAGACAGACAGACAGACAGACAGACAGACAGACAGACAGACAAAAGTAATTTTCTGTCTGCATTTTGCATACACAAATATATTGGATAACTGAGGACGCTCTCCACGCCGGCCGCGGCGCGGGGGCGTCCTTTGCGCGCCTTTTGCGGGTCCATTCTCCTCCCCGGAGCGCCGTGGGACGAGGATTTTGTAATACATATTTTTAATGAAGGAGAACAGAGAATGAAAAGAAAATTCTTGGCAAGCCTGTTGGCCCTGTGCATGGTGCTGACTGCCGTTCCCGGTGCTTGGGCGGCGGAAGGTGAAGGGGTCGAAGCGGTTGAAGCGGGACAGGCAGAAGGCAGTCCTGTAGCAACAGAGAATGCAGCCCGTATTGTCGGTGGGCAGGAGTATCCGACCTTGCAGGAAGCGGTTGACGCGGCTGAAGATGGGGCTGTTATTGAAGTCCTGAGAGATCTTGGGAAAAGTGAGCTGTCTGCCAATAACTACTTAGCGTTTGATGGGGATCAAGCAAACAAGACGATCACAATTGATTTGAAGGGCTGTACGCTCACGGCGGATGGAGGAGAAGCTATCAGCATTAGCTCCTCTGGCTTAAATCTCACCCTGAAAAACGGGGAAATAGTTAACCACAGCAGTGGAGAATATAGCGATGGAATCTATGTGTATTGCGATTCTAAGAAGCCGGAAGTTGCTCAGAGCAATAATGTGAGTTTGACTTTGGAAGGAGTCACACTGGATTCAAAAACGCAGAGCATTGCTGTTAATGGAACTGCAAAGGGAAATCAGCTTGTGCTGAGAGACTGCGAGATTAAAAGTGGAGAAATCGGACTGTATTACCCCCCTAATGGAGAGGTTGTAATTGATGGTACTGTAATTACGGCACCTACTGGAATAGCGATCAAGGGCGGGGATGTGGTAATTCAAGGAAGAACTGAAATCCATGCTACAGGGCAGAAAGTCGTTCCAGATAAGCCGTATCCTGGAAGCGGAAATCTAACACTCACTGGCGACGCGATTTACTTTGAGGGCGGATACAGTTATCCGATGAACTTGAAGATCACGGATGGTTCTTTTACTAGTGAACATGCTGAAGCAATTCATATGAATTTTGAAGATACTCCGTCCGAAGTGATTCGTACAATTGAAATCACCGGTGGTACCTTCTCTAGCGACCCCAGCGAGTTTGTGACCGAAGATTACCGCGCTGTTGAGGAGAATGGGCAGTTTGTGGTAAAGTCCTTTGCGGAGGTCGCCGTTGCCCGAATTGGCAGCGACTACTACGAGACCCTGGAGAAAGCTATCAATGCTGTCCAGGATGAGGGCAAGATCACTCTGCTGCGTGATACAAAGGAGAATGTCACTATCCCCGAGGGGAAGACCATTACCCTGGACCTCAACGGCTGCACGCTGAATGGCGGAACGGTGAGCGGTAAGGCTGCACTGACCAACGATGGCACAGTCACTATTAAGGATACCGGCAGGGATGGTACCATCCAGCGGGAGGATACCGCCGGAAGCGGTTCCTACTATACGATCCTGAACAATGGAACCATGACCATTGAGAGCGGTATCGTAAAGAATGACTCCGGTGTGGTGGCTCCGGGATGGGCCGGTTCCTCCCTGATCTGCAACGGCGGCAGCAAGGAGGCAACGCTGACCATCAACGGCGGCGAGATCGCCCAGGACAATTTCATTGCGGTGAAGAACGATGAGTTTGGTACGCTGGTGGTGAACGGCGGTACCATCGCCTCCAAGACCCAGGCTATCCAGAACTGGAAGGACGCCACCATCAACGGCGGCGAGCTGACCGGTCAGGTGACTACCTGGACCTATGAGCAGACGAAGTCCAACACCCAAATCAAGGGCGGCCAGTTTGACGGGGAAATCCTGGCGAGCAAATACGGCGATGCCGCTTATGCGCCTGTAGTCACCATTACCGCTGGCTACTTCACTACTGATCCCTCCGCCTATGTGGCAGACGGCTTTGCCGTGCTGAAGTCCGACAAGGCTGGATATGATTATCAGGTCCGCAAGCCGGGCGTGTACACCGTCACCTATGCAACTGCCCACGGCGAGGCGCCTGCGGCCCAGACCGTAACGGAGACGCTGGCAGGTGCTGCGGTGGTCACCCTCCCCAACGCCCCCGCTGTGGAGGGGTACACCTTCCTGGGTTGGGCCCTGGACGGCAAGACCTACGCTGCTGGAGAGAAGTACACCGTCACCAAGGATGTGACCTTTACCGCCAAGTGGGC
>CAUWNE010000120.1:0-2297 GCA_963560095.1 uncultured Dysosmobacter sp. | reverse complement strand
TCAGGTAGCGGGAGAAAGTCCGCCATTGTCGGCACTCCT
This sequence comes from uncultured Dysosmobacter sp., assembly GCA_963560095.1. Classification (GTDB taxonomy): domain Bacteria; phylum Bacillota; class Clostridia; order Oscillospirales; family Oscillospiraceae; genus Oscillibacter. The sequence goes on along the minus strand of CAUWNE010000120.1, from coordinate 2,258 downwards.
TTCTATCCGCCGGCGCTCCGCCGCCGTCACGAACTCCTCCACCATGCCCCGCTCCCGGAGATCCCGGATGGTCAGGGAATAGGTGGTGCGGCTCGCCGCCTTTCCGGTTTCTCCGTCCCGGATCTCAATGGATAGGAGGGGGCGGCCCATACAGGTGGAGAAAAAGGCGTGGGCCGTGTTCCATTCCGGGGTGATCCAGTTCAGGGCGTAGTCCGGTGTGCGCGGGTATTTAATGAACTCTGTCCCGCTCCGCATGGGCGGGAGGTTGTCCACATAATCCGCCACCAGCTTGTACAGGGCGGTTTTATTCGCTTTTAATCGCAGCATTACAGGATCTCCTCCCGATACCAGGCCAGGATCCGCTTGGCGTACTTCTTGCGGATCCGCTTCTTTTTGGTGCGGTGGTAGCGGGCGGCCAGCGGCCTGTTGGCCGCCTCCGCCCACCGCAGGGCTTTTCGGAACGCCTCCGCCTCCATGATGGCACTCCATGTGTCTGCCACCGCTCTGGCGGCCTCCGCCAGTTGGTCACAGAAAATGCGGAACGCCTCCGCCAGATAACTGGCCGCCTCATTGGCTTGTTCCATCGTGAGGCCCATTGACGAAAGGAGCGGCGGCGCCGGGCGCTCCACTTGCTCCGGTAGGGTGATTTCTCCGGCGTATTGCACCGGCTGCCCGTCTATGTAGACCGCCGCTTGGGCGGTGTCTTTCCCGTCAGGTCCCATCCGGCCAGCCCTCCCCGCGCTCAAATCCCATGAGTGCATTGTGGCCCAGGCTCCCCAGGTTCGCCCGCAGTGCCTCCAGCTCCAGCAGGGTGGTGTATGAAATTCCCGCCCGCTCCAGGTGGCCCCGGAACTCCTTGGCCTCTGCCACAGCCTGCTGGATCGCCCGCCGCTCCCTTTTCGCGTCCTCTGCGGCAAACTCCGCCCGCAGGTCCTCCAGGTTGATCTCTCCTGCCACGATTGCCTGGCAGAACTCCACAGCCTCCTCCCAGGTGAATTTCCTATACCCCGCCGTGTTGATCGTTCTCCCGGCTCCCTTTGTGTCGTGGCAGCTTACGGTGTGTTCTCGCTCCGGCATGTCCCAGGCGTGATAAATCCGAAAAATGATCCCGTCCTGGCGCCCGGTCATGGTGCCGCGTCCCTCCCGCCGCCACTTGATTTCCTTTCTCTTTGCCATGTCCGGCTCCTTTCTCCGCCCCTTGCGGGGGTGGATTTCCGTTGATACGCTCCGCCGATTAGATCCAAAAGCCGGGGGCCAGCGCCCTAGAACGGTCCGCGTAGTTGGTGCCGGGCGTGCCGTCCGTGTTGACACGGCAGAAACCGATGCTGTAGCCGGAATAGGCGGAACGGGTGTAATGCGGCCATGTCTGCCCGTTCCACATTTTCACGCGGTCCCGCTCGGTCTTGTAGACTGGCAGCTGCTCCTCTGTTGGATCGTCCCCATCTGCCCACGGCTTGCGCCCGAAAAATTCTGTTGCGCTGTGCAGCCACAGCAGATCCGTGGTCACCAGCTCCTCGCCTTTGATGGTCTGGCGGATGGCGCGGGGGGTGATGATGGACACCAGATCCTCCGGGAGATCCTGGACCAGATCGGTGTTGCACCATTTCCGGGCGTCGCTCTCTTTCCAGGACACAGGACGCTCCAGCCGGTTATACATAGGCCGCTCGGCCACGCCGTCCACAAATCCCATCCAGGCCAGGCCCGGCTCCACCTTTTCCACCATGATGGCCACCTCGGTGCCGCTCCGCAGGTGGAAGCGGATCACATCCCGCTCCGCCAGGAGCTTGTCCAGTACGCCCATTTCTCTGGCCCTGGCAATCTCCGCCCAGTTGATTTCCTCTTTCGTCTGCTTGATGATGGTTGCCATTGTCATTTCCTCCTTTGTTTTATCCGCCTCCATGGCGGTGGGGTCACTCATTCATTGGCCGCCCGCGTTCTGTTCAGGGGCTTGCCGCGCCGTCGGAGGCTTTCCTGGAAACGACGCTGGGCCAGCTCCGGGTTGTATGCCTTGCGGCTATTCTTGTCCAGGGTGCCGTTGCTCCCGCGCCTCAATTCCTCGTAAATGGTTTTAGGTGCCACACCTACCAGGCCCGCGATCTCCCGCACCGACGCATAAGCGGCCCACTTCTCCGCAATCAGTTGCCGATCCGCAGGCCCCAAATATTTGTTGCTCATGGTCTTTTCACCTCCGTTTTTCGATAAAAAAATAAGAGTAACAACGCTTTACGCTTTGTTACTCTTATTAGTAGCATTTTCAA
>CAUWNE010000119.1:0-2337 GCA_963560095.1 uncultured Dysosmobacter sp. | reverse complement strand
GGGCCAAGGATCAGGTTGCAGATGATCTTGGCTGCGGCACCACGGGTCAGGGTGTTGCTAGGCTTGAAGGAGCCGTCTTCGTAACCGTCGACAACTCCAACCTCGGAGATCACGGCGACGGCTTCGTCATAAGTGACGTCGGCGTCATCCTTGAACTCCTTGGCGCCGGCGCTGACGGTGACCAGAGACGCGGTCATCACCAGAGCCAGAACCAGAGAAAGGAACTTCTTCATGGGGTTTCCTCCTTCAAAATATTCGCAAAGCGCGCCGGCGGGCGGTGCCCCGCCGGATACGGCATCGGGGGCTAGCCAACCCCGTTTTTTCCGGCGGAACATCGCCCCTCCGGCGCCTTTTGCAAATCTAACTTACGCAAAAAGTCCAGGCGTTTCAAGGGATTCGGCGGTCTTTTAACCCAACTGAAAACCGCCGTCCCATCCGCTGGTCCCATTTGCCAGGAGGTCATAACAAGATAATTTTGAGTTCCATGTTTGTAACAAAATCGGGACCGGCGTCAGCCAGTCCCGATCTCTCCTGTCTGTTCCCTTCGCTCCTCCGGAAGCAGATATTTCTGCCCCCGCTGGAGAAGCTCTCCCGCGTCCACCAAACGCCGCAGCAGCAGCGTGCACTGCTTGGGCTTGATCCGCAGCAGATCCACAATGTCCTGGCGGTAGGCAAAGCCCGCCTGGGACAGATACGCCCGAATGGTCTCCAGATGGCGCTCCGGCGGCACCACGTTCTCCGGCAGGTAGTATTTCCCGCCGATCCGCACCAGCCGCCCCTGCTCTGTCATCCGGTGGAGGCGGGTGTAGGCCGCCGTTTTGGAGACCCCCAGCAGCGCCATCACCGTTCCCCGGGACAGCGGCTCTGCTTGGGCGCTCTCCAGCAGCCGGGCCTCCTCGTCCTCCCGGTTCTCATCCCGCCGCAGGTCCCGCAGCAGCGTGTGTTCCATCCCGCCACGGATCAGCGCCGCCCGGGTCACCCGGGACAGCCGGGGCAGGTCCATGGGCTTCCGGGATTGCTCGGTCAGCAGCACCTGGGGCGGATCGCCGGACCGGTGGCGCCGGCGGGTCTCCTCCAGCAGGCGGCGGACCGCGTTGGTCAGGGGCACCTCCCGGTCCGGCAGCTCCAGCCGGTCCCGGTCAAAGTCCACCTGCTCCCAGGTCAGCGCCGTGATCTCCTGAGCCTGGAGCCCCAGCTGCCAGGTCAGCCACAGCGCCAGCCCCGCCGGAGAGCTCCGCTCCGTCTGCAAGACCCGCCACAGCTTGAATTCATCCACCTGGCCGCTCTGGCGGGGCAGCGTCTTCCGCTCCGGCACCAGGGCAGAAAACCGGGCTTGAAGCGCCGGGACCTCCACGCCGCTGATCCGGGCCACCTGAGCCCAGTCCTGGGTCTCCAGCTGGCGGAAGATCCAGTCATGCCGCAGATCCATCAGCCGCACGGCGGTCTGCCCCTCCCGGTCCAGGGCCTGCCGGGCGATCCGGGAGATGCTCTCCGGCGCCAGGGGCGTCCTCCCCCGGCTGGAGAGGACCACCCGGGGCGATCTCTCCTGATTTTGCTCCCACAGCCGCCACAGCGCCGTCCGCAGCTCCCCCTCCAGGGGGATCATCCGGTCCGGCAGCTCCAGGCGGTTGTCCAAAAACGACACCTGATCCCAAGTCAGCGCGGAGATCTCCTCTCTGGAAAGGCCCGCCTGCCAGGCAAGCCGCAGCACGATCCCCTCCGGCCCCGCCTGTTCCAAAACGCGGCTCATGGCCTCCGGGTCCGGTCGATTCACTACGTAGGTCCGCATGGCCGCGCCTCCTCTCCTGCTCCACTGCATTTCGTTATGATCGCATGACAAGTCCGGCGGACTTTTGGAAAAATCCGCCTGCCATTTTGGGGGAAGTCAGCCCTCCGCCCGTTCTTTCGCCCGGCTGGGCGTCCGAATCCCAGTGAGATCCCAGCAGCCGTGGCTGGTGATCAGCCCACCGAACAGCTGACCGTCCTGAATGGTGAAGATGGCGTCATAGGGGGTCTGATCCACTGGTGAACGGATGTCCCCGGAGATCAGATACTTCCCGCTTTGAAGCACACTGCCGGAAAACCGGGTCCGGTGACCCAGCAGGCTCAAATAGCCGGACACCGCCTGGGTATCCTCCTGCAGCATCAGTTCTCCCGCCCTGGGCCCCAGCTGACTTTGCAGCATCACTGCATAGCAAACTCTTTTCACACAATCACTCCTGTTACGAGGCATTATAAGATGGGAAAATTCCCGCAAAAACGGTCACTTTTTCCATAAACGTCTAATTTTTGACAAAAATACAGAAAGTGTCAAAAAAGAAGCGCGGACAGCATCAG
>CAUWNE010000118.1:0-2484 GCA_963560095.1 uncultured Dysosmobacter sp. | reverse complement strand
GAGGTGTTGCTGTTCAGCACGGCGAAGATGTCGCCCTTGTACTCCTTGACGTCGTTGCCCTCAACGGGATCAGCCAGGTAGTTCACAGCGGAAGCCACAGAAGCGAACTCAGTCTTCTTGACCTCGCCGTTCTCGGTCTGGATCACGACGGCCTTGGCGTCCTTGCCCATGGCCAGAGCCACGTCCTTCTGATCCTTGGTGATGTACAGGGTGTTGCCGGACAGGCTGACAATGTTCTGCTCCTTGACCAGGTCCTTCATGAAGTAGACGGACTGATCCTTGATCTTGTCGCCCATATCAGCGTTGGTGTAGATATCCTTGCTGTCAACCTTCTTCAGATCGGTGACATAGTCGCCGTCGAAGCGCAGCTCCAGAACAGTGTTCTCCACCAGCAGGCCCTTGTCGTTGGGATAGTTGCTCTTGGCCTGGAAGGTCTGGATCTGGCCGTCCATGACAGCCTCGAACTCCCAGTAGTACACGCCGTCCTTGCGCTCCTCGCTCTTGGGGCCGGACAGGATGTAGGCCAGGTTGTCATTGGAGCCGATGGCGTCGCCCAGGACCACGGCGGCGATCATGTAGTTGTCGCTGTCGTAGACGGCAAACACGTTGCCCTTCATGGCGGCGGCATCCTCAGCCTCGAGCTCGATCTCCACGCTCTGCACGCCGGTGTAAACGCCGGTGACCTCGGTAATGCCGATGTCAGTCGTAGCAGGCAGGCTCACGTAATCAGTGTCAGTGGTCAGGAAGATGGTAGCATCCTCGCCGTAGACGCGGGCAGTGTTAACGCCCTGGCCATCCACATACAGGCTGTCGGTGCGGATGGTGCTGGCATCGGGCATGCTTCTCTTGATGGAGCGATCGGCGGGCTTCAGGGTGTAGACCTCGTCGGTCACAGTGTAGGTGTACCAGTTGTTCTCAGCGTTGTCGCCGTTCACCCACTTATCGAACAGGTTCTTGCCGGCGGCCTTGTTGCCGTCGTCCAGAGCAGTCTCGATGTTGTCGTTGGTGTCCTTCACGTTGACCTTGATGGTCTTCATGGTGCCGTCGGTGAAGATAGCAGCGGCGGTGGCGGTCTTCACGGCAATGTGGCTGCCATCCAGATCGTAACCGGTGATGAAGACGTAGTTGTTGGTGCCCTCGAACAGATCAACGCCGATGAAGTAGCCGTTCTCGTCCACATAGACGTTGTAGGTGTTGTCGGTCAGCAGGGACTCGTTGTACTCGTTGAGGATCTCATCATCGTAGTAAGCCTTGACGTTGGCCTTGTACTCCTCGCCGCCAACAGTCAGCTTGGAAACCTTGTTGTCGCTGGTGGAGAACTTGGTGACGGTGGAATCCTCCAGGACCTCGACGGCCTTCAGGACCACGACTTCGCCCTTGCTGTCGCTCTTCTTGGAGACGTTAACCTGATAGAAGGCGTCCTCCTTGACGTCGGCCACAGCGGCCACGTCCTCGACGTCCACGTTGAAGTTGGTGCCGGTGGCATTCTCCATGTAGACGTTCAGAGGAGCGTACTCCTTCTTCTCGTTGTAGTCAGCGGTGGCCTTGGCCAGATAGGTGTTGATGGACACGACGGTGATCAGGTCCTTGTCGGTATCCAGATACACCTTGGTGACCACACCGTCGCCGGTGGCGCCCAGCTTCTTGTTGTTGGAGCGAACCATGTCGTCCTTGTCGAACAGCTCGTTGCCCTTGGCGGCCACGCCGTCCACATAGACCTCCAGGTCATTGTCCTTGATCACGCCGGACTTGAGCAGATCATACAGATCCTTGCCGGTGACCTCGGTGGTGTAGGGATCGGTGACCAGCAGGTCGGTGCGCTCAAAGGTGCCGATCTCCTTCTTGTCGTTGACCCAGGTGTTGGCGGGCTCTTCGAACTTGGTGCTGTCGTCCTTGCGGACCAGGTCGGGGAAGAACTCCTCGGCGAACTGGACGAAGCCGTCCTCCTTGATGTTGCCGTCGTTGTTCTTGCCCTGGGTCCAGGTCACGGGCTTCTCGTTGCCCTGAGAGATGACCACGTCGATGCCGTTGATGGTGGTGGTGATCTTCTGCTCATAGTCGACCATGGTGGCCTTCAGGGTGTTGAAGGCATACAGGGCGGCCTCTTCACGGGTGACGAAGTCCACACCGTTGAACTCGTCGGCCAGGCCGGCGTTCAGGCCGATGCCGATGGCCTGCTTGGCAACGTTGATGGACCAGTTGGCGCCGGTGTAGCCCTCGTTGGTGCTGTCATAGCCCAGAGCGCCCAGCAGCATCTTCATGAAGGCATAGCCGGTCAGGGTGCCAGCGGGACGGAAAGAACCGTCGGCATAACCGGAGATGATGCCCTCCTTGGCGCAGTAGGCGATGTAGCCGGAGAACACGTTGCTCACGGGCACGTCCTTGTAGGGAGCGGTGTCCGCACGCAGCTCAGCGGCGGTGGTGGGGCCAAGGATCAGGTTGCAGATGATCTTGGCAGCAGCACCACGGGTCAGGGTGTTGCTA
>CAUWNE010000117.1:0-2490 GCA_963560095.1 uncultured Dysosmobacter sp. | reverse complement strand
CTATGGTGCCCCCGCTCCCAACTATGGTGCGGCCCCCATGCCTGCCAACACCCCGCCCTGGAACGGCGGCAACGGCATCAACCCCATCACCGGACAGCCCATGTGATAACTGACAAAGGAGGAAATACCGATGAAAACCCGCTTTGATGGCAAGCTCTGGATTGGAGCTTTTGGCCTGGCCCTGGAGGTCAAGGACATGGAAACCGCCCACCTGCTCAACACGGTCAAGATGCTGGTGCAAAAGCCCGCCCGTGTCCAGGCCATGTTGGTCACCGACATTGAGGAGGCCACCTTTAAGGAGCAGGAGGCCTGGACCCCCAACGGCTCCGGGGAGGACATCCGCAAGAAGTCCCTCCACAACGCCACCAGCCTCACCTCTGAGGAGCTGGTCCAGTATGTGACCGGCACCCCGCTCTTTAAGGCCATGATGGATGAGCTGGAGGCCCGTGGCGTGAACACGGAGAACATCATGGAGCTCTACACCAAGGACGCCGCTTTCAGCGCATAAGGAGGCCCACTCATGCACCATCTCAGCATTGACCTTGAAACCTACTCCAGCGTGCCGCTGGCAAAGGCCGGTGCCCAGAAGTACATCCAGAGCCCGGACTTTGAAATCCTGCTCTTTGCGTTCAGCCTGGATGGTGCGCCTGTTGAAATCATCGACCTGGCCCGGGGGGAGAGGCTCCCCCCGTGGCTGGTCCAGGCCATCACCAGCCCGGAGTATATCAAGCACGCCTACAACGCCCCTTTTGAGTGGGGCTGCCTCTCAAAGTATCTGGGCCCTCTGCCCCCAAGCCAATGGCGCTGCACCATGTTCCACGGCCTCTACTGTGGCTACACGGCGGGCCTGGATGCCACTGGCAAGGCCCTGGGGCTCCCCCAGGACAAGCAAAAGCTCAACACTGGCAAGGCCCTCATCCGCTATTTCTGCATACCGTGCAAGCCCACAAAGGCCAACGGCCAGAGGACCCGCAACCTGCCCCAGCACGACCCCGCAAAATGGGAGCTTTTCAAAGAGTATTGCAAGCAGGATGTAGTCACGGAGATGGAGATTGAGCGGCGGCTCTCAGCGTTCATGCCCCCGGACTGGGTGCAGAAACAATGGGAAACCGACCTCATCATAAACGCCCGGGGCGTGGCCGTTGACCTGGAGCTGGTCACCGGGGCCCTATATCTGGGTGATACCGTGCGCCAAAACCTCACAGCGGAGGCCGTGCGGCTCTCCGGTCTGTCTAACCCCAACAGCGTGGCCCAGCTCTCCGCATGGCTCCAGGAGGAGATTGGTGAGGAGCTGGCCGATCTGAGAAAGGACACCGTGGCCCGCCTGCTGGGCCGTGACGATAACAGCGCCCAGGTGAGCCGCATGTTGGAAATCCGGCAAGAGCTGGGCAAGACCTCCACCAAAAAGTATGATGCCATAGAGGCCGCCGTCTGCGAGGATGGCCGGGTCCGGGGGCTGCTCCAATTCTACGGGGCCAACCGGACAGGGCGCTGGGCCGGGCGGCTGGTGCAGGTGCAAAACCTGCCCCGGACCTACACGGAGCCGCTGGACCTGGCCCGTGAGCTGGTCAAGACCCGCAAGCTGGACGCCCTGCGGCTCATCTATGGCAGCGTGCCTGACACCCTCAGCCAGCTCATCCGCACGGCCTTTGTGGCCCCGGAGGGCCATGTCCTCATTGATGCTGATTTTTCGGCCATTGAGGCCCGTGTCATTTCCTGGCTGGCCGGTGAGCAATGGCGGCTTGAGGTGTTCCGCACTCACGGCAAAATCTATGAGGCCTCTGCCTCTCAAATGTTCGGTGTGCCCCTGGAGCTCATCAAAAAGGGAAACCCAGAGTATGCACTCCGGCAAAAGGGCAAGGTGGCTGAGCTGGCCCTGGGCTACCAGGGCAGCACCGGTGCCCTCATTACCATGGGAGCCCTGGACATGGGGCTCACTGAGGAGGAGCTGCCGGACATCGTGAGCCGCTGGAGAGAGGCCAACAAGCGCATCCGTGACCTCTGGTATTCCATGGACAGCGCCGCCGTCCAGGTCATCACAGAGGGCGGCAGCGTGGGCGTCAACGGCCTGCTGCTGGCCCGTGAGTATGACTATGACAACGGCACTGACTGCCTCACCATCCTGCTCCCGTCCGGGCGCAAGCTCTACTACATAAACCCCAGCATTGGCCAGAACGAATGGGGGCGGCCCTCCATCTCCTACATGGGCATGGACCAGAAAACCAAGCGGTGGAAACGCATTGAAACCTACGGCGGCAAGCTGGTGGAGAACTGTGTGCAGGCCATCGCCCGGGACTGTCTGGCCGCATCCATTGACAGGCTGGAGGCCGCCAAGCTCCCCGTGGTGTTCCATGTGCATGATGAGGTGGTCATTGATGTGGCCCCCTTTGCCGATGAGGACACCATGCTCTCCACCGTCTGCTCCATCATGGGGGAGCCGGTGCCCTGGGCACCTGATCTGCCCCTCAAAGCCGCTGGCTGGGTGGGCTA
>CAUWNE010000116.1:0-2521 GCA_963560095.1 uncultured Dysosmobacter sp. | reverse complement strand
GTAAAGAGGTAAGAGTGATACAGATTTAGTCCATTGGACACTATGTACTAAGCGGTAACGCTATTAGGGCGGGAGAAAAACGCCAATCCTGAGCAGCTAGCTCCGTGCAATATTATTTACCCGGCCTGTTGTGAGTCAGCCGGTGAGCCAGCAGAAGTACGCAGGACAACCGTTTTCAGTTTCCTGCCTCGGAAGTTCTCCCCCTTAATGGTAAAGACTACAGCAACGTCAAAGATGCGGTCTATGGCGCACAGGAAAGCATCGTTCTAGAAGTTTTCCTTCCACTGAGTAAGGGGCACGGTTACTGGTAAAGACCATGCAGGAGAAGCCCTCCTTCTCCTGAAGGGCCCCAGCCAATCAGTGAGAAAAACCAACATGAAGCGAGCGTAAAATGCAGGAGACCGTGCTTGCCATCAAGCGGAAATACGGCAAGAATGCCATACTGAAAGGCATGAATTTGGAGAAAGGTGCGACTGCTAAAGATCGCAACGACCAGATTGGTGGACATAGAGCTTAGGACTTCATTGGAGGAAACAGGCTATGTACGATGATATTATCGATTTACCACATCATGTTTCTGAGCGGCATCCTAGAATGTCCATGATGGATCGTGCAGCTCAGTTCGCGCCGTTCGCTGCACTGACCGGTTATGATGCTGCCATCAAGGAAACTGCCAGGCTTACAGATAGAAAAATTGAACTAACCGAGGAAATGCAGGCTCGGCTGAACGATAAAATAAGCTGGCTCCAAGAAGAACTTCAAAATTACCCTCCGGTCGAAATCACCTACTTTATTTCGGACGATTATAAAGAAGGCGGACGCTACCATACATTGCAAGGACAAATTAAACGAATTGATGATGTGGAGCATATGCTCCGTCTATGTGATGAGACATATATCCACTTTGAAGATATTCTTGATATCAACAGTGAACTTTTCAAGACGAGATCACCTTGATAGAAACCTGCCGAGCCTTCCGTCTAGCGGGATAGCCATAAAATAAGCTGTGGCAGACAATGGTTGCCTGCATACCTGCTGGTGTCTGGCTAAGATGAATCGCCAACTATAAGCACTGGCTAGATTGTCTACATTTCATACAATATCACAGCCTATTTTCGAGAGATAATGTTGCACATTGTCCTCCTGCGTGATATAATTACAAAGGGAATGTTGTCAGGATTTCATTTACCTCAAATCTTAGATTCGGCCAAACACAAACCACCAATGTTAGCACAGGCGGGAAAAGGAGGAAAAACATGAGAAAGAAAATAACCGTTTTACAGCGATTATTTTTGAATGGGAAGATTTTAAAATCAAAGGCGGTGCTGCTGATTATGTGATTTTTGATGACGAGCAGCAGTGAAAACTAAGGGACTTTCCCCTATCTGAATGATTAAATTATACTATGGAAACAGTACTTTTGGAAAAAACCTCTCTCCACGAATCACAATTGAAAATTAGGAATACTGTGGAATATGAATCCGCACCCTACATTCTCAAACAAGCAAATCAATATCCGATTGAAAAATTACGAGTGGCGCTAAATCGAGAGCCGGCTATTCTTCTTGTATTATACGAATTATCTATCTATGAAAAAATATTGGGGATTGAAAACAAGATAAACAAAGATCTCTATTTTAAGATTGAAAAATCATTTGATTTTGCCGGAGTTATATCAGTTCTCTTCCAAAAGTGTGTCATATCTCAAATCAGATTGGATAATCAAGAAAGAATGTATCAAGTTACTGTCCGAGGCATTACACAATTTGGTCATACTGTGATGCAACTGATGCAAAATATCCCACACGAATTACAATGTTTGTATTGCTCAGAATACTCAATCGATAGAGAAAGTAGCGAAGGACTATATGTATTAAATCCAATTTCAAGTTCAAATTCTAATGAGATACCACATAGTACAGACCGCAAATTCAAGCTAATAGACTGTAGCAATATAAAAAGCATAGATGTCTCATGTCTGACTCTTTCTCAATTATGTCAAAATGAAGTCACACAATATCTTATGGCTAAACATGATAAGGTGTACTTAAGTATTGACATTTATCCGAAGACAGATATAAGACTTAAACAATTAATTTGGCAATAATCTTTGAGCCTCTGCTTCCAGAACAATCTACATTGGACTTATCTATGAGACAACCGATGAGGCCTATACACTATCCACTGGTGGTGGTTCTCTCACTGGAAAACTCGATTTGATTTTCCAGCTAGAAGGCAAATACTGTCCAACTATGTATAGCAATAATCACAAAAATATCTACGCTGTCATACTGTATCAATTTCAGTAGTTCAAATGTCGCCGCCGGGCGACATTTCATGGCGGCGTTAACACTTACCTATAAACGAAGGACGGAACGGCACAGCCGTTCCGCCCTTTCTTTATTTGAGGTTGCTCTTTCGTTGGGGGTTACTGCGCGTCCCGATACATGAAGGTCACGATTTGGGCGCGGGTACAGGGGGCATCAGGGCTGAACTTGCTGCCACCAGTACCTGCGGTGAT
>CAUWNE010000115.1:0-2719 GCA_963560095.1 uncultured Dysosmobacter sp. | reverse complement strand
TTTTATTGGAAGACGAATGGACAGAGGAAAAAATTGATGCCAGAGCTAAGTGGCTGCATGAGATAGCAGAAACTCTTTGGAATATTCAACCCTAAAACAAAGCATAGCGCCACGGAATGGTAATATCTCCGTTGGCGCTATGCTTGTTTCTTATCCCACCTTCTCGAACGGTATCACCTTGCACCGGCTCTCCTCCGGCGGGTCGGGAGGCTCCGGTTCCGGTTTGGCCGTGGCCGTTTCCATGAAGCCGCCGATCTTCTCCGCCGCACCTCTCTGCATCTCGTTAGTGATGTGCGTATAGGTGTCGAGGGTGAACCCGGCGCTGAAGTGGCCCAGCATGCTGGACAATGTCTTCACATCCACGCCGCTGGAGAGGGCCATCGTGGCGAAAGTGTGACGCAGATCGTGGAAGCGAACATGCTCCTCGATGCCGGCCTTCGCCAGCAGTTTGCGGTTGATCCTGGACACCGCGTCCGGGCTCCAGTAGCCGCCGGTGCGGGGTGACGGGAACAGAATGGGATTGTCGGGGTGCTGTTCATGCTCCCGCACCAGAATGTCCACCGCCTGCTGGGACAGTGCCACCTTACGGACAGAGTTCTTCGTTTTCGGCTCCGTTATCACCAACTCCCCGTCGATCCGAGTGACCTGCTTGCTCACCGATAAAATCCGGTCTTTTACATTCAGGTCATCCCACTGGAGTGCCAGTAGTTCCCCGCGCCGCAGGCCGCTGGATAGCTCCAGAAAGAACATGGGCAGGACGCCGTACTTCTCCGCCTCGCTGAGGTAAACCCCCAGTTTCTCCGGCGGGATGATGGTCATCTCCTTTTTCTCTTTGGGCGGGATACGGCAGTTGTCGCAGGGATTGTATGGAATGATTCGTTCCTTGACCGCCTGCTTCAGTGCCGAGGACAGCACCATGTGGATGCGCCGCACCGTACTTCCAGACAGGGCCGTGTCAGTCTTTTTTTCGAATCGCTGCACTCGCCCTTTGGTTTTGGAATCGTTATACATCTTCTGGATCTGAATGGCGGCGAGCCGCTTGAGCTTTACCCCTCCGATGGCGGGTACGATGTGGTTTTCGATCATGTTCTCATAGGTCTTTGCGGTGTTGGGGCGGATCACAGGCTTGCTGTAGGTTTCAAACCACAGCCGGCACCACTCCGCTACGGTATAGTCCTCGTTGTGGTTGACCGGTATGCCCCGGTTATCCCGGATGGCCTTCGCCAGTTTCTCTTTGCACTCGGCCTGCGTCCGGGCGGACACGCTTTTCTGAATGGCGCGGCCGGTGTTGGAGTCGATGCCCTGGGTGTATCGGCCCTCCCAGCGGCCGTTGGGCTTTTTCCGGATGCTGCCCTCACCGTTTGCTCGTTTCTTTGCCATTGTTCATCCCTCCTTTTGCAACACAAACAAATACCACAGAATCTTTGAAATAGCCACTAAAATATTTCCGTTTTTTTGGACGACTGCTCGTCGATCCACGCCATGAACTTATCACGGGGGACGATGATCCGGCTGCCCAGGGTGATAGTGGGGAAATCCTGCCGGTGGGCAACCTCGTAGGCGTGGGCCAGTCCAATGCCCAGCACATCGGCCACATCCTGCACGGTCAGCATCAGAGGGAGTTCATTGAAAGAGTTGTACTTGGATCGTTTCATCGGATTCCTTTCTACCCTTCTCGCGGAAGGGGTTTTATTCTTTGTTTTGCGGCTCATATTCTGCGCCGCTTACATGGTCATTTCAGGCCACTGCTCCTCATGGTCATCCGGTTTGTGGCCCATAGCAATCTTCTTCTCCTGGATCTTCCGCCTGAGTTTTCGATCCACCTGCTGACCCATTGGGACGGCGGGCGGCACAGAGTTGTCTTGGAAGATCCGGCTCATGTGGTAGAGCAACTGAGTGACCGCCAGCAACACAGAGGGCGGATGGGGAGCGTTTCTCTGCTCCAGGAAAAACTGAGCATACCGGTTTCCCTGAACCGCGGAACGGCTGAACCACATCATTGCCTGGGCCTGATCCCGTGGTAGGCCCTGTCCCGTCAGGTGCAGCTTGCCCATCATGTACTGGGCGTACTGGTTTCCCGCCTCTGCCGATTTGGTGAACCAATCCGCCGCTCTTGTGGTGTCCTTGTTGACAGTGTTTCCCTCAAGATACTCTTTGCCCAGACGGTAAGCTGCGAAGTGGCTTCCGTTTTCCGCCGCCTGTTTCAGCCAGCGGATGCCCTCGTCCGTGTCCCGCACTTCCCAATCGCCAGAGAGAAGCAGCTTGCCAAGGGTGTACTGTGCTTCCGGCAGACCTTGTTTCGCCGCCTGGGTGAGCCAGTGCTTTGCTTTGCGGTTGTCCGGAATTAGCAGAGGGGCGTCCCGATAGAGCTGCCCCATCCGGTATTGGGCATGGGCGTCGCCGCGCTCCGCCACCTGTTCCAACTTCTCTGCTGCCCGGTCACGGTAGTCCAGAGAAATGTCCTCGTTCTGAATGATTCGCCACAGCTCCCGGCAGGCATTCCCGTCGTACTCATCCAGTTCCTGCATGGTCTGCTCCAAGTCCACAGCATCTTCATCACCAAAGAGCCCGTGATCACCAAGCCGTTCCGCACGAGGACGAGTAGCGATGTACTTCATGTAGCCGTCTGACTGCTGCACTTGAGACCAGTTCTCCTCCAGTGCGCGGGTGATAAAGACAGAGGCATTGGCCTTGGTGGGCTTGTCTTTGTAATCGGAAT
>CAUWNE010000114.1:0-2758 GCA_963560095.1 uncultured Dysosmobacter sp. | reverse complement strand
GCCGCAAGAAGCTGATGAACAACATGAAAATCCAGTCCGCCCGGAAAGCCACCCACACATGGCTGGCAGGAAAAATCAAGTGCGGGAACTGCGGCTATGCGCTTATGAGTATCGTCAACCGGGTAGGCCGTCAATATCTCCGCTGTACGAAACGGCTGGACAATAAAAGCTGTCCGGGCTGTGGAAAAATCATCACTTCTGAACTGGAAGCGGTGGTCTATCAGCAGATGGTGAAGAAGCTGGAAAAGCACAAGACACTGACGGGCAGGAAGAAAGCGGCAAAGGCCAACCCGAAAATCGCCGCCTTGCAAGTGGAACTTCTCCATGTGGACAGCGAGATCGAAAAGCTGGTGGACAGTCTGACGGGCGCAAACAATGTCCTGCTCTCCTATGTGAATGTGAAGATAGCGGAACTGGACGGGCGCAAGCAGGAACTTGTGAAGCAGATAGCGGAGTTGACGGTGGAAGCCATCAGCCCGGAACAGGTCAATCAGATTTCCGGCTACCTCGACACATGGGACAGCGTATCTTTTGACGACAAGCGGCGGGTGGTGGACTTGATGATTACCACCGTAGCCGCCACAAGCGACAGCTTGAACATTACATGGAAAATCTGACGGGCGGCACACCTCCCGTCAGATACTTACCCTGTGTAGTCCCTTGTAAACTGTACTTTGCTGTGTGCTAAACTGTCTGCCATAGAGCTTCACCGTCTTTCTTGGTTTTTTGATGGCCTGAACATCCATCATTCTACCACCGATGAGGCTCTATTTAAATTCTCAACCTCACCCGCAAAGCGGGTGGCTATTCCTTTCGCTTCCGCGAAAGTCGCTAAAGCGAGTTAGAGAGGCCGCCCCGGTGGGGCGGCCTCTCTGTGAACTGCTCAGAATGTGTGCCCGGGGTCAATGGCCCAGGATATAGGTCTCCAGCTCCTCCGCTGTCCGGACCACCGCCACAGCGCCGGCCTGGGCCAGCTCGCCGGGCTGGGCATAGCCGAAGAACTCCACACCCACGCAGGCGATGCCGCAGGCACGGGCCCCCAGCACATCGAATTTCCGGTCGCCCACCATCAAGATCTCATCCCGCTGGGCCTCTGTCAGCCCCAGACGGCCCATGGCCTCCCGGATGACGTCCTCCTTTTCCCAGTCATCCCCCGGGGCGCTGCCCACGATCACGTCCAGGAAGGGAGCAAAGCCGAACCTCTCGCAGATGGGCACGCACATGGCCTCCGGCTTGGACGAGGCCAGGGCCAGCACATACCCCCGCTCCTTCAGGCGGCGGCACAGCTCCGCCATGCCGGGGGCCGGGGCGTTTTCAAATTTTCCGATGGGCACATACAGCTCCCGGAACAGCCGCAGGCCCTCCGCCGCCCGCTCCGGCGTGAAGCCGCACCAGCGGATAAAGGACTCCTGCAGCGGCGGCCCGATGAACTGCAGCAGCGTCTCCTCCGACGGGACCGGCTCCCCCAGCTTTTCAAAGGCGTAGCGCAGGCAGTTCAAAATGCCCTCCTTGGAGTCTGTCAGCGTCCCGTCCAGGTCAAAAAACACATAGCGATACAAGGGTTCCCCTCCTCTCTTTCAAGCAAATTCTATCATCATTTCTGTGGCCCCGCAAGAGGGAATCCCGCCCCGCCGCTATCGGTTTTTCCCATAACACGTTGACATTCTTTCCGGGAACTCTTATACTGATGCCAGAGTAATGACCGGGAGGAAGGAACGACCATGACCTTTCAGCAGCTGACCTATGTGGTGGAGATCTCCAAGTGCGGGTCCATCAACAAAGCGGCCCACCGGCTGGGCCTTTCTCAGTCCGGCATCTCCGCGGCAGTCCGGGAGCTGGAGGAGGAGCTGGGCATCCAGTTTTTCCGCCGCAGCAACCGGGGAGTAGACTTCACCCCGGAGGGGCAGGAATTTCTCAGCTATGCCCTCTCTCTGCTGGAACAGAAGCAGCGGATCGAAAGCCTCTATGGTCAAAACCGCAGCCAGGCCGCCCCGGCCCGCTTCGCCGTCTCTACCCAGCGCTATCCCTTTACGGAGGACGCCTTTTTACGGATGCTCCAAACGGCGGAGGAGAGCCGCTTCCGCTTCTCCCTGAAAGAGACCGGGATGGACGCTGTGATCGACGACGTCTATGACCACCGCTCCGATGTGGGCGTGATCTTCCTTACGGAGCTGACAGAGCGGATCATCCGCCGTCTGTTGGACGCCCGGGAGCTGAGCTTCCACGAGGTGGCTTCCGTGGACCCGTGCATCTATGTCCGCAAGGACCACCCCCTGGCGGGGCGGGAGGCGGTGACAGAGGCGGACACGGCAGGCTACCCCTATGTCTCCTTCGAACACGCCCAGGGCGTGGCGGCGGATTTCTCTGAGGAGTATCCCTCTCTCCAGCGGCCGGACCGGTGGATCCAGGTGAACAACCGGGCCACCATGATGAACGTCCTGGCCCGGACTGACGCCTACACCACCGGCAGCGGACTGCTGGTGGAGAGCTTCATCAGCCAGGCGGTGGTCACCGTTCCCCTGGCGGGCAAAAGTCCCATCCGCATCGGCTGGATCGTGCCGAAAAACAGCCGCCTCACCGCCCGGACCGAGCAGTTCGTCCGTCTGCTGGAGCAGTCTGTGGCGGATTCCATCCGCTTTACCCAGCAGCTCCACCGCTCCCTGGCAGAGCCATAAAGCAAGCGCATCGAAACAAGAGCGCCGGCATTACAACGGTGCTCATAAAACAGTAAAATTAAAAAATCCAGATTTACAGGGAG
>CAUWNE010000113.1:0-2797 GCA_963560095.1 uncultured Dysosmobacter sp. | reverse complement strand
TGTGTTCGGATATGCGAGTAAAAGTATGCCGCCTCATCGAGGCGGCTACTTTTTTTAAGGTTTCCTACATCTGGTCAATCAGTCCAGATGCAGCTGCTGCTTCAGGGCGTCCTGGAGCACCTGGGAGAAGTTCAGCTTTTTCTCCAGGGCAGCGGCGTTGAGCCAGGCGGGGAGCGTGACCGTACGGTTGACGGATCGGTTCACCTGGGCCATGCGGATGGCGGGCATGAAGACGTCAATCAAGACGGCGCGTTCACTGGGATCTGTCTGCACATTGGGCAGCGGCGTGGGGGCGGGGATGGCCTCTCCGTCCTCCTCCAGCCCAAAGAGCGTAATGCCCAGCAGCTCCCGGGCCGAGGCCATAGCGTCGGCCTCATCCACGCCGCTGGTGGCCACATCCAGATCGGGGAAGACCACGGAGATCTCCTGGCCGGGAGCGTACCCGAAAACGGCGGGGTAGAGGTAGGTGTCAGCTTTCTTCAAAATCATAACCTCCATTCTGTGCGGCGGTGGCCCGGGCTACCGAAACCGTAGCCCGGACTGCCGCTCGATGCTGTCGAGGGTTTTTCGTGGGATGTCTTTGTCGGGATGTTTTACTGTGGTGCGGCCCGGCTTGGTGGGGTGTTTGTACTGGTGATGACTGCCAACAGTATTTACGAGATACCAGCCGTCTTCTTCCAGCGCCCGGATAACCTCCCTGGATGAGTAGCTTTTCATCGCCTTCCCTCCTGACAATACTATAATAGCACATACAAAACTATTTGTCAACTAAAATAGCAAATATTTTTATATTTGCTTACATGGTACGAATGTACGGATATTTGGGTAAAAGTATGCCGCCTCATCGAGGCGGCTACTTTTTGTTAGATCATAAATACCGACGCAATACCGCAAGAAGGTTTTCCTTGTATTTGGCAAGATCGTAAATATCGTTGAGCTGGTACTTTGTCTCTCTTTTGTTCTCGTCCGGGACGATTAGAGTCTGTCGACTGGAAGAAAATGCCAGGCGGCAGATCCATTTTCTGGTGTTCCCCTTGTAAAGAATGTTAATATATGATTCCGTGTCTTTGTATGTAATATCGCTGATAGGGACTTCCTCCGACAAAAGATTCTTTACAATAAAATATGCCTCCAGTTCCTCCTCCGTCGTAACGATAGTAGGTCCCTTTTTTACCTCTGTTTCGGATGCTGCCACATCATCTACAGTGGCCTTCTGTTCAGGGACGGACACGCTCCCTCCAGATCCGCCCAAAGCACTTTTGATCTTGTCGTTCATCATTTCGCTGATCAAGCTATTCAATGCAGATTTTAGGATTGGACGGAACTTCTCAATAACAGCTTGGTTCTTTTGGCCTGAATAACACCCCTGAAGGAAGAAACGAGTAAATTCATCAGAGGGGTTCTCCAATTGCTCGGTAAGCGTTTTTTTAAAATCGTTTGCATATTTCAGTTCGGATGCAGTGCTGAAGATGGAGTTGATGTCAAACACAGATTTACAGAATTTTTTCAGTTCTGGCACTTGATTATCACGGATCTCAAGAATATTTATCGTGAGGAAGGGATTACTGTCCATCTTATTTGGATTGTCTAAATCGGTATAAAAACGATAAGTCAAACCGTTTGTAAGAATGGCGAATTTGGCAGGGGTAGTGCCAAAATACCGGAATAGTTGAGAATTATGCTTCTCTAACGTTTCGGAAATTGCCTTGCACTCGATTAAGATTACAGGTTCGTTGTCTTTGATGATCGCATAGTCTACTTTTTCGCCTTTTTTGATGCCGACATCAGCTGTGAATTCAGGAACGAACTCGGTTGGATTAAACACATCGTACCCAAGCATGGCGAAAAAGGGCATGATAATTGCTGTTTTTGTCGCTTCTTCGGTTTGAATCGTCCCTCGGATAGACTCAACGCGCTTTGCAAATTGCTTTAACTGATCTACAAAATCCATTTTGAAACTACCCCTTTCTTATTTTGCGTGTCCAATTTGGACACGCTATTTTATTTTCCGCCGCAGCTCAACCACCACGCCAGCGATGGCCACGGGCAGACTCTGGATCTCGCTGGGGGTGAAGGTCCTGGGCGGGTAAGACGGGTTCAGCGGGCGGATCTCCATACTGCCATCATCGCGTATATACACCTGCTTGAGGGTCGCCGCATCCCCATTGACCAGCACTGCGCAGTCGTCGCCGCTGTCGCAGGAGTTTTCCTTCAGCAGGATCACCGTGTCCTCGTCCAGGTACTTGGGCCACATGCTGTCCCCCTTAACCTTGAGCCCGAAGTATTGGCGGCCCCCAGTGACCCACTCCGGCGGGATCTCCTCCCAGTCCAGGATCTCCTCCACGGCCTCGATCGGTATCCCGGCGGGGATCTCCCCCAGGACAGGGATACAGATGCCTTTTTTCATTTCAGGCGTCGCCTCCCCCAGCAGTTCACTGGTGGTGACGCCCAGGTAGGTGGCCAGCATCTGCACTTTTTCCACAGAGGGGGTCTGATTGCGAGCTTCAATGTTATTGATGAAGCTTGAACCAACGCCACTCTCTCTGCACGCTACAGTGGGTTTGACGCCTTTCAATTCACAAAACCTCTTGACATTTTGTACAAATAATTCTTTGTCCATAGGTATCACCAATTAAAGAAAGTTGTAAGATTGCACAAACTTCCTTGATAGTGGATTTAATGATTGACAAATTCACTATTAAGGACTTATCATGTACTTAAGCAAAGCCCGAAAGGGGGTGAGAAGTTTGAAACAAAGCGATAGCCGAAGCAGAAGGAAAAAGGGCGCAAAAACACA
>CAUWNE010000112.1:0-2802 GCA_963560095.1 uncultured Dysosmobacter sp. | reverse complement strand
TTCATGCCTATGACAGCGGGTATCCAGTTACCTTTCTGGTCATGTTTCTTGCCTCACTTATAACTGGCTCTCTGGCATCCAAGCTCAAGCTGCACGCAAAACGGTCTGCGGAGGTGGCTTGGCGTACGAAGCTGCTGTTTGAAACAAACCAGAGCCTCCAAAAAGCCAGTTCCTATAAAGAGATCCTTTCTATTACTGCAAAGCAGTTACTGAAGATCTTCCGGCGGGATATTATCGTATATCCGATGGAAAATGGCAAACTGGCGGTTCCAGAGATCTTCCTGACAGATCTCGAAACATCTTCCGCCGCACGGTATACCACACAAAAAGAAATGGATGTGGCTCAATGGGTCGTCATCAACAACAAGCGGGCAGGCGCAGGAACGGAGACCTTTTCGGACGCCAGTTGTATCTACCTGTCCATCCGGACCGGGGATATTGTATATGGTGTCATGGGCATCACCGCAGCGGATGATCCATTGGATTCCTTTGAGACAAGCATCCTGCTTTCTGTCCTGGGCGAATGCGCTCTGGCCATGGAGAACCAGAAAAATCTGGATGAAAAGGAAGCTGCTGCGATTTTGGCGAAGAATGAACAGCTTCGCGCCAATCTGCTCCGGTCTATCTCCCATGACCTACGAACCCCGCTGACTTCAATTTCCGGAAATGCAAGTAATCTGCTCTCTAATGGAAACCTGTTTGATGCCAAGACCAAAGAACAGATGTGTACAGACATCTATGATGACGCCATGTGGCTGATCGACTTGGTAGAAAATCTCTTGTCTGTCAGCCGGCTGGAGGACGGCAGGATGAACCTTCATATTTCAACGGAGCTGATCGATGAGGTCGTGGCGGAAGCTTTGCGTCATATCAACCGCAAATATGTAGAGTATGATTTGCATATTCAAAGCAGCGAGGAGTATCTTCTGGCCCAGATTGACGCTAAGTTGATCGTGCAGGTCCTCATCAATCTGATTAACAACGCCATCAAGTATACCCCCCCTGGCACAGAGATTGATATTGAATGGAAACGTTGCGGAGCGTGGATTGAGATATCTGTCTCTGATACGGGACCGGGAGTACCAGAGCAGGCAAAGCCTCACATCTTCGATATGTTTTACAGCGCATCGGATCAGATTGCAGACAGCCGCCGCAGCATGGGACTTGGTCTGGCCCTGTGCAAATCCATCGTCAATGCACACGGTGGGGAGATCACCGTAGCCGATCGCTGCCCTCATGGAGCCATTTTCACATTTTCAGTACCAGCAGGGGAGGTAGAATTACATGAATAAGCCTTTGATCTTAGTGGTTGAGGATGATCCAGCCATCCGCAGCCTGATTACCACCACATTGAAAGCCCACGATTACCGTTACTTGACTGCAATCAATGGGGAGTCCGCAGTTTTGGAAGCATCCTCACATAATCCGGATATTGTTTTGTTGGACCTGGGCCTTCCGGATATAGACGGCGTAGAGGTGATCCGCCGGATACGCACCTGGTCCAATCTCCCCATCATCGTCATCAGCGCTCGGAGCGAGGATACAGACAAGATCGACGCTCTGGACGCCGGTGCCGATGACTATCTGACAAAGCCTTTCTCGGTGGAAGAGTTACTGGCCCGGCTGCGGGTCACCCAGCGCCGGCTGGATGCACAGCAGGCGGGAACCATGAATACAGACGCTGTTTTTACCAACGGAAAGCTAAAGGTGGATTATGCGGCTGGATGCGCTTTTCTGGACGGACAAGAGCTTCACCTGACACCCAGTGAATATAAGCTGCTGTGCCTGTTGTGCAAGAATGTGGGAAAGGTGCTGACACACACCTTTATCACGCAGCAGATTTGGGGACGCAGTTGGGAAAATGACATTGCCTCCTTGCGGGTCTTCATGGCGACTTTGAGAAAGAAACTGGAAAAGGGGCCTGACTCTCCTCAATATATCCAGACCCATATCGGTGTTGGATACCGGATGATGAAAGTAGAATAACTTGAAAATTACTTGATAGCAGATATTTTTATCACGATGTTGCATATACACTTTAGAAATCTTTTCGTAGTACTCAAAATGTTTAAGAAGCGCTGGCAGAACTGCCTACAATTTTTCCGGTCAGTTCGGTGCAAATTAATTTTGCACTCCATTTCCAGTTGATGATAGTGTTGAACTTCTTGTATTTATCCCAGAACCATCCAGCACTACGACCAAGGTAATTTATACCTACGTGTTGAGTGGCGTATTTAGCTAGTGTCGGGTCAGGCGAAATTAACCACTCCGGGGCAGGAGAAAATCGTCAATCTGGGGTAGCCAGCCCCCAGACAGCATAGTTTATGAATCAGCCGGTGAGCCAGTAGAAGTTCGCAGGGCAACCGTTTCCATCTTCCTACCCCGGTAGTTCTCTCCCTTAATGGTAAAGGCACAGCATCGCCAAAGATGCAGTCCAGTATGCACAGGAGAGAATCGTTCTTGCAGAAGTTCTCCTTCTACTGAGCAGGATCATGGTCGTTAGTTAAGACCATGTTAAAGAAGCCCTCCTTCTGGTATTGTACTATTCCGGTAATAATCAAGAGCATACCCAGATGCTGTTGAGGTTACAGTAAGAGTGACAATTTCTAGTTCTCCTACATTTAACTCTGGATCATAGATGTTTTCTGGAAAAAGACCAATTGGTAATACATCGGACGGGTGTATAAAATGTAAATATAGAATCCCATCAAATTTTCTGGGTAATCCATCAGACGCAATTAATTTGTCTATATAATACAAAGGCCCTCTGCTTTTTGGGTACCATTTCTCAAAAATAAACCT
>CAUWNE010000111.1:0-2868 GCA_963560095.1 uncultured Dysosmobacter sp. | reverse complement strand
CTCTTTTTGGCTGTCAAAGCGGAGAACGGCCCCGGAGGCGGTGACCCGCTCGGTGTGGGTGTTGCGATATTTTGCCGCCCTGTCCGTATTCTGCACAGCGGCGGCGGGAGGCACAGGCCCCCGCCGCTTCTGTTGCTTCATGTACTTTTCCACGGCCTGCTGCTGATATTTTGGCGGCAGGTCCGAAATGTTGATGGCCATTTATTCGTCCTCCGGGTCCGGGACCTCTACATATTGCCACGACATAGGCGGACGGTTTAGCCCGAACTCTGCCAGCGGGCTTGGGGTGTCGTATTCCTCCGCCTCTCCCACGATCCAGCCATACAGGGATTTCCCGCCGGCGTATTTCTCCAGGGCCTCCGCCGGTACGCAGGATCGGGAGGACAGATACCGCCAGCAGTTGCTTTTTACCCACCCCATGCAAAGGAACTGCCCCAGCACGGCCCCGGTCCCGCTCACATAGGCCAGGACCAGCAGCGGCCACGGCTCTGGTTCCCCGGCTCCGCCCCGCGGGGCTGTTTTTCTGATTTCCAGGTCTTTCTCCCCGGCCAGGATCTTCTCCCACCATTCCGGTTTTATGCTCAAAAGCACCGCCCGCACAGTCAGCGCCCCTTTCCTTTCGTCGGCCATGGCCCTATTTCGTCCATTATCACCACCCCGGTGCCCAAAAGGCTGGCGGGGTAGTGGTATGGGCATTTCATATTTTCCGCCGCCGTCCTCCGCACCAGCGGAATGGCCTTTTTCAGCTCATTCACCGCATAGGACAGGCGCCAGCGGGCGCAGATATATGCGTCATGCTCTGCCAGCGCGCAGCCCTCACATTGCTGTGGCCTTTTCTGCTCGGTCACTTCTGGCCACCTCCCGGCAAAGGAATAAACCGGCATTTATCCACGGCAAACTCCGCCACATATCCGATGGCCGTACAGGCCAGCATAATGTCCGCCATGAGATCGTCCGCGTCCTCCTGGCCGCGTCCGTCCCGGTTCATGTTTCGCAGGTTCCGCGCCATGATCTGCCCAAACTCATGCAGATTTTCCGCCGCCTCCATCCACCGCTCTTTCTCCACGGTGTAGCCTATTTCGATTTTGTCCACAGTTCACATCTGCCTTTCAAAGCGCCCCATGTAATGAGCGGCCCACTCTGCTGCGCCCGCCTTGTTATCCCACGGGAAAGCGGAGGCGGGCAAGTCGTTGAAATGTTCCCGCAGGTTTTCCTTGAAAAACACTGGGATCTCATTTTCTGCACAAAACTGTGTAATCTGGTCCACCCACTCCCGCCGTGGTGTCACCTTGTCCGCCCGGTTCCCGGTTTCTGCCCCCAGGATCACCCATTGGGGCAGCCCCTCCGCCGCGCTCATGTCCACCGGCCCCAGCAGCGGCTCCATGGACCAAAAACTGTTGATTGCCACGCCCTGCATGGTGTACATGGCCGCTGCGTCCTCATTTGCCACCGTGGATCCATACCAAAAGTTTTCCGCATGGGGTAGGAGTGCCATGTGATCCAGTTCCAGGTATCTGGCCGGGTTCTTTGTCAGGAACAAATAGCGGTGCTGCGGAGCGCGTTGGCAGGCGTCCAGCACCTCCACGATCCAGGATGTTGGCACCCAGCGGCCAAAAAGATCCGCCATGCTGCACACAAAAACCGTTTGCGGCTCCTCCTGGCGTTCCGGCTGGTTCATCCGGTAGCGGTGCAGTGTTGGCTCAAATCCATAGGGGTACGGTGTGGCCTTGATCTTGCGCTCCAGGACATGGAGGCCATTAGCCAGCGGGGCAGGATCCGCACGCCCAGCGTCAAAGCGGTGGGCGGTTCTCCTGGCGTAGCAGTAGGGGCACCCATGGCGGCACCCGGTTACAGGGTTCCAGCTCATGGTGGCCCAGTCAATTTTCGTCTTGTTCATGTCGCTTTCCTCCGTTCAGTTGTAGCATTTTTTCTCGCACCAGCTTGTCGATCACATGGCCCCGCTCCCGGTAGCCGCACATGGCCGCCAGTTTGTCCAGGTTATAGGCCGTCTGCGCGGTCACCAGGACGCTGATCCGGCGCATATTCTTTTTGTTCTGCATGGCTTCTACCTCATTTCGCCGTCTTTTCAAATCTGATTTTCATTTGCGCCGGGTACAAATCCACCTCCGGGCGCCGTCGCCCGGTCCAGCGCAGTCCTCCGGCCTGTCCCACGCATTTCCACCCAGCTGCCCGCAGGCTTGTGCCGGTTTCGCTCTCCAGGATGTAGGTCACCAGTCGCTTATATCCCATTGCCCTGGCCGCTCTCCACGCCGCTGCGTAAAGCGCAGAACATGCGTTGCGGCTCCCATCCGTGCAAAGGCGGTTTACCTCCAGGGTCCATCCATCGTCCAGGTGGCGCGACACCGGGCGCCCCACAATGGCCACACCCACGATTTTCTCCCCATCTGAAATCCCTATGGAGAATTTATGCCCCACCACAGGCCCATGATGGCGGTGGTTTTGCTCCACAAATGCGTTGGCCTCCCGTAATGTCATTGGGACGATTTCCAGCATTACACGGCCACCGCCCTTTCCAGCTCCTCCATGGTACTGATCTCCACCCCCGCGCACCATTCCGGCAGGTTTGCCCGCACCAGGGCCGTGGCAAAGGGAGGTGGCACCGCATTTCCGCACCTGGCCACCTGCTTGCTTTTTCCGTAGGTCTGCCCTGTATAGTCCCGCTCGATCTTGTAATCATCCGGGAAACCGTTGGCCCGGTACAGTTCCCGCGGCGTCAGCATACGCAGGCCAATGTCCGCCATGAAATACCATGCACCGCCGATCTGGAACAGGATCACATCCTCCAGCCCCAAGTCATAGCCGCAATATGTATTCAGCAGTTCCCGGATCTCCGGCCAGTGTCGGAGA
>CAUWNE010000110.1:0-2889 GCA_963560095.1 uncultured Dysosmobacter sp. | reverse complement strand
GTCACTCCTTTTTACCTATCTCCATGTGTTGCACTTGAATTGTAAATCTTGAAATTTGTTTTCTGCCGCGGCGTGTACGTGGCGGAAAACACAGCTCGCCCTGCAAGTGTGGAATTTGTCCGCTACAAGCGGACAAATTATGCGCGCGGCAGGGTGCAGCTTTTTCAAAAAAGTGCTTGCACTTTTTTGAAAGTTGAACCGCCGGACATCCGAAAAACGGATGTCCGGCGGTCTATCTTATGTCTGATAGCGGCGGAGAAGGTCCTCATACCCCGGCGTCTCCAGGAGAAAGGCGCACGCCGGGTCCCGCTGGATCTCCTCCAGGATGGGACCGGCCAGGATGGATTGGAGCTCCGCCGCCCCCTCTTTCATGGGCAGGTGTCCATAGAGCGGGCCCGTTCCCGGCTCCTCGCCCAGTCCCCGGAGCATCCGCTCCAGCAGGCTGAGGGCCCGGGGACCGTCCTGATCTGCCAGGGCAGCCTGCAAGGGCGCGGAGAGCGATACGTAGTCTGAGAGCTCCAGCACCTGTCCCACCTGCTCCGCCCGGTCCGACAAAAGCTGGGCGTGGGCCCGGTCGCCCTCCTCCAGCGCCAGCTCTTGTAGGTGCAGCAGGGTGTTCTGGAGCCCGTGGGCCCGGTCAAACAGGTCCCGTTCCAGCAGCTCCCAGGCCTCGGCCGTCCGGCCCTCCTTTCGCCGCAGGGCGGCGGTCAGCGTCCGTTTTTCCGTATGGGTGTCGGAGAGCTGATCCAGCAGCGTCTGGGCCCGTTCCAGCTCTCCCCGGCCCGCACACCGGGCCGCCAGGGTATAGCAGGCGCACTCCCGCACCCGGCCGTCGGCGCTGAGAAGGGACCGCTCGTAGAGCTTCTCCACCTCGTCTTTCCAGCTCTGCGTCTCCGCCTCCTCTTCGGCGGACAAGGCCAGCAGCCCATCCAGCATTCCCGCCAGGCTGTATGCCAGCAGGTCGCTGTTGGGAAACTCCCACAGCTTCTCCCGGGCCAGGGCAAAGGCGGCCCCGGTTCCCTCCGCCCGGCCGGTCTCATAGACCTGGTTCAAAAACAGGCTGATCTCCGTCTCGCTCAGATCCTCCTGAAAGGACAGCAGCGTGTTCAGATCCACCCCCAGGGTCCGGGCCAGGGCCGGCAGCAGGGTGATGTCCGGGTAGTGGATGCCCCGCTCCCATTTCGTTACCGCCGGGCCGGAGACGCCCAGCTTTTCCGCCAGCTGCTCCTGGGTCAGTCCCAGGGCCTGCCGGCGGGTACGGATGATATCGTTGATCTTCATGGCGATCCCCCTTTTTCCACCATGATACCAGCCCCCCACCGCTGCCGCAAGAGAGCGGTCATCAGTCTAAATCGCAGGATTCCTGCCGGACGCTCAGGCCGGGGCGGGGGTGATCGATGGGGGCTGTTTACACAGACAGGGAATCCGCCAGCTCCAGACCGGGGTTGTGCTTGGTCAAAAAGCCCACGGACCACTCGCCGCCAAAGGCCACCAGCAGCCGGTCCCGGAAATCCTCCAGAATGGCGGAGCCGGTGCACAAAACCAGCTCCTCGGGCTTGCAGGGGCAGGCGGTGATTAGCCGCAGATGGTCATAGGGAAGACCCGTCATATACAGGTCCACGCCGTACTCGTTTTTCATCCGGTACTCGAACACGTCGAATTGCAGCGTGCCCACCACGCCCACGATGACCTCCTCCAGGCCGGCGCCGGGGACCTTGAAGATTTGGATGGCGCCCTCCTGGGCGATCTGCTCGGTGCCCTTGATAAACTGCTTGCGCTTCATGGTGTCCTTGGGAGAGACCCGCATGAAGTGCTCAGGCTCAAAGGTGGGGATGCCGGAGAACTTGAACTTTTTGCTGGGCACGGTGATGGTGTCGCCGATGGAGAACAGGCCCGGATCGAACACGCCGATGATATCGCCGGCGTAGGCCTCCTCCACGATCTCCCGCTCGGCGGCCATCATCTGCTGGGGCTGGCTCAACCGGAGCTTTTTCCCGGACTGCATGTGGTAATACTCCGTGTCCCGCTGGAAGCGGCCGGAGCAGATCCGCATGAAGGCCAGACGGTCCCGGTGGGCCTTGTTCATGTTGGCCTGGATCTTGAAGACAAAGGCGGAGAAGTCCTGACTGAACACGTCCACCTCGCCCTGGTCGCTGACGCGGGGCAGGGGCGCGGTGGTCATCCGGAGGAAGGCCTCCAGGAAGGGCTCCACGCCAAAGGTGGTCAGTGCGGAACCGAAGAACACCGGGGAGAGGGTGCCGTTCCGGACGGCCTCCAAATCAAACTCCCGGCCCGCGCCCAGCAGCTCCACCTCCTCCCGGAGGGCGGCGGCCTTGGCAGGACCGATCATCTCCTCCAGCGCCGGGTCCTCCAGAGAGACCTCGGCAGAAGTGGCCTTTTTGCCCTTCACATCGCCGGTGAAGAAGAGGATGCTGGACTTTTCCCGGTCATAGACGCCCTGGAACTCCTTGCCGCAGCCGATGGGCCAGTTCATGGCATAGGTGTCGATGCCCAGCTCCCGCTCCACCTCTTCGCACAGCTCCAGGGGGTCCCGGGTCTCCCGGTCCATCTTGTTGATGAAGGTGAAAATGGGAATATGCCGCAGGGCGCAGACCTTGAAGAGCTTGCGGGTCTGTGGCTCCACGCCCTTGGCGCCGTCGATGACCATCACCGCGCTGTCAGCGGCCATCAGCGTCCGGTAGGTGTCCTCGGAGAAGTCCTGGTGGCCGGGGGTGTCCAGGATATTGATGCAAAAGCCGCTGTGCTGGAACTGCATGACCGAGGAGGTGACGGAGATGCCGCGCTGCTTTTCGATCTCCATCCAGTCCGAGGTGGCGGCCTTGGCCCGCTTGCCCTTGACCTCGCCGGCCTGGGCGATGGCTCCGCCGT
>CAUWNE010000109.1:0-2926 GCA_963560095.1 uncultured Dysosmobacter sp. | reverse complement strand
TCTTCCGCTTGCCGAAGTACGGCACCAACTTCTTGTAGAGGATATGCTCTTTCGTTCCCCAGGTGTTTTCCTTGATACGGCCCTTCATGTCCGCCACATAGACGGCCACGAAGTTTTCAAAGGTCATTTCCAGGTCGGCGGTCTGCTGTTGCAGGAATGTCCGCTCCCACTCCAGCGCCTCCCGCTTGGTGGGAAAGCCCCGTTTCATCTTCTTGACCTTTTTGCCTGTCCAGTCCTCGTAGTAAAAGGACGCATACCATGTACCCTTTGCCTTGTCTTTGTATGCTGGCATTGTCGCTCCCTCCTTACTGCCTGTCCCGCAGTCCGTAGAATTTTTCCTCGAAGTAGCGCCTGCTCACCCGTCCGGGGATGGTGATAAAACCTTTCTCTTTCAGTTCCTCGTTCATCTCGCGCACCAGTTTGTAGGCGTAGGGCTTGGAGATACCCAGTTCGCTGGCTACCTCCTCCGCTTTTACAAACAGTTCCTTGCTCATGTTCTGCACCTCCTCATTTATATTTCGCAAATATGTTAATGACTACATCCTTATTATACATTAACATCAGAGTTAATGTCAAGAATTTAATTCGCATTTTTGTTAAACTTTATCTTGCGTATTTCGCTTTTTTGCGCTATACTATTTTCAAAGGCGGTGTTACATAATGACAGTTGGAGATAAAATAAAGAAAATCCGCACTTTTCGAGGCATGACGCAAAAGGAATTAGGGATCGCCATCGGCTTTGAGGAAAAGGGAGCGGACAACCGTATCGCACAGTACGAGACGAATTACCGTGTGCCCAAGCGTGAGTTGCTGGACAAGATAGCGGAGGCGCTGCGGGTAGACCGCCAGAACTTCTATACCATTCGACCCGGCTGTGCTGAGGACTTCATGCGGACATTCTTCTGGCTCGACGAGGACAGCCCCGGCTCTATCTGCCTGTTTCCGCTTGTCCGTGTCCCCGGTAAAATCAAAGAAGAAACCGTTGTCCAGTATAACGACAGTTACGACTGGCCCGCACGACCTCCCGTGGGCATTTACTTCAACTATGGGCTTGTAGATGAGTTCATGCACGAATGGCTCTTGCGTCAACAGGAGTTACACGCCGGGGAAATCACAAGGGACGAATACTTTGAATGGAAACTGAACTGGCCCGCTACTTGTGATGATGGCAGGGAAAGCCAATACTATATCCCGTGGCGGAAAAATAAATAAGACAAGCAAAAAACCGCCCTGCTGAATTTGTCGTTCAGCAGGGCGGTTTTGCTTGTCCTTTTGGGATCATTCTCTTGGGAGTACCGGGCAGACACGAATAGTATCAATCCAGTATCAAGAGCCTTTTGGACGGGCAAAAAAGCCTGTATTCATGCGGGTTTGAGCCGTTTCAAGCGTCATTCCCACTCGATCGTTCCGGTGGGCTTGGGGGTCAGGTCGAAGAGGCAGCGGTTGACACCCTTCACCTCGGAGGTGATCCGGGCGGTGATGTGCTGGAGCAGGTCAAAGGGAACAGGCTCCACCGTGGCAGTCATGGCATCCACGGTGTTGACGGCCCGGATGATGACGCACCACTCGTCGGCCCGCTTGTTATCCCGGACGCCCACGCTCTTGAGGTCGGGAATGGCGGTGAAATACTGCCAAACTTTACCCTCCAGGCCGTTCTTGGCGAACTCCTCCCGCAGGATGGCGTCAGACTCCCGAACGGCCTCCAGGCGGTCCCGGGTAATGGCGCCCAGGCACCGCACACCCAGGCCGGGGCCGGGGAAGGGCTGACGGTAGACCATGGAATCAGGCAGACCCAGCGCCTTGCCGCAGGCCCGGACCTCGTCCTTGAAGAGCATCTTCAGCGGCTCTACCAGTTCAAAGTCCAGATCCTCCGGCAGACCGCCCACGTTGTGATGGGACTTGACGGCTTTCACGGTCTTGGTGCCGGACTCAATGATATCGGGGTAGATGGTGCCCTGAGCCAGGAAGTCGATGCCCTCCAGCTTCCGGGCCTCTTCCTCGAAGACACGGATGAACTCGGCACCGATGATCTTGCGCTTGCGCTCCGGCTCGGCCACGCCGGCCAGCTTGTCCAGGAAGCGGTCCACGGCGTCCACATAAACCAGGTTGGCGTCCATTTCGTTGCGGAAGACCTGGACCACCTGCTCGGGCTCGCCCTTGCGCAGGAGGCCGTGGTTGACATGAACGCAGGTCAGCTGCTTGCCAATGGCCCGGATCAGCAGGGCGGCTACTACGGAGGAGTCTACGCCGCCGGAGAGCGCCAGCAGGACCTTTTTATCACCCACTTGGCGGCGGATCAGCTCCACCTGGTCGGCGATGAAGTTGTCCATGTTCCAGTTGGCCTCGGCCTTGCAGGTATCAAAGACGAAGCTGCGGATGGCGTCCTCCCGGGCTTGTCCCGCCTCTGCCAGGGGGGCGGCGCCCTTATGGTCCAGGGACCAGATGGGGAGACCGCACTGATAGACATCGGCGGAGGCGTCGATCTCCACGCCGTCCACCACCCGGTTGGGACCGCCGTTGAGAATAATGCCCTTTACGCCGGGAAGCGCGGCCAGCTCCTGGGCGGTGATATCGTGGGGATGGATCTCGGTGTAAACGCCCATGGCGCGGATCTCTCGGGCCAGCTGGGGGTTGGCCTCGCTGCCCAGGTCCAGAATCAAAATCATGTCCTGTTTCATAGCATCCTCCTGGTATTGAATTAACAGGAACATCCTATCACGGGAACCCCCGCGGCGCAATAGGTTTCCGCATTTTTTTGCAAGGCAACAAAAGGATGATCCAAGAAAAAATAAATTTTTTTCATTTTAGGGGTTGACAGTAGGGGGAGTTTTTCGTATAATGAATTTCGCCGTCTGACGAAAGCGGCCGCGAGGGAGCATAGCTCAGCTGGTTAGAGCACCTGCCTTACAAGCAGGGGGTCACTGGT
>CAUWNE010000108.1:0-2985 GCA_963560095.1 uncultured Dysosmobacter sp. | reverse complement strand
CGCGGGTACAGGGGGCATCAGGGCTGAACTTGCTGCCACCAGTACCTGCGGTGATCCCCTCAGCCACAGCCCAAGCCACAGCCTTAGCATAGTAGGCATCGGCGGCCACATCGCTGAAGCTGCCGCCGGAGACAGCGGGAGAACCGTTGGCCCGCCACAGGAAGGTGACGGTCTGGCCGCGGGTCAGCACTGCATCGGGGCTGAATGTGGTAGCCGTCGTGCCGGAGGTAATGCCCTTCTCAGCGGCCCACAGAACCGCGTCATAGTAGTAGGCATCGGCGCTCACATCAGTAAACGGATTGACGCCGGTAGCCTTGGGAGAGCCGTTGGCCCGCCACAGGAAGGTTACCATCTGCGCGCGGGTACAGGAAGCATTCGGCGCAAACAGGGTATCGGTCACGCCGGAGGTAATGCCCTTGTCTGCCGCCCACAGAACCGCGTCATAGAAGTAATCGTTCTTCGAGATGTCGGTAAACGGGTTCTCAGGCTCAGTTTCGATCTGCTTAAAGCTGGCCTCCACCGTGACCTTGGAGCCAGGCATGGTAAAGGTGAACTTGCCGTTGCCCTTGTCCTTAATCTTAATGGTGTCTCCGCTCTTGTCGGTGACGGTCAGTTCGTCCAGCTCATAGCCCTTGTCGGGGCATACGGTGATGGTCACGGTGTCGCCCTTGTCGGCCCGCTTGGGGCTGACGGTCACGGTGCCGTGCTTGTCGGAGTCCACGCTGACGATGTAATCGCCGCTGGAGCTGCCGGAGCTGCTGGATCCGCCGCCGGAGGAGCGGCGCGTTACAGTCACGGTGCAGGTTGCGCTGACGCTATCATGATTGTTGTCGCCCGCATATGCCACGGTGAACACATAAGTCTTGTTACTGTTGGGCAGGGAAACGGTATACTTCCCATCTGTACCCAAATTCGGGTTATAGCTGGCGTCATCACAGGACACGCTCACGGCAGCGCTCGCAGGCAGTTTGGATGCATCGACCGTTAAGGTCACAATTCCGCCGCCGCGAAGTTCAGTGTTGTCGGCGGAAATGCTGACGGCGGGCGTAGCCTTGGCAATCTTTACATTCACGCTACCGGTCACATCGTTGTGGTTGGACTTGGTGGCCTTGTAATAGACAGTATATTCACCAGCATTGGTAAATGTGGGATTCGTCTCGCTGTATGTGCCGTTCTCCTCGGTGGAGTAAGTCACAGCCGCGCCCTCTGCCGTCACAGTGATGGAGTGGGGCTGGCCGTCATAGACGCCATCATAGCCCTGAGCGGTAACAGCGAAGTCGGCGTTGTTGATAGTGATTTTCGCAACCTTACTTGCCTCAGCGTAGTTGTCCGTCCCGGTCAGAACTGCCTTGGCATAGTAGGTGCCCGTATCGGTAGGAGCGGTGGCACTGCCTTCGCTGGAGCAGCTTTCATTGGTGTAATACTTGATGGTGATGGCGCCGTCCGTGATCGTATTTCCCGCACTGGTCTTGGCTGTGGCAGTCATTTCATAACTGGTTCCATAGGTCACAGACACACCAGACATTTCAACGGTAGGATTGTTGTCCGTGGTGATATTGAAAGTGACCTCGGCGGAATCGGTTCCGATTGTAACGGTAACTTTCGCCACGCCAGCGTTGATGTTGTTGGAGTAAGAAACGGTATATCCACTAGTCAGAACCTCTTCACCCTTCTTAACGACAACGGCGGGCGTGATTTCCTTGCCTGTGTAGACCTGATCTTGGATAGCGTTTACGGTGTAGCTGGTGGACTCACCAATTTTCTTGGTCCACTGGGCATAGAGCGTTATGTTGCCATTCTTGCCTACATTGGTTGCTTCGTCGTCATAGGCTGTGCCGGTGCCGTCCGCCTTGGTGTTCCAGCCCGCGAATTCATACCCATCACGGGTAAAGCTGTTTTTGGTCAAGGCCGTGGTGGTATCCGTTTCACAAATCGTTTGACTGCTCATGGAGCCGCTACCACCATTGCCATCAAAGGTGATGGTACTATTCCATACAACGATATAAGGGTATGGATACCGAATAGCCCACTCTATTGTATGGGGAGTAATTTCTGTCACCAGAGTATAGAGCTTGGTGCTTGCACGATCTCCATCTTTCCTTTTGTGTATAGGACGCCGTTTTCTGCTTCAAAATATGGACTATTTTCATCTACAGTCACGGTAAAGTTTCCATAAAACGCAGTAATACCAATCTTCTGAACGCCGGCAGGTATCTCCGTGGCTACCGGGGCAGAATGGAACGCCTGTTCTCCAATAGAGGTTACACTTTCTGGAATTATCACGCGCTCAAGAGATGTTGTGCCATAAAATGCTCGCCGTCCAATCGTGGTAAGTCCGTCTGAAAGAGTGATGTTTGTAATATATTCTCTCTTCTCAAACCAAGGAGGCTCCGCAGAGTTTACCGTAAAGTCCGCCATAGCCCCGGTGCCGGAGATAGTGAGGGTGTAGGTAGGATTGCTGGTATCATCGTCGTTCACTGTCAGCGCCCATGTGACATTATTGCCATCTGCGCCGCAGTTGCCGGACATTCCATCATTCGCCAGCGGTGCCGCGTCAGCTTCCAGCTCCTCGGTCGCTGCTGGTTTCTCCTCCACAGGCTCTGCCGGGATAAGGTCCGTCAGGGGCACCTCCGGTTCCTCTGCAGGTTTCTCCGGCTCTACATACAACGGACACTCCGGATCATGTGCACCGTCCACGCATCCCTCCAACTGTGCACAGACTGGAGCTTCCCGCTCAGTCGGCTCTTCCACAGGTGGCTCGACCGGAGTTTCTCCAGAAGGCTCTGTTGAACCCGCATCGGACGGATCAGCAGGGGCCTCTGTAACCACGGTGGAATCCACATCCTGCTGCGCTTCCTCCGCTGCCAGCGCACTTGCGGGCACCAGCGATAAAACCAGTACCAGAGATAAGAAACTTGCCAATATCCTTTTTTCATTTCTATAATCCGCCTTTCTGCGAAAGGCACCGACGGGGTTATGAAACGC
>CAUWNE010000107.1:0-3080 GCA_963560095.1 uncultured Dysosmobacter sp. | reverse complement strand
ACTGGAGGGTGCCGTCGTACCGTTTGCGCCAGCGGTAGATATACTGCCGGTTCAGGCGGTAGCGGATGGCGGCTTTTGTGACACCATGCTTGCTGGAATACTCAATTACGGCTTGCCTAAAGCGCATCGTTTGTGTTATCTTATTCATGGCGAATAGGGTGACACCTGCCTTTCGGTTTTGTCTCAGCAACTCAACCTTAACACAGGTCACCCCTATTCGCTCTCTTTTTTTGCCTATCTGTCACACATCATTGTAACACCTACATGTTTTTGCGCCCAAAAAGAGGTGCTGACCTTGTATTATCAGAGGGAACATGGTATACTTTGACTAGAATATGTAATTCTGGCGGTCTGACACACATAAATGATTAGGCAGAATGTTGATTCCGCCTTATGATACAAGCCCCAGCCGGTCCAACTGCCTCTGATGCTCCTCCCCGGAGGTCAGGAGGTAGATGCGGGTGGTCTCAATGCTGCTGTGGCCCAGCACATCGGCCAATTTTATAATATCCTTGCAAGCCCGGTAAAAGGCTACGGCGAAACAATGACGCAGGTTGTGCGGGAACACTCTGGATGGCTCCACACCTGCATATTGGGATAACCGCTTCATTTCTGCCCAAATCTGGCGGCGGGATATGCTTTTTCCGCTTTTGGTGAGAAAAATCTCGCCGGAAGCGATTTTTGCTTTTTGGCGTATTTCAGCAGTTTGCGGCAAAGCTTATTCGGGATCAGGATGGTGCGTATTTTCCCTTTCAGGGAGATCTCCGTCCTCCCCGCCTTGGCCGCCTCCACCGTGATATACCGCACCTCGGACACCCGGATGCCAGTGGCGCAGATCGTCTCCATCAGCAGGGTCAGCCGATTCTGACCGCGTTCCTGGGCTGTGGCGATCAGCCGGTCATAGTCGGCACGAGTCAACTCTCTGGATTGATCCCGAAATAACCGCCGCTGGATCTTGAGAAATTTGGCTTTGCAATCTTCCCAGCCTAGAAATCGAAAAAAGCCATTGAGCGCGGCCAGTGCCCCATTAACCGTGGCAGGGGCACGGCCATGAGTCAGTAAGAACTCCTTCCAGCCGGTCACCGTCTCCCGGCTCACAGGGCTATCTCCCAACCAGCGGGCGAAGGCTCGAAGACTGCGAAGATACTTTTCTTCTGTGGCTGTGGCTCGTTCTTCCATATGAAGATATTGTCCATAGGCTGCAATATCATCCGGCATAATTTTGCGGTATTCCATAGTCAAACCTCCTGCAATTCGTGGATATGGTTTTATTTTACCTTGCAGGATATTTACTATTCGGATAAAGCAAAGACGGAGATGATTTACATAACATCTCCGCCCTATCGTTCTATATTTGGTTGTTATGGAGCCTCAGACTTGAAACTATCGAAAACATCCGAAGTCAGATTGATGTTATCATGTCGTGGCTGGCGAAACAGTACGGCATTACCAATGAGAATGCGGCGCAAGCGGAATAAATCCGCTTGCGCCGTTTCCTTGTTTACCAGCCAGTTCCGTCAATATTAATATGCCAACCGTCCGAAGATAGTGTGACATATCCCACACGACCATACTCCAACGCGCCTGTTGGTACATCCGCATCATTTCCGGAATACTGTCCGGTGTTTCCCGCCATAGAATTCTGGCGGGCGCGCTCGTTTTCCGGTACAAAAATCGTACTAGCACAAACAGCCCAGGTATTCTTGTCGATCACACCCTCTTTACGAAGATGCTCTGTCTGATCTTCTACGGGCATCACATTACATTTGACAAAAGAAAAACAAAATTCGCTGCCTTTGGATACCTTCAGATGAACTTCCTCTTGCTGCTGATATCCGGCTTGTGCCGCCGCCAAATAATCCTGTCCTTCATCGGGAATCACGATTTTAGGATCGCTATCGTAGCCTCCGCCCAACGCTTTATATTCCATCGTATCGTAGAAGGAGCGAAGTGCCATAGCTGCGCTCCAATCGGAATCATAGTTGTACTCTGTGGCACCGGCAAAATAGTATGTTTCGTCTCCATATGTTAATACACCATAGTTGGAGTCGGCCTCCACGGCGAGGGACCATTTTACCTCATCCTTGTTTCCTGAAAGGGATAGCCTATTCTGCTTACCTACTCCTTCAGAAGAATCTGCGGAATAATCCTCTTTTTCGGTTTCTCGCCAATTAAAATCATTGCTCGTGGGCATCCGCATACTCCAATATTCGTTTAACGTGGTTGTATAGCTTTGCCGGACACCATCTTGTTCAAGGGTGATGGTCACATCCGTTCCTTCAGAAAGCGTGTCAAAAATGCCGTTAAGAAGTGTCATTCCATCCGTCTTACTTATGTCCTCTGTACTGTTTGGATCAAGATTCTTGTGTTCGCTTTGGTGTGGCACTGATGTCTGTGATTCCGCGTCGCATCCCGCCAATGCTAGAATAAGTGTTAATGCAATAAATAAGGCAGCATATTTTTTCACGACGATCCCTCCTCAATTTGTGTTGAAACCGGTAATTTGGCCGCTCCTAATAGCGCTTATTGATATAGACGAAATACAAGGAGAAAGAGTTCCGCATTTTATCACTCTTACACATATTATAGTAAGAGATGCAAAGACGGGAGCATTATTCAAGATGTTCCTCCTTGTGCTTTAGTCCCATTTCTGCTGGACTTTCCACTCGGCTATCTCCCGTCGCTCTCAAAAATGCCTGCATCGCCGAGAGCAGGACACGAATCAAGGTCTACTCATGATACCTGCATATGGTCTTGTGGTTGCTGAAAACGACTTTTATTGCTTGGTGCTAACAAGGCATCTCGTATGCCTGTATTTATGCAATTTTAATGTCACTCTTCTCTTACTTATGAATTCATAGTGTCCTTCATGGTATAATTAAACTCATCATCATGTGTCATACTGATGGCTCAGGAGAGGACGCTTATGGAACTATTAAAATCAAGTCAGGTATTTTGCGAAGCCCAAGCATCGTATGTTTCCGTTTCTGGCAAACTCAAAATATTTTTTGGATACGCAGCGGGTGTCGGCAAAACATACGCCATGTTGGAAGCGGCCCATCAGGCGCAAAAAGAGGGGA
>CAUWNE010000106.1:0-3182 GCA_963560095.1 uncultured Dysosmobacter sp. | reverse complement strand
ACGGGTAACGCCCGCCGAAGGCGACTTCAGGAAAAGTGCAACAGAGATATACCGCCGTCGGGCCTTGTCCGGCGGTAAGGGTGGAAAGGTGCGGTAAGAGCGCACCCGACGGCTCGGAAGTGTCCGTCGCTGTAAACTCTATCCGGAGCAACACCGGTATGGGAGCGCATAGGCTGGCCCGGCCGCTCCCGGGGTGGCTTGAGCGTGCCGGCAACGGTACGCCTAGATAGATGACTGTCAGATACAGAACCCGGCTTATAGTCTCCCTCGCCTTTGATATGACCCCGGTCTCGGAACACGAGACCGGGGTTTCTCTTTTCCCGGCAGGACCGCTCTGGCCGGGTCGTCCGGCCGCCCTAGTCCACATACCGCCAGGCCCCCTGCCGGTCGCAGCACTGGTCCTCCTCCCGTCTCCGCCGCCGCTCTCCGGCGCTGAAGAAGGGGTCCCGATCCACGCTCACCCGGCGCTCCTCCCGCTCCCGCCGGACCCGGTCCTGGGCGGCCTTGGCGTAGCGCTCGTGCTTTTCCAGCCACTTGATCGTGTCCCGGCGGATGATCCCCGCCAAAAAGGTAAAGGCCATCTGGCACCCCAGGCCCATGGCGGGCTGGTCCGGAAGCTCCAGACGCCCCTCCGCCGACGCTTGGGCGTAGTCGAACAGGGCGTCCAGCAGATCCCCCTTCTCCTCCTGGCTGAGGAGCTTCAAGCACTCCCGGTTGTCAAAATACAACACGAATCCTTTCTTTCCCATGCTTCTCACCTCACTGGACCCGCCCCCCGGGGCTCTCCTGCACCAAACCGTGCACCAACCCGGAAAATCTTCCAAAATTTTGCCGCCACAGCAACAGCCACAGCAATAGTCAATGTAAAAGCAACTGTAATAGGAACAGCCACAGCTGCCGCTGTGGACAGGCGGCGGCCTGGCGGCCTTTCAGATAGATTCTACAAAAGTTTTGTTTTGTTCAGCTTTTAGAGATTCGTACCAGGTCCATCCAGGACTTCCCCTCCCAGGTCCGGGCTCCCAGAACCGCTCTCCGGTCTTCGTTCTCCAAGGGACGGGGGCTTCCCTGTCGGGCCGTCCTCCCCTTCCGCCGGTCGAGCGGGCCTGGAGGACCGGACCGAAAAAAAGCTCCCCCCTGCCCCGTTTGGGAGACAGAGGGGAGACGATCTCAGATCTCCCAGCGGAAGATCCGGCGGGACTTCCAGGGAAGGCCCAGAGATACCCGTAAAGTTTTAATGCTGTACACCATCTGCAGCACAGCCGTTAGCTGCCCCACCAGCACCGCCCAGGTGCCCATTGCCCCACCCAGGAGGAAGGGCAGGAGAAAGACCCACCCAAAGGCCGCCAGGTCCGTGATCCAGAGCGTTTTTCGGGCCGTCTGGGGGAGGGCTCCATTGAGCCGGACCAGCCAGATCCCGGTGACCGCCGCCAGGATCAAAAGCCACCACATCGGATAGGAGGCCTGGCCCTGGATGCGGTAGAGGTGGTAGAGGGCGGCAGGGGCCAGCCAGAAGCATCGGCAGAGCAGCCCCTTCCCTGCGGCCATCTGGCGCTGGCGGAGGGTCTCCTGGGCGTCCCGGACGGCAGGGGTGTCCGCCGGGTCGCAGCAGCCGTCCAGCAGCAAATAGTCCGTGGACACACCGAAGAGCTGACTGACCGCCAGCACGTTGGCAGTGTCCGCCGCCACCTCTCCCAGCTCCCACCGGGAGACCGCCTGCCGGCTGACGCCCAGGGCCCCGGCCAGGTCCTCCT
The DNA here is from genome assembly GCA_963560095.1 of uncultured Dysosmobacter sp. Taxonomy (GTDB): domain Bacteria; phylum Bacillota; class Clostridia; order Oscillospirales; family Oscillospiraceae; genus Oscillibacter. The sequence continues at coordinate 1,431 of CAUWNE010000106.1, read as the reverse complement.
GGCTCATGCCCCGCTCCTTCCGCAGCCGACGGAGCTTCTCTCCAAAGGTCATCCCTGCGCCCTCCTGTCGCTTCAAGTCTGGTATCAGGATACCAGACCGCCGGAAAAAACGCCACCACTTTCTGCTGGAATGGCCGCAACCAGAAGTGGAATCCCCCGAAAACGGCCCCCACATATACAGAAAGAGCGGTTTTATGAAACAAAGCTCATAAAACCGCTCTTCAATACAGGAAAAGTTTGCAGGCTCTTGAGGAAGGGGAAAAGCCGCTTGCAGCGAAAAGCAAATTACCGCCTGTCTGCGAAATTACACAGCTGCATAGCCACTCCGTCTGCCATCCGCTCAAATCCGAATCGCTGATAGAAGGCGGCGTTTTTGCTCTCCTCCGGCATGATTTCGAGATAGAGATAATTGCGATATTTCTCCTTGATCCGCTCGATCATAGCGCCTGCAATTCCCCGGCCCTGGTAGTCCGGATCTACCAGCACATAGTGCATGTAGGCCACCAGTTCACTGTCATCCAGGACCCGAACCAGACCCACCAGCCGCGCTCCGTCCCATGCAGTCAGGACCGTGGAGGAGTGCATCAGGGCTTTATACAGACGGCTTGGATATTCACCGGATACCCAGCCAACCGATCGAAACAGAGCCTGGATCTGATCCTGTGTAAAACTCTTTTCTTCCGTGTATCGAAGCTCCATCTGACTGCCCCTCTCTCATGGATTTGGCGCGGAACGCAGAAAGGCCCCAGATCCTGCGGGGTCCCGCTTCCATCCAGCAAGTCTTTTCTTCAGCCCAGGGGCCTTTGTTGGAAGATCAGATCTTGTGGTCGCAGCCCAGCACGTCCACGATCTTGTGGGAGACCATGTCCTTGATGGCCTGACGGGCGGGCTTGAGGTACTGGCGGGGATCGAAGTGGTCGGGATGCTCGGAGAAATACTCCCGGATGCTGGCGGTCATGGCCAGGCGCAGGTCAGAGTCGATGTTGATCTTGCACACAGACATGGTGGCCGCCTTGCGCAGCTGCTCCTCGGGGATGCCCACCGCGTCGGGCATGTTGCCGCCGAAGTGGTTGATCTTGGAGACGAACTCCTGGGGCACGGAGGAGGAGCCGTGGAGCACGATGGGGAAGCCGGGCAGACGCTTGGAGACCTCCTCCAGCACGTCGAAGCGCAGGGGGGGCGGCACCAGGATGCCCTGCTCGTTGCGGGTGCACTGGGCGGCGGTGAACTTATAGGCGCCGTGGCTGGTGCCGATGGCGATGGCCAGAGAGTCGCAGCCGGTCTTGCTGACGAACTCCTCCACCTCCTCGGGGCGGGTGTAGGAGGAATCCTCGGCAGAGACGCTCACTTCGTCCTCCACGCCGGCCAGGGTGCCCAGCTCAGCCTCCACCACCACGCCGTGGTCGTGGGCGTACTCCACCACCTTCTTGG
>CAUWNE010000105.1:0-3371 GCA_963560095.1 uncultured Dysosmobacter sp. | reverse complement strand
ACCCCTCCCGTCAGATACCTACCCTGTGTAGTCCCTTGTAAACTGTACTTTACCGCAGCTATGGCAACACGCTGCGCCGGCTGGTGAAGCGGTTCGGGCCGGAGCGGATCACGGAGATCACGCCGGACGAGCTCAACGCCTACATCCGGGGCTTTGAGAAGCAGGGATACCGGCGGGACACAGTGCAGCTGGAGATCTCCATCTTGCGGATGGTGTTTGATTATGGCATCAACCACCGGACGGAGAGCGGGCTGGCGATGAATCCGGCGGCGGCCCTCCGAAAGTCCAAGGGGCTGCCCTATCGCAAACGGGCCGCCCTGACCGAGGAGCAGGAGCGTCTGGTACAGCAGGCAGCGGCCAACCGGACCGGAGACTGGTGGCTGCTGGGCTATTTCCTCATGTACTCCGGCTGCCGCCGGGGGGAGGCGCTGGCGCTCTCATACAGCGATATTGACCGCAAGCGGGGCGTGATCGTGATCAACAAAAAGCTCAACTATGACGCGGTGAATGCGCCGGTTCTGGAGGGGTTCACGAAATCGGAAAACGGGATGCGGGAGATCCCCCTGCTCAAACCCCTGGCCAATGCGCTGCCCCGGGATCGGGTGGGGCTGCTGTTTCCGTCCCCGGTCACCGGAGACTTTTTGACCCGGTATGAGCTGGCCAAGGCCTGGAAGCAATATTGTATGGATACGGGCCTGACGGAGCAGGGCCCGGGAGGGAAGCTCGTGTTTCCCGTGTCGCCCCACTGCTTCCGCCACTCCTTTGCCACGATCTGCTACGAGTCCGGGATTGACGCCCGGTCCGCTGCCGCTTTCCTTGGGGACAGCGTGACGGTGATGGAGCGGGTCTATGTGGAGCTGCGGCGGAGCCACGCGCTGAACGCGGCATCTGCGCTGGATCAGTTTGTCCAGGGCCGGGAGCTTGCCGCAAAGTGACGGCGGCAGGGCCGTTTGTGTGTTACTGGATTTTAGGGGGTACGGTGGCAGTGATTACTGTGTTCGTACTGTGTATTTTTTGGTGAAAGACCATGATTTTACGTGACGGAATGTGAACGGCGGAAAGATGGGCTGGAGGCCTGAAAAACGGCACGTTTCGTCATAGAAAGTCATGGACAGGCGGCAGGAGATGTGGTATCATAATTTAACGGAATTGTAACACATTCCGACGGCGGGATGTGTTACAATTCCGATAGTGATCCTGGCTTTCCAGCATCCCACAAGCGCAGGGAGCAGGTCTGCGGCGCCTCTGGCGGCTGCGGAGCAGGCCCTGCGCCGGGAAAAGCGTTCCCCAGCTCGATTCGCAAACCAGCGAAGCGTTTGCGGATCGAAGAGGAGGAGCAAGGAAATGAAGTGCAGCTTTTGCGGCAGACCAAAGGTCCGGCGCAGAAGCGGAACGAAATGGAGTTTGCTCAAAAAACGTTCCCCAGGTCGATCCGTAAACCAGCGAAGCGTTTGCGGATCGAAGAGGAGGAGCAAGGAAATGGAGTGCAGCTTTTGCGGCAGACCGAAGGTCCGGCGCAGAAGCGGAACGAAATGGAGTTTGCTCAAAAAACGTTCCCCAGGTCGATCCGTAAACCAGCGAAGCGTTTGCGGATCGAAGAGGAGGAGCAAGGAAATGGAGAGCAGCTTTTGCGGCAGACCAAAGGTCCGACGCAGAAGCGGAACGAAATGGACTTTGCTCCGACGATGCGGGGGTGTACCGGTTTCGACGGGGGTATGGAGGCGGGACAAGCGGGCGGATGCGCCTGACATCCATAAAACGGGCAATTTATAAATTAAATAACAACAACACTGTTGCTATTGCTGCCTAATTAAGGCAGCCGTCTGAACCGGAGAGGCCACAGGCCGGGGAAGGCGTCGTTGATGTGGCGTCCGTGAGGCGGGAAAGAGTTGACCCGCCCACGCATCATGACTCTTACCTGACCGGGCGGCGTGACGGCTTGCCGTCCGGAAGGGGAACAGGAAGGCAGACTTCCGCAATAACCGTCTGCGCCCGGAGAAAGTCCCGTTAAAGTGCTTTCGGACGGGGGTTCAACTCCCCCCACCTCCACCATTGAGCGCAAATCCGAACCCTGCTTTGTGTGGGGGACGATTTTCGTTCAAACAAAAAGGCACTCCTTGCCGTAAATGGCAGGGAGTGTCCTTTTTTTGCCTATTTTGGGGTTCGACTCTCCATCGAAAAAGTTCGACTTTTCAATGGGGTCAGCCCTCTTCGCCGGTAAATCCGTTGGCCTTGGCACATCGAAGTGCCCCAAGTATCATAGTGTCCTGAGCCAAAGTTCTCTTCTTCAACTCATAGAGCGGGGTTCTCCGGTGGTCATCCCATTCAATGAGCTGCTTCTTATCGTGGGTCACGACACCAACATACAGATTTATCAGCTTGTCCAATGTCAGGTCTGTCAGCACTTGCATTCTATCACCTCACAGCGTCATCCTCGGAAGACTTGTCCTTGATCTTGATACCAAACAACAGGGCCAATTCCACCGTCCACGCTGAAAACCATGCCACGGTCAATTCTGAGGAAATCATGTGATCGTGGAAATTGGCAACCAGAACGGCCACGGTGTACCAGAACAGATTGAACATAGAGAAAACCGTGAAGAGGGTTCTCTTCTTGATTTTCTTCTTCGGCTTCTTGGATACTCGCTTGCCGCTCATGATCTCAACCTCACTTCTTCAAGTAGGACGCAGACGCAAATCCGATATAGGTCACGCCGTTGTAGGTGAACTTCACATACAGCCACTTCACGCCGCCTACCAGAGTGTAGTAACCGTAGTTCTGAACCTTAGTACCCTTGGGGATAGCCACCAACACTTTGTTGTTCGTGCCAGCTGCATTCCGCACATTCAGGCCGCTTGCGGCGGTCACGGTATAAGTCCCGGCCAGAGATTTGTCAAAGCCGGTAGCCACACCGGTAGCCTTGACCTCCTTACTGGAAGCGGGAGCGGAAGGAGTGTCCTTCTCGGGCACAGGAGCCTCCGTCTGGCCGCTGTACTCCACATAGGGGATATGACCATGCTTCTTCCATGTCCGGGCGTTGTAGCCGCTCTTGGAGCCGATATTGGCAACAGCGGTGATCTGCACACAGTTCTTCCACTTGGGCGTACACTCGACAGCCAGACCGTCACCGATGTAGATACCGATATGGCCGGTAGTCCATACCACCTCACCGACCTCCACGCTGTCCCAGCCGGTGGTAGAAGCGTCAGGACACTTCTTAATCATACTGTCTGCCCCAATGTCAGGGACATTGTTGGAGGCATACTTGGCACCACCATAGGTAGCGTTCTTATCGCCATCCCAGCCCCATAAGATACCCTTGATAAGGCACACACAGTCAAAGCCAAAAGTGTCCTCAGAAGCGGCGTTA
>CAUWNE010000104.1:0-3409 GCA_963560095.1 uncultured Dysosmobacter sp. | reverse complement strand
GTATCATTACAAAAAGGACCCACCCCGTTTCAAACGGGGTGGGTCCTTTTTTACTTCGGGCCGAAAGCCTTAACTTAATGACATTGGGCATTGACCTGGGCCGATTTTGAGTCGTACAGTTACATTGAGAAGGGCAACGGCGATAACCTCTACATCCGAATCTATCCTATCAGCGGGACAGGGCTCGCCGTGAGCATTGGCGGCGGACCGCTCACTGACCCACCGGGGTATATCAATCTTGCCGACAGCGACGAATACATCGACATCCGTACAGGGGATGTGGCCGCATTCATCCGCAGCCATCAGGCCGGAGAAAGCGGCGCAGAGCCATTGACCGCGGAGGAAGTGGTCTGGTTCAACGACTGGTTCGAACCCATCGTGCAGGATAAGCAGGGCAATGACATCGGCGTAAATGCCCGCTGCTGCTTCCTGACTTCCTATTACGACGATGTGACAGAACTGAACTTTGAGGAGTTCATGCGGTACTTCCCCGGAGACGGCAGCCGAACCAGCGAGGCGGAATTTGAGGCCCTGCGGGAGGTGGACGGCTGGCCCTTCGGCTGGGTGGAATCGCTGGAGAAGATGCCGGTTCCCGTCCATAAATATCCGAAACGGCTGGTGGACCTGATTCTGGGCGAATACGCGGGTATTTCCACGGAGGACCTGGACACCAGCAGCGTGGCCTATCTGCCGGAGTACGACGCCTACTACAACTATACCTCGGACTTCGGCCCCGGTATGTTTGTCTGCACCCGCGGCAAAAGGGACGGAGATACGATCCGGCTGTACAGCGAGAGTGACACAAAGATGCTGACGCTGTGCCAGGTAACGACAAAACGTATCAGATCGTTTCTCATCAGCTGCTGGAAACCACTGTTGGTTGATAGAGCAACTGCAGAGAAAGGATGTGCTGTATATGGATGAAAAGCCATGCCGGAATCCTACGTCCCAGACGGTCTGGCTGAATGAACAGGCGCGGATCGCATCTTTCCACAGCGTCGTGGGATACGAAGAGCGCTCATTCCTCTGCCGCGATTATTTCATGGGCTTTTTGAATAGCTTGCAGGAACGGGGATATCGATTTCAGTAATTTGCAATATCGCGCTAAATCTTGTCTGCTATGGGATCAGGCCGACGCAGCTTTTGTCAGTTTGGTAGATGAAAAAGCGATCTTTTAGTCGCGAGATTATGCTGAGAGAAAACCATCCGGGCACTCAAACGAGTGGCCGGACGGTTTTGGTATCTTGGTTGAAGAAGGGCGCCATAAAAACAAAAACTGATAGCAAATGCTATCAGAACAAACGTTGCATTTTTTGGAAAAGTGTGGTATAATGGGCCCTGGCAAAAATACAAAAAACCCCTCTGGTCAAGGGGAGGTTGACAAATGTGCACTTTGCGCTACATGCATAGAATACCACATTGGATCCCGGCTGTCAACCAAAAAATGAACAATTTGTGAAGGAGGTTAACGAAAGCAGTTTGTGTTTTTGTACTATTTGAAAATCGCTGCAGCCGGTTCAGTGTAGAAAGAAAAAGATATAATGATCATTCGTTTCGCGCTCTATAAGGATGGAGATACTGTGAAGAAGATCCGTCCGGAGGACATCCTGTCTGCTGAAGAATACCACGAGAAGTATCGCCACCACCTCTTCTGCTGTGAGGAGGGCTGCGAAGCCCAGATTGAATTGGCGCATCGCAATGGCCAGCCGTATTTCCGGACATGGCGCAAGAGTAAGCATGCGGAGAACTGTCGGTTTGCGTTTGAGAATGACCCGACAAAGATTTCTGCGCAGGCGGCAGAGTCCGTGCTGGTCCGTGTTTCTCCCGGACATAAGAGAAAGTCTCTCAGTTACGCCAATAAAAAGCGCAAGCAGGACGAGGGAACTCTACCTGTGACGAAGCGCACAACTAGTCGACTCAGGCCCAATCGCCCGGTTACGGAAAGAGAGGGGATTCGACTGGTGGCATCCGTTGACCCTGATGCCAGGCTAGCAACGATTCGTGAAAAGGAACCGGCGATTCCAACCAGAAAATGCACAGACATTACGGCTGACGATGTCACCCGTTACATCAATGTCTACGGACGCGTGAATAGGGCAGAAGTCAAAGAGGATAGTGTCCGATTCTTCTTTGACACGCATGGAGGCCCTGCTGTCAGCGTGTTGTTCTTCAACCGCTTCCGGGACAATTCTCACCAGCAGTATGGTTGGGTTGAGCGGATTGCCCGGCTAATTATGGATGGGAGCATTACCAATCTGCCGGTCAGCTGCATCGGCGTCTGTGAGCTGAAGGAAGACCGCTATGATATTCAGGTCATGGATGAAGAGTCTATCAGCGTGGGAGATACGTGGCTCTCTGTATTCATGCGTGACTTGAGCGTGGCGTGATCTGCTTTGACAGAACAAGTGGCCCCCTAGTTTAGGGGGCCACAGCCAATGAAAGAAAATGGGATGTGGCATAATTGCAATAATGTTAAAAAGGAGGGGAGTCTGAAATTTGAAGATTTACAGTTCGATTTATTGACTAAATCGGCTGATGAACAAAATGGGGATAAAGAAAAATGGCATAAAGAAAATCCCATGGATTACATTAAGGCTGTGCGTGTCCTTGATATGGCCACTGATAATGCAATAAGGGCAGAACGGTTTCAGATAATTTATCAGATTGTCAGATTACACATTCCAGATGTACTATACAAATATTATTCGCTGTCAGATAGAGAAGAGTCAAACGAAAGAAAATTTAAAACACTGTTAGATGGTAAAATCCATATGGCGGATATCAAGGAGTTCAATGATCCATTTGACGGAAAAGGGTTCTTCTATAACCCAGCACAGTTGGCAAATATTGAACGTTTGAAACCGCATGGCGGACGATGGGTCAACGATTTCAATAAATAATAAAAGCCGCTTCCTTGACAGAAAATGGTGTGCAATCTATTCCGATGTGGGCACATTATGCTGGCAATTATGCTGGTTTTTGTGTTTCCTATGATATGGAGGCAAATCCCTCGCTAAGTAGTTGCACATTTCCAGTGCAGTATACCGATGAGCGAATAGATATGACCAGTTTTATGCGAGAAAAGGCGCAGAAGACTTGTGATGAAATTGATCGCCAGATAGCGATGGGCAGAAAAGAAATCTTGATCGATGATCTATTTGTAATCTTCATGGCACTATTGTTGTGCAATCTAAAACATACGTCTTGGAGCTATGAAAAAGAATTCAGATGTACTACCTCATCAATTGCCAAAGGATTGGTTGGTATGTGCAAAGATTCGATTGAGGCAAGTGAAAGAGATAATTCAGATGTTTGAAGCTATGATTAGGAAGAACTTTTGAAAAGAATTCCGAAGCAAAAGTCAAGATTAAATTGTAAAAAACCTGAAAAAAGTTTTTACCCCAGGGCG
>CAUWNE010000103.1:0-3456 GCA_963560095.1 uncultured Dysosmobacter sp. | reverse complement strand
AGGGTAAAGCCGTACACGGTGCCGTCGTGGATCCACCGGGCGCTCCTGTCCCTGCGGCCAGCGGAACGCCTGCCGGTTTCCAAATGGGCGGAGAAATGGCGGGTCCTGCCCGACACCAACGCTATACCGGGGCCATTCCGCAACAGCGTGACCCCGTATCTGGCGGAGATCATGGACGCATTTTCCAACGAGGATGTGGAGCGGATTGTATTTGTAAAGCCCACCCAGGTGGGAGGCACCACGGCCCTGGAGAATATGCTGGCCAGCGCCATTGACCAAGACCCGGCACCGACTATGATCGTCTACCCCTCCAAGGAACTGGCAGAGCGGACGGTGGAGGCGAAGCTGGAGCCGATGATCCGGCAATGCAAACCGCTGGCAGCCAAGTACCGGGAGGCGGAAAGCCAAAAGCTAAAGCTGAAATTTGAAACCATGTTCGTTTTTCTTTCGGGAGCAAACAGCCCGGCCTCCCTGTCCTCCACCCCGATCCGGTATTTGTTTCTTGACGAAGTGGACAAATTTCCGGGAGCCTCCAAAAAAGAGGCGGATCCGGTTTCCCTGGCCATAGAGCGCACCAAGACCTACACCACAAACCGCAAGATCTTCATGGCCTCCACCCCTACGCTGAAATCCGGCCACATCTGGAAAGCCAAGGAGGAGGCGGAAGCGGAAAAGCATTACTTTGTGCCATGCCCCCATTGCGGGGAGTACATCGAATTTGTATTTGCACAGCTGAAATGGCCAAGCAAGGACGATGTGCCGGACAGCGCCGAGCGGGCGGAAATGGCAACCTATGTCTGCCAAGCCTGCGGGGCCGTGATCACTGACCAGGACAAGGGGAAAATGCTGGCCGCCGGCAGGTGGCAGACGGTCCGGCAGACCGCCGCCAGGCCCTCCAGCGTGGCCTATTGGCTGAACACCCTGTACTCCCCTTTCACGCGGTTTTCAGAGATTGCCAAGGAGTTCCTGCGGTGTAAGGATGACCCGGAGCTGCTGCAAAACTTTGTCAACAGCTGGCTGGCGGAGCCATGGGAGGACACCAAACTGCGGACCAATGCGGAGCTGGTGCTGGAGCGGCAGACCGAGGTGGAGGCATACGCCCTGCCGAAGTGGGCGAAGCTGATCACCGCCGGCATAGATGTGCAGGAAAATTGCCTATACTGGACGATCCGGGCCTGGGGCGATTATATGACCAGCCAGAACATTGCCCACGGCCAGGCGCTATCCATGAACGAGGTGGCGCAGATCATGAACACCGAGTTTATACACCCGGACGGGCAAAGACTTTTGGTGTCGCTGGCCCTGATGGACAGCGGCGACCAGACGGATGAAGTTTATGATTTCTGCCTCTTAAATTCGGACTGGGTGCTGCCCAGCAAGGGAACCGGCACCATGCTGTCCAACTACCGCCTGTCCACGATCAACAAGGATGGCAGCAACGCCAACGGAATGACACTGGTGCTGGTGGACGGCGGGAAATACAAGGACATGATTGCCGCCCGCATGAGGAAGCCAAACGGGAAAGGATCCTGGATGGTCTACAAGGGCTGTGATCTGGAGTATGCGGAGCAGGTCACCGCGGAGCATAAAGTGACCGAGCGGGCCAACGGGAAAGTGGTGCAGAAATGGGTGCCGAAAACCACCCACGCAGACAACCACTATCTGGACTGCGAGGTGTACGCCGCGGCGGCGGCGGACATGCAGGGCGTCCGGTCCCTATACCTGCAAAGCCAGGAGCCGGAAAAGCCCAAGAAGCCAAAGCCGGAGCCTACGCCGACACCGGAGGAAAACTGGATCCAGCAAAATGAAAGCTGGGTATAAAGCGGGAGGACAGAATGGAACACACACAAATGAAGCCGGCGGAAATGCTGGAACAGGTCAATAAGGCCATTGCGGCGGTGCTGGTAGGCGGCCAGTCATACAAGATCGGCAGCCGGTCCCTGACACGGGCGGATCTGTCCATGCTGAAATCCATGCGTGATGATCTGGAGGCCCAGGTGGCGGCGGGGACCCCCTCCCACCTGCTGGATCGGACCTTTGTGGCCTACTTTGACGGGAGGTGACCGTGCCGCATGGGAATTTTGGATAACATCATCACCGCAATTTCGCCGGAAAGAGGCTACCGGCGGGAGGCATGGCGGCAAGCCCTGGAGGAGCTGCGGGGATATGACGCGGCCAGCCATGGGCGCCTAAATGCCGGGTGGCGGGTTTTCAACGAAAGCGCGGAATTAACAGACCGTTACAGCCGGGATGTGATCCGCGCACGCGCACGCGATCTGGAACGCAACAGCGACATTGCCCAGTCTGTGATCCACGCCTTTCGGCGGAATGTGATCGGGAAAGGCTATAAGCTCCAGCCAAAGACAGAGAGTGAGCTGTTAAACGACCAGCTGGAAAAGCTGTGGAAACAATGGTGCCGCAAGGAAAACTGCGACATAACCGCGTCACAGTCTTTCAACCAGATCATGCGCATGGCTGTGACACGGAAGCAGGTGGACGGCGGGATCCTGTTCATCAAGCGATACACGAGGGGCGGCCTGGTGCCGTTCAAGCTCCAAATGATCGAGGTGGACGAACTGGACACCACCGCCTCCATCCCCAGGCACAAGGGAAACACCGTGGTGGGCGGGATTGAGTATGACCCGGCCCGCCGGGCGGTGGGCTATTTTATCCAGCAGTACGATGTGGAGGGCTGGAAGCTGACCACCCCGGTGTATATCGAGGCCAAGCATGTGATCCCGTACTGGACCAAGCACCGCCCCAGCCAGCTGCGTGAGGTTTCGGACCTGTCCCCTACCATTACGCGGGTACGGGACACAAACGAATTTATCACCGCCGTTTCCGTCAAGGAGCGGATCGCGGCCTGCCTGGCCGTGTTCATTAAGCGGGCAACCCCTACGGGCGGATTTGGCCGCGGCGGCGTGGTGGCCGGCGGGGATCGGGTGACCTACGAGGGCAAGAGCCTGACCCCCGGCATGATCAAGGAAATGAATGTGGGGGACAGTATCGAAACTGTGGAGCCGAAAAGCGCGGGATCGGACGCCTCCCAATTCCTGAAAATGCAATGGCGTCTGATCGGAGCCGGCCAGGGCATGAGCTACGAGGCCACCAGCCGGGACATGTCGGAAAGCAATTATTCCAGCGCACGGCAGGGAGCGAATGAGGATGAAGCCACATTCGCGGCGGAGATCGAGCTGCTGACCGAGATCATGAGCGAGATCTACGAAACTTTTGTTATTTCCTGTTATCTCACCGGGCTGATCAACCCGCCCGGATTTTGGGATAAAAAGGCGGATTACCTGGCGCACAAATGGGTGCAGGCACCGAAAAAATGGATCGACCCGGCCAAGGAAACCACCGCCACCAAAACCGCCCTGGCAACGGGCCAAAAGACATTCCAGGATGTCGCAGCCGAACAGGGCAAGGACTGGAAAGAGGCCGTGGACGAAATGGCCG
>CAUWNE010000102.1:0-3658 GCA_963560095.1 uncultured Dysosmobacter sp. | reverse complement strand
CACCTGGGCCGCCACCTGATCCAAGCCTTTGAGCCTGGGGAGGTCTCCGCCGAGGAAGCCCATGAGATTGGTATGCAGCTTGCAAAAGAAATATTGGGTGGCAAGTACGAGTTTGTACTTACCACCCATATTGACAAGGGGCATATTCACAACCATTTAATTTGTGCGCCCATAAGGGGCAGAGTAAATCCGCTTAGCAAGCGGCAGGCGTGAGGTTTCATGCCTGTGGTCAACGGCTAACCTGGATGGGGAAACCCAAAGGGGACAATAGCACGACCGTAACGCTGTGAGTTGGCAAGTTGTCATGCCACGACTGAGCAGCAAGACCAAAGTTCATATGAGGATAAAGCCTACACTGGTTGAACGGCAGTCCGAGGGACATTTGTGGTGGTCGCAGCGGAAGACAGCTATATCCGCTGCGCTGTGCATCTCCGCCAGAAAAGATGACTGGCAGGAGCGAAACCGATGTGCAGCCCGTATGTATCAGCATAAAAGGACGAAAACCGTATCCGACAATGAACACAGCTTTTTACTCTGTTACTAAATGGGGATTGCCTAAGTTGGAATGCTCGCAAGAGCTATGGGTGCAGGCCCTGAAAATCCAATATGGCAACGGAGCCGCCGTAGTAGTCCGAGCGTGTTAATGGCACGCACATGGCGAAGGGCGGCAGTTCATTCGATTCAATGCAAAAGAAAGGAAGGTGCGTGAGGCACTATGAGAAATCCAGAAAATGTATTGAACAGTCTGCAAGAGCATTCAGCTCAATCCGGCTATGTCTATGACAGATTGTACCGCAATCTGTTCAACCGGGAATTTTTCTTACAGGCGTATCAAAATATCTATGCCAGTCAGGGAAACATGACCGCAGGCACAGACGGGAAAACCATTGACGCAATGAGCCTTGAAAGAGTTGACAGGCTTATTGCAGCCCTGAAAGACGAATCTTACCAGCCCAAGCCGTCCAGACGGACATATATTCCCAAAAAGAATGGAAAACTCCGTCCTCTGGGCATCCCGTCCATTGACGACAAGCTGGTACAGGAAGTTGTCCGTATGCTGTTGGAATCCATCTATGAAAACAGCTTTGAGGACACCTCCCACGGCTTTCGACCCAATAAAAGCTGTCACACAGCCTTGAGAATGATTCAAAATCGCTTTACACGGTGCAAATGGTTTGTGGAGGGAGACATTAAAGGCTTCTTTGACAATATCGACCATAATGTCATGATTGGCATCCTCCGCAAGAGAATCAAAGATGAACGCTTCCTGCGCCTTATCCGTAAATTTCTTAATGCGGGATATATGGAAGATAACCAAGTGCATCAAAGCTACAGCGGCACGCCACAGGGCGGCATCATTAGTCCTATTCTCGCCAATATCTATCTCGACCAGTTCGACAAATATATGGCAGAGTTTAAGAAACGGTTTGACCGTGGGAACAAGCGAGCCGTCAATGTGGAATACCGCAAGCTGAGCGATAAGAGAATCCGACTCAAAAGAAAGCTGGCAAAGGCAAAAACTGAGGAAGAAAAGCAGTCCTTACTGGAAAGCATCTGGGAACTGGACAAGGTTCACAAGTCCATCCCCTGTAAAGACCCTATGGACGAAAACTTCCGCAGACTGCAATATGTCCGCTACGCTGATGACTTTCTTATCGGTATCATCGGAGCCAAAGAGGATGCACAGGCTGTGAAACAGGAAATCGGCACATATATCGCCGGACAGTTGAAATTGGAACTGTCGGACGAAAAGACGCTGGTAACCAAAGCGACAGACCGGGCAAAATTCTTAGGATTTGAAATCAGGGTTACACCGCAGAGCAATCACACCAAGAAAACCAAAAGTGGTTCTACGGCCAGAAATTACAGCGGCCATGTCATGCTGGAAGTCCCAACTTCCGCCATTCAGAAGAAGCTGCTGGAACTGGGAGCCATGAGAATCGATGTTCGCAATGGAACAGAGATTTGGCAGCCCACCCATCGCGGAAAACTTGTCGGGCGAACGGACCTGAGTATTCTTGACCAGTACAACGGCGAGATACGAGGATTCTGTAACTATTATGCGATTGCAAACAATCGCTCCAAGCTACACAAGTTCCGCTATATCATGGAGTACAGCTTTTACAAAACTCTGGCCTGTAAATACCGCACAACAAAGCGCAAAATCATTGTTCAGTATCGTATCGGCAAAGACATCGGTGTGAAATTTCAGGACAAACATGGCAAGGAGCGTATTCGACTACTGTGGCAAGGCAGTCTTGCCAGAGACCCCTATCCTCTGGGAAAAGAAGCGGATATTATCCATAAGCCAAAAGGCATTCTGAAGAAGCCCAGTCTTGGCGCACGATTGAAAGCAAATCGGTGTGAATGGTGTGGAAAAGAAACTTCAGTGTTGGTGATGCACCAGGTAAGAACGCTGAAAGAGCTGGATGAAAGTCAACCGTGGGCAGCTTTTATGAAAAAGATTAACCGGAAAACACTGGTAGTCTGTGAAAGCTGTCACACTAAAATACACAGTGCAGACTGTGAATGAATGGAGAGCCGGATACAGCGAGAGTTGTAAGTCCGGTTCGGGGGCGAGTGTCCGGAAACCTACCGCAGCAATGCGGCAAGGCGCTGGGTACTTAGCCTACTCAATGCGGTCAGCTTCACCGACCACAAGCACTATCATTCCAACAAGCGCAGCTATCACGAGATACGCCGGGCCAGTGATCGACTGTGCCGAGAACACGGCCTGTCTGTCATCGTCCCCGGCCGGGACAAAGGCAAGAGCTACATCGAACATCAGGCCGCACAGAACGGCACCAGCTACAAGGCAAAACTGAAAGTCGCCATCGACCGACTGATTCCCGCGTCCTCCAGCCTGGAAGATTTGCTTGCCCGGTTGCAACGGGAAGGATACGAGATCAAGCGGGGAAAGTATATCTCCGCCAGAGCGCCGGACCAGGAGCGGTTCACCCGGCTCAAAACCCTGGGCGCCGATTACACGGAAGAAGCCGTTGTCTCCCGCATTGCCGGAGGTCCCAGGCCCTCCAGACAGCCCCAACAGCGCAGCGGGAAGGTCAGCCTGCTCATTGACATTCAGAATAACATCAAAGCCCAGCAGAGCGCCGGATACCAGCGGTGGGCGACCATTGAGAATCTGAAACGAGCGGCTGCCACCATGAACTTTCTTACCGAACACGGCATCGGCAGTTATGAGGAATTGGTGGAACGGTGCGATGCCGTTTCCGCCGCCTCCATCCGCACCAGGGAGGGCCTGCGGGATGTGGAACAGCAGATTACCGACCTTGCCCTCCTGGGAAAGCAGATCGACACCTACCGCAGGCTGAAACCTGTGTATGACCGATACAAGGCATCAAAGGACAAGGAAAAATTCCTGCGCGGCTTTGAGAGCGAGATCATTTTGTTCGAGGCGGCCGCCAAGGAAATCAAGAAGGCCGGGCTTGCCAAACTTCCTTCAGCTGGAAAACTAAAAGCAGAACTGGACGAACTCGCTGCCCACAAGACTGCCCTGCAAACGGAACTTCGGAAGATACAGCGGGAAGAAAAGGAGTATGGAATGATCCATCAGAATATAGATACTCTATTGTCAGTTCCAATTATGGCTGGGAGTTCCTGTTCCTCGGCGCAAACATTGACGCGGTGGAAACGGCGC
>CAUWNE010000101.1:0-3695 GCA_963560095.1 uncultured Dysosmobacter sp. | reverse complement strand
TGTTGTTGATGGGGCGCACGCCCATGGCCCGCAGCCGCTCCCGCA
The DNA here is from genome assembly GCA_963560095.1 of uncultured Dysosmobacter sp. Lineage (GTDB taxonomy): Bacteria > Bacillota > Clostridia > Oscillospirales > Oscillospiraceae > Oscillibacter. The sequence goes on along the minus strand of CAUWNE010000101.1, from coordinate 3,650 downwards.
TCCACTTGGGAGAGGGGCCGATCTTCACGTTCCGGACCATCCGGGCGGTGTAGCGGGGGCAGAGGTCGGCGGCAGGGGTCTCCACGTCCAGCAGCTCCACCAGATTTCCCTCGGCGCCGCCCTTGACCACCGGCTCATGGAGGCGGAGGGGGACATCATAGGTGGCGGACACCTCCCGGGCCAGGCCGATGACGCTGAGGCAGTCGGGCCGGTTGGGGGTGATCTCGAACTCCACCACATGGTCGTCCAGGCCGGTGACGGCCTGGATATCGTCGCCGGGCTGGCAGTCCTCGTGGAGGATGAAGATGCCGTCGGGGATGCAGTGGGGGAACTCCTTCTGCTCGGCGTGGAGGTCAGAGAGGGTGCAGATGAACGCCTCATTGGTGTTGTAGGCCACCAGATCGCCGGCGTGGAGGTTGGCGCAGGCGGTATCGTGGTCGGCGGTGTGTCCGCCGCCCAGATCCAGGGTGACGGTCCAGCGATTCATGCCGGCAGGTTCCACAGCGGTGATCCCTGCGCAGACCACGGGGCCGAAGACTTTGTCCCCGGCCTTGATGTCTGCCTGGATGGAGGGCTTGTCCTTGTCCAGGGGATGATAGTCCCCCAGGATGGCGGCGGGGGTGATGACGGCGTAGGGGAAGTCCCGCTCGTCCAGGCCCAGCTCGCTGAGACCGCAGAGCATGCCGTTGGAGACCACGCCCCGGAGCTTGCCCTTTTCGATCTTCACGCCGCCGGGGAGGGTGGACTTGTGGAGGGCCACCGGCACCAGGTCGCCCACGTGGACGTTCCTCGCGCCGGTGACGATCTGGACCGGCTCGGCCTGGCCGGCGTCGATCTGGCAGATCCACATATGGTCGCTGTCGGGATGGCGCTCCAGAGAGAGCACCCGGCCTGCCACCACGTTGGAGATCTCCGCGCCCAGGTCGTGGGTCAGCTCCACCTTGGACCCGGAGAGGGTCATGGTCTCGGCAAAGTCTTTATCATTGGCGTCAACGGTGACGAACTCGCTGAGCCACTTTCTGCTTAAATTCATATTGAAACTCCTTCCATTGGGATGGATCTATTCAGATTGATCGGCGGAAGCACCTGTTCCGCGCTCTTCGCGCCTTGCGCGAAGGAATTGAAATCATGTTCGCGGCGGGGTTCAATCCGTCTGCGGCAGGACATGTGCCTGCCGCAGACTCCGCTGCCTGCGGCCGCGGCGGCCGCAGCCGCCCTTGCTGTGCAAGGGCGAGGGGGGTATCGAAAGCGGTTTCCATGGGAACCGCTTTCGTATCTAGGGGGGACAACGTCCCACCTGGAAGTGTTTAGAACTGCTCCAGGAAGCGCACGTCGTTTTCAAAGATCAGCCGCAGGTCGGCGATCTTGAACCGGCGCATGGCGGTGCGCTCCAGGCCCATGCCGAAGGCCCAGCCGGAATAAACCGTCGGGTCGATGCCGGACATCTCCAGCACCTTGGGATGGATCATGCCTGCGCCCAGCAGCTCGATCCAGCCCTCGCCCTTGCAGGTGGGGCAGCCCACGCCGCCGCACTTGTGGCACTGGACGTCCATTTCGCAGGAGGGTTCGGTGAAGGGGAAGTGATGGGGGCGGAAGCGCGTCTGCGTGCCCTTGCCGTAGAGCTGCTCTACCACGGTGTTCAGCGTGCCTTTCAGGTCCGCCATGGTCACGCCCTTGTCGATGACCATGCCTTCCACCTGGTGGAACATGGGGGAGTGGGTGGCGTCCACCTCGTCCTTGCGGTAGACCCGGCCGGGGGCGATGATCCGGATGGGCAGGGGCATGGAGTCCATAGCCCGGACCTGCATGGGGCTGGTCTGGGAGCGGAGCATCACCCGGCTGTCCGCGTCGAAATAGAAGGTGTCGGACCAGTCACGGCTGGGGTGGCCCTCGCCGGCGTTGAGCCGGTCGAAGTTCAGCTCGGCCAGCTCCACCTCGGGTCCGTCCAGCACGGTGAAGCCCATGCCCACGAAGATGTCCTTGATCTCGTCCAGGGCCAGATACATGGGGTGCTTGTGGCCCAGGTGGAAGGTTTTGCCGGGGATCGTCACGTCCAGGGCCTCGTCCCGCAGGCGCTGCTCCAGGGACTTGTCCGCCAGGACCGCGGCCTGGGCCTCGATGGCGCTCTCCAGCGCGGCGCGGACCTCGTTGGCAAGCTGGCCCATCACGGGGCGCTCCTCGGCGGAGAGCTTGCCCATCTGCTTCAAAACGGCGGTCAGCTCGCCCTTTTTGCCCAGGTACTGGACCCGGAGGGCGTCCAGGGCGGCGGAGTCCGATGCGCTCTCAATGGCCGCCAGGGCCTGGGCGCGGATGGTTGCTAACTGTTCTTTCATGGTAAAACTCCTTTACTGGATGTAGATCACGACTGGGGGCGGCCGGGGGCAAAACAAAAAGACCCTCCGTCCCCACTTGGGACGAAAGGCCTGCCTTCCGCGGTACCACCCAAATTTGCGCGCCGGAGCGCACACACTTGCAGCCCCGATAACGGAGGGCCTCCGGCCGTGTCTCCACGGCGGCTCCCGGGCGAACCAGACCGGGCGTCCCGCAGGTCGGCTTGCAGCCGGTGACCGACCCTCTCTTTGCGGCGTTTCACAGTCATTTTCCCGTTCATCGCTGATATACAATTCTTACTTATAGCACATCAAACCCGGAATTGCAAGAGGAAAATCCCCGATTTGCCCGGCGGAGGGGAGAAACCGGGCAAAAATCGTTGACCGAGCCCGGCGGGCATGATATCATCGGGGTAACAAACAGAGATGGGAGGAGAGTCCCATGCAGCAGGAAGGTCAGGAAGGAGCAGGCATGTGAGATCGCATCAGGAGGTGCGTGACATGAGACGACGTTCTGTGATATGTTTGGCGCTGGCCCTGCTGGCGGTGCTGGCGGGCTGCGGCGGCGAGACGGCCCCGGCCTTTCCGCCCACGGAGGAGACCATCACCGCCGCGCTGGAGAACTCCGGCCTTACGGAGACGCTCTGCCCGGAGGAGACGACCACCGTCGGAACGCAGACCATCTATGCGCTGCGGGACGCATCGGAGGAGGACCGGCTGGCGATGACCTGGGTCCACGGCACAGATGGAGAGACGGGGCGGACGCTGACGGTGGAGGTCTTTCGCTCCTCGGCCCCGGAGAGCCCGGACTTTTCCTGGGAGGACTGGAAGGGCTATCTGACGCTGGCGGCGGAGCTCTACGGCTTTGAAGAGCCGGAGGCCCTTTATCAGGCCCTCTCCCAGAAGACGATGGAGGAAGGCGCGGTGCCGGTGGGACCGGAGGAGCCTGTGGCCCAGCGGGCCGTGTGGGAGACGGGGCTCTCCGAGGGCTTCTGCGTGGTGGTTTATTGGCTGGCAAACACCCGGATCGAAGAGCCGATCTCCGGCGGAGAAGGGCCCCAGGTGACGGCCCGATCCCCCCGGCTGGACCTGACGATCTATGAGTCCAAGGCCCAGTTTGAGGCGGCCGTTGGACAATAAACCTTACGAATAAACCTGTAAGAATGAGAGAAGACCAGCGCCCCCGGAGAGCAGATGCTCCCCGGGGGCGCATTAGCATATCAAAAGCCTCGCAGAGTTTCGCGCCCGCAGGCGCGAAAGATATGAAATTTCAAGATTTACAATTCAAGTGCAACACATGGAGATAGGTAAAAAGGAGTG
>CAUWNE010000100.1:0-3796 GCA_963560095.1 uncultured Dysosmobacter sp. | reverse complement strand
AAAACCTCGGCGTGGGGCGGATTCACTTCGCCCCACGCTGGTCCCATCTCAAGGGTTCCCGGGAAGCCGAAGGATTCCCGGGAACAGGCGACATCATCGAGGGTTATACCATGGAGGAGATCCCCAGATAACCCCGTCTTTTGTTGAAAATAAAAATCTGTGCGCACAATAGGGGCGGCGACCGCGTCGCCGCCCCTGCTGTTTTCCAAACAAATTCTCTCCCCCTCGGCGCTCTATGACAGCGCAAGCGGAAATCGGCGCAAGGGGCGTCCAGAAGCTCCAAACCCACGCGCTACCCACGCTGTGGGCAGAGATTTTCCGGGCTTCTGCCAAAGCGATCCCACCGCGAAGCGTTCTTTTCTTTTGGACCGTGCATCGCGCAGCCGTTGGCGGCTTTGCCGCTTACGGATGCGGCATACCCCTGCGTGTGCGGCCCATTTTCTTTTCGGCAAGAGCGAAAAGAACATGGGGGGTGCATTCCCGCCGGCAAAGCCGGCATTCCCCGCGCCGGGACCGGCGCATCAAAGGAGGTCTATTATGGCAAGCAATCGCATCGGCCGTATCAATGAAGAGATCCAGCGGGAGCTCAGTGACCAGCTCCGCCGGCTGAAAGATCCCCGGGTCTCCCAGGTGGGCATGGTCTCCATCACCCGGGTGGACACCACCGGAGACCTGCGCTACGCCCGGGTCTATATCTCCGTCCTGGACAAGTCCCAGGAAAAGGAGGTCCTCAAGGGCCTCAAGTCCGCTACGGGCTTTTTGCGGCGGGAGCTGGGCCACGCCCTGCAACTGCGCTACACCCCGGAGCTCCAGTTCATCGGCGACGACTCCATCCAGCACGGCGCCCACATCCTGGAGATGCTGCGGCAGGTGGAGCGGGCCGACCAGGCCCGGGACGCCCAGGAGGAGCCGGAGTCATGAAGACGCTGACCGTACCTGAGGCTGCCGCCCTGCTGCGGACTCTGGACCGGGTGCTAATCCTCACCCACGTTCGGCCCGACGGGGACACGGTGGGCTGTGCCGCCGCCCTGTGCGCCGGCCTCCGCCGCCTGGGAAAGACGGCTTATCTGCTGCCCAACCCGGAGCTGACGGAGAACACGACTCCCTACTTCGCTCCCTATGCCGCCCCGGCGGACTTTGTGCCGGACCACGTGGTGTCCACAGACATCGCCGCCGTGGGCCTGTTCCCGGAGAACGCCAAGGCCTATCTTGGCCGGGTGGACCTGGCCATTGACCACCACCCCTCCTTCGAGGGCTTTGGCATGGCCAATATCGTCCGACCGGAGGCGGGGGCCTGCGGCGAGCTGGTCTATGACATCCTGGCCGCTCTGGGCCCCATCACTCCGGCCATCGCCCTGCCCCTCTATGTGGCAGTCTCCACCGACACCGGCTGCTTCGCCTACGCCAACACCACCCCCCATACCCACGCGGTGGCGGCGGCGCTGATGAACACCGGCATCGACTATAAAACTGTCAACAAGGTCTTCTTCCGGACCAAGAGCCGCCGGCGGATGCAGCTGGAGGCAGCCATGATGAACGGGTGTGCCTTCTACGACCGGGACCGGATCGCGGTGCTCTCCGTTCCCACCGCTCTGATGGAGCAGTTCCAGGCCACCGAGAGCGACGCGGAGGATCTCTCCGCCCTGGGCCCTCAGATCGAGGGCGTGGACTGCGCGGTGACCCTGCGGCAGCTGGGGCCGAAGACCTGGAAGCTCTCTTTGCGCACCGGTCCCCGGATCAATGCCACCCTGGTCTGTCAGGACCTGGGCGGCGGCGGCCACGCCGCCGCTGCCGGCGCCACCCTCCGGGGAAGCTGGGAAGCCTGCCGGGACCAGGTCCTGGCGGCCATCGCCCGCCATACGCCGGCGGAGCCGGAAACTTAAAAATTAGGAGTCAGGGATCGGGGACGCCAAGGTACGGCGGGACTCCCCGCCGCCGCGCCCGATCCCGCAAGAAAGACTATGCCGAACGGAATCCTTATTATCGACAAGCCCGCCGGATGGACCAGCATGGACGTCTGCGCCAAGCTCCGGGGCATCCTGGGCGAGCGGCGGATCGGTCACGGCGGAACGCTGGACCCCATGGCCACCGGTGTGCTGCCGGTCTTTGTGGGACAGGCCACCCGGGCTGTGGAATTCGCCGAAAAGGGCCGCAAGGAATATGTGGCCGGGCTGCGTCTGGGTCTGGTGACCAACACCCAGGATACCTCCGGAGAGACTTTGGAGACCCATCCTGTCACCGCCACATGCGAGGACGTGGAAGCCGCCCTCTCCGCCTTCACCGGGGAGATCCAGCAGATCCCCCCCATGTACTCCGCCGTGAAGATCGGCGGAAAAAAGCTCTATGAACTGGCCCGAAAGGGCCAGGAGGTGGAGCGAAAGCCCCGGAGCGTCACGATCTATGACCTGGCGCTTTTGGATCAGGAGAGCGAGACGGACTTTCGTCTCCGCTGTCTCTGCTCCAAGGGCACCTACATCCGAACTCTCTGCCATGACCTGGGGCGGCAGCTGGGCTGCGGCGGGACTATGTATGCCCTGCGACGGACCATGGCGGCAGGCTTCACGCTGGACCAGGCCGTCTCTTTGGAGGAGGTGCAGGAGCGGGGAGAATCCCTGCTGATGCCCACAGACGCCCTTTTCGCGGCCTTCCCCGCCCTGACGCTGCCCACAGCACTGACAGAGAAGCGGGTCCGCTGCGGCAATCCCATCTCCCTGCCCGGCACCCCGGCGGGGACCTACCGCGTCTATGGTCAGGACGGCCAGTTCCTCTGCCTCTCCCGGGCCGAGGGCGGGACCCTGACCGCAATCAAGAACTTTTTTGGAGCGTAACGATATGTCCGCAAAGGAAAAAGTCATTGCCCTGGGCTTCTTTGACGGAGTCCATCTGGGCCACGCCGCCCTGCTGCGGCGCACCGTGGAGGAGGCCGCCCGCCGGGGCGTGGTCCCCGCGGTCTTCACCTTTGACCGCGTCCCCAAGGAGGTGGTCACCGGCATCCCCTGCCCCCTCATCAATTCCCCCCAGGACCGGGCGGATCTGCTGCGCCGGCTCTTCGGGATCCAGGAGGTGCTGATGGTCCCCTTTGACCAGGAGATGATGACCACCTCCTGGGAGGACTTTGTCACCGAGATCCTGGTAAAGCGGTATCACGCCGTCCACCTGGTGGCAGGACACGACCATCACTTCGGCCACAAGAACCAGGGAACGCCGGAGCTTTTAGAGCGCAAGTGCCGGGAGCTGAGGCTGGGCTGCGATATCATTCCCAAGGTAGAGGTGGGCGGCATCACCGTCAGCTCCACCTACATCCGCCGTCTGGTGGAGCTGGGCCAGGTGGAGCGGGCCCGGCAGTTCCTGGGCCACCCCCATGTGCTGACCCAGGTGGTCCGCCATGGCCGGCGCATCGGCCACACCATCGGCATCCCCACCGTGAACCTCACCGCCCCGCCCCACGTGCTGGTCCCCAGCCACGGCGTCTATGCCACCCAGGTCTTCCTGCCGGACGGCAGCAGCTACGCCGGCGTCACCAACGTGGGCACCCGGCCCACGGTGAACAACGGTCTGGACGTGACGGTGGAGGCCTGGCTGCTGGACTTTGACGGGGACCTGTACGGGCAGACCGTCCGGGTGGAGTTTCTCCAGCATCTGCGGGACGAGGTCCGCTTCGACTCTCTGGACGCCCTGCGATCCCAGATCCTGAAGGACGCCGAGAAGACCCGGCAGATCCTGGCCCAGGAGCGGACTCGCTGAACCCCTTCCCCTTTTCAAAAAACCAAACCGGCCCGGGCGGAATCTTCCGCCC
>CAUWNE010000099.1:0-4029 GCA_963560095.1 uncultured Dysosmobacter sp. | reverse complement strand
CCACCACGGTGGTGACGACGCCGAAGTGGCCGCCGCCGGCGGTGATGGTCTGCACTGGCTCCGACATGGGACCGCCCAGGTTTGTGCCCTTCATTTTGACCAGGTGCGTGGCCGTCAGGGCATTGTGATCCACGGCCGTGACGGTGTGGAGCGGATCGGACATTTTGGACCCGCTCCCGGTATAGGTCCCTCCGTAGAACTTGGCCAGGTTCGCCGCCAGGACGCCCTCCCGGTCCTTTGCGGTTATGGTGTGGAGAGGGTCCCCGGCGCCCTGTCCGTGCTGGTCGCTCCCGTAGTATTTGACCAGGCTGGCCGCCGCCAGGCCGTAGCGGTTGGAGGCGTCAATGGTCATAATGGGGGCCGTCACTCCCTGGCCCCGTACCCGCTCGGTCTGCTCGGTGTGGTACTGGATCATGGCCGGCGTGATCACCATTTGATGGCCGCCCGCTCCGCTGCTTGTGATCGTGTTCACCGGCTCGGTGATCTTGGTCCCCGTGGCGTTCTCGTTGTTGTGCATGGTCAGCGGGGCCATGACGGGGGAGGCGACGCCATACCCGTGCTTTGCCGTCACCGTCTGGAGTGGGTCCGCCGCGTCCTGCCCCCGGAAGTTTCCGGCATGGTTCACCACCACCAGGAACGGGTCCGGCGCTTTGATGGAGAACTTGTCCACCCCACGGATCACCCGCCGCATGGTATTGGGGCGGAGGGGGCGCTGGGCGGAAAGCCCGTATTTCTCCCGGATGGCCTCCCGTGTGTCGAAGATGGACGGGCAGGGCAGGCTCCAGTCTATGACCTCCGCCGCGCTCCTCCACGGCTTTTTCCGGCCTGCCAGCACCTCCGGGGTGTCCGCCGGCGCGTGGGTTGGCTCCGGCCACACAATGGGTTCCCCGTCCCTTCTGGCGATCAGGAAAAACCGCTTTCGCGTGGTGGGCGCTCCATAGTCGGCCGCCACCAGTTCCCGCCATTCCACGGCATAGCCCAGGGCCTCCAGTTGGGAAAGCCACCGGCGGAACGTCTGTCCGGCCTTGGATTTCACCGGGTGGCCTTTCCGTACAGGCCCCCAGGTCTGGAACTCCTCCACGTTCTCCAGGATGATCACCCTGGGCCGCACGGTCCCGGCCCACCGCAGAACGATCCAGGCCAGGCCCCTTATGTTCTTGTTCACCGGCTTTCCGCCCTTTGCCTTTGAAAAATGCTTGCAATCAGGGGAGAACCACGCCAGCCCCACAGGGCGCCCCTTTGACACCTCGCGCGGGTCCACGTCCCACACGCTTGCCTGGTAATGCTCCGTAAATGGGTGGTTTGTTTTGTGCATGAGTATGGCGTCCGGGTCGTGGTTGATGGCGATGGTCACGGGGCGGCCGGTGGCCAGTTCGATCCCCGTGGACGCTCCGCCGCCGCCGGCGAAGTTGTCCACAATGATCTCCTCCAGGAAGTTGATCTGCGCCCCGCTCATTTTCCCGCCGCCTCCCTCAATCCGCACACGTACTTGGTGGCGTTCTGCTCTGCCTCGCAATACGGGCACCGCCCATTCATCCAGCCGGCGCGGAAAACGCGGCTGCACTCCGGGCACGTCACGGCGTCATGCTCTCCGGCCGCCAGTTGCACCATGAACCCCTGCAGGTTCATCATCCAGGTTAAGTAAATTTCCTTTGCAAAGACGGCCGTCGCCAGTTCGTCCGCCATGGCCACAGCCTCCCGGCGTGGAACCAGGATCGCGTGGTTTTCCCGCGTCCTTTTCCCCGGCTCCACCCATCCGGCCCGCTTGGCTCCCATGTATTCCCACGCTTTTGCGCGGGCCTCTTTGTATGCCTCCACAAAGTCTTTCACTGTGTTCTCCCTCCCGTCATGTCCAGGTACATGGCTCAGTCCTTGCCGATCCTCTGGCAGTACGCCCATTCCACCATGGCGCCCCGGCTCTCCTGGTAGTCTGGCAGGAACACGGCCAGGTCCGCCGCGTCCACCATGGCCATGCAGATCCGCATATAGTCCGCGTCGGTCAGGCCGTCCGGCAGCGTGGCCGGGTTCAGAACCACATGGCCCGCCGCCTCCAGGGCCTTGGCGGCCTCCCTGAACTTGGCCCGATACCGCCGATCCCCGGCGATCTTGCCCGCTATGTAAATTTTCATCGGCTTGTCCTCCTATTCGTTGAAAACCTCGAAATATTCCTGGTATGGGTAGCCCGTCATTTCGTGCCACCCGGTTTTGCAGGTCGCCCCGTCGTCGAACTTATACAGGACCGCGCCTTTCCGCGCTTTTGGCTCACGCCTCCAGGAGGAGGCGGACACCACCTTGTAGGTGATCACCGGCTTGGTCATGTTTTGGGTTTTGCTGTACCGCTTTCCCCGCTTTCCTGCCTCCCGGTACTTCTCCATGGTGGACCGGCTTTCCTTCATCAGGTAGGCCGCCAGTTTTGCATGGTTCCCCCGGCGGTCCAGGGGCTTGAAACTGATACCCCCGCTTCCCCTGGGGACGTTCTCCCATGCCTCGGTGATGATCTCCGGGTCCATGCGGCTGATCACCACGTGTATGTGCGGGTTGGTCATGCGCTTGGTTTCGATCACCACCACCGCCCTGTACTGGATCCCGCGCTTTCGGCAGGCTTTCCGAAGGTTGGCCAGGAAAGCGGCCTTGTGGGCCAGGATCTCCTCAAAGGTCGTGTCCTTGTCGTAGTAGTGGAGGACGGCGTGGAGGTCCCGGTGGTCAAAGTTGGCGTTCAGGTCCCAGCGCAGGTGTTCTTCTGCCACCCGCTCGTTGATCCGGGCTTGCTTTTCCGTGGTGGTCCCCTTATTGGGGCCGCGCTTGACCCCCTTGGTGTGGACCCGGAAGGATTGCATTTTCCTGTGTTCGACGGTCCGGCCAGCCTGCACCATCCTGTGTACGTATGGCATGGTGCCCCCTCCTTTGTGGGTGCTGGTCACTTTACTAATGCCTCTTACCGGCGCTTACGGGGCCGTGGCCCCGTCAAAAATTTTCCGTTGCGAACCGCCCGGAGAACTGATATAATATAGGTATCCGGGACGGTTTCACCGTCGCTTATACCGCCACCTGCGCCGTGTTGTCAGCACCAGGCGCAGGTGGCTTTCATTTTCCTAAAAATGTATATTGTAATCAGATACCCCCGCCAAACAGGGACATTTGCGCGGTGTGTTGCTGGAACCGCTTTTCCTGGGCCTCGAAATACTCCGGGTCGATCTCGTACCCTGTGAAGTCCAGGCCGGCGTCCCACGCGGCGATCCGGCTTGACCCGCTCCCCAGGTGTGTGTCCAGGATCCGGTCCCTGGGCTTTGCGTAGTGTTGAAAAATCCAGGCATACAGCGCCACCGGCTTTTGCGTTGGGTGTATCCTTCCGGCCTGGGCGGAGGATAGCGCCACGCGCTTGCTCGGTCTGTCAAAACTGGTCCAGGCCAGTTCAAAGGAGGCAAAGGACACTTCACTGGAAAACCCCTTGTCCCAGCAGATCCAGCACGAACTATCCGCCGCCGGGATCAGGCTCACAAAATGGTTGGCCCCGAAAATGATCTGGTTTTTTGATACCCGCACCAGTTCCGTGAAGTATTCCGGCGGCGGCGGGGCGTCGTCCCAGGTCACTTTCTTGTATTCGCTCGGCCACTCACCCTTCCGCCGCCCCATGTTGTTGCTTATCTTGATCCCGTATGGTGGATCCACCACGGTCAGGTCGAAACATTGATCCGGCATGGACCGCATGGCCTCCATGCAATCCATATTAAAGGCCCGGTTCTCCATTGGTCCGCACCTCCATTTCTGCCGCCAGTTCCTCAATGGTGGCCGCCGCGCTCTCCAGTTCCTGGGCCAGCAGGTCGCGTCCGAAACTGTCCCGCTGGTGCATGGCCTCCAGGCGGAGGTTGGCGGCCTGCTGCAGGTATGGGTTCCGGCTCTCGGTCCTCACCGGCCCGGGTCCTGTGTGGATCAGCCCCAGCCACCATGTTGGGCTGTTTCGCTCCGCCTTATGTGGGCAGGTGTCGCAGTTCTCCGCCGCGCACTTGTCGCAAAACTCCCGGTGAAAGG
>CAUWNE010000098.1:0-4046 GCA_963560095.1 uncultured Dysosmobacter sp. | reverse complement strand
TCCCTTTGAAATCTTCTTTGGCTCTTTGTTGCACTTGACTTGACAATTCGCAATTATGTTTTATTCATCAAGCCGCATATTCCGTTGGCCATTGTAGAAGCAAAAGACAACAATCACGCTGTTTCGGATGGAATGCAACAAGCTCTTGATTATGCGGAGAGGTTGTTAATTCCATTTGTATTCACTTCCAATGGTGATGGGTTTACTTTTCATAACCGCATGAATAGCGGAGGCGACAAGGAAGTTTTCTTGACCCTTGAACAATTCCCCTCACCAGATACGCTTTGGACGATGTATAAAGAAGGCACCGGGCTTACTGCACAGCAGGAAGCAGTCATTGCAGAACCCTACTATACGGCACGAGAAGACCGAACGCCAAGGTACTACCAGCTAAATGCCATCAATTTAACTGTTGAGGCGATTGCGCGTGGGCAGAACCGTGTTTTGTTGGTGATGGCAACCGGCACAGGTAAAACATTTACAGCATTTCAGATCATTTGGCGCTTGTGGAAATCTGGTGTGAAAAAGCGGATTTTGTATTTGGCTGATCGCAACGCTTTAATAGACCAAACCTATGTCAATGATTTTTCACCGTTTAAGGACAAAATGACGATTGTTCGCAATCGCAAGGTTGATAAATCTTATGAAATCTATCTGGCGTTGTATCAAGGCTTGACCGGGGATGGCGATAAGGAAATCTTTAAGCAGTTCTCTCCGGGATTTTTCGACTTGATTATCATTGATGAGTGTCACCGTGGCAGTGCAAAAGAGGACAGCGAATGGCGCGCTGTATTAAACTACTTTACCGCAGCAACGCAAATCGGTTTGACCGCAACACCGAAAGAAACAAAGGACATCTCCAATGTTGACTATTTTGGAGAGCCGATTTATACCTATTCCCTCAAACAAGGGATAGAGGACGGCTTTTTAGCACCGTATCGTGTCATTCGGGTTTTGCTGGATAAGGATGCAGAAGGATTCCGCCCCTACAAAGGTCAAACTGACAAATATGGTAATGAAATCCTTGACCGGGAATACAACACAAAAGACTATGACCGCGAATTGGTGCTGGAACAGCGAACCCGAATGGTCGCAAAAGTTGTGTCTAACTATCTCAAAAAGCATAATCTTTGCTATGACAAGACCATTTTCTTCTGTGTTGATACCGAACATGCTGACCGGATGCGCCAAGCACTTGTCAATGAAAACTCCGATCTCGTAAAGGAAGATGAGCGCTATGTTATGCGCATCACCGGCGATGATGACATCGGCAAAAAGCAGATTGATGCCTTCCGCGATGTTTCAAGCCGTTACCCGGTTCTGGTGACCACTTCTAAATTACTTACCACCGGCGTGGATGTGCAGATGGTGAAGTTTATTGTGCTTGACGCCAATATCAACAGTATGACGGAGTTCAAACAGATCATTGGACGAGGAACCCGTGTGCGCGAAGACCTCGGCAAAATGTTTTTCACTATTTTCGATTTTAGAGATTCTACACGACTTTTTGCTGACCCGGACTTTGATGGCCCGGTTGAGCAGGACGATTCTTTCACGCCATCAGAGGATGGACAAATACCCGATCTGCCCGGTGATCCGCCAACGGAGCCAGAAGAACCGCATTTCCCTGAGGAACCGGAATATCCAGGGGCAGGGGACGAGGAACACAAGCACGAGCGCCGTATGAAATACTTTGTTGACAATGTAGAAGTGACCGTACTCAAACAAAGGGTTCAATACATTGACAAGGACGGCAAGCTGATTACAGAATCCCTTACTGATTACACCAAGCGCAATGTGCTTGATCAGTATGCTACTTTGGAGGATTTCCTTACCGCGTGGAACAGCGCAGAGCGCAAGCAGGTAATCCTTGATGAGTTTGCAAGCCAAGGCGTGCTTTTGGAAGAATTGCAAGAGCAAATCGGCCGAGAGTTTGACCCCTTTGATTTGGTGTGTCATATTGCCTACGACCAACCGCCGCTTACCAGAAAAGAACGTGCTAACAACGTGAAAAAGCGCAACTATTTTGCTAAATATGGCGAACAGGCGCAAGCAGTCTTAAATGCTCTGTTGGAAAAGTATGCGGATTCCGGCGTTGTCAATTTGGAAAGCATGGATGTGTTGAAGGTAAATCCCATTAGGGAATTTGGCACGCCGCAATTCATCGTGAACAAGATTTTTAAGGGCAAGGCTGATTTTACCGCCGCTCTACGCGAATTAGAAAGCGAACTGTACGTCGCTTAACATAGGAGGAAACCACGATGGCCGTTTCAGGCACTACAAAAGCGCTCAAGGATATCATGCGCATAGACGCTGGTATCAATGGCGATGCACAGTATATCGAGCAAATAACATGGATGCTGTTTCTAAAGGCTTTTGACTATAAAGAACAGGAATGGGAACTGACAGAGGATGACTACTATCCCATTGTTCCAACGGAATATCGTTGGGGCACTTGGGCTACCGACGCCGAAGGGACAACCGGCGACGCTTTGCTTGCGCACATTGACACTATGTTCTCCGCTTTGCGTGACCTTGATATCAGCGACGACCCAAAGCACCGCAAATGGCTTATTAGAAGCATTATGGAAGGCGTCAACAACTTTATGAAGTCCGGTACCCTGCTGCGCCAAGTCATCAATAAAATCAATGCTGATATTGATTTCGACGCAATGCCTTCCGGCCACCTGTTTAACGGTCTGTACGAAACCATGCTGAAAGACTTGCAAAGCGCGGGCAAATCCGGCGAATTTTATACGCCGCGCCCTGTTACCCGCTTTATTGTGGAACAGGTCAATCCAAAGCTGGGCGAAACAGTCCTTGACCCGGCCTGTGGAACAGGCGGATTTTTGACCAGCGTAATTGACCGCTTTACTGTCAACACAACCGAGGAATACAAAACTTTACAGCGCACAATTAAGGGTATCGAGAAAAAGCCTTTTCCTTATCTGCTTTGCGTCACCAACCTGATCGCACACGGCATTGATGTGCCGGACATTCGCCACGATAATACACTGAGAACCCCGACAACGGATTACACGGCCAAGGACAAGGTGGATGTTATTGTTACCAATCCGCCATTTGGCGGTGCAGAAGAAAAAGCGATTTCCCAGTCTGTTCCCGCAGAGTTGCGCAACTCTGAAACCGCCGACCTGTTTTTGGTGCATATGATGGCGCTCCTAAAAGATGGGGGCCGCTGCGGCCTCGTTTTACCAGATGGATTTTTATTTGGCACCGGCGTGAAGGCCGCGATCAAAAAGAAACTGCTGGAAGAATGCAATCTGCATACCATTATCCGTCTGCCCAAGGATGTGTTTGCGCCCTATACCAATATTAACACGAACCTGCTGTTTTTTACAAAGGGAACGCCAACTAAGGGCGTTTGGTACTACCGTTTGGAAATGCCAAATGGGTATAAACATTTTTCCAAAACCCGCCCCATGTTGGATGAGCACTTCCAGCCAGTGCGTGATTGGTGGAAAAACAAAGTGGAAAGCGATGTGTCGCAGTTTGTGCCAGCGGAAGATATCGCTGCCGCTGACTACAATCTGGATTTTTGCGGTTTCCCGCATGGTACAGAGGAAATCCTACCACCAGAGCAGTTTATCCCGCAGTATCTAAACGAAAAGGCCGTTCTCTCTGCCCGCATTGAGGAGATTTTAGGGCGCATTTCTGCTGCCATGACGCAGGAGGATGTGCTATGAAAGCCGCAGATTTGAGAAAATCCATTTTGCAGGCAGCGGTGCAGGGTAAGCTGGTGCCGCAGGATAAAAACGATGAGCCTGCATCCGAACTGCTAAAACGGGTACAGGCAGAAAAGGTTGCGCTAATTAAAGATGGCAAGCTAAAAAAAGAAAAGCCTTTGCCGCCAATTACAGAGGACGAGATTCCTTATGATCTGCCAGAGGGATGGGTATGGTGCCGTGCTATTGATGTTTGTTCCTATATTCAGCGTGGTAAATCACCCACATACTCGGAAACAAAAACATATCTGCGAATTGTCAAGTCAAGTGCAACAAAGAGCCAAAGAAGATTTCAAAGGGAGA
>CAUWNE010000097.1:0-4182 GCA_963560095.1 uncultured Dysosmobacter sp. | reverse complement strand
AGGGCCACTTCTGCGCCTGCCACCACCCGGGTCCGCTGTAGCGCCCCACCGCTGCGAAATAACGGTAGACACCGGGAAACTGTTTCCCGGTGTCTACCGTTATGTTTGTTGAAACAGCCTCGCAGAGTTCGCCGCCCGGAGGCGGCGAATAGAGTAAAATCGTTTTTTCCGGGGACATGCGCCTCGGAAAAAACTCTTCTCGCGCAGCGCGCGTCGCAGCGGCCAAAGGCCGCAAGGCGCGAAGCGGAGTGCCCCTCAAAAAAGTGCTTGCACTTTTTTGACAGTCCCAAAGGTAGACACTGGGAAAATATTTCCCGGTGTCTACCGTTTTCTCTCTATCCGCCGTCAACAGGCCCCGCGCAGCATCCTCCTCGCATGGCAGCCTGCTTGCAGGGTACAATACGCCTATACCCTGCAACAGGAGGTCATGTTATGGACGAACACAGACTGACGCCAGCGCACATCTCCGCCTACCGGCAATATCTGCTTCAGGAGGAGCGCGCTCCGGCTACGGTGGAAAAATACCTGCGGGATATCGGGCGGTTTGCCCGCTGGTTAGATGGCGAGGCGGTGAGCCGCGGCGCTGTTGCCAGCTGGAAGGCCCAGCTGTTGGCCGATCACCGCTCCCCCGCAACCGTAAACGCAGCCCTGGCGGCCCTCAACGGGCTGTTCCATTTTTTGGGCTGGTCGGACTGCCACACCCGCTTTCTCAAGGTCCAGCGGCGCGCCTTCCGGGAGTCATCCCGTGAGCTGACATACACCGACTACCAGCAGCTGATCGACGCCGCGCAGAATACGGGCCGCGGTCGCCTGGCGCTGCTGATGGAGGCCATCTGCTCCACCGGCATCCGGGTCAGCGAGGTACAGTATCTGACGGTGGAGAGCGCCCAGCGGGGACGGGCGGAGATCTCCCTGAAGGGCAAGATCCGGGTGATCCTCATCCCCGGAAAGCTGTGCCGCAAGCTGCTGAAATACGCCAAACAGCAAAAAATCGTCTCCGGCGAGATCTTTCTCACCGGAAACGGCGCCCCCCTGTCCCGGCGTCAGATCTGGGCGGAGATGAAGCGGCTGTGTACCTGTGCCGGCGTTGACGCCGCCAAGGTGTTCCCCCACAATCTGCGGCACCTGTTCGCCACGACCTACTACCGGGCGTACAAGGATATCGTCAAGCTGGCGGATGTACTGGGACACAGCTCCATCGAAACCACCCGCATCTACCTGCTGACCTCCGGCACGGAGCACCAGCGGCAGCTGGAGCGGCTGAGGCTAGTCATATAGACAGAATCAACATTCTGTCGCAAGCAAAGCAGATCCACTGATGTAGAATTACATATTATGGTAAAATTATATCAGTTATTTTTCCAAATTACAAGGTAATTCCCGTTTTTGTGCATAGGAAATTCAGCCGCAAAAAAAGAACTTCTTTTTGCGGCCTGTTGTCGTGCGCTTTTCTGCCGCTTTGCGGGGCAGAAAAGCGCTTGCTTTTTCGGCCATATCTGCTAACGCCTGTTTCCATCGGACGGGTATATACAGAATGTTGATTCCGTGAACGGGCGACAGCCTTGCCTGGGCACGCCCCGCATTAGGTACATAATTGATATTATGTCGTAAATCCAGCAAACACAGGCAGATCCGTATTCAGGACGAAATTTATTTTTCGTCTATAACCGGAAAGGTGGGGGTGAAGGATGACCGCTGAACTGAATTTGCTGGATGCGCCGAAAAACGCCCCTGCCCATATGGCCGCACTGCATAAGTGGAACGACTTCCCCTCGCATTTTTCAAGGCCCCCGCCGCAGGGGGCTGCCGACAGCACACGGAGGGGCGAACTGATCCCCCTTCGGACCGGGCTTTGGGCGGCAGCTCCCCAAAGCCACACTTGAGAACGATCAGGAGGAGATCACCACATGAAAAAACGAATACTGGCAAGCGTGCTGGCCCTGGTCATGGTGTTGTCCATGGTCCCCACGGCGCTTGCGGCAGAGGAATTCACCCCCACAGATGACACCCCCCAGGAGGAGGCTGTCTGCACCTGTGAGGCCCTCTGCACCGAGGAAGCGGTCAATGCAGACTGTCCGGTCTGCGGCGGCGAGGCGGGGTATGCCGCCTGTGCCTATACGGATCAGGAAATTGAGGCTTCTGGTGATACGGAAGACCTCTACGCTGATGGGATACAGCCGATCCAGAACGCGGAAGGCCCAGAAATCAACATTGCGTTGAAGGCCGGCAGCAAGATCAAACTTTGGACACGCCCTAATGGCGGAAATGCTGATCCCGCAAATGTAAAAGAGCTGTTTCAGGGAGAAGAAATTGAGTATGACGGCCGACAGCTGATGAAGCTGGTTCTGACCATTCCGAAGCAGGACGGACTAGCCGTGACTGGCGTAACGCCGGAAACCGATGGTCTATACCCAGAGCTTTCCGTTCTGGAAGAAGAAAATGACCACTTTACTTATACCTATTACTTCAAAGAGAACGGAACATATCGCTTCGATGTAGCGTACACCTTAAATGGTGTATCAGATACGAAAACAGCTGAATATACGGTTGACGGTCTGATTGAAATTCCAGATATCACCATGAGAGCCTATTTTCATATATTGTCGGATAGCAATGAATATCGCGGATATATCACGAAGATAGACTTATTGGAAGGCAGACGTTATCAGTCAGAAACCGAATACCAAAAGCACGAGGACACGGAATGGGGAACAGGCTTTGATCCCGGTTCTCATGGAGGAGCGGACGGCTTTTTTTCTTACGTCAAGGATTTAGAGGGAATCCAGTACATGCAGACGATGACGCAACTGGATTTTTGGGGAAGTTCTTACTACTATCACAAAAATCCGATTGATGTTGAGTCCTTGGAACCCTTGACACGAGGGGATTATCCCTTAACTAAACGGTTCCGTGTTACTGAGTTGGATACCTCAAACACACGTCTGAAACCGACAGCTTACACCTCAGAGATGTTGGGGGAAATCCTTGAGAACATGCCTAACTTGTCAGAATTTGTTGCCAATAATGTTGGTTTTCACCACATGGAATCCTTTGGGAAAATGACCGGCAACAATCTGGACTATCTGCGTGTGCCGCAAAATGGCATCACATCTCTGCACGGATTGGAAAATCACACGGGGCTCACAAATATTATCATAAACAAGAACGAAATCTCCGATTTGACACCGCTAAAGGATATAGGAAAGGCGAACTTCTGGAATTTTCTCCAGAACAATATTTTTGACCTAACGCCCATTTCCAATGTACAGGCAGGGAACGGGGACTTAGGGTTCTGTTACCAGAGTGTTTACCCGGAGCCGGTACTGGTCTCTGACCAGGGTGAGAACTATGAGCTGGAGCTGCCCATGCCCATTGATATTGATGGCAGTCTCACCCAGGTTGGATTCGCCAGTTTCCTTGTAGGTGCAGGACTGAACGTGCCTACGGATCAGAGGGACAATCTTCTGGTCAAATATGCAGAGGACAACACAAAGCTCTATCCTGTTGAGGTACGCAACGGCCAGAGTTTTGTAACTATTCCCAAGCAAGATGTTCCCAACGCAGATACAGATCAGGCGTTTGAAGGTTCTAAGATGCGCTTCTGGTTTGAAAATGACGATGGAAGTGACAACAGGACTCGGGGTTACTTCAACGGCAACGTTGATTTTACAGCAGCTACCGTGAAAAAGCCCACTACCTGCACCGTGACCTTCGACAAAAACGGCGGCGACACGGAGGCTGATCCGAAAACGATCACCGTGACCAGCGGCTCCACTGTGGGTACACTGCCCACAGCGCCGACCCGGGATGGCTACACGTTCAAGGGATGGAACACCGCGTCCGACGGCAATGGCACAGAATTTACCGCAGACACGCCTGTGACCGGTGATATCACGGTGTATGCCCAGTGGGAAGAGGAGCAGGAACAGCTCTGGTATCGTGAGCTATACTATCAGTTCTACACTGCGGATGGTAACTCAACAGATGACAACGGCGCAGCCTACAACTGGGTACAGTGGAGCCACAGGCACGGCGGCTGGGCATATCCTGATAATACAGTAAGTATCAGCCATGATGATTTTGATGGCGATGAGTTTGATTGGCATGCCCTCAATGAATCTGGCAATGAGACCCTTGGCGTCCACTATGTTTTCGACGAGAACTACGGCCCCCACCGCCTCA
>CAUWNE010000096.1:0-4315 GCA_963560095.1 uncultured Dysosmobacter sp. | reverse complement strand
AAATTAGACAAAATAAAAGGCGAAAATTTGTGCGCAATAAATGCTTGACTTTTTCCTTTTTTACCACCGAAAGCCCGGGGAAACTCCCTCTTGACAGGGAACCCGGCCTATGATATCCTAACTGTACTAGAACAACTAATACGGTTAATACAGTCAAAAGGAAGGTGAGTCCATGATCAGCCTGAACTACCGGGATTCCCGGCCCATCTACGAGCAGATCAAGGATGGCCTGAAAAAGCTGATCGTGACCGGGGGACTGACCGCGGATGAGCGATTGCCCTCCGTCCGGGCCCTGGCCACCCAGCTGTCCATCAATCCCAACACGATCCAGCGGGCCTATAACGAGCTGGAGGGGGAGGGGTACATCTACTCCGTCCCCGGCAAGGGGAGCTTCGCCGCCGCCAACGTGGGGGCGGACGAGAACCGCAGGCGGGAGCTGATGGAGAAGGTCCGGGAGCTGCTGGCAGAGCTGCGGTACCTGGGCGCGGGCCGGGAGGAGCTGCTGGCGCTGGTGCAGGAGGCGGCGGACCGCCCGCCGGCGGGCGGAACGGTCTCCCCTGAGGCGGAGACCGGCACGAAGAGACAGGAGGAGCAACGATGATTGAGATCAGAGATATCGTCAAGACCTTTGACGGGTTCGCGGCCCTGGACGGGGCGTCGCTGTCCGTTCCGGCAGGCAGTGTCTACGGCCTGGTGGGGCCCAACGGCGCCGGCAAATCCACCCTGATCCGCCATCTGACCGGCATCTACCGCCAGGACAGCGGCACCATCCGGCTGGGCGGAGAGGAGATCTGGGAAAACGGGGCGCTGAAGGCCCGGATCGCCGCCATTCCCGATGACTGGTACTATTTTCTCCAGGCCAGCGTCCGGGACATGATGCGCTTTTACCGGGGCTTTTACCCCAGCTTTTCCATGGAGCGGTATGAGAAGCTCAAGGAGGTCTTCAACATCGATGAGAAGCGGACCATCCGCCGCCTCAGCAAGGGCATGCAGAAGCAGGTGGCCTTCTGGCTGGCGCTGAGCTGCATGCCGGACTATCTGATCCTGGATGAGCCGGTGGACGGGCTGGACCCGGTGATGCGACGGCAGGTGTGGAGCCTGATGATGGGCGATGTGGCAGAGCGGGGCACCACGGTGCTGGTCTCCTCCCACAACCTGCGGGAGCTGGAGGACGTGTGCGACCATGTGGGCATCATGGACCACGGCAAGGTGCTGCTGGAGCGGAGCCTGGAACAGCTCCAGGACAACATGGTCAAGCTCCAGGTGGTCTTCCGGGACGGCATGACCGAGGTGCCGCCGGAGCTGCCGGTGCTCCACGCCAGCCGGGTGGGGCGCATCCATACCCTGATCATGAGGATGAACGCCGAGGAGGCCACTGCCCGCCTTGCGGTCTATGACCCCATGCTGGTGGACGCGGTGCCGCTGACGCTGGAGGAGATCTTTATCTACGAATTGGGAGGTGTGGACTATGCGGTCAAAGACATTGTACTTTAACGGGACGTTGTTCCGCAAGAATCTCAGCCGCTTCTGGCCCCTGTGGGGCGGCGCGGCCTTCCTGGGGTCGCTGTTTCCCCTGGCGATGCTGCTGAACCTGATGTCCCTGACCCAGGCGGAGCGGCCTGCGGCGCTGGACTTCACGGGACTTTATTATGAGACGCTGAACCACGCGGTGCCGGCGATCTCACTGCTCTATGCCATCCTCTGCGCCATGGCGGTGTGGAGCTATCTCTACAACAGCCGCAGCGTGGGGCTGCTGCACACCCTGCCCATCCGGCGGGAGGGACTGTTTTTGACGAACCTCCTCTCCGGCATGGCCATGATGCTGATCCCCTACGCAGTGGTGGGCGCCCTGAGCCTTTTGATCTCCGCCGCCTTCGGGGCCCTGGACATGGGGCCCTATCTGGTGACGGTGCTGGGCGTGGCGGGGGAGAGCCTGTTCTTCTTCGCCAGCGCCACCCTGGTTGCTATGGTGGTGGGCAATCTCCTGGCCCTGCCGGCGCTGTATTTGCTGCTGCACTTCCTGGCGGTGCTGCTGGAGTGGCTGTTCGGTATGCTGGCCCAGGGCTTCCTCTTCGGTCTGGAGTCGGGCTATCAGATCAGCACGGCCGCCGCCTGGCTCAGCCCGGTGGTGGGGCTGATGGAGCATGTGGACGTGGACCGGACCTATCAGACGATCCCGGTCAACGGCGGCGCGGATGTGGTGCAAGAGCTTCAATCCGTCTCTCTGGAAAACGGCTGGGTCATCGGCGTCTATGCCCTGGCGGGAGTGGTGCTGCTGGCGCTGGCGTGGCTGCTGTACCGCCGCCGCCGCAGTGAGAGCGCCGGCGACGTGGTGGCCGTGGGCGCGCTGCGGCCCCTGTTCCGCTACGGTCTGGCGGCCCTGGCGGCTCTGGTGGGCGGCGTGGCCCTGTATGAGCTGGTGTGGCGGTCCTTCCGGTATGAGGAGTATTATGAGGCGGCGCCTATGGCGGTGTGCATGCTGATCGCCGGCGCCATCGGCTACTATGCCGCCTCCATGCTGCTGGCCAAGTCCCTGCGGGTCTTCCGGGGCAGCTGGAAGGGGCTGGCCCTGGTGGCGGCAGGCTGCGCCGCAGTGTGCTGCGTGCTGCACTTTGACCTGCTCCATGTGGAGGACCAGGTGCCCCAGGTCCAGGAGACGGAGACCCTGGAATTCCGGGTGGCTGGAAACAGCTATACCCTGTATGGCGGCCAGGATGACGCGCTGATGGAGCAGCTCCGTCAGCTCCACCAGGCCATTGTAGCCGAGGAAGGGTACATTGTCTCTGAAAGCGCCGCTGCGCACGATATGGCCGATCCCTCGCTGGAAACCGTGACCTGGGCCAGCCTGCGGCTGGAGTACACGCTGAAAAACGGCGACCAGGTCCGCCGCTGGTACTCCGTGCCCCTGACCCGGGACCGGCTGGACCAGCCGGAGACCTATGATGGACTGATGGACGCCCTGGTCAACGGTGAGGAGCTGAAAAACCGGCGGCTCCACCGGAACGATCCCGCCTATCAGATCGTGTCCGGAGAGCTACATCTGGATGCCAGCAGGACCCATGCCACCCTGGGCAGCCGGGAGGCCGCCGCCATTTTGGAGGCCGTCTATCACGACTGCGACAGCGGCGCCTGGGGGACCTATGACTGGTTTGGAGACGACAATGGCGACAGCTATGCCATGGACCTGAACCTGGAATTCCTCTGGGAGAGCACCGAGGCGGACGGCAGGACCTATGAGAACCATGACGGCATCAACATCCAGGTCCGGCCCGGCATGGACCACACCGTGGAGACCCTGCGGAAGCTGGGATTGGTCCGGGAATCGGATCTGGTGACCTATCGGGAGCTGTATCCGGAGGAGTATCTGGACGTGGATGAAGACACGGCGGCTGAGGGCCGCATCCCCGCCGATGTGCCGGTCGCTTATGAGAACACTACCACCCAGATGGTGGACGTCACAGCGGTGGGCTGAGCTATGACGCAGACACACAAAAGAAGACCCGCACGCCGCCGGGCAGCCCCCCGTCCGGCGGTGCTGGCCGGGGGTCTGCTGGCCGTGGTGCTGCTGGCCCTGGGCGGGATCGTCTGGCTGGTGGGAAGCGGCCTTCCCGGCGAGGATGTGAAGGTCCCGGACTATGTGGAGCAGGATTATTTGATGGTGAACGAGTGGTCCCGGCCCGGGGAAGCACTGGAGGAGATCAACGGCGTGGTGATCCACTATGTGGGAAACCCCAGCACCACCGCCCAGGCCAACCGGAATTACTTTGACTCCCTGGCCTCCGGGACGGAGGGGATCTACGCCTCCAGCCACTTCATCGTGGGGCTGGAGGGGGAGGTGGTCCAGTGTGTGCCCCTGACGGAGATCGCTTACGCCTCCAACACCCGCAACGGCGACACGGTGGCCATCGAGGTGTGCCACCCCGACGAGACCGGGAAATTCTCCCCCGTGACCTATGACCGGCTGGTGGAGCTGACGGCCTGGCTGTGCCGGGAATTCCGCCTGGACCCGGAGAGGGACGTGATCCGCCACTACGACGTGACCGGGAAGATCTGCCCGAAATACTTCGTGGAGGAGCCGGCGGCCTGGGACCAGTTCCGGATGGATGTGGACGAGGCTATGGCGGCCCTGGAGGAGTCTGACCGGTGAGGGCGAAAAATTTTTTCAAAAACTGTGAAACAAAATGGCCCTCTGGATCGTCTTATAAGTATCCGGAGCGTGAGGGGCGGGCGCTGCCCGCCAGAGAAAAGCAGGATGCTGTGTGAAAGTCCAATGGTATTAAGTCAAGGGGATAATACGAGAAAATTTTGAGGAAAA
>CAUWNE010000095.1:0-4547 GCA_963560095.1 uncultured Dysosmobacter sp. | reverse complement strand
TGAAAAAGTCAAGGATAAATTACAAAAAATCCAGAAAAATTTTTGACGTGTGATATACTGGGTCCGCTCCACTACGGTGGAGCGGCCTTTTTCGCCCTCTTTCACCGCCTCCAGGGCGTGAAAAACCACCGGCGGCCAAAACCTGGCCCCGGCCGTCCCGCTCCCGCTGTTCAGATTTTCAGGCGGCCACGTACTCCTCGAACACGGCCCCGGCGGATCTCCACCCCAGGATCCGGCGCGGATAGTTGTTCATCCACTCCGCCGCCTGGGCCACCTCCGCCTCCGTCACCTGGTCGAAGTTGGTCCCCTTTGGGAACCACCGCCGCAGGATCCGGTTCATGTTCTCGTTGCTCCCGCGCTCTTGCGGGGAATAGGGGTGGCAGTAATATATTTTCGTCCGTGGGCCTTTCAGCCGGTATGATCTCTGGAGGCCGGCGCAGTCCATGAACTCGCTGCCGTTGTCCACGGTGATGGTGCGGAACACTTCCCGGAACCTCTTTCCCATTCTCCGCTCCACCCGGTTCAGCGCCCGGACTACACTTTCCGCCGTATGGTCCGGGACCCGGATCACCAGCCCCCACCGCGTCAGCCGCTCGGTCAGCACCAGCAGGGCCGCCTTGGACCCCACCGGCCCCATAATGCTGTCCATTTCCCAGTGGCCAAACGTATTCCGCGCCCGCACCTCCGGCGGCCTGTCCTCGATGGTGTCCCCCGGTGCCTCGTTTGCCCGCTCCCGCCGTTCATAGTCCCGCCGCCGTTCCCCTTTATATAGCAGGTGTTCCTCCGTCAGTTCCAGGAACACGTCCCCCCGGTAGATGTAGGAATAAAGGGTGGTTTCGCAGATGTGGGTTTCAAACTCCAGGCCGGCCTCCTCGATGTAGGCCAGCACCGCGCCGGGGGAGTAGTGGTCCTCTATGATCTTCCGCTCCACGAAGTTGGCAAAAGCATGATCCCGGCCCAGTTTTATTTCCGGCCCCTTGGCCCTCAAATGCTCCTGGTACTTCCGTTCCGCCACCTCCGCGCAGTACTCCTCCTGGAATATGTATCCCTCTTTCTGCTGGAGGCACAGGCCCCGCTTGATCTCGTTGTATATGGTCTTAACACACACGCCCAGCATTTTGGCGATCTCCGCCGGTTTCCCGCCGGTTTTCAGCGCCCCCTCGATTTTTAGGCGGTCCTCCCATTTCAAGTGATGATAGCCCTTGTAATTCATGGTATCCCCCTTTGAATGAAAAAGGCCGGCGTGGTATTCTCCACGCCGGTCTTTACCTCTCTTTACCTAAAAGCCACAACACTGGAACGTCCAGGACCTCGGCTATTGTCACCACCTCATAATCCGTGACCAGCCGATCCCCCATTTCCATTCTGCTGATTATATCCCGCTCGGCCGGGACGCCCTGCAGTTGGAGGAGGCGGGCCAGGTCCGTTTGTGATAGCCGTTTCTCCAGGCGGTCCATGCGTATGCGGTCCCCGCAGATATTCTTTTTCCCGTGAAATAGAAATTTCTTCACCGCCACGCCTCCCGGTGTTGGAATAATCTGATTTTTTCTTAACTTTAACACGGTTCCCATCGAAAACCCGTGCTAATAGTCTGAATACGGAAAAAATGATTATTCCGGCGGGGCGGTTTGGCCCCTACACCGGCGCGTGTGGTGCCCTTATTCTTTCCCCAGGATTTCGTCCGCCAGGCGGTCCATGGCCAATTCCATGAACTCGTTTAGGCTATACCCAGCGGCGGCGGCGGCCGCTTTGTACCGGTCTTTTTTCCCGCGCTTAACATACGGGGAAAGACGATCATAGTTTTTTTCGTTGAAAGCCCGCTTGTAGTCCGTGGCGCTCATTCCGCCCTCTTTTTTAGGTCTGCCCATTCTTATCACCTCACCCTCATAATACCACGGTTTTTCATTATTATCTACTGTTAGATTTATATAAACATCTCACGTTAGATTTGTTTATTCTGCCGCTTGTTTTTATCTCCTGTTAGATGTATAATCTAATCAGTTCAAGAGGAAAGGGGGTGGTTCAAATGGGCAAGAAAAAACGCCGCAGGCGAAAGCCTACGGCGCGGCCCTCCAGAAAGGTTGACTTCCTGGCCGACATTCTGGCGGGCACGATCTCCGGCCTGATAACAGCGGCAATCCTCAAATTGCTGGACTGGTAAAGGCCAGGGGTGCGGAGGCCCGAACCTCCGCACCCCAAATATAAACGAAACGCAGTTCTTTGTCAATAGGAGGGCAAGCGATGAAATTTCTAATTTCTCTTGTGATATTTGTGGCGGTGTTCGTTCCGCTCCGGCGGTTGTTCCGCAGAATTTTGAAAGGTGGTAAAGATCATGTTGATTAAGCAAAACGGGAAGTACGGGGCCATGGTTGGCAATATCAGGGTTTTCACCATGGAGCGGGCCGTGGAAGTCTATAAGATGTTCGCCGCCCTCTGTTACGCGGATCTCACCATGGAGGCCAGTGTGGTCCTCTCCGATGTGGGGGACGATATGCACCGCCTGGGTTTCACCTGGGCCGAAATTGAAGATATGGAACTGGAGGCAATCGCCTGATCTTCGGATCAGGCGCCCCCGGTAGAAAGGCAGGATATTATGAGATACAACGCACAGCAGCGGGCCTATTCCCAGGCCCTTCGTTCCAGCGAAATGGCGGAGGCAAAGGCCGCCGCTCACGAAAAGGCTTTCCTGGAGGCCCGGGGCGCCACGGACCGGCGCGGCCGCCCCGCCCGCCGGCTCTGGCAGGTGGAGGACGCCGGCGCCTTTGACGCCCTGGAGGCCGAATATCAGGCGGACCCCGTGGCCGCCGAACTGCAAAGCGCGGAAACGGCCTCCAGGGCGGCGCTGATAAAGGCAGAAAAGGCTCTGGTGTCCTGGGCGCTCTCCATCGTCCCCGCCGGCGTCCGGGCCACCCTGGCCCCCGCCGCAGAAACGAACCGTGCTACCAGGAAAAAGATCATTGACCTGGCCATGCGTCTGGACGCCTCCACCGTGTCCCGCCGCGTCGTATAAAATGCCCCCGGCACCTCGTAGGGCCGGGGGTTTCTTTACTCTGTATCCGTCTTTCCCCAGTTGGTGATCTGCTCCAGGGCCTCCCGCAGTTTGTCAAACCCGAACATGGCCGCATAGGACACGAACAGGCCCAGGGCCACCGCGCCGGCCACCATGTACCAGGTGACAGCCCAGCCCATGATCTGGCAGGCCGCAAAGAATGACACAAGCGTGACGGCCATGGCCACCACCACCGCCAGGACGTTTGTGGGGATCTTGTCCCATGTGATTTTTTTCAGCACCTGGGTGATGATGTTGGTGATCACGGTCAGGATCAGGGCCGCCAGCAGGATGGCGGACACCGCCAGGGGAATGTACTGCATAATGGTTTCCATGTGTATGTCCTCCTCCGATTATTTCACAGCCCCGCCCAGCGCCTGCAGCAGCAGGTCCAGGCTGGGGAATGTGCCATAGTTGGCCAGCCAGTATTCCGGCGTATTGATCACGCCGGCGGCCACCAGCGCGGCCACGCCCTCCTGGGGCGTATCCGTCCGCACCCCGGCCTTTGTGATGGTCTGCGCGGCCTTTTTCAGCAGAATGTCCAGGTATTGGACCTTTCCGGCCTCCGCCGCCTCCGCCCAGTAGTCCGGGGAGTTGATCACGCCCAGGGCCTCCAGTTTGTCGGCCGCCGCCTGGGTCGTGTCCTGGAGCATAAGGACCTGGCCCACCCGGATCAGGTTCTTGTTTTGGATGGCGTTGATCTCCACCAGGGCGTCCACCGTGGTGCCGTATGTATTGGCGATCTTGGAAAGGGTGTCCCCGGCTTTCACGGTGTAGATGGTCGGCCCGCCGGCCTCGCTGGTCCCGCCGCCGGTTTCCGTCGCCTTGCTGGCATAGTCCGGGGTGCCGAACCCGCGAATATATTTCCCGTTCACCTTCATGGTGCGGTAGCCCACGGCGTTGGACTTGTTCCCCTCGATCACGGTGAAGGTGTTCCCGGACACCTTGGTGACGATCCCCACGTGGTTGGCGGAGGCGGTCAGGTCCGTGCTGGCGTAGTTTCCGCCGTCGTCCCAGTTATAAAAAATGTAGTCGCCCATTTTCGGGGTGTATGCGTCGTTTTCCTTCCACGCGCCCAGTTTCTTGAACAGTTCAATATGCTTTTCGCACCCGCACTCCGTTGGGATAATGTCGGTCAGGCCCGCCTTGATGGCCACGGCGGAGGCGTAGGTGCTGCACCATGCGTCCGTGTACTTCACTTTATAGCCCCGGGCCAGGGGCTTGTGGGCGTTGTAAACGTCAATGATCTGTTTGTGGCTCCCGTCGCTTTCCTTGCACCCCAGCCAGGCCACGGCGGTGTCCACGATCTTCTGTCGAAGTTGGTTCTCTGTCATTGGTAAAACCTCCTCATTTAATGCCCGCGTCCGGCGGTTCCTCCCGCTCCGTGGGTGGTTCCACCGGGGCGGCCTTTTGGCCGCTCCCGCTCGTTCTTGCGGCCGCCTGTTTTTCCTTTGTGGTCTTGATCCATCCCATGACCCCGTTTTCAAAACCGCACACG
>CAUWNE010000094.1:0-4726 GCA_963560095.1 uncultured Dysosmobacter sp. | reverse complement strand
TTTGTGACCGCGGACAGCAGATTGATACTGTCCGTTGTGGTGGCGTTTCCTGCCGCCGCCGATTTTGCGGCGGTTTCCAGTATTCTGGCCGCGTCCGCACTGTCGCCAAATGCAGATACTACCTGATACATGCCGTCGGTCAGATCTGCCGTGGCCACGCCCGTCCGGTTCGACACTTCCATGATCTGGTTTCCGATTTCCGCGGTGCGTGCCGCTATCTCTGCCTCTGTTCCGGTCAGCAGGGTTGTGACATTGGCCAGTTGAGTTTCATAATCCGATGCGGCCTTTACAGCTGCCACACCTATGGTCCCCACGGCGGCGGCGCCAGCCGCCGCCGCTCCGGCGATCACTTTTCCTGCGTTCTTTGCGGTTTTCCCCAGCGCGTCGATGTTCTTGGCAGCGGTGTTGCAGGCGGCTTTCAAGCTGCTGTCGGTCTTTCCTGCGATTTTCAGCAGCATTTCATAACTCTTACTTTTTGCCATTCCTGCGCACCTCCTCCGAAAGTTCGTTCATTGTGTCCGCTAAATCGTTCAGGTCATCCACAGACAGGGCCAGAAGATAATCCAGCCCTGTCCGCAGATAGACAGACATTCCCACGCAGGCTTTCCGAATGACGGCGGGTGTCAGTTGTTCCCATCCCCGCCGTAGAGAAAACCCACAATTTTGCTTTTCATTGCAATAGCGTCCCGGCCCGGAAGTCTCTGGAAAAATTCCAGCGGCTTTCCGGTCACCCTGGCGGCCAGCAGTTCACAGTAGCCCATTTCCATTTCGATGGTGGCAGGGTTCAGCCCAGGGGATTTCTTGGCCATGATCTTTCCGATGTTCTCCAGCATTCCCGCCGTCACATTCTCCAGCCCGGACAAATCCAGCTCGGTATATTCCTGGCCCTCAAACTGATAGGGCCGACGGAATTTCAGGATCAAGCTCTCCTCTTGATCCTCCACCTCCAGGGCGTCGTTGTTCTTGATTTCGTCCATTTAGCACATCTCCTTGTATTCGGCCAGCAGGTCCACGCCGTTGACCTTGTATGTGGGGTTCATCTTGTCCAGCTCCACGACGCTTTCCCCGTTCACTTCGATCAGGATGTAAAGAATGTTCAGGGTCACGCCGCTGTCCATGGTGCTGGCCCGTTTCAGCTTGCCGCCGGTCAGCTTGGCCGCCCGGCCCCGGACCACCACCCGGATGGACTTGGGCACGATGTTTCCGGCGCTGTCGATCTCCTGGGCGGCGCCTCGGATCGTCAGCTGCACGGCCCTGGTCTGGTCCATCATGTTGGTGGCCTCTTTGTCCAGGGTACGGAAAGGGATCTCCAGCTGCATATTTCCGAAATGGCCGATGGTGGGATCGTCGATCTCACCCAGGATCCCGGCGCCGCTCACCGTTTCGCTGGTGGCCTCAAAGTCCGGCAGGGTCAGTTCATCCCCCACGCCCAGCAGCTTTTCGCCCTCGTTGTACACATTGTAGTTGTTTACCTTGGTCGGGATATTCTTGCTCATGGGTTACTCGCCTCCTCCGGTCAGCGCGGCCTCCAGGGCCGCGGTGTCGTACTCGCGGATGTTCACGATCTTCTCCGCGGGGATGTAGGGCGCCAGGTAGGTGTGGGTGGTCAGTTTGCCGTCCAGCAGGTCGGTGATCGGGTTTTCATCCTCCTTGAACTCCAGCCGATACCCGGCGCAGTAGTCGCGGGCCACATACCCGTTGCCAATGATGTTCTGGCTGTCCACGATAGACTGGATCAGCCGCTTGTTGCCCGGCTTGTCTACCTTCTGGAAGTAGGTCAGGATGAAGTTGTTTCCATCCCAATCAAAGAAACGCCGTACCGCCAGCCAGCGGTCTTTCGGATCCGTGGTGGAGGGATAGGCCGCCGTGTTATTGCCCCACAGCTTGAAACCGTTTGCGTTGATGGCTGTGATCACGCCCTGGCCGTTCAGGAGGTTGGCCTGCTCCTGATCCAGGGCCACCTCGGTTCCGTCATCCAGCACAGTTGCGGTGATTTTCAGGTCCTTGTTGGAGGGGCTTTCATAGGGCACATCCCCATTGGCCGCGTCGGTGGCCGCAGTTTCCGCCGCCGCCATGGCGGACATGCAGTAGATCTTTTCGCCCACCGCCGCCTTGGGCCAGAATACCGCCGCGTGTTCGGAGCTGGCACCCAGCTTTTCCTTGGCGGTCTTTACCCCGGTGTAGACCGTGGCGCCCTCGCTGTTTGCCGCAATGTCCAGATAGGTGTTGCAATCGAAATTTCCGTTGATCTTTCCGGTCTTGGCCTGGAGCGCCGCCGCCACCACGGGATCGTGGGACCATCCGGGGGCCAGCAGCAGGCCGGGTACCAGGCCCAGCTTGGGATAGATCTGGCGCACCAGCTCCAGGCCCGTTTCCTTGCCTGTGCCGGTGTCCACGCCGCCCACAACATCCTCCTTGGTCACACCCGCGGGGTTCAGACTCTTGGAGGACACCATCAGGCTCTCCGCCTCCTTGGCCGTTTCGGAGATCAGCGTGATCAGCACATTCCCGTCGCCGTCGTGGGCCGCCGTGTAGTCCGTTTCGGCCACCAGCGGGGAGGCGTCTTTCTTCACCACCAGGGTGTCCAGCAGCACATAGGGCTTGGCATAGACCGCCTGCTCATTGGCCACCGTGCAGCTCTCCTCGCTGTTGTCCTTGGTGTGCTTGCTGTTTTCAGGGTCCAGCACATTCACCAGGATAATGGGGGCGTTGTTGAATACCCGGAAATTGGCGTCAATGCTCTGGCAAAGGGTGAATTTCTGGAAATCATCAGAATAGCCCACGGCGGCCTGGCACTCCGCAAAGCTGTAACACAGCTTCGGGGTGTTGGCCGCCTTGGCCGGGTCCTTTGCCAGGTGAACGGGCGCCGTTCCAAAAATCACCTGGAGTCCGGCGCTGCTTCGGATCGGCGTGGTCAGGCTCGTGGCCTGCTCCTGGTTGTACACGCCATGCTGGTATGTTGCCATATTGGATTACCTCCTGTTAGTTTCGCGCCTGTGCCTTTCGGTACAGAGCGTAAATGGGGCCGGTTTTCTTCCGCAGCTGCTCCATGGCCTCCGGCAGCTGCTCCAGCGGCACGATCAGGCCGCCCAATACCGGGCGCAGCTTCTGTGCCGCCTCCAGGGCCTCCGGCACGCCGCCCCGGTAGAATGTGTATTGCTTGGCCACGCCGGGGATCGTGGGGCCGCAGTACACCTGCGTGCCCGCCTCCTTCGCCGGTTTGGTCCGCTTCTTTGCTGTCATGCGTCTGGCACCTCCTTGTGGACCGCCGGCGCCTGGATCCGCAGGGACATGGCCGTGAAATAGAACGGGTGCGTGTCCTCCTCCTGGGTGGTCCATTCCATGGGGTAAAGGATCTCCCAGCGGTTGCCGATCACGGCGCAGGCGGAATAGTGATGGTAAATTTTGTTGATGATGTGCAGGGCGTCCCGGTAGCCCTGTCGCCCTGGATCCGGGTCATAGACGCCCGCCACCAGCACCGCGTCAATGATCTGCGGGTCATCGTCGCTTTCGGTCTTTCCGCCCCGGAGGCGCACCACCACATACGGCTCCGGCGGCGCTTCCTTGTCCTGGGCTTCATCGTCGCTTTCCCGGATGGGCACATCCTGTGGATAGATCTGGATCTCCCGCTCGACGCCCAGGGAGTTTTTCAGCCGCTCGTGGGCGAAAAGCTCCTTTAGGTCTGCCACCATGGCGTCCTGCAAAAATTCTTGGGTCACATGTTTGCGCCTCCTTGACTTTTTACCGTTTCTTCCCTATAATTACGGTTGTGTTAATGTTCAGAAAAGCGTGGTAATAATCAGCACAAAAGGAGAAATAAAAATGAAAAAGAAAAGAACACTTGCGCTCTTGCTGTCTCTCACCCTTTCCGCTTCCCTCTGTGCCTGTACGGTTACACAGCCGGGAGAGGTGGACGCTAGCTCTTCCGTGGAGTCCGGATCACCCGCTCCCATAGAAACGCCTGATCCTACGCCCTCCACAATTTCCTTTGAACAGGAGTTTTCCAGCGGCAACTACACCGCCGGTATTGATTTTCCTGCCGGGAAATATGACATCGTGGCGGTCAGCGGCGGCGGGAATGTCAGTTCCAGCAATGCCTTTGACGGCGGGATCAATGCAGTCATGGGGACGGAGGAGAAAAACGAACTCATGGATATGTACGAACAGGAGTACAGCAATATTGACCTGCCCGACGGCACCACGCTTACCATTTCCGGTGTGACTGTCCGCCTCACCTGCGACGCGGCCAGCGGCGATCCGCTCACGCCCCGCAATCAGGAGATCACCGAAACGGTGGATCTTGGAAACGGAAACTTTGTTGCTGGAGAGGATTTCCCTGCCGGGGTTTACAACATCGTGGCGGTTAGCGGTGCCGGAAATGTGTCCTCCGATAACCTGTACAGCGGCGGCCTCAATGCTATGATGGGCACAGAGGAGGAAAATCAGCTCATGGACATGTACGAACAGGAATATAAAAATATTGATCTGCCCGACGGTACCACGCTCACCGTTTCCGGTGTCCAGATCCAGCTTGTCCCCAGCGTTTGAGTGTTTGGTTTTTGCCTTGCGGCCCCTACATGGGGCCGCTTTTTTATGCCGCCCTCCCAAAACCGTCCAGGATCCGTGCCACCTCCCGCTGGATGTGCTTTTGCAGGATGGAATAATAATCCTGGGTGGCCTCCTCGTAGGTCTTGCCGTACAGCATAGGCACCGCCGGGGCCATGAG
>CAUWNE010000093.1:0-4890 GCA_963560095.1 uncultured Dysosmobacter sp. | reverse complement strand
AAATAATTTCACTTGATTCGCCGCCTGCGGGCGGCGAACTCTGCGAGGCTTTTTTCAGCGCATGCAGAAATTTTGCGTGGCTATGGGAAGATCAAAGGCTGTTGGCCTGGTCCACCACCTTGCGGATGGCCTGGGCGGCGTCGGCGGGCAGGGCATTGAAGCCGCCCTCGGCGTCCTTGAGACCCTCCACATAGTTCAGGCGGTCCTGCATCCGGGCCTTGAGCTGCTCCACATAGCCGTGGTCAGCCAGGTCCGGCACAAAGCCCTCCCACTCGAAGATCTCGATGTCAGAGAAGGGGCCCCAGGGCTTGAAGTCGGCCTTGCCCTCCACAACGGCCTCCAGGATACCCAGGGTATCCTCCTTCTGGACCTTCTTGCCCATGAAGTCACCGGTGTTGATGATATAGCAGGCCACGTTTTTCTCTGCGACCAGCTTCTTGAACTTCTCGTAGTCGTTCACCAGAGGATAGGTCCGGAAGGGGTTGGCGTAGGGCTCCACCACCAGGGCGTTGGGGTCCACACCCTCCTTCAGCCGCTCGGCAGAGGAGCGCTTGGTGGCCAGAGTGGCGCCCATGACAGAGGCCAGAGACGCGCCCTTGAGCCGGACCACCGGTGGAATGGTGGGGTCCTTCATGATCCAGAAGATGGCGTTCACCGGGGAGTCGATCTTATCCACCCGGTTGGGGGACCAGAGCTTGGACTTGATGGCCCGGCCGTTGCCGTTGCGCACGTCCTCGGTGACCAGGACCACCTTGCCGTCCTCATCCAGGGTGGCGGAGCAGTTCTGGGCGGTGAGCAGATACTTGTTGTCCTCAGAGTCCACAGGATAGTCGGCGGTCTTGTCGAAGTAGGTGGGCTCCAGAGCGATGGAGGCGCAGGTATCGGAGTTGATGATGAAGGCGTCGTCGTGGAGCACCTTGATGGCGGGATACTTGCCGCCGTGCTTGGCGTGGGTCAGGGTGGACTTGCCGGAGCCGGAGAGACCGAACACCGCCGCCACATACTTGCTGCCGTCGTCCAGGGTGTACTCCTTCTGGCCGCCGTGGCAGCTGGCATAGCCGTTGCGGTTGGCGATGGCCCAGGCCAGGGTCAGCGTGCCCTTCTTATGCTCGCCGAAGTAGCGCATGCCCAGGATGGCGGCGCAGTTGGTGTCGGTGTTGAAATAGCACAGGCACTTGGGATCGCACACGCTCTCCTGACCCGGCGCGCCGGTCCACTGGGGATCGGAGAAGATATAGATGTCCGGCTCCTTGCCGTCGCCCACGGGCTTGGACTTCTTATACATCTTCACGTACTCGTCGGACTGGTACTGGAAGTTCAGCATCCAGTTGTAGAGGAGGTTCTCCTCTCCCTTGGGGATCAGCAGATGGGCCTTGACCATGAACTCCGGGTCCAGGCCGATGAAGACCTCGGCGTGGTACATGGTCTTGAAGCGGCTGTCATAGACCGCGTCCATCACGATCTTATCCAGGGCGGCGGTGTCCACGCCGGGCTTGCCGGTGATCCGGCGGGCGGGGGCATAGCGGCCGGTGATGGAGCCGTCGTTGAAGAGCAGCACCTTGGCGTCCGGCTCCAGGCCGAACTCCTCGCCCCGGTAAACGGGCATGTCGGTGACCACTGTGCCGGGAGAATTCTTCGCCAGGTCATAGGCCTCCCGCAGGGAGTTGACCTTGATCACATTATTGCCATAGAAGGGCGCTTCGATGATGGAACGGGTCTTGGAGAACCCGACCTTACCGGGCCCGATCTCGGTTCTGGGGTAATAGGCTTTCGTGGACATATCAGTGTACCTCCTATGAAACATTGGAATGATTTTCACATTCAGTGGATATAGTTTACCTGAAATCTGGCAAAAAGGCAAGAAGGAAAACGTTTACTTTAAAAATTTTGGCAATACCGCCGACAGCTTTGCAAAATCCTGGAGACTCAGCCGCTCTCCCCGGATGTCCCCCGGCAGGCCGCACTGGGCCAGGGCCGCCTGGACGGTCTCCTTGGAGACCCCCGGCAGGGCCGCCGCCAGGGAATTGGGCAGGGTCTTGCGCCGCAGCAAAAACGCCCCCCGGATGCAGCGGAAGAAAAAGTCCTCGTCCTCCACCTCCACCGCCGGCCGGGGCCGCCGGACGCACCGCAGCACCGCGGAGGTTACCTTGGGCGCGGGGAGAAATTTCTCCCGGGGCACCTCAAAGAGCAGCTCCGTCTCCATGTGGTACTGGAGAAACAGGGTAAAGGCCCCGCCGTCGCCGGAGCCCTGGGGCGCGGCAAGCCGCTGGGCCACTTCTTTCTGGATCAGCACCGTCAGGCTCTCAAAGCAGGGCGTCTCCACCAGCCGGGTCAGCACGGGGGTGGTGATGTTGTAAGGCAGGTTGGCGCAGACGATGGGCCGCAGGCCTTGGAACTTCTCCGCCGCCAGCGCCGCCAGATCCAGCTTCATGGCGTCTCCCGGCACGATCTCCACGTTGGGGAAGGGAGCCATGGTCTCTGCCAGCACCGGCAGCAGGGATTTGTCCAGCTCCACAGATACCACCTTGCCGGCCCGCTGGGCCAGCTCCGCCGTCAGAGGGCCGATGCCCGGGCCGATCTCCAGCACGCCGCACTGCCCGTCGGCTCCGGAGGAGGCGGCGATGTCCGCCGGGATCTGGGGATCGATCAGGAAGTTTTGCCCCATGGACCTGGAGAAGCGGAAGCCGTGGCGGCCCAGCAGCTCCCGGATGTCTTTTTCATTGCAGAGATTCACAAGCAACCCGCCTTTCCCGGCTAGTATAACAGAAGTTTTGCCCCTTGCCAACCCTGTTTCCTCTTGTCAAGGTCCCCAAAATCCGATACACTATCCCTGATATGACAAGAATGCGAGGTAACACCCATGGTAAAAACCGTCTTTCTGGATCTGGACGATACGATTTTGGATTTCCACCAGGCGGAGAAGCAGGCCCTCAGCAGGACCCTCCGCCAGTTTGATATCGCCCCCACCCCGGCGGTGCTGGACCGCTATCATGTGATCAACCGCCGCCAGTGGGAGCTGCTGGAGGAGCGCAAGATCACCCGTCCCCAGGTGCTGACCCGCCGGTTCGATTTGCTGTTTCAGGAGCTGGGTGCCGCGGTCTCCAGTGAAGAGGTCTGCGCCGTCTATGAGGTCTTCCTCTCCCAGGGCCATTTCTTCATGCCCGGCGCGCTGGAGCTGCTGGAGAACCTCTCCGGCCGCTATGACCTGTATCTGGCCAGCAACGGGGCGGCCTCCGTCCAGGCGGGGCGGCTGGACAGCGCCGGCATCCGCCACTACTTCAAAAATATTTTTATCTCCGAGAAGATGGGGGCCGACAAGCCCAGCACGGCTTTTTTCCAGGCCTGCTTTGACGCCATCCCCGGTTTTGATCCCGCGGCCTGCGTGATGGTGGGAGACAGCCTGACCTCCGATATCCGGGGCGCCCGGGACGCGGGACTGCGGACCTGCTGGTATAATCCCCAGGGCCAGCCTCCCCGGCCGGACATCCTTCCGGATTACACGGTCCGGGACCTGGGGGAAGTCCCGGCGCTGCTGGCTTCTCTATAAGATCATTCATACATGCTAAAGCTCCGGCGCCCATTGGACGCCGGAGCTTCTTTCTTGCTTTATTTCAGGAGATAGACGGTGCAGCTTCTTCTGCCGAACTCGATGCACTCCCGGTAGGTGTTGTGATACAGATCCACCTTGTTGCCCCGGACGCCGGTATCCTCCGCCACGGCCATGCCGTAAACGATGCCGTCGTTGGTGACAATGAACATCCGGGTCCCCAGAGGGATGACCTTGCGATCCACGGCCACAGTGCCCACACGAACGGTGGTGCCGGTGGCGGTGGTGTAGCCCACGCCGTCGTGGCCGGCGGTATAGGCGGTGGCGGTCATGGTCTTGGCGGCGGAGAAGTTCAGCTTCTCGCCGGAGGAGAGGGTCAGGGTGCCGCTGCCGTCGCTGTTTTTAGAGACGTTCACGATGCCGCCCAGATCCGAGCTGACCGAAGGCTTGGGAGCGGGCTGGGGCTTGGCGGTGCCGTACTCCACCACCTTGTCCACGGCGGTGCTGTCCAGCTCCTCCACAAACTGCCGGCTGATCTCCTGGCCGTTGGACCAGACCACCTCGTACACCGAGGTGCGCACACCGTCGGCGCCCTCCTGGATCACCTTCTCCGTGCCCTCCTTCATGGCGGGATTGGCCACCCGGACGGTCTTGCAGGCCGCCGGCTCGCTGACCTCGTCGTAGTAGGTGATCTCCTCGCCGATGGTCAGAACGATCTCCTCACCGGAGAGGTCGGCGGCCACCATCTCCAGGGGGGAGAGGGTGACACCCATCCGGTCCAGCAGCTGGGAGATGGTCTCCCGCTTGCACCGGGCGGTGAGGGTCTCACCGTCCCGCTGGACCACGACCTGCTGGCCGGAGGTGAGGGTCACGTCAAAGCCGGACCGGCCGGAGGCCGTGTAGATCATCCGGCTGCCCAGATCCGGCGCTTTCTCAGACCCGTCCAGCACAATGGCGGAGTCCTCCACACCGGTGAGGATATACAGGGCGTTGGCATGGGTGGTCACGCTCAAGCTGGCGCCCAGGACCACAGCCAGGGCGAACAGCGGGACCAGCCGATGATGGTTTTTTCCTTGTAAGCGATGTCTCAAAATCGATTCCTCCTTACAGTTTTCTGACCGGCAGCAGGGGAGTGGAAACAAGTTGTTACTTTTGTTACCGATCAAAAAACTGGGCACATTATACACCCAGGACCCACCATTGTCAAGGTTTTGGCGGCAGAAAGGGGTATGACCACCCACTTCTGACAAAAACGGCTGGAATTTTTCTGGAAGCGCCTTCCAAAAATAACAGGAATGGTTACAAAAGAATAACAGAGAACGATCCCCGGCGGCCCATGGGCC
>CAUWNE010000092.1:0-4898 GCA_963560095.1 uncultured Dysosmobacter sp. | reverse complement strand
CCCTTTGAAATCTTCTTTGGCTCTTTGTTGCACTTGACTTGACAATTCGCAATTTGTTTTCTGCCGCGGCGTGTACGTGGCTGAAAACACTTCTCACCCTGCAAGTGTGGAATTTATCTGCCATAGGCAGGTAAAACCTGGGGTCCCCGCGCAAACGTAAGTGGAATGGTTTGCGTGGGGAGAGGAGACGCAAGGGAGCGGGTGGAGGTTTCGCCGTCAGGCGGAACCGGAGCAGAGCGGACTTTGCGGCGACGAGCGCAGCAGGGTGCAGCCTTTTTAAAAAAGTGGCTATGCCACTTTTTTGATAGTCCCTGGGGGCGTTGTTCGTTGAGGGCGGGTCAGTCTTCGCCCTTGTAGGGGTCCAGCAATACGGCCACCAGGCCGCAGAGGATGCCGGCCACAGGGAAGAGCCAGACCGCGTCGCTCCAGTCATCCCGAATGAAGCTGGCGCCCACATAGATGGCGGTGGCCAGCAGCATCACGCCGCCGCAGAGGGCGCCGATCAGATCCAGGCGGCGCTTGGCCTCCGGCGTGGGGTTGTTGTCCCGGTTGTACTTCCAGATCTTATACTTCTCGTCCTGAAGGCCGCCGTAGATAAAGGCGTACACCGCGCCGGCCACCAGCAGCACCAGGCCGCTTGCGGCATAGGACTCGTAGGGCTCCCGTTCCGGCAGGAAGGCGAACACCCCCACCAGCAGCGCCGTGCCAAAGAGGATGGCCCCCACGCCGCCGGCGATGTACCAGACGAGCTTTTGGTGAAAGGCCTCCTTCTCCTCCTCGGTGTAGAAGTCCTGGAGGACCGGATGGCGCTTGCGGAAGTGGTCGTACTGGATGCCGGCGGCCACCAGCACCACCACGGAGACGGTGAGGATCAGCAAAAACAGGGCGGTGGCGAGCATTTGAAAGGAGTCAGAGGGATCAAAAGCGTTCAGGAAGATCAGCAGGGACACGCCCACGAGAATGGCGGCCACCGCCAGAGCGGTCTGCCGGGAGAAGCGGTTCATAAAGGCGTCGTAACGGGCGGTGTCGCCCACCAGGCGGTCGGCCACACTGCCCCGGAGCAGGGTGTCCAGATCCACCTCATAGAGATCGCAGATCCGCAGGATCGTATCCAGCTCGGGAAAGCTCAGACCTCCCTCCCACTTGCTGACGGACTGGCGGGAGACGCCCAGGGTCTCGGCCAGCTGCTCCTGGGTGACGCCGGCCTGGGCGCGGAGCGTTTGCAGATTCTCAGAAAATGCCATGGGAAAAACCTCCTTCATTTGGTGCTCTCAGTATCCCAGAGCGGAGGGGGCAACGCCATAGATTTGGTGTTGCGTTTGAAGAAATGGGCGTCGCGTTTTGGTTGCGTCCCTTAGTTTATCAGCCTTTTCGGGCCCTGGCAAGGAAAACCGTTGCAAAATCCGGGGGCGGTTTTTATAATGGAGAAAACAAAAGGGAGGCGGCAATATGAGACTTGCCACAGCGAGACAGATGAGAGAGCTGGACCGGGCGGCCATCGGGGCGGGGACGCCCTCCCTGACCCTGATGGACCGGGCGGCGGAGGGCGTGGCCCAGGCGGTGCTGGAGAGCCTGCCGGATCAGCCGCGAAAGTGCCGGGCCGCCGTCTTTTGCGGTGCGGGCAACAACGGCGGCGACGGCATCGCCGCGGCGCGGCTGCTGTTTCTCAAGGGCGTCCGGGTCCGGGTGTTTCTGGCGGGGGGCTATGAAAAGCTGACAGAGGACGCCCTGGAGCAGACCCGGCGGCTGAGCGAGTGCGGCGTGGAGCTGGAGCCCTTTGACCCGGAGAGCCAGGACCAGCGGAACTGGGCATTGACCTGCCAGGCGGTGGTGGACGCCCTGCTGGGCGTGGGGCTGTCCCGGCCGGTGGAGCCGGACTCCCTCTGGGGCCGGGCCATGGACCTCATCAACGCCTGCGGCGGCGCGGTGATCTCCGCCGATGTGCCAAGCGGCGTGGACGCGGACACCGGACGGGTCCTGGGAATGGCGGTCCAAGCTGACAGGACGATCACCTTTACACTGCCTAAGATCGGCTGCTTTGTGGGGCCGGGAGCCCTGCTGGCGGGGCGGGTGACGGTGTGGGAGATCGGCATCCTCGCCAAGCTGCGGGAGGAGGCGCTCTGCACTGTCCAGACGGTGGAGGCGGACTATGCCAGGGCGGCGCTTCCGCCCCGCCGGGCCGACGGCCATAAGGGGACCTTTGGCAAGGTGCTGGTGGCGGGGGGCTCGGTGGGGTACACCGGAGCGCCCTGTCTCACCGGAGCCGCGGCGGAGCGCAGCGGCTGCGGACTGGTCTTTTTGGGCGTGCCCGCCTCCGTCTGGCCGGTGGCGGCGGCCAAGTGCGCCGGGGCCATGCCCTTTCCCCTGGCGGAGCGGGAGGGGCAGGTGAGCCGGAAGGCCCTGCCCGCCCTGCGGGAGAAGCTGGCCCTTTGCGACGTGCTGGCCCTGGGGCCGGGTCTTGGCCGGGGAGAGCAGCCGGAGCGGACGGCGCTGGCCCTGCTGGAGGAGGCCCGCCAGCCGGTGGTGCTGGACGCCGACGGCATAAACGCCCTGGCGGGGCATATAGATATCCTGGACGCCCGGCGGGGCCGGACCACCATCCTGACGCCCCATGACGGGGAGTTTGCCAGGATCGGCGGGGACCTGACTCACGGGGACCGGGTCCGCAGCGCCCGGGAATTCGCGGCGGCCCACGGGTGCGTGCTGGTGCTCAAGGGCCACCGGACGGTGACGGCCACGCCGGAGGGCAACGTGCTGGTGAACACCACCGGCAATTCCGGCCTTGCCAAGGGCGGCAGCGGCGACGTGCTCACCGGGGTGATCGCGGGACTTTTGGCCCAGGGGGCCACGGCGGTCCAGGCGGCGGCCCTGGGCGTGTGGCTCCACGGCAGGGCCGGGGACCGGGCGGCGGAGCGGCTGACGGCCTATGCCATGACGGCGGAGGATGTGCTGGCGGAGCTGCCCGGGGCCTTTTTGGACCTGACAGGACCGGTGTGAGGGCGGTGGCGTCCCAAATCGACAGGGGAGTTGCTGGGAATGGACAAGAGGTTGGCTCTACCGATGATGGCGCTGTGCCTGCTGCTGACGGGCTGCGGGAGCGGGGAGGAGGCGGCGGATCTCCGCCGGCCCTATCAGGAGATGACGGGGTGTTCCATGGAAGCCGTGGTGACCTGCGGCCAGGAGGATCTGGTCTGGGAGGGCACGCTGAGGTGCAGCTATGTCCCCGGCGGGGAGAGCACGGTGGAGGTCCTGGCCCCGGAGA
This sequence comes from uncultured Dysosmobacter sp., assembly GCA_963560095.1. GTDB lineage: Bacteria > Bacillota > Clostridia > Oscillospirales > Oscillospiraceae > Oscillibacter. Next base: position 1,636 of record CAUWNE010000092.1, on the reverse strand, counting down.
CCATCGCCGGCGTGCGGGCGGTGCTCAGCGACAGCGACTGGTATCTGGAGTATGGGGACATGAGCCTGAACGCCGGGGCGCTGAGCCGGGAGGCCGTCAGCCCCGCCGCGTGCCTGCCCCGGCTGATGGACGCCCTCCGGGACGGGTGGCTCTTAGAGGAGAACCGGGAGACGTGGGGGGAGACGCCCTGCGTGCGCCTGGCGGTGGACCAGACCGGCGGCCAGGGGGGCAAGCTGGTGTCCACCCTGTGGCTGCGGGAGGAGGACGGCCTTCCCCTCCGGGGAGAGCTGGCCGTGGACGGGGAAATAATTTTGACGGCGGAGTTTACGAGCTTTTCATTTTGTGATACACTAAATTGATATCACTCTGCAAAGGAGATCCTCTCATGGACGATACGATTCTGCGGCGGACCTGGGCGGAGATCGACCTGGACGCCCTGGCCCATAACTATCACCAGGCCAGGCGGCTGATCGGCCCCGGGGTCCGCTATCTGGGTGTGGTAAAGGCCGACGCCTACGGCCACGGGGCTGTCCAGGTGTCCCGGAAGCTGGAGGCTCTGGGGGCGGACTATCTGGCGGTGTCCAGCCTGGACGAGGCCCGGGAGCTGCGCCACGCCGGAATTCGGGCCCCGCTGCTGGTGCTGGGCCACACGCCGCCGGAGCTGACGGAGCAGCTGATCCAGTATGGGATCACCCAGACGGTCTCGGCCCAGGCCAAGGCCGAGGCATACAGCGCCGCCGCCGTGGCCTGCGGAGGCACCCTCCGGGTCCATATCAAGGTGGATACCGGCATGTCCCGGCTGGGCTTTCTGGTCCGGGACGGACATTTTGACGGCGGCGTGGCGGCGATCTTGGCCTCCTGCGCCCTGCCGGGGCTGGAGGCGGAGGGGATCTTCACCCATTTTGCCGCCGCCGACGAGGACGACGAGGCCAGCGAGGCCTATACCCGGGAGCAGTTTGCCGTCTTCACCCGGGTGCTGGAGGCACTGGAGGCCCAGGGGCGGACCTTTGCCATCCGCCACTGCGCCAACAGCGGGGCCCTGGCCCGGTATCCGGAGATGTATCTGGACATGGTCCGGCCCGGCATCGCGCTGTACGGCGCGGGAGGGGACCGGGACCGGCTGGGCCTTGAGCCGGTGATGACGCTGCGCTCCTGTGTGTCCACCATCAAGGTCTTTGACCCGGATACGGACATCAGCTATGGCCGGACCTACCATACCCAGGGGAAGACCCGGGTGGGGGTGCTGCCCATCGGCTACGCCGACGGGCTGTTCCGGGGCCTTTCCAACCGGATGGCGGTGCAGACGGACTTCGGCCCCGCCCCCATCCTGGGCCGGATCTGCATGGATATGACTATGGTGGACCTGACGGCGCTGCCGGACGTCCACGTGGGAGACGCGGTGGAGCTGTTTGGCCGGCGTCAGCGGGCGGACGAGCTGGCGGAGCTCCTGGGGACCATCCCCTACGAGCTGACCTGCGCGGTGAGCAAGCGGGTGCCGCGGCTGTACATGGAAGATGGCCGGGAGGTAGAGCGGAGCCTGCGGCTGCTGCTGTGAGCGCAGGTCAGGGAGCCGCCGTATTTGGGGCCCCCGCGCAAACCCAGCAAAGCGGTTTGCGTGGGGAGAGGAGACGCAAGG
>CAUWNE010000091.1:0-5059 GCA_963560095.1 uncultured Dysosmobacter sp. | reverse complement strand
CGGGGCGGCGTTTGCGTTTTTTAAGGGAGCTGGGGGAGCTTAGAAGATGCCCTGGGCCATCATGGCGTCGGCCACCCGCTGGAAGCCCGCGATGTTGGCGCCGGCCACCAGGTTGTAGCCCAGGCCGTATTCCTCGGCGGCGTCCACGCTCATCTGATAGATGTTGTTCATGATCTGCCGCAGGCGCTGGTCCACTTCCTCCTCGGTCCAGACCAGACGCTCGCTGTTCTGGGCCATCTCCAGAGCGGAGGTGGCCACGCCGCCGGCGTTGACGGCCTTGGAGGGGGCCACGATCACGCCGGGCTGCTCCATCAGATAGGCCAGAGCGTCGTTGGTGGTGGGCATGTTGGCCACCTCGATGTAGTAGCGCACGCCGTTGGCCACGATCTGCTTGGCCTGGTCCATGTGGACGTCGTTCTGCATGGCGGAGGGCATGCAGATGTCCACCTTCACGCCCCAGGGCTTCTCGCCGGGGAAGAACTCCACGCCGAACTTGTCGGCATAGTCCTTCACCTTGTTCCGGCCGGAAGCCCGCATTTCCACCAGATAGTCGATCTTCTCCTTGGTAACGACGCCGTCGGGATCGTAGATGTAGCCGTCAGGGCCGGAGAGGGTCACCACCTTGGCGCCCAGGTCCGCCGCCTTCTGGCAGATGCCCCAGGTCACGTTGCCGAAGCCCGCGCAGGCAATGGTCTTGCCCTGGATGGACTCGCCGTCGTGCTTGAGGACGTTTTCCAGATAGTACACCGCGCCAAAGCCGGTGGCCTGGGGACGGACCAGAGAGCCGCCGGAGGCGAAGTCCTTGCCGGTGAGCACGCCGTTTTCCCACGCGCCCCGCAGCCGCCGGTACTGACCGAACAGATAGCTGATCTCCCGGGTGCCAACGCCCATGTCGCCGGCGGGCACGTCCACGTCCGGACCGATGAAGCGGTGCAGCGCCGTCATGAAGGACTGGCAGAAGCGCATGATCTCCGCGTCGGACTTGCCGGTGGGGTCAAAGTCGCTGCCGCCCTTGCCGCTGCCGATGGGCAGTCCGGTGAGGGAGTTTTTGAAGGTCTGCTCAAAGGCCAGGAACTTGATGATGCTCAGGTTCACGTCCTTCTGGAACCGCAGTCCGCCCTTATAGGGGCCGATGGCGCCGTTGAACTGGGTCCGGTAGCCGGTGTTGGTGTGCCAGGTGCCGTCGTCGGCCATCCAGCAAACCCGGAAGGTAAAGGTCCGCTCAGGCTCCACCATGCGATTGAGCAGGTCCGCCTTTTCATATTCGGGGTGCTTCTCGATCACTGGCTCCAGAGAGGAGAAGACCTCCTCCACAGTCTGGACAAATTCAGGCTCGTCGGCATGCTTGCGCTTCACATTTTCGATCACACTGGCAAGATACGCGTTCATCACAGAAGCCTCCTTAGATTCGTTCATGATCTCTCCGGCTCCCGGCCGGAGTTTCTACCCATAGTGTAGCATTTTCCCGGGAAAGAAACAAGATTTCTTTGAAAACTTTTCTGCGCTTCCGCCGGGGATGATCAGTCCACGGAGAATTCCGCCGCCAGGTAGTGGGGCGTGCCGTCCGGCGCCGTCATTTCCAGCACCAGGCGGTAGAGCCCGGGGCAGAGGCGGGTGCCGTAACCATCGTATTTCTGGACCAGGCTGCCTCCCAGGCCGTGGCCCTCTCCGCCGCCCAGGATAAATTCCAGCGGCGCAAAGCCGGTGAATTCTTCCGGTGGGGGAGAGACCGTGAGACGGTGCCACTGCCCGTCCGCCTGCTGCTCCAGGTGTTCAAAGCCGGCGCTGTGATAGGATGTGAAGGTATAGACCGTCTCAGATTCCGCCGCTACGTCGTATCGGAGAGAATAGCCCTTGAAGGGGGACCAGGAGGGCTCGGCCAGGGTCAGGGTAAAGCCGGGGACCTGATTGACAGGATAGGAGACCGGCTCTCCCGGGGCGGGATACTCCGCCGTGAGGTGCAGCGTCAGCCAGACGCCGCCGGCGCAGACCGTGAGGATCAGCAAGCAGATGAGTAAGCCCCGGAGCTTCTTCATAAAATCCCTCCTGTTCTCCGCGGAATTCTGCCTGAATTTTACCACAGGCCCCTGTGGATTGCAACGGATTTGGTGAGACGGCGGGCGGCGGAGATGGTGGGAGTGATTGACTTTCCGCCCGGGGCGGTATAAGATGAGACCAGCACGGCGGCCCCCGGGTGGGAGCCTGCGGAAAGATTCAAGTTGAGGGAGGCACATCTATGCACACCTATCCGATCCAAATCGCCGGACTGGAGCGCCAGCTGCCCATCTGCAAGGTCACGGACGAGTTGTACATCGGCGCATTTATCTGCTTTGGCGACGCGGAGCTGACCGTGGCCTGCGCCCGGGAGCTTTTGAAGCTGGTCCCCATGGAGGACTATGATTACATGTTCACGGCAGAGGCCAAGAGCATTCCCCTGATCCATGAGATGGCCCGCCAGAGCGGGGCCAAGAAATACTTCATCGCTCGGAAGGGCCCCAAGGCCTACATGCCGGACCCCATCCACGTGGAGGACAATTCCATCACCACCGCCGGCACCCAGCGGCTGTTCCTGGGCCAGGACGACGCAGAGCTGCTCCGGGGCAAGCGGGTGCTGCTGATGGATGACGTGATCTCCACCGGCGGCTCTCTCCGGGCCATGGAGGAGCTGGTGAACCTGGCGGGCGGCACGGTGACTGGCCGGGTGGCAGTGTTGGCGGAGGGCGACGCGGCCCAGCGGACGGATATCCGCTTCCTGGCCCCCCTGCCGCTGTTCAACGCCGACGGCACGGTGAAGGGCTGAAGCTGACTTGCAATTCCATAGACAAACGCGCGGCCATTGGCCGCGCGCTTTTTTTGCGCATTCCTCTTGACAGTTGGAGGGAACGGTGTATAATGTGAAGCGAGCTTCATGTGAAGCGAGCTTCATGTGAAGGGAACTTCATGTATGAGAGGGGGAGCGTGATGTGAAAAACCGGGTGCGGGAGCTGCGGACGGCGGCGGGACTGACCCAGCAGCAGCTGGCAGAGCTGGTCCATGTGTCCTCCCGGACTATCATCTCCCTGGAAAAGGGACAGTACAAGCCCTCGCTGCTGCTGGCCTACCGGATGGCCCTGGTGTTCGGCACCACGATAGAGGAGCTGTATTGTCTGGCGGAGAATAAAGAATTGGAGGACCGGCAGGCGGAGACGTGGAGGTAAGGAGACGCCATCGCGAAGGATTTGGCTGGTCATCTCTCCGGATCGGCGGCGGGTTTTGCATCCCGCTGGTCCTGCCGGATGAATCGCGGGCCGCTGGCGCGGCTGGCGCTGGACTTTGATTTTTATCAGAAAAGAGGATGGGGACCATGGAACAACGGTCGAAAAAAGAACGACAGGAGGAGCTCAAGCAGGTACGGGATCTGCACCTGCTGCGGGACGAACGGGATCGGGAGGTAGAGGCTGATGCCGGATATCAGGCGGGGAGGGTGGTGCTGCGCGTTTCCCAGGTGCTGGCGGCAGTCTGCCTGCTGCGGGGGGAGCCGGCCTGGATGGCGCTGCTGTCTGTGACCTTTGTCAGCGCCGCTGTCCGCTGCTTTTTCTGGTTCCGGAATGATCGGGAGCGGGCGTATCTGCTGCTGGGGCTGGCCGCATCAGCGGCGGCACTGGGCCTGCTGGGAGCGTTTCTTTCTCGGGAGGGAGAGACGTTCGGCGTCGGCCGGCTGGCGGCCTTTGGGGTCCTTTATTTTGTGCTCCGGGGCGTGGCGGGGCTGTTGTTTGTGGGGCTGCTGCTGGCCGTTTTTTGGGCAGTCCACCGGATCAAGCATCTGGAGGGGGAACAGTGGGAGGCCTATTTCCAGTCTGTCTCCACGGTGGGTCTGCTGCTGCGGGGCGGAAGTGTTATGCTGGCGGCCCTGGGATTGACTGGGGTGCTGGGCTGGCGGCTGTTCGCCGTCTTGGGATTTCCCGCACCGGGACAGCTGACACTGGTGTTTCTGGCGGCGGCAGGCACCCATTTGATCCGGAGATTTGGCGAGGAGCGGGAAGAGCTGGTCCAAAAGCTCCTGCGGCTGAAAGCATAAAAAGCTACGGCGCCCGATGATCGATCGGGCGCCGCAGTTTGGCGTTCAAAGGGCAGCGTGCGTGGATGGAGGTTATCCGGCGGGGTGGCTTTTTTTATAGGTGAGATAGCCCTCCAGGATCAGGGAGGCCGCTACGGCGTCCACCACCTTTTTGCGCTTTTTGGCATTTTTGCCGCCGGCCATCAGGATCTGGTGGGCGTCAATGGTGGTGCGGCGCTCATCCCACAGCGTCACCGGCAGAGCGGTCCGCTCCTCCAGCAGGGCCTTCATGGCGTGGGCCTTCTCGGACCGGGGGCCCCGGGTGCCGTCCATATTGATGGGGTGGCCCAGCACCAGCTCTTCCACCTGGTGCTCCTGGGCCAGGGCGGCGATCTGCTCGGCTACCACCTCCGGGCGGTAGGCATTGATCACCGTGGTGTAGCCGGCCAGAAAGCCGGTGGGATCGGAGATGGCGATGCCGGTATGGGCGTCACCGTAGTCAATGGCCATGATACGCATAGGATGTCCTCACTTTTGTTTTTTCCCATCATAGCATAGGGGGATGTAGAGGGTCAACTGGGGATTCCACCCCCCATTTTCTTTTCGGTCTTGCCGAAAAGAAAACGGGCCGTGGACGGTCCAAAAGAAAAGAACGCTTGGCGCGGAACTTGCGCACAAGGCGCAAGTTCGCTTAAATGCGGGAGCTGTTCTAACGAATTGCCACCAATTCTCCGGCCTTCTACCGGCGCGCGCCGTTCTCGTCCCTTGAATCGGATTTCCCCGCGCTTACACCCCGGCGTTTAACGTTGGAGGTTATCGGAAAGCATGTCCTCCATGCCCCGCTGACGCTACCCTGGAGCGCAAGCGGAAAAAGAAGCAGGGGGTGTCCCAAACCTCCAAAACCCCCGCTAGCACCACGCCGCGGACAGAGACTTTCCTGGAATCAGACACGCTCTCTCACCGCGAAACATTTTTTCTTTTCCACCGTGCACGGCGCATTTTCTTTTTGATGTCTCAAAAAGA
>CAUWNE010000090.1:0-5070 GCA_963560095.1 uncultured Dysosmobacter sp. | reverse complement strand
GAGCCGGGAGGGCTTTCGCGCGGTACTGGGGCCGGTGGTAGACCAGGCTTGGTGCTCGGCACCCCAGCTCGGTGGGCGTCGGGGGCTGATTATGGGCCTTTTCCTGCGGAAAAGAGCCATTGAAACGATCATGGGGGCGGCAGATCTTTGATCTGCCGCCCCGTTCTCAAAAGTCATGCCGGCTCCCGCCGCCCAGCCCTAATCTCTCGCAGATCCCCACGATCTCCTCGATCCGCTGAAAGCACGCCGGGTCCTCCAATGTCTCGTCATCCAGCACCGCCCGGATCTCCCGGAGGGCCTGCCAGCACCGGCCCTTCAGCACCTGCGCAAGGTCTTCTCCTTCCCAGCTGATCCGCACCTCTGCCCCGCTGTCTACCAGCAGCTTCGCCAAACAGTTCAAATCCAGTTCCACAGTCGTCCCCTCCATTTTCAGAATAAGACGAACTAATTATAGGGCATCATTCATGGTAAAGTCAAGCAAAATACCTCGTGTTGGAGTAAGCCATGAACAAGTCCTATTTCTGCGACAATTCCAACCTGATCTTCCGCCAGCTCCGCCGCCTGCGAAAGGAGCGGAAGCTGTCCCAGGAGGCTCTTGCCGCGCAGATGCAGCTGTTAGGCGTGGACATCAACCAGCGGCTCATCAGCAAAATTGAACGAAACGAGCGATTTGTCAAGGACTACGAGCTGGCCTGTCTCTGCCGCATCCTGAACGTCACCGAGCAGGACCTGCTGGCCGACTTCTATGCCAGCCAGGACCCCTGAAAAAAACCACCCGGTCGGGTGGTTTTTTTGTTATTCGTTCTCCACGGTGATCTGACAGGTCTTCATGGCCGCCAGGGCGGTCCGGTGGCTCTCCGGCGTCACTCCGGCGCAGCACCGGGCGTCCACCCGGATCTCCGCCTCCGGCAAAAACGCCTTGACCAGCAGGGCGTTGGAGATCACGCAGATGTCCGTACAAAGTCCCACAAAGGTGACGGTCTCCACGCGTTCCGCCCGGTCCAGCTCCGCCAGGGCCTCCCCCAGGGCGGCGCTGCCGAAGGTGGGCTTGTCCAGCACCTGCCGCCCCTGGACCAGCGGCCCCAGCTGGGGGATCAGCTCCCAGCCATCGCTGCCCCGGATGCAGTGGGGCACCGGCAGGTTTTTCCCCTCCTGGGTCTCCAGATACGCCGTCTCGTGGGTATCCCGGGTAAAGAGCACCGTCTCCCCCCGGTCAAGCCCCGCCCGGACCCGCGCCTCCACCTGGGGCACGATCTCCATGGCCTCCGGCGTGCCCAGCGCCCCGGACACGAAATCATTCTGCATATCCACGACCACCAAAACCCTCATACGCGGCCTCCTTATGTCCTTATGATTTGAGATACCTTATTATAGCAGGACTCTTCTTGAAAAATCCACCAAAATCCCCGTTTTTCTTGTTGGCAAGGCTTGACTTTCCCCGTCAGGTCCGCTACCATAGAACCATTCTATGGGACCGGTTAGCGGAACGGCTGATACCGTTCTCTTTTTTCGGTCCGGAAGTGTGTGAGTAAAAGAGAGGAAGTCAAAATTCATGAAACGCGAAAATTTCGGTTCCCGTCTGGGATTCCTGCTGGTGAGCGCCGGCTGCGCCATCGGCATCGGCAACGTCTGGAAGTTCCCCTATGTCACCGGCGCCAACGGCGGCGGTGTGTTCGTGCTGTTCTACCTGCTGTTTCTGGTCATCATGGGCGTGCCTGTGCTGACCATGGAGCTGGCGGTGGGCCGTGCCAGCCGCAAGAGCGCCGTCCAGGGCTATCAGGCTCTGGAGCCCAAGGGCAGCAAGTGGCATCTCCACGGCTGGTTCTGCATCCTGGGCTGCTACCTGCTGATGATGTTCTACACCACCGTCTCCGGCTGGATGCTGGACTTCTTCTTCAAATTTGCTACCGGCGCCTTTGAGGGTCTGGACAGCGCCGCGCTGGACGGGATGTTCGGCTCCATGCTGGCAAACCCCGGCGAGATGACCCTGTGGATGGTGGTCACCGTGCTGGTGGGCTTCCTGATCTGCTCTTTCGGCCTGCAAAAGGGTCTGGAGCGGATCACCAAGGTGATGATGATCGGCCTTCTGTGCCTGATCGTGGTGCTGGCCATCCACAGCCTGACCCTGCCCGGCGCCATGGAGGGCGTGAAGTTCTATCTCCTGCCGGACTTTGACCGGGCCCTGGAGGCCGGCATCGGCAACGTGATCACCGCCGCCATGAACCAGTCCTTCTTCACCCTGAGCCTGGGCATCGCCGCCATGGAGATCTTCGGCAGCTATATGTCCCGGGAGCATACCCTCACCGGCGAGGCCGTCCGCATCTGCTGCCTGGATACCTTTGTGGCTGTCACCTCGGGCCTGATCATCTTCCCCGCCTGCTTCTCCTTCAATGTGGCGCCGGATGCCGGCCCCTCCCTGATCTTCATCACCCTGCCCAAGGTCTTCGCGGACATGGCCGGCGGCCGGATCTGGGGCTCTTTGTTCTTCCTGTTCATGACCTTTGCCAGCTTCTCCACGGTCATCGCCGTGTTTGAAAACCTCCTGGCCAGCTGCATCGACAACTTCGGCTGGTCCCGGAAGAAGTCCGTGGTGATCAACTGTATCATCATTCTTCTGGCCAGCATGCCCTGCATCCTGGGCTACAACCTGTGGTACTTCTCTGTGGTGTTGCCCAACGCCCCCGGCGGCGGCCAGATCCTGGACATCGAGGACTTCCTGGTGAGCAACCTCCTGCTGCCTCTGGGCTCTCTGGTGTATCTGCTCTTCTGCGTCACCAAGTGGGGCTGGGGCTTTGACAAGTACCTAGAGGAGGCCAACACCGGCACCGGTCTTCGGATGTCCCGGGCCTTCAAGCCCTACTTCCAGTTCGTCCTGCCCATTTTGATCCTGGTGATCCTGCTCCAGGGCCTGTTCTAAGCTGAATTTCCCGCGGCCGCCCGGTTTTCCGCCGGACGGCCGCTTTTTTCATTTACATTTCTCTCCCTGTCGCATATACTAGAAGACGACCAGTCCCCCGCCCCCCTGGGCCCTGGGGATAATCCAACGAAGCTGCGAGGAACATGATGCAAGAGGCTACAAAAGAAATTCGAGACCGCGTGGTGCTGGTGGGGCTGAACTCCCCGGTGCTTAAGCGGGAGGAAAACGCCGACGAGGAGACCATGGAGGAGCTCTCCGCCCTGGTGGAGACCGCCGGCGGCGAGACGGTGGGCATCGTCCTGCAAAACCGCCCCTCTCCGGACCCCCGGACCTTCATCGGCGAGGGCAAGGTGGCGGAGGTTCAGCTCTACTGCGAGAACACCGGGGCCACCATGGTGATTTTTGACAACGACCTCTCCCCCTCCCAGCTGCGGGTGCTGACAGAGCTGCTGGGCGTCCAGGTGCTGGACCGGTGCGGCCTGATCCTGGACATTTTCGCCCAGCGGGCCAAAACCAAGGAGGGCCGCCTCCAGGTGGAGCTGGCCCAGTACCAGTATCTGCTGCCCCGGCTCACCGGCATGTGGACCCATCTGGAGCGCCAGGCCGGCACCAGCGGCAAGGGCCCCATCGGCTCCAAGGGCCCCGGCGAGACTCAGCTGGAGACGGACAGGCGGCACATCCACCGCAAGATCGACAAGCTCCGGGAGGATCTGGAGGACGTCCGCCGGGTCCGGAGCACCCAGCGCCAGCAGCGGCAGAAAAACGAGATCCCCGTGGTGGCCATCGTGGGCTACACCAACGCCGGCAAGTCCACCCTGCTCAACCATCTCACCGGGGCGGGCATCCCCGCCAACAACCGGCTCTTCGACACCCTGGACACCACCAGCCGCCTGCTGACCGTCAGCGACACCCTGGACGTGGTGATCTCCGATACCGTCGGCTTCATCCGCAAGCTCCCCCACCAGCTGGTGGAGGCCTTCAAGGCCACCCTGGAGGAGCTGGAATATGCCGATCTGCTGCTCCACGTCATCGACGTGTCCCACCCCGAATGGCAGCAGCAGTGCCAGGTGGTGGAGAACCTGATCCTGGAGCTGGGGGCCGGCGAGCTGCCCCGGATCGACGTGTTCAACAAGTCCGACCTGCTGCCGCCAGGAGAGATCCTGCCCCACGGCGAGGATATCTGCTCCATCTCCGCCAGGACCGGCGAGGGGGTGGACCGCCTGCTGGAGATGATCGACCGGCGGCTGGACAAGGGCACCCGCCGGGTCACCCTCCACCTGCCCTATGACAAGGGCGGCCTGCTGGACCTTTTGTACCGGGAGGCCAAGGTGGAGTCCGTGGAGTACGGCGAGACCATCGACGTGACGGCGGTGTGCGGGCCCAGAACGCTGGCCCAGGCGGCGCCTTATCTGGACGAGGAACGGGGGGAGTGACGTGACGGCCTATCGGGTCCCCTTCGGGGACAGCGAGAGTGAATTTGTGGAAAAGCGGTCCCGCTTCATCAGCCACCTCTGGCAGGTGGAGACCGAGGCCCAGGCCCGGGCGCGGATCGAGGAGATGAAGAAGACCTATTACGACGCCCGCCACAACTGCTGGTGCTATCTCCTGCGGGAGGGGGGCGTGGTCCGCTACTCCGACGACGGCGAGCCCCAGGGCACCGCCGGCCAGCCCATGCTGAATGTGTTTCAGCGGGAGGAGATCTGGAACGTGTGCTGCGTGGTGACCCGGTACTTCGGCGGCGTGCTGCTGGGGGCCGGCGGTCTGACCCGGGCCTATACCCGGGGCGCCAAGGACGCTCTGACTGCGGCGGGAGCCGCCGTGATGAGCCTGTGGACGCTGTGGGACGTGCCCTGCACCTATCCCCTCTTCGAGCGGGTGAAGCTGGAGATCCTGGGCTGCGGCGGCGTGGTCCGGGAGGTGGACTACGGCGCGGACATCCGCCTGCGGGCGGCCTTCCCCGCCGGCGGGGCGGAGGCTTTCGCCCCCCGGCTGACCGAGCTCTCCGCCGGCGCCCTGGAAATGACGGCGGCCGGCGAGGAGTTCCTCCCCGGCCCCCGGATCGACCTGGCCTGACAGCAGGCCTCTATACATAGAAAATGCCTCGCAGAGTTCGCCGCCCGCAGGCGGCGAATCAAGTGAAATCATGTTCTGCC
>CAUWNE010000089.1:0-5143 GCA_963560095.1 uncultured Dysosmobacter sp. | reverse complement strand
TCGGACCCGGCTTCCGCTTGCCTTACTCCTGCTCCCAGTTGTGCCAGACGTTCTGTACGTCGTCGTGCTGGGGGCCCTGCCCCCAGTAGAGGCAAACACAAATTCTTGGAAGATCAAGGGTTTTCAGACTTATGCTTTTCCTAAATTGCTTGTACCGTTCTTTTGGTATGTCACAGTTCAAGTGACGGGATAAATGATAGCAGATTTATTTTTCTTTTGCAATCCTTAATAACTGTCTAATTTCGTGTTCCTGCTCTTTAGTGTAATCTCTGTCTGAACGATCTCCAGTAGAAAAGAAACTATTGGATAGGCCAATTAATGACCTCCCCGCCGATCTGATATCCTCAGCCGCAATTCCATAGCATTTTTTACGTTTTCTTGCATCGGCGAATGCAATTACTTCAACCGCCATTCTTCGTACATCGGTTGCAGCGCTAATATAATCTTCAATAGTTTTTTCGCTCATCATTGGTCTATCCCCGTGAACAGGATTTGAATAGTAGCGTGCGTACATGGTTAACATACTGTTTACTTTGCGTTGCAGTTTTCGAAACTCATCACGAGGCACGAGTATTTCATTTTTGATTAACTCAAAAATCAGCACAGCAGCAACACTACCTACCGTTGCCAAAACCGCTGACAAAAACTCTGAAGTAAAGGAATTTGAAGTTTGATTGACCGCCGCTGTAAGGCGGTCAATTGCTTCAATCACAGATGAATAATCGTTCATTATTTTCTCTTTCCTCTATGCTTTCCACCGTTGCCCTTAGCTGCGTTAGCAGTTGTACGAACCCTTACTTTCTTATTGTTCTTTAATTCTTGTAATCTGCCTATTCCGATGCACCCTGCACTGAAGACTTGCAAAACAGCCTCTATACAATCAACGGTAAACAATTGTTCTTGCACATATTCGCTTGACTCTGCAGCAATAAAACCTTTCCACACTTGGGATGTGTCAAACGAACGCCCCTCATGCAAATTTACAATACAACGAAATATATAATTCAATTTCTCATTCATCCAAAACAAATCGTCATTATAGAAATCTCCAAAAGCCACATTTTTTATTGCAAACGCCCATATTGCAACGACAACCAACAATATATATCCAAACACCTCTATTCTCCTTGCCCAAATATCAGATAGAGGAACATTTGTATAATAAAACCAAACTAAAACGCCCACAAAGGCCGCAATAAAGAATAACATATCAATGACTACAAACATGATTATTTTCCTTTTTCCATTATGCCGACGAGTTTATAGAAACTCGTTCTCTTTGTTCCTGTCTGCTCCATGGCGGTCTTTGCGGTGATCTCCCCCGCTTTCCAAGAAGCATAAACGCTATCCCAATTTGCAGGGAAAGTGAGCACGGGACGGCCTAACTTCTTGCCGTTCGGCTTTGCGGCTTTGATGCCCTCGGCCTGTCACTTGCGAAGGGTTTCCCGCTCCTGCTCTGCGATCGTTTCCAACACTTCGATTAGAATGTTGTTGACCATCTCAAAAACCCACTCCTACCCCTCTGGCAGTTCCATCATGGTGGTGGGGAGGTCAATGACTTTCAAGCGGATGCCGTTCTCCTTAAAGAAGCGCAGTTCGTTGTGAATGTCGCACTCGTTGCGGCTCAGGCGGTCAAGGTTCTGTTCCTTGCTCGACACTCTGGCGTAGCAGTAAGTGCGGCTGTCCACGTTGCGTCCCCCTTTGTTCTATCTGTTCGTATTCTATCATAAATATTCATAAATATCAATATATTTACGAATATAACAGAAAAACAGGTGCGTTTTTCGTGTTCGTAAAGGTGTACTCTTGCGAACAGATGGAAAAAGAGCGGGACACGCGCCCCGCTCCTTTAATGATGTGCAATTACAGACCTAACAGATGCTTTTTCTTTGCATCAAACTCTTCCTGTGTGATAACACCCATGTCAAGCAATTCCTTGAACTTTTTAATTTCATCGGCGGAAGACGCAGGTGCAGATGCCGTCTGTGTTTGCTTTGCACTTTCAATTTCCCATTCTTCCTTTGTTAAAGCCTTTACATCAGCCGAATGGCAATGGGGACATTTTGTGTAGTCAACAATTGGGTTCATCTTACTGTCAGCCTTAGCAGTTGCGACTTGAGAGCCAAGTCGAGTTCCGCCAACTGCCTCACCCACACCAAGCAGACTGTCTATAACAGCGCCCTTTGCTAACTTTTCGTTTCGTTGCAAATCCTCAAATGTGTAGCAGTATACATGACCACAAGCGTTGCACTTCATGCGGGTTTCAGTCTCCTTGTTGTCGATGAAAGTTATCTTGCCAGTTTCATAGTTGATATTGAGAAGACCACCCTTCTGGGTGCATTCCATACACTTCCAAATATCTTTGCCGGAGGTGGTTTTACCAATTCTAAAACGATTTAAGCCAACTTCTTTACCACAAATAGCGCAAGTTGCTTTCAAGCTAAAAAATGCCATAGTTTTTCCCTCACTTTTAAGATAGTTGCATTTATGTACGTTGTGCGTTCAATACATGCCCCGCCGCGCTTACTGCGGCTTCGTATTCACTCACATAGCGGGAAACGGTGTCCGGACTTCTGCGCAGTCTCTTTCCGACCTTGACGAAACTGGTTCCCTCTCGGTAAAGCTGCCACATCTTTTCCTTTTCCTGCTGTGTGACGTGCGTTCCTTTTGTTGCCTTTATTTATCGACCTTGTCCTCGGCGCGGAGCATAGTTTCTTTCATGGCTTTCTCAAACTCTCGGCGAACATAGCTCTCGGCGGTCAGCTTTTCTTCAACACCGCTGTCAGCAAGAATTTTATTAATCTTATCCAACCAAGGAAAGAAAGATTTCGGGAGAATGATACGACCTTTTTCAGTGTCCAGAATGATACGTATAAGTTTTACTCCTAAATAACAAAAATTTATGAAAATCAGCAAATATTCATACGCTTTATTATATATATTCTGTCAAGTATTTTGTAGAAATTTCTTACAAATTATTGATTTCTCTATGTTTACGGTAAAATTCAAGCAGAAACGATTATGTTCTTGCGGAACATGCTCAGTTTCTGCTGAAATTGTATCGTTTTCGCAAATGTTCTTTCATATCCTTGTTGGTTTCTCCTGCATTTCTGCTAAAACGAAACGATTTCAAAAGGATTTTACTGGAACGGAGGCGGTGAACTCAAAAATCTGCTTCGTGCTGGTGATGCCCACACAATTCCGCCTCCGTGTCACACGTTTTTGGTGTTCACGAAACATACCCTGCCCCTTTGAGATGATTTCAATCTGTCCACTATATAACCTCATTTTGATTTTACACAAAATTTTTACCGAAATAATATTAAATACTGGCGGGGAGAAACAAGTTCTCCCGCTCCAAAGTTTCAGCTTTGATAAGGAGAAATTATGACAGAAAAAGAGATGACAAACCGCGTAAACGAGATTATAGATTACGTTTTCACTGACAAAAATGCAAATACTTACAGTGAATTAATGGCTGCCGACTATAATCTCTGGGCGTTTCTGCGCTATGATGCAAACTGTGAATACCCCACGTTTGAGCCGCCCACGGAGGGACATTTTGAATTTTGAAAAACGAATGTACCAATCCTTAAAGCGCAAGGGATTAACTCCTTAGTTCGAGCGGGCGGGTATTTATGTTATTCTGTTGGATGGCAAAATCGTCTACACCGGCAAGAGCAAGAATATGTTACAGCGCATGGCTCAGCACTGCACACAACTTGCCGCTCCAAATGAACATAAACACAAGATACTGGCGGAGGCCGCGCAGTGTGGGCATACCATACGGTTTTCGCTCATGTACTGTGCAACGGCTCCCGCCTCCATGATTGAAGGAGAAATATGAGCAAAAGAGGGCAAATTGATACGCACACACCGCCCGCCGCTCAATTATCAGATACCCACGGCGGCAAACTGGCGGAAATTCACCACCAATCCCGCCGCCCACACAATTACATTATCTGACCTACTGGAAAGGGGCAACAGCGTTTGACGCTGCTGCCCCTTTTATTTGTTCCGTGATATTCCGTGACCTCCGCCGCCGTCAATCACATACGCATTAAAACGCTCTTTTTTTTTGCGATCTGGATAATATCATCATCCCGCAAGCTGTTCAAATAGGTTTGCGTGATCTGGATATTTTTATGTCCCAACAGGCGGGAGATCGTGTAAAGGTCTGTCCCAATTTTGATCTGCTGCTGGGCAAAGAAATGGTGGCAAGTATGCGGAGAAACATGAATACCGCTTATCCTCTCTCCGTGGCGTTTAATGATGTGTTCACCCGCCTAATTTGTCAACTGCCGCCCGTGAAAGGACAGAAAATAATAATCGTCAATGTTCTTCAAGGTGAAGTAATCCGCCGCGCAATTATCGTATTTCCATCATGGCTTTTCTTAAAACCGGAGTAATCGGCACGACGCGCTGTTTATGGTTTTTGCCGTTGATGATGATAAAGTCTTCATGTATGTCTTTCTTTTGGATGCAGCATAACTCCCAACAAGGGATGCCAGTCTCAAATAAAGCCGTCAGAACAGCCGCGTCCCGCACTTGCAGGAAATCATATCCCTTGCAGGATTGAAGTATACGGCGCACGTCGGACGGCTTAAACGCCATGATAACAGTCTTGTCCTGCTTGCACCACTTGAAGTTTTTCCTTGTGTTGAAGCCGCCATACCCCTCATCATAGCAGTATTGAATAAACGCCTTTGCGACTTTCAAAAGTCCGTTGATGTAGCTGCCCTTTCTCCCCTTTCCGCTCATGTAAAGGGAGAACTGCCGCACCACGGATAAGGTCAATTCCTCAACCTACGAAATCCGCGCTTCTTCCTCGCAGAAACGCAAAAAGAGATTAAGGTTATTCCGATAACTCTTAATCGTTTTAAGAGTGAACTTCCTAACCTCAATCTCTGTGAGATACTCTCTTTTTGCAACGCTGATCTTCATTGTTTTTCCTCCTTTTGTATGTCGCAATTGGAGGGTAAATGTATGTCGCAACAGAATTGATGTATGTCGCAAGCGAAAAAATTCAGTTGTAAAAATCTGTTATTCTCTTGAAAATCAGCTTGTTTTCTGTTGGAAAAGTTAAACTACTCCTGCTCCCAGTTGTGCCAGACGTTCTGCACGTCGTCGTTGTCCTCCATGA
>CAUWNE010000088.1:0-5420 GCA_963560095.1 uncultured Dysosmobacter sp. | reverse complement strand
TCCCAGGTCTTGAACAGATCCGGCATTTCCAGCGCCGTTTCGTCCGGCACATCCGTGGCCGCCTGGACATACAGGCGGGCCGCAGCGGACAGTTGGCCGGACAGTTTGGCGTTTTGGGCCGCGCTTTCCCTGGTGGTCTGGATCTCCGCGCCTGCGTCCGCCGCCTCCAGGATCACGCTCTCCGCGCCCTCCAGGTCCTCCCGGCCCAGCAGGTGGTACACGGTCCCGTTATAGGCAATCCCCGCGGCCTCCGCCTCCTGGCACAGCACAAAGCACCTGTTTCCGGCCCGCCGCACATAATTGGGGGCCTCGATCAGCGCCAGCTCAGCCCCGTCTTTTACAATCCGATACATGCTATTTCCTCCTCGGTTTTCCTGTCCTTGATGAACAGGGCATAATACAGGCGGCGCAGTTTCAGCACCCGCCCATGGTCGTTGAATTGTTCATAGTAGGCGATTGGGCCTTTCAGCCACTCCGCCACCTGCGCCACGGTCTTTTCCCCGGCGTCCACCTGTTGGCGGAAATATCGCATTTTCCGCCGCGCCCGCTTCATGCCGTCCCTGCACCCGTGTGTGATGATCCGCCCGCTGGGCAAAATTTGAAACTTGGCTTTGCAGGAACGGAAAGGCTTGTCCAGGCTGATCACATGGCATTTATTCCGGTTGATCGTCAGCCCCTTTTCCTCCGCCCTGCGGATCATGGCCTCCAGGACCTCCTCCGCCTGCTCCGCGCTCTCCAGGATTGCGTTGTAATCGTCCATATAGTGTCCCATGCCGTGGAGGGACAGCTGGCATTTCATCCAGTTGTCCAGATAGGAGGGCAGGGCCACCATTTCCTGCTGGCTTGGCTCCACGCCCAGGTACATGCCCACCTCTCCCGGCACCGTGGCCACCATCAGATCCGCCAGCGCCCGCAGATCCGGGTCCAGGATCAGGCGCCGGTGCCGTTCGTACAGCAGCGCGTGGGGCGCGTCCGGGAAAAAGTGGTGAAAATCCGCCAGCTTTATGGCGCCCTGCCTCCCGTGCCGCCGGTAATGCCAGCGCAGCTGTTCCTTTAACCTCTGGTAATGGAAGTGCAGGCCCTTTCCCTTTTGGCTGGCCCCGTTGTCGTAGATCATGCTGGGGCAGTAGAGCGGTGCCAGCACCTCCTTGGTGAAAACCTTATGGATCTGCCGGTCTTTGATGTGCGGCGCGTCAATGATCCTCGACTTTCCCCGCTCCTTCATTGGAAAGCGGACCGTTTTCCCCGGTTTCCATGTTCTGTCCATGATCTTACGGCGGCTCTTTGCTGTGCCGGAAAACAGGTGCAGTTCAAAGTTGTGGGTGGATCCTTTCCAGCGCACGCCATTGCAACACTTTTTCCCGTACCAAAATGTTTTATGGTAGCTGAATACGCCTTTCAGTCCGCCCAGGCTGTCGCTGCGGGCCTGTCTGTTTCTTCTCCGCCGCGCCTGTCGGCGTTTGTATCGCGCCTCCCGGCGCTCCTCGCTGGTCATAATAAAAAGTATTCGCCCTCCGCATAGCTGTCTTGTTGGTGCGCGTCTAAACTACTTTGGCCCGACACATGAAACGGGGATAGCGCAATACCCCGCCATGCAAGCAGCGTCCGTGTAAGGCTGTCAGTGGGCAGTTTTAGGGATTTTACCCAGGGAAGCATTTCTCCTTTTATACGGGTTCGAGACGCGCCTGGCGTCCGCTTTCAACCCACTTCTATAAAATCCGGGGGCCAACGCCCTTGAAGCGTCCGCGTTGTTGTTGTTGGGCGTGCCGTCCGTGTTGACAAGGCAGAAATTGTTGCTGTTGCCGGAATTGGCGGACCGGGTCCACGCATTGACCGCCGCCGGAGTGTCGCCCTGCCGCACGGCACTTGTTCAGAAATACACCCAATTATGACCTATTTTCGTTTCTTGTCGCTCTCCATGATATTCCGCAGCAGGGTTTCCTCCTGGTTGATCAGATCTCCCAGCTCCTGGGACATGCGGTCCAGCCGCTCCATGGCCTCCTTGGGGGCCACGCTCTTGCCCCTGTTATCTGTGAAAGCGCCCTGCGGGTTGCAGTACAGGATTTCATAACAGTGGGTCAGGCGCACATCCAGGGCAGACAGGGCGGACAGGGCCTCCAGGTGGTGCATTTTCCGCAGTTCCTTTCTCTGTGCGTCGGATGGAAAGATCTTGTTTGCCTGCTCGGCGTGGTCCATGACCTGGCCGGCCAGGTGGGCGGTGCCCGCTGCGATCAGCCGGGAATATCGGGCGGACAGCCGCGAAAGGAAATCCACGGTGTTCACATAGATCTGGTTGGCGGTATTCACATATTCCGCCTTGCTGGTGGTGCGCTTCTCTTTCAAAACGGACACGGTGGTGTCCTCCTCTCTTGGTTTCTGCGCTCCGGTCATCCCGCCCGCTTCCGCGGGACGGGATTGGGGCCGGATATGCTGCGGCGATTAGGCGGCAAAGCCGGGGGCCAACGCCCTTGAACGGTCCGCGTCGGTGTCGTAGGGCGTGCCGTCCGTGCCGACACGGCAGAAACCGTTGCTGTAGCCGGAATTGGCGGACCGGGTCCACGCACTGACCGCCGATCCCGTGTTGTCGTGCCTGCAATGCACCTTGCTGTTGCCCGCCTTGTAATAGTCATACTGCTTTTGGTAATTCTGCTCCGCGCTGTTTGCATAGCTCCGTTTTCCGTGGTACTCGAACTCTGCCAGCAGGAAAAGCCAGTCTGTGGTGGCCGTCACATAGCCGGCATTATCAGATCCGCCGCCGGTGTTGTCGCTGTACTTGGACACAGATTTCATAACGGCTCGGAGATCCGCCGGCAGGGCCGCCAGTAGGGTGTTGGCCGGGGGGCTGGAGGGGGTTCCGCTGTTGCCCAGTAGAGTTTTCCGCATGTAACTGTTGTTCCATCCGCCGGAGTTGGTTCGGCTGGTGTTCATGCAAAATCCACTGCTCACATAGCTGCCGTATTGGTTATCACACAGGCCCACCAGCTTGTTGGAGATCTTGCCAATCTGGAAATGGATCCGGTTGGTGCCCTCTCGGCTGCTGTTGTGGTTGAAACCCAGGATAAAGACGGCAATGGACAGGTTGGAGAATGTAAAGCCCTGCACCGTCCCGTTGATGGTGATGGTCTTGGTGTCGCCCACATCCCAGTAACTATCACCCTTTCCGGCGTCCGAAACCGCCTTGATCGTGGCCCAACTGTTGGAGTTTAGCGTGGTGTTGATGGTGGTCACCGTGATGGCTTGGGTGGTGGTCTTGGTCACGCCGCCCTCTGTGTAGGAAACCGTGATGGTGGTATTTCCTGCGGCCAGCGCGCCGGCGGGGGAATAGGTGTACCCGGTCACCGCGCCGCTGCTTCCGTCGGTGTAGTAGGCAGTCACCACCATGCCGGCGGTGCTGAACTGCTCACCGGAAAAGTAGCTGGTGCGGTTGGGGGGCGTGGTGACCGCGATCCGGTCCAGCACCTTGGCCACCGTGATGGCCTGCGTGGCGGTCTTGGTCACATCCCCCTCCGTGTAGGAAACCGTGATGGTGGTATCACTCAATTTCAGGGCGCCGGTGGGGGAATAGGTGTACCCGGTCACCGTCCGGCTCTGGCCGTCTGTATAGCGGGCCGTGACGGCCATACCCGCCGGGCTGAACACTTCCCCGTACTTGTAGGCGGTTTTCGTGGGCGGGTTGGAGATCTCAATGCTGGCCAGCACCCGCACCGTCACCGCCACGCTGGCGGTTTTTTTGATCCCGACCCGCTGATAGTTCACCGTGATGGCCGTGGTGTCCTTGGAGATGGTGGCGGGGGAGAATGTGCAATCGTCCGTCACATCCTCGGTGGTATCATCCGCAAAGGTGGCGGTTACTACCATGCCCGCGGGGTCAAAAGCCTCCCCGATGTAATAGCTCTTTTTGGTCGGCTGCGTGGTCACGGCGATCCCCTCGGTGATCATCAGGTCCACCTCATACAGCAGGGCGCCGCTCACTTCCACCAGCTGGGTGGCGGTCTGTTCGTTTAGGGTGGCCGTCACGGTCCAGTCCCCCACATTAGGCAATTCAAATTCTGTCGATCCGGTCCCCTCCAGAGTGGTCACACCGTCCGAACAGGTCACGGCGGCGCCCTCGCAGGTGGTCACCTTGATGGTGGGGCTTTGCACACCGATGGCCTCTTTCAAGCTCTGGAGGGTGGCCCGCATGTGCTGGCCGGTTTCATGGTTCACAAACGGGATGTAGTCCTGCGTGGTCATTTCCTCTGCCGCCGGCAGGGTATTGGTGGGCTGCTGGTAATCCGTCCCCGGCTTGGCCGCGCCCACCTTGTAGGTGTCCCCGCCCTCGCCGGTGGTCTTGGTCCCTTTCAGCAGGCCCTCCACCTTGATGGCGTCCTGCTTATCTTTTAGGGCACCGTTGTGGGCGTTGGGGTTCTTGTCGTGTTCCTGGATCAACCCGTCCAGGCTCTCCTCCAGGTCTGGCTTTAGGGTCTGGTTGAAGTATTCCGCCACATCCTCGGCGGTCATCCACGCCTCCGCAGGGTAGGACACCTCCACCTCCACGCCGGCGGTCACGGTGATGGAAACGGGGTAGCGGCGCACATCCGGGGCGGTTCCCTCCACATAGGCGCTCACATACTGCTTTTGCTCTCCCAGGGACCCATAATAGATCATGGTTTCGCCCCCGTTCTCTACCTTGCCGAACACGGCAAAACCGCCGATCCAGAAACCCTCCTGTAATCCGCCGTTCAGGTCGCTGCGGTATTCCACCAGCATGTTGACGGCGGCACCCTCCACCGTTGGCACGGTGCTGGTTCCGTTGGGTCCTGGGTCAATGGGGGCGGTCAGCTTCCGGGCGGCCTCCGCGCTCTCCGCCGTGCCCTTGTCCATGACCACCTTTGTAATGGTCAGCTTATCGCCGGCCACCATTTTGGCCAGCAGATTGTTGCCGGCCTCTGTAATGACAAATCCGTAAAACATGGTTGCCTCCTCTTACTCCGCCGCCGGTATGGCGGTCTGTGTGATGGTTCCGAAAACCCCGCCCGCTCGGATCGGGGCCTCCATGCCGTAGTCCATGGGCACCGCCGGCAGAGCGGTGGACATGTAGCCCCGCCCCATGGCGCCCGTGATGGTCAGGGCCGCCGGATCCATCTGTGAAATGGTGATAATATCATCCAGCCAGGAGGAAAGGCGCTTGACAGAGGCCAGGACCCGCCGGAACTCCTCCAGCTCTCCCGGCCCTACCTCTCCGCCGTCCCCCACATAGGCCCGGAAATGGTGCGGATCGCCGTCATACTCGTACCACTCCTCGATGTACCCGGTTTCAAAGATGGTTTCAATAATCCGGTTGACCGCCGCCGGGGTGCCCATCTGTGTGTAAAACAACAGGGACCCCTCGATCAGCGCCCGCTTGGTCTTGATGGAATAATTTTCATCATAGGACGGGG
>CAUWNE010000087.1:0-5582 GCA_963560095.1 uncultured Dysosmobacter sp. | reverse complement strand
TCTGCCGACAATACTTGGCTGGCGACGGCCCGGGAAGATAGGTAGTGCCAACACAGGTCTTAGCTCAATAGAGCTGGGACCTGAAATATTCCTCCATAGCTCAGTCGGTAGAGCACGCGGCTGTTAACCGCGGTGTCGTTGGTTCGAGTCCAACTGGGGGAGCCATGGTATTGCCGCCACTGTGGTGGCGGCAATATTTCTCTTAGAAACTGCCACGGGCCTTTAGCTCAGTTGGTTAGAGCAGCCGGCTCATAACCGGTCGGTCCTGGGTTCGAGTCCCTGAAGGCCCACCATGTTTGGTCATCGCCTGATGGGAAAGCTTCATGCGATTTAGGGGTATAGCTCAGCTGGTAGAGCAGCGGTCTCCAAAACCGCGTGCCGAGGGTTCGAATCCTTCTGCCCCTGCCATAAAAGACTTTACAACGCCGGTTGTATGTGATATAATATAGCAGTCGAGCCATAAATGGCCCGGTAGTTCAGTTG
Source organism: uncultured Dysosmobacter sp. (assembly GCA_963560095.1). Taxonomy (GTDB): domain Bacteria; phylum Bacillota; class Clostridia; order Oscillospirales; family Oscillospiraceae; genus Oscillibacter. The sequence goes on along the minus strand of CAUWNE010000087.1, from coordinate 5,099 downwards.
GTTAGAACGCTAGCCTGTCACGCTAGAGGTCGACGGTTCGAGCCCGTTCCGGGTCGCCATTTATGCTGCTGTAGCTCAGTCGGTAGAGCGCATCCTTGGTAAGGATGAGGTCTCCGGTTCAAATCCGGATAGCAGCTCCATAAAAACCGCCCTTTTCAAGCGAAAAGGGCGGTTTTATTTTGCTTTTCGTGACTTTTTGGCTTGCTTGAAATTTGAGATCACGGCTTTGACCACAGAACAAGCCACAGACAGAGAAAAATGGGCCTCCGAAGGTGTTTTACCTCCGGAGGCCCGTTGCTTTTTTAGCTTGCCTTTTCCTGTGCTTTCATCGAAGCAATCTCCTGCTTCATCTCCCGAATCAGCTCGGCAAGCTTCTCCTCACATTCTTCTTCGGTGGAGGCATAGACATTGCGGGCCATACGCTTTCCATTGACGATGGGAGAGTAACGGCCTTCCCACAGGTGGTCATTGATCTGGCTGATACAGCCGGTGCCGGGCTTGCGGCGCTGGCCCTTGTAGGGCTGGAAGGTGGAGGGTGGCGGGTTTCTTGGCGCCGTGTCAACCTCTTGGGCGGCTTCACTTTTGGCGATCCCACGGTCGATCTTAGCGGCGGCAGTCCTCTGCATCTCGCTCGTCACATGGGCGTAGATATTCAGGGTAGTGCTACTGGACACATGGCCGATGATGGTCGAAAGGGTCTTGACGTCCATACCGTGCTCCAGGGAAGCGGTGGCAAAGGTGTGGCGTAAATCATGAAAGCGGAGTCTTTTGCAGTCGGCCCGTTTCAGCACAGTGGACAGCCGCTTTCGCACTGCCGCGGGGTCCATGGGGGAGTCCTCCTTGATTGGCGAGGGGAACATCCACCGGGAAGTTGAAGTGGTCCGATAGACTTTGAGTACATTCAGGACTGGGGGAGGGAGGAGTACCGTGCGTCGCCCTGCCTTGGTTTTTGGAGGAGATACCACCAGTTCCCCTCGCACCCGGTGGACCTGCCGTTCCACTTGGAGTGCCCCGGTTTTGAGATCCAGGTCATTCCACTGGAGGGCACAGATTTCACCACGGCGTAGTCCGGTGGCCAGTTCCAGCAGGAGCAGTTCATAGCAGCCATCCTCTCTGGCCTGGATCAGTAGCCGCTGAATTTCCTCAGGCGTCAGGACCTTCATTTCCCTGGGCTTGGCAGAGGGGAGTTGACATCCATCTGAAGGATTTCGGAAGATCAGATTTTCCTCCACGGCCTTGTCCAGCGCGGCGTGGAGGGTGGTGTGAATGCCTCGAACCGTTTGGTCGGAGAGACCTTCGCCATAGAGTTCGGTGCGAAGCAACCGGCCATTTTTCTTGAGATCGGCGTAGAATTTCTGAATGTCTGCGGTGGTCAGCTTGTCCAGCTGGATTTGTCCCAGAGCAGGGGTTATGTGTTGGTAAATTCGCCGTTCATAGGACATCTGAGTATTGGGGCGGAGATTCGGTTTCTTGTACCCTTGATACCAGAGGTCCAGCCAATCGGCCAGCAAGATTCCGGGTTTGGGCTGCTCCGGCACAGGCTCTTTCAGTGTTTCCCGGAGCTGTGCCAGCTTTGCCGCACACTCCGACTTGGTTTTGGCGAGAACATTTTTGGTGACCGGCAGGCCCTTGTCATCGTAGCCAACTACATACCGGCCTTCCCAGCGTCCGTCTTTTCTCAGGTGGAGACTGCCGTCGCCGCGGTTTTTGTGCTTTGCCATGGAGCCATCTCCTCTCCCAGGTAGTCCGTTAGGAAGCCGCCAACAATTTCAGCGGCCTTTTTGTGCATATCTGTGGTGGTGTGGGTGTAGGTGTCCACCGTGAAGCTGGCCTTGGTATGGCCCAGAATTCCAGAGAGGGTCTTGGCATCCACTCCGTTGGCCAGCGCGTGGGTGGCAAAAGTGTGCCTGAGATCATGGAAGCGGAGGTCAGGCAGACTGTTTTCCGTCAGGATCGCTTTCAACTGTCGGTATGCGGTGCTGGGGTTCATAGGCGCTTCTGGTTTGAGCGGGTTAGGAAAGATCCAGACGGAGTAGGAATTCTTTTTGCGGCCCCGCAGCAATTCCGCAGTGCTGTCTGGCAGGACGATGGTTCGGGTTCCGGCGTAGGTCTTGGTGTCGCCGGTCACCAGACGCCCACCCTTTTCCTTGTGGATGGTTCGGTTGACACTCAGTGTCCCTTTCTTGGCATCAAAGTCAGACCACATCAGTCCGCAGATTTCGCCCAACCGCAGGCCGGTGGTCAGCTCTGTGTAGAAGAAGTTCTTCCAGATGGGGTCCTGCTCTACTGCCGCCAGAAAGGTATCCAGCTGTTCCTCATTCAGGATGGTCATGGATTTGTGGACCACCTTGGGTGGCTCCACATGGTCGGCAGGATTGTGGGGCAGTAGCCGTTGGTCTACCGCGGATTTCAGCGCATGGTGCAGGGTGGTATGGATGCCGTGGACGGTGGTGGTGGATAGCCCACGGCTCTGGCCGGGGCGGGGATGGACTCGGCCCTGCTTTTTGAGATCGTCATACAGTTTTCTTAAATCAGAAGCGGTGATCTGGGTGAGCTTCTTTTGGCCCAGATACGGTTTGACGTAGTGCTCCATGTCACTGCGGTAGTGTTCCAGCGTGCTGGGGCGGAGGATGGCTACCATCTGATCCAGCCACCGATCCAGCCACTCTGAGAGTGTCATCCTGCACTCCTCCGTCAGATCCACACCTTGATAGGCGGTGATATTCTGCCGGAGCTTGGCAGTCAGCTCTTTTTGGGTGTCGGCGTAGATGTAGCGGAAGATGGGATTGCCGTTTTCCTTGTGGCCGATGACGATGCGACCCTCCCAACGGCCATCCTCCCGCTTGCGGACCATTCCGTCACCGGATGGTCGTCGCTTTGCCATTGTAGTTTTCACCTCCGAGGTTTTTTATCTTTGATTTGCATCGCAGGACTTGCGTGGCCTACCGGATAGGTGGGAACCTATGGGGTTCCGCCACCCACTGAAACAGCACCGCGTCGCAGCGGCGGCAGATCAGGCAGCGCATCCGGTTGCCCAGAATGCCGTGCTTCTTGAAGGTAACGATCCCCTCGCCGTGCTGCCAGCCCAGTCCAAGATTGTCACTACCGCAGTGGCGGCACTGGCGGATGGGCAGTTGGTTCGTGGTCATCCTTGTCCCTCCCTCCGTTTATCTCCGCGGAGCAGTTCCACCAGACTGCCATCGTCTTCGTCCAGCGCTTCCAGGATCAGACGCGCTCCCAGACGGAAGCCCAGAATGAAATTCTCCAGAGCCAGCGTACTTCCAATCTCGTTCTCCGCGTTGATGAGCCGCAGCAACAGACTGTGGGCTTCGCCCTCCAGCAGTTTGGTGAGTTGCTCCTCGCACTCCTGAGACTGCTCCATCGCTTTCATCAGGGATGTGCCGGAACGGATCTGGCGGTCGTATGGCGTGATGTTCCCGTAGTACAGGTCTTCCAGTGTTTCTCGCATGGTGTGTACCTCCTCTCCTTGTCAGCAACACACCATACCACAGAAACGGAAAATAGCCACAGCAAATGCGCAGAGTTATCAAAGATTTATCATTTGGCGGTTTTGGAGGATGGTATCAAAATGTGATACCATCCTCCGGTCCTATCAATACCCTGTCATGCCCCCCATGCCGCTCTGATTCAGTTCAGGAACTTCATGGTTGTCCGGCCTGTGTCCCATGGCGATCTTCTTCGCCCTGATCTTTCGGAGCAGCTTTCGGTCCACGCCATATCCCACCGGGGCGGTAGGCGGCACGGAGCTATCCTGGAAGATCTGCCCCAGGGGGTGAAGCTGCTTGGTGGTGGCCAGAAGCATATGAGGACTGTGTGTCATTGAAGTGCGCCAGGAAGAACTGGGCGTACTCGTTTCCCTGTTCCGCCGCCGCAGAGAACCAGTCCCAGGCTTGATCCAGGTCCTGCGGAACCTCCCGTCCGTCGAGATACACATACTGTGCGAACGGATTGCCTTGTTCGGCAGAGGCGGTGAGGTGGTCCACCGCTCCGGGTACATTCTTTGGGATCGCTTTTCCTTCGAAGCACAGCTTTCCCAGCCGGTAGGCGGCGTAGCAGTTCCCCATTTCGGCAGCCTGCTTCCAGGCTAAAATGACTTAATACCTTTTTGACATTTCCATGTCGAAATGATAAAATGCTTAGCTGGTGTGTGTTAGTTGCGATACGCTATACCCAGTAAGGAGCTTTTTAAGTATGCAAGAACAACGACTAAAGACAAATCTTGACACAAACCTAATTAAACTGATAGCAATTATTGCTATGACAGTAGACCATATCGGAGGCGCTTTCTTCCCGGAATATCCAGTTTTTCGTTGGATAGGAAGAATTGCTTTCCCGCTTTTTTGCTACTGTTTAACAGTGGGTATGTTATATACTCACGATAAAAAAAATATCTGCTTCGTTTAGGAGCATTTGCTTTAATCTCACAACCGTTTTGGATTTTAGCTTTCAATTCAGATGATATTGTCGGGAACATTTTCAATCTGAATATTTTCTTCACTTTAATAGTGAGCCTTGCAGCCACATGGGGCTTTAAGGAGAAAAAGTGGTGGCTGTTTATAGCAGGAATTATTCTGTTGAATGTAGTCAATTTTGATTACGCTATGACAGGGCTTATTCTGATGATGATTTTCTATCTTTGCAGAAATAAGCCATGGTTAGGGGCTATTCTTTATACGCTTTCCTACCTGCCTTCGCTGAATGGATATATGGAAGACCCGCTTGCACTTAAAATAGGCGGTCATGCCGTAGGATTTGAGATTTTTGCATTGTTGGCTTTGCCGTTAATTTACATTCATACAAAGTCCAACCTCAAGATTTCAAAATGGTTTTTCTATATCTATTACCCAGCGCACCTTTTCGCAATTTTCTTAATTCAGCTTTTTATATGAAACTTGCATTTTTACAGCTAAGTAACACACCATCAATTTAATATTTTTCAAAGGGGCAGCCGAGAAAATCGACGGTCCTTTTTCTATACCTATGAGCGGAAAGGAGCGACTAACCATGACAAAACCCGCGAGGAGCTGCAAGCCGAGATTGAGGACGGAAAGAAGAAAATCCGGCAGTTTGAGAACCGG
>CAUWNE010000086.1:0-5612 GCA_963560095.1 uncultured Dysosmobacter sp. | reverse complement strand
CCGGGGCCGATACATTGACCAGATCCGTCATGGGCCGGATCGTCTTGTCTTGCAGATAGCCCTTTAGCCCGTTGATCATTTCCGGCCCAGGCTTTGCTCCATCCGCCATGATGAAAACAATGTCCACTGTTCCGGCCTCCTGGTCGCTGGTGGCCACCACATCCCCAATGGCCGGGCTGTACGCCTTGGCGTGGTACAGGTAGCCGTCCTCCGGTCCCGCCGTGGAATAGGCGCCAGGGGCCAGGAAAACCCGCTCCGCCAGGTCCGCGTCACTCTCGATCTCCGCCCCGCCCTCCGTGGTCGCGGTATTGGTCACGCTGGCCACATAGGGGACGGGATCCACCATGGCGGACAGCTCCCCGGCGGTCAGGCCGTTTCCGGCGGTTCCGGTTTCGGTGCATGTGGCCGCCACCTCCACCTCGGTGCTGCCCGGTGGGATCTCCGCGTATTCGTCCGTGGCAAAGTACACGGACCCGGAGGACGCCACCCTGGTGCCCTGCGGGATGGCCGTTGCCGTTTCCCGCTCCGCCGCCAGGGTAAAGCGCAGGGTACAGGTTGCCGCCGTGGCCGGGCTTCTGGTAACGCCCTTAAAAAGCGCCAGGTTGTCCAGGTAGTCGGAATAGCTGTATTTCAATAGGCTTTGCTTGCCCTGCCGGTCTATGTACTGCATGGCCTGGTAGATCTGCGCCGCCGCGGCGTACAGGATCATGCGGTGGACGCTGGCACGGTCCAGGGACACGGCCACGCCCTGGGCCTGCGTCATGTACGCCTCATAGTCGGCCACCATTTCGCTGCGCACATCCTCCACCGTCTTATTGTCAATAAAGCTGATTTCCGGTGTGTTTTTGATTGCTGACATGTCAGGCACTTGTGATCACCACCTTGGGATAAAATACGCCCTCGCCGCCATGGGTCCATTGGACGGACTGCACCCGCACCTCCGGGATAAATTGGGCCGTCTTTTTCGTGATCTCCGCCGTGTAAAGGCTCTTGGCCACCTCCGGCGGCATGTCCACAAAATCCATGTTGATCCCAAATTCCCGATCCAGCGGCATGGTTCCCTCCCTGGTGGAGTACAGCAGTGCCAGCTTGCGGTCCAGCTCCGCCATGGCGTCATTGGCAAAAGTGAATTGCAGTTGAAAATCAAAAGGTGAAATATTCATGCGTATTCCTCCAGCGTGATGGACAGGGCGGCCTTGACCAGCTCCCCGCGGCTGAATATGGTGGACCAGGTTTCGCTTGATCCAGTCAGCCGAAACGGATTTTTCCCCACCGGCCTGTTGCCGATAACCAAATATTCCGCCGCCCCTGCTTCCACCATGCCCTCCACCGCCTCCAGCACGGACCGGGGGCGCACCCCCAGGCCGGCGGACAGGTATATGGTCAGGTTTACAGCCTGGAGGCCAGGGCCTAAAAACTCAGCCTTTGGTTTTGCTCCCATGGTTTCATGGATGGCCCAGCGCCCGGAGGTTTCCCTGGTCATTTCCTGGAGGATCAGGGCAGTTTCGTCGCTCACCTCAAAGACGATGTTCCGCCCCAGCGTTCCAATGGTCACAGCTTACCCTCCTATCCTCACATTGGGACTGCCGCCCGTCACGGTTCCGCTCCCGCTGTGCGCGGTCAGGGCGTCACCCGTGCGGGCCGCTGGCTTCCCGTTGATCCGCACCGTCCCGCTCCCGGCGCCCACGGCGCCCTGGCTGGACCCGCAGCACCCGTCCCGCTCGGTGGTGATACTCCCCACCGTAGCGGCGGACAGGCCATTGATCCGCACCGTCCCCGAACACGCCCCGGAGATCTCCCCGCTGAACGGTTCCGGGGAGTGGGGCGGCACATGCCCCGTGTGTTCCCCGGCGGTGGTTCCCGCCACCGCGTCGGTTATTCTTGCCGCCTGCGGCATGGATCCCGCCTCCTTTAGTTCAGGTCGATGGTGGCGCCGTTTATGGTCACCGCTCCGCCGGCCTCTATTTTGATGGCCCCGGCGCATTGGATGGTCAGGGTGCTGCCGTCATACCGGATCATGGCCTCCCCCGGCGTCCGGCCCAGGTCCTTGCGGTACAGGCCCTCCGCGCCCTCCGGGGGTTTGTTATTGCCGGACCAATACCGGCCTAGGACCAGCCCCGCCTCGGTCCCGTTGGATAGGTGCAGCACCATAACGGGATCCCCCACCTTTGGCATGTTGTACTCTGTGCAGAGCATAGGCAGGGGGGCGGTCACGCTGTTGTCCTTGTCGTGGTATACTACCCGCACCAGGCCGGCGGCGTAGTCGATGGATGAAACCTTGCCCACCCTGAAAATTTCATTTGCCATGTAGTCCTCCTCAATCCGCTGTCAGGGCGTTGGCCGCGCTGATCAGCAGGGTGTCCAGCCATGCCAGGGAGGTGTAGGCGGTGGCCCAGTAATCCGGGGAGTTGATCACCCCGGTTTTGGTCAGCACATCCAGCGCCGCGTCCACCGTCGTGATACTTTTCCCGCCCAGATTGACCTTGATCCGGGTTGCCATGTTCAGGATCAACCCGTCCAGGTGCTTCACATCCTTGTAATGGGCCGCCCAATACTCCGGGGAGGCCATGACGCCCACAGCGGCCAGCCGCTCGGTGGCGTCCTTGATCACTTCCTCTGTCATGGCTTCCACCAGGGACAGCTCCAGATCCATGGTGTACCCGATCCCCACATGGTGGGTAATGCTGTCTATGTAATACTTCCCGGACATGCGCCCCAGGCCCACCACCGTGACGCACTGGGAGGCCACCAGCACGGCGTTTCCCGTGATGGTCAGGGACAGGGTGGTGGCGCCGTGGTTCTCCTTGGCCACCGCCGCCTGGATCCGCCGCTCCGCGTCGGCCAGGCTGTCTGCTTTGCCCGATTGTTTCAAGATCCGGCTGCCGGTGCCCACCGTGGCCTTGATCTCCTCCTCGGTGATCGGGTCCGTGTAGGCGTATTCCCCGCCGGTATAGGTCCCGGCCAGGGTCTTTTTCCAGCTCCAGCTCTCCATATCGGTTTCCCGTATGGTCAGCACGGGGTCCTTTTTCTTGTACGCCTCCCGGTCAAATACCACGATTTTTTGGGCGTACACTTTCATGGCGTAGCCGTAAGCGTCGCACAGTTCCATGTAAAAATCACAGTCGGTCTGCCCGGACTGCTCAATGGACTGGATCGTGAAAGGCGTCCCCTCCACATCCCAGGCCAGGGCAATGCCCGCCCGGCTGGCAATCTCTTTCCCGATCTCCTGGACGGTGACCTTTTCCCATGTCTTTGTCCGCTCGGTTTCCCGGAAAGCGCCGTCCGCCGGCACAGACACGGCGGAAACGGTCCCGGTAATGGGCCACCCCGCAAACTCGAAATTGTCCAGGATGAAAAACCCGCAGGGGAGGGCGCGGTTGTCGCCCTCCCGCTCCCAGTCGGAAAGTTTTATGGTGGCCTCCAGCGTATCGCCCGCCAGCGGCAGCCACGCCACCGTCCATTGCCGGTCCCGGTCATGGATCGCAATGTCCAGGCTGTCCGCCTCTCCGCTGGCCGGATCTGTGTAGGTGATCTCCGTGTCCTGGCCCAGCATTTTGCTTTGAACCGCCGCGCCGTTCCAGGTCAGATCCACCGCCGCCCTGCGTGTTTTCATGCTCCCGTCCTCCAGATCGGCAGGTTTTCCGCCTTGTCATCCTCCGGCGGGTCCGGTGTTTGCAGGACCGTCCCCGCCTCAAATACGAAAATATCCAGCAGGGGGAGGTTGTTCTGCATAAGCCAGCCTGTATATGTTTCGCTCCCATATACCTTGTGCGCGATAGCGTCCCAGGCGTCCCCCTGTTGGGTGGTGTAGGTTTTTGCCATGTGCGCACCTCCTTACGCCGGGGCAAACTTTTTGCGCCGTTCCTCGGCTTTCATCTGCTTGTACATCTTTTTGAACTCCGCAAAACTCATGCGGGCGGCTTCCACGGCCTCCTCCTTGGTGGTGTTGCCGTAGAAATTGAACACAGGGGACCACACGATCCGGTCCCCGTCGCCGTCCTCCGGGCTTCCGCCGCCTTGCGGTTTCGGCTTGGTCCATTCGTCCAGCAGGGCCGCCAGCTTGGACAGCGGCATGACCGCCTCCGGCTCTCCGCCCTCACCGATCATGGCCAGTGTGGGGGCCGTTGCAATACCGCCGGCGGCCAGGGCCGGAATGGTCGGGATATTAAAGCCCAGGGTTGTGCCGCCCACGCCCGGCACCCAGTCCGGGATCGTCACGGAAATGCTGTTGATCTTCTCCAGCACCCAGTTAATGGCCGAAATGACCCCGTTGATCGGTGCTTTTGCCAGATTTACGATCATCCCGAACAAATTTCCGAAAATATTCACAATATTCTGCCAGGCCGCGCTCCAGTTTCCAGAAAAAACATTTTGCACAAATTCAATGATATTTGTGAAAATAGCTTTTACATTTTCAACGGCTGCCTGTATGCTTTGCCACCATCCTGTGATAAAGGCGGACAGCATAGGGAAATTTGTTTGAAACGCGGCCACCAGATTGGAAATGGTAGTGGTGGCCCAGTTCTGAATATTTCCGAACACCTGCGCTATTTTTGCGCCCAGCTCCGCGGCCTTTGCTTTCACGGTGTCCCAGTTTTTGTACAGCAGAACGCCGATAGCTACCGCCGCGCCGATGGCCGCCACAACGGCCAGGACGGGCAGATTAAGCGCGGTCATGGCTCCAGCCAGGGTAAATGTGCCCGTTGCGCTGGCTGCGGTTACTACCTTGTAGACGCCCATAACGGCGTTGTATGCAGTCACCGCCAGCTTATACGCCTTATAAGCGGCCACCGCTGTCAATATGCCGGCGGCCAGCGCCAGGATCAGATCCTTGTTTTCGGAAACCCATTTTACCGCCGCTTCCGCCGCCGGTATGATGGTTCCTGTCATGTAGTCCCCGATCTTGCCCAGGGCCTCTTGCACGACGGGCAGGGCCGCCTCTGCCAGCTCTCTGACATACGGCAGAATATTGGTGCCCAGCTCCGTCAAAAAGTTTGCGCCCAGGTTTTTGATCATCTGAATGTCGTATGCCAGCGTGTCGGTTTGCCGCTCAAAGGCGGTGTTTGCCGCGCCCGTGGCCTCGTACATTTCCGCTGTCTTGCTGGTCAGGTTTTCCGCCTGAGTCCCCGCCATGGCCAGCACGGCGGTTTGCGCCTCTACGGAGGAGAACAGCCCGGCAAACGCCAGTTCATTCCCGCCCACGGATTTTTTCAGGGCCTCCAGCGCCCCTTGTAGGCCCTCGCTCTCCAGCAGGGCTTGTCCGCTTTCATAGCCCATGCTTTGCAAGGCCGCGCTCATATTCTTGGACGGCGAAAGGAAGCCCTGCATAGTCGCCTTTAGCTGGGTCACTACTTCCGCGGTGGATCCGGTTACGCCCGTTAGGGTGGCCATGGCGCCGAAAAGCTGTTCCTGCTCCACGCCCAATGTGCTGGCCAGCGGTATCACTTTCCCCATGGCCGCCGCCAGCTCCGGGAAAGTGGTTTGTCCCAGCCGAACCGTGGCAAAGGACAGATCCGCCGCCTTTTGCACGGCCTCCGCCGATGTATCGCCGTAGCCCTTTGTGACCGCGGACAGCAGATTGATACTGTCCGTTGTGGTGGCGTTTCCTGCCG
>CAUWNE010000085.1:0-5615 GCA_963560095.1 uncultured Dysosmobacter sp. | reverse complement strand
CGGCAGGAAACGCCACCACAACGGACAGTATCAATCTGCTGTCCGCGGTCACAAAAGGCTACGGCGATACATCGGCGGAGGCCGTGCAAAAGGCGGCAGATCTGTCTTTTGCCACCGTTCGACTGGGGCAAACCAGTTTCCCGGAGCTGGCCGCGGCAATGGGAAAAGTGATACCGCTGGCCAGCACATTGGGCGTGGAGCAGGAACAACTTTTCGGTGCCATGGCCACCCTAACAGGCGTGACAGGATCCACCGCAGAAGTGGTGACCCAGCTAAAGGCCACTATGCAAGGCTTCCTATCGCCCTCCAAGAACATGAGCGCGGCCCTGAAAAAAATGGGCTATGAGAGCGGGCAAGCCCTGCTGGAAAGCGAGGGCCTGCAAGGGGCACTGGAGGCCCTGAAAAAATCCGTGGGCGGGAACGAGCTGGCGTTTGCCGGGCTGTTCTCCTCCGTAGAGGCGCAAACCGCCGTGCTGGCCATGGCGGGGACTCAGGCGGAAAACCTGACCAGCAAGACAGCGGAAATGTACGAGGCCACGGGCGCGGCAAACACCGCCTTTGAGCGGCAAACCGACACGCTGGCATACGACATTCAGATGATCAAAAACCTGGGCGCAAACTTTTTGACGGAGCTGGGCACCAATATTCTGCCGTATGTCAGAGAACTGGCAGAGGCGGCCCTGCCCGTCGTGCAAGAGGGACTGGGCAAGATCGGGGACTACATGACAGGGACCATCATTCCGGCGGCAGAAACGGCGGTAAAATGGGTTGCCGAAAACAAGGATCTGATCCTGGCACTGGCCGCCGGCATATTGACAGCGGTGGCCGCTTATAAGGCGTATAAACTGGCGGTGACTGCGTACAACGCCGTTATGGGGGTCTACAAAGTAGTAACCGCAGCCAGCGCAACGGGCACCTTTACCCTGGCTGGAGCTATGACCGCACTAAATCTGCCGGTCCTGGCCGTTGTGGCAGCCATCGGAGCGGCGGTAGCTATCGGTATTCTGCTATACAAGAATTGGGATACCGTGAAAGCAAAGGCCGCAGAGCTGGGCGCAAAATTAGCACAGGTATTTGGAAATATTCAGAACTGGGTCACCACCACAATTTCCAATCTGGTGGCCGCGTTTCAGACTAACTTTCCCATGCTGTCCGCCTTTATCACGGGATGGTGGCAAAGCATACAGGCAGCCGCTGAAAATGTAAAGGCTATTTTCACAAATATCATTGAATTTGTGCAAAATGTTTTCTCTGGAAACTGGAGCGCCGCCTGGCAGAACATAGTCAACATTTTTGGGAATGTGTTTGGCATGATCGTGAACCTAGCAAAGGCACCGATCAATGGGGTCATTTCTGCTATCAACTGGGTGCTTTCCAAAATCAACAGCATTTCCGTGACGATCCCGGACTGGGTGCCGGGAGTGGGCGGCACAACCCTGGGCTTTAATATCCCGACTATTCCGGCCCTGGCCGCCGGCGGCATTGCGACGGCGCCCACGCTGGCCATGATCGGTGAGGGCGGAGAGCCGGAGGCAGTCATGCCCCTGTCCAAACTGGCGGCCCTGCTGGACGAATGGGCCAAGCCGAAGCCGCAGGGAGGCGGAGGCGGCCCGGAGGACGGAAACGGTGACCGGATCGTGTGGTCCCCCGTGTTCAATTTCTACGGCAACACCACCAAGGAGGAGGCCGTGGAAGCTGCCCGCATGAGTTTTGCGGAGTTCAAAAAGATGTACAAGCAGATGAAAGCCGAGGAACGGCGCAAAAAGTTTGCCCCGGCGTAAGGAGGTGCGCACATGGCAAAAACCTACACCACCCAACAGGGGGACGCCTGGGACGCTATCGCGCACAAGGTATATGGGAGCGAAACATATACAGGCTGGCTTATGCAGAACAACCTCCCCCTGCTGGATATTTTCGTATTTGAGGCGGGGACGGTCCTGCAAACACCGGACCCGCCGGAGGATGACAAGGCGGAAAACCTGCCGATCTGGAGGACGGGAGCATGAAAACACGCAGGGCGGCGGTGGATCTGACCTGGAACGGCGCGGCGGTTCAAAGCAAAATGCTGGGCCAGGACACGGAGATCACCTACACAGATCCGGCCAGCGGAGAGGCGGACAGCCTGGACATTGCGATCCATGACCGGGACCGGCAATGGACGGTGGCGTGGCTGCCGCTGGCGGGCGATACGCTGGAGGCCACCATAAAACTTTCCGACTGGGAGCGGGAGGGCGACAACCGCGCCCTCCCCTGCGGGTTTTTCATCCTGGACAATTTCGAGTTTGCGGGGTGGCCCATTACCGGGACCGTTTCCGCCGTGTCTGTGCCGGCGGACGGCGCTTTCCGGGAAACCGAGCGGACAAAGACATGGGAAAAGGTCACCGTCCAGGAGATCGGGAAAGAGATTGCCAGCCGGGCGGGCATTGCCCTGGCCTGGGATGTGGAGGGGACGCCTTTCACGATCCAGTCCATTGAGCAGTCCGGGCAGACCGACTGTGATTTTTACATGGAACTGTGCGACGCTTACGGCTACGCCATGAAAGTGTACGCCCAAAAAATCGTGGTATTTGACCGGGAGGCGTACAAGAAAAAGGACCCCGTGCTGACCATACGGGAAACCGATATGGAGAGCTGGAGCTGGAAAAAGACCCTGGCCGGGACCTATACCGGCGGGGAATACGCCTACACGGACCCGATCACCGAGGAGGAGATCAAGGCCACGGTGGGCACCGGCAGCCGGATCTTGAAACAATCGGGCAAAGCAGACAGCCTGGCCGACGCGGAGCGGCGGATCCAGGCGGCGGTGGCCAAGGAGAACCACGGCGCCACCACCCTGTCCCTGACCATCACGGGAAACGCCGTGCTGGTGGCCTCCCAGTGCGTCACGGTGGTGGGCCTGGGGCGCATGTCCGGGAAGTATTACATAGACAGCATTACCCACCATGTGGGGATCGGGTACACCATGGATCTGGAGCTGTCCCTGGTGGAAGCCATGACAGAGGAAGTGATCAAGGACGCCACCGAGCGGCTGGCCGCTGTGGGCGTCATGGCCTCCCCGGAGTATTGGGCGGCCCATTACAAGGATGTGAAGCACCTGGACGGGTTGATCCTGAACATGGCAACCCGGATCAAGGTCAATCTGGGCGGGAAAAGTATCACGACGGTGGACGCGGCGCTGGATGTGCTGACCAAAACCGGGGTGATCAACTCCCCGGATTACTGGGCCACCGCCTACACCTCCCTGGCATGGCTGGACACCCTGCTGATCAGCGCGGCCAACGCCCTGACAGCGGATTGAGGAGGACTACATGGCAAATGAAATTTTCAGGGTGGGCAAGGTTTCATCCATCGACTACGCCGCCGGCCTGGTGCGGGTAGTATACCACGACAAGGACAACAGCGTGACCGCCCCCCTGCCTATGCTCTGCACAGAGTACAACATGCCAAAGGTGGGGGATCCCGTTATGGTGCTGCACCTATCCAACGGGACCGAGGCGGGGCTGGTCCTAGGCCGGTATTGGTCCGGCAATAACAAACCCCCGGAGGGCGCGGAGGGCCTGTACCGAAAGGACCTGGGCCGGACGCCGGGGGAGGCCATGATCCGGTATGACGGAAGCACCCTGACCATCCAATGCGCCGGGGCCATCAAAATTGAGGCCGGCGGAGCGGTGACCATCAACGGCGCCACCATTGACCTGAACTAAAGGAGGCGGGAGCCATGCCGCAGGCGGCAAGAATAACCGACGCGGTGGCGGGAACCACCGCAGGGGAACACATGGGGCATGTGCCGCCCCACGCCCCGGAGCCGTTCAGCGGGGAGATCTCCGGGGCCTGTTCGGGGACGGTGCGGATCAACGGCCTGGCCGCCGCTACGGTGGGGAGCATTACCACCGAGCGGGACGGGTGCTGCGGATCCAGTCAGGGCACTGTGGGCGCCGGGAGCGGGACGGTGCGGATTAACGGGAAGCCGGTGGCCCGCATGGGCGACACCCTGACCGCACATAGCGGGAGCGGGACCGTGACGGGCGGCAGCCCTGATGTGAGGATAGGAGGGTAAGCTGTGACCATTGGAACGCTGGGGCGGAAAATCGTCTTTGAGGTGAGCGACGAAACCGCCCTGATCCTCCAGGAAATGACCAGGGAAACATCCGGGCGCTGGGCCATCCATGAAGCCATGGGCGCAAAGCCAAAGGCGGAGTTTTTAGGCCCTGGCCTCCAAACCGTGAGCCTGACCATATACCTGTCCGCCGGCCTGGGGGTGCGCCCCAGGTCCGTGCTGGAGGCGGTGGAGGGCATGGTGGAGGCGGGGACGGCGGAATATCTGATCATCGGCAACAGGCCGGTGGGAAGGAACCCGTTTCGGCTGACCGGATCGAGTGAAACCTGGTCCACCATATTCAGCCGCGGGGAGCTGGCCAAGGCCGCCCTGTCCATCACGCTGGAGGAATACGCATGAATATTTCACCCTTTGACTTTCAACTGCAATTCACTTTTGCCACTGACGCCATGGCGGAGCTGGACCGCAAGCTGGCCCTGCTGTACTCCACCAGAGAGGGCACCATGCCGCTGGATCGGGAATTTGGGATCAACATGGATTTTGTGGACATGCCGCCGGAGGTGGCCAAGAGCCTTTACACGGCGGAGATCACGAAAAAGACGGCCCAATTTATCCCGGAGGTGCGGGTGCAGTCCGTCCAATGGACCCATGGCGGCGAGGGCGTATTTTATCCCAAGGTGGTGATCACAAGTGCCTGACATGTCAGCAATCAAAAACACACCGGAAATCAGCTTTATTGACAATAAGACGGTGGAGGATGTGCGCAGCGAAATGGTGGCCGACTATGAGGCGTACATGACGCAGGCCCAGGGCGTGGCCGTGTCCCTGGACCGTGCCAGCGTCCACCGCATGATCCTGTACGCCGCGGCGGCGCAGATCTACCAGGCCATGCAGTACATAGACCGGCAGGGCAAGCAAAGCCTGCTGAAATACAGCTATTCCGACTATCTGGACAACCTGGCGCTTTTCAAGGGCGTTACCAGAAACCCGGCCACAGCGGCCACCTGCACCCTGCGCTTTACCCTGGCGGCGGAGCGGGAAACGGCAACGGCTATCCCGCAGGGAACCAGGGTGGCCTCCTCCGGGTCCGTGTACTTTGCCACGGATGAATACGCAGAAATCAAACCAGGCAGCACCGCGGTGGAGGTGGCGGCCACCTGCACCGAAACCGGGAGCGCGGGAAACGGCCTGACTGCCGGGGAGCTGTCCACCATGGTGGATCCTGTCCCCTATGTGGCCAGCGTGACCAATACCGCCACCACAGAGGGCGGGGCGGAGATTGAGAGCGACGCGGATCTGGCGGAGCGGGTTTTCCTGGCACCCGGCGCATACTCCACGGCGGGACCGGAGGACGGCTACCTGTACCACGCCAAGGCATATAACCCGGCCATTGGGGATGTGGTGGCCACCAGCGACCAGGAGGCCGGCACGGTGGATATTGTTTTCATCATGGCGGACGGAGCAAAGCCTGGGCCGGAAATGATCAACGGACTAAAGGGACACCTGCAAGACAAGACGATCCGGCCCATGACGGATCTGGTCAATGTATCGGCCCCGG
>CAUWNE010000084.1:0-5635 GCA_963560095.1 uncultured Dysosmobacter sp. | reverse complement strand
GCCTGAATAGCAAAAGAGCCGGGATACTCCCGGCGAAAACTGAATCAACATTCTGCCTAATCATTTATGTGTGTCAGACCGCCAGAATTACATATTCTAGTCAAAGTATACCATGTTCCCTCTGATAATACAAGGTCAGCACCTCTTTTTGGGCGCAAAAACATAAGCCGCAAAACGCAAAAATTTTACGGCTTATGTTGCTGCGGCTTTTTCCACTTTTGGGGATGGAGAAAACGGCGTTTACGTCGTTTGCACCATTTTCCGCTTGGTCTAAGCAACCGAAAATCGGTACAGAATGTTGATTCTGTGGTGAGGGAGGGGTGAAGGTTGCGGACCTCGCTCTATGATTACTGCGCGGAGCGGAACAAGCTGTCCCTGCTGGCTCAGTGGCACCCGGTCAAAAATGGGCCGCTGACGCCAAGGCAGGTATCCTACGGCAGCAGGCAGAAGATCTGGTGGCTGTGCTCCAAGGGGCACGCATGGCAGGCGGCGGTCTATACCCGCACCAAGGGTAGCGGGTGTCCCTACTGCGCTGGGAAGCAGGCATGGCCGGGGGAAAATGATCTGGCATCCCAACGACCGGATCTGTTGGCTCAATGGCATCCCACTAAAAACCTGCCTATGACGCCGGAGCGCGTCACTGTGGGGAGCCATTTCAAAGCGTGGTGGGTCTGCGAACAGGGCCATGAATGGCAGGCCATCGTCAAATCCCGCACGCTGGGCGGCTGCGGTTGTCCCGTCTGCGCCGGCCGGGTCCTGATGCGGGGGATCAACGACCTTGCAACCACCCACCCGGAGCTGGCAAAGCAGTGGCATCCCACGAAAAATGGTGACCTGACGCCTCGGGATGTGGTGGCCGGAAACTCCCGCAAGGTCTGGTGGCTCTGCCCCAAGGGACACGCATGGCAGGCCAAGGTCTACTCTCGGGCCTGTGGCGGGGCGGGCTGCCCTGTCTGTGCGGGAAAGCTGGTGGTAGCCGGGGAAAACGATTTGGAGAGCCAGTTTCCTGCCATCGCCGCCCAGTGGCACCCAGAGAAGAACGGAACGCTGCTGCCCTCCGCCGTATCCCCGTACAGCAACCGGAGGGTGTGGTGGCGGGATGAACTGGGCCATGCGTGGCAAGCGGCGGTGTCCGCCCGCACCCAGCATGGCAGCGGGTGCCCTTACTGCACAGGGCATCAGGCCCTGCCCGGTTTCAACGATCTGGCGACGCTGGCCCCGGAGGTGGCCGCCCAGTGGCACCCTACCCTGAATGGGACCCTCACCCCGGAGCAGGTGACAGTTGGGAGCCGTCGGACGGTATGGTGGGCGTGTCCAAACGGGCATATCTGGAAAGCCATCGTTTATTCCAGAGCGGGACCCCAGAAATGCGGCTGCCCCGTCTGTGCCGGCAGAGTCCGCCCGGAGCGCCTGAAACGCTACCAACGGGCACTGGCGGAGATGGAATAAAAACAGGGCCGGTCAGCCAATTCCCGGCCCAAAAATGATTACGAGGAGGAACGAGAAATGAAAAAAAGGATATTGGCAAGTTTCTTATCTCTGGTACTGGTTTTATCGCTGGTACCCGCAAGTGCGCTGGCAGCGGAGGAACCGCATCAGGATGTGGATTCCACCGTGGTTGCAGAGGCCCCTGCTGATCCGTCCGATACGGGTTCAACAGAGCCTTCTGGAGAAACTCCGGTCGAGCCACCTGTGGAAGAGCCGACTGAGCCGGAAGCTCCAGTCTGTGCACAGCTGGAGGGATGCGTGGACGGTGCACATGATCCGGAGTGCCCGTTGTATGTAGAGGCGGAGAAACCTGCAGAGGAACCGGAGGTGCCCCTGACAGACCTTACCCCAGCAGAGCCTGTGGAGGAGAAACCGGCGGTGGCTGAGGAACTGGAAGCTGACGCGGCACCGCTGGCGGACGATGGAATGTTCGGCAACTGCGGCGCAGATGGCAATAATGTCACATGGGCGCTGACAGTGAACAACGATGATACCAGCCATCCTACCTACACCCTCACTATCTCCGGCACCGGGGCTATGGCGGACTTTACGGCAAACTCTGCGGAGCCTCCTTGGTTCGAGAAAAGAGAACATATTACAAACATCACTCTTTCAGACGGACTTACCACGATTGGACAGCGAGCATTTTATGGCACAACATCTCTTGAGCACGTGATAATTCCGGAAAGTGTAACCTCTATTGGAGATCAGGCGTTCCATTCTGTCCCGGTATCCACGGAGATACCCGCCGGCGTTCAGGAGATTGGTATTACTGCGTTTTATGGAAACTTTACCGTGACTGTAGATGCAAAAAGTCCATATTTTGAAGCAGAAAACGGCGTCCTATACACAAAAGGAAAGACGGAGATCGTGCAAGCACCAAGCTCTATTGAGGGTGATTACATGGTTCCCTCTGATGTTACCGCCATTCGGGATTTTGCTTTTGCTGGAGCTAACTCTCTAAAAAGTGTGAATTTCTCCCAAGCGATAAGTCTTACCTCCATCGGAACAACAGCATTTGGAAATTGCAAGAATTTAACCAGTCTTACTTTCCCAGAGGAATTTGTGAACGGTCTGTCTATTGGTTATAATGCGTTTGGACATTCGAATCTTTCGGGTGTCTTGACGCTTCCCGTCGGTGTGAAAAGTATTGATGCGTATGCTTTTCAAGGCAATACCAACTTGACTGAGGTCAAAATGTCAGCGGGCATGGACGAAATTAAAGACTATGCGTTCATCAACTGTTCCTTGTTGAAAGATGTAACATTATCCGACACATTGCAAACGATTGGTACGGATGTATTTAAGAATACAATTTTAAGCAAAATTGCTATTCCAGCCAGCGTTACCAAAATAAACAATAACGCATTTTTTGCTCTAGCATCTTTGGAGACGGTTGAATTTCCGGAAAATATGACGGGCACCCTTGAAATTGGAGACAACGCATTTTGGGATACGGGAATTTCTGGCCAGTTAGTACTGCCGGAAGGTTTGATCAAAATTGGCTCATACGCTTTTTGTAATGCGTATGTGACTGGTTTGACCTTACCATCAAGCAGCCTAAAAGAAATTGGTGATCACGCATTTTATAACACCGAGCTTCAGTCAGTCACCGTTAGGGGCAAGTCCGGCAACCGAATTCCCGGTACTGTTTCTTCTATTGGAGCTTCTGCTTTTGCATGCTGTAGCAAGTTGGCCGATACATTATATGTTGAAACTGGTGTAGAAAAAATTGGCGAAAAAGCTTTTTGGGTCTATAACGATATGGCCCTAAGCGTGGTTTATCTGCCCAGCACTATTCGTGAAGTTGGTCAAGGAGCGTTCTATTCGTTGGATGGTGGTGATGAGCCAATAACAAGTGGAAAAGCAATCATCTATTGTGCAGATGATTCTGTGTTCTCTCTGATGAAGCAGAATAAGAATTATTCTGCGCGTACGACTGCTCTGGCAAATCTAAAGGGAGGAGTCATTGATGGCTTCGATGATAGTACAGAAAAGGGAACGCTTATAACTAGCCCTTGCAAAACGGGGTATGATTTTGGCGGGTGGTATGAATTGTCATCGGAAAACGCAAATCATACTCTGGTGACAGAAATTACTACCCATACAACAGGTCAGTATGCTGTTCGGTATCCATACCCTTATATCGCTGTATGGAATAGTACCATCACCTTTGATGGCAATGGTGGTAGCGGCTCCATGGACAATCAGACGATTTGTGAAACGGATACCACCACGACCTTGAGCAAAAACAGCTTTACCCGTGATGGGTATGAGTTCGCGGGCTGGAACACCAAGGCGGACGGCACCGGCACAGCCTATGACGACGAAGCAACCAATGTAGGCAAGAATGGCAACATAACGCTCTATGCCCAGTGGACCAAGAAAATTGGTGAGTCCACCAGCTACACCGTAAACGCTATCCAAGATCAGGTCTACACAGGCAAGGAAATCACGCCCGCCGTTGTCGTTAAGAAGGGTGAAGAGGTTCTGACTAGTGGATATACCGTTTCTTACTCCAACAACATCAACGCTGGCGTGGCGAAAGTTACCGTTACAATCGGAACCGATTCCGCCGAGGTCACTTTCAATATCACCACGGACAACAATCCTACCGTTGAAATGTCTGGTGTGTCTGTGACCTATGGAACCAGTTATGAAATGACTGCCACAGCCAAGACCAGTGCGGGAAATACGATCACGGACGGCGCCATCACCATCAAGTATTACACCGATGAAAGCTGCTCCAGCGAAGGTAGTGCCACCGCTCCTACCGATGCGGGCACCTACTATGCCAAGGCAGTTCTGACCGGGACAAACAACTACGCCGAGGCAAACAAAGTGGCGAAAATCACCATCAGCAAAGCTGATTTCCCTGTCACCGCTCAGGGCTACGATGGCGTCTATGACGGCCAGCCACACTCCATCACTGTGACGGCAGAGGGCGCGGCTGTGACTTACTCCACCGATGGGAACAACTACAACACAGAAAATCCCACCTTTACCAATGCTGGTGAATATGCCGTCTATTACAAGGCTACCAAGGCCAACTATAACGATGTGACCGGCAATGTGACTGTAAAGATCGCCAAGGCCACGCCCACCATCAGCATTTCTGCCGACAACACTGAACTTCGCGGCGGCGGAATTGTGACCTTAACGGTCGATGCATCCAAACTGCCTGCGAGCGCTGCCGTGAGCGTGTCCTGTGATGACGCCAGCTATAACCCGAATTTGGGTACAGATGGGAAGTATACCGTTTCCCTGCCCAACAGTAACAAGACTTATGTGTTCACCGTGGCATATGCGGGCGACAACAATCATGATAGCGTCAGCGCAACCTGCACCGTGACTGTAACGCGCCGCTCCTCCGGCGGCGGATCCAGCAGCTCCGGCAGCTCCAGCGGCGATTACATCGTCAGCGTGGACTCCGACAAGCACGGCACCGTGACCGTCAGCCCCAAGCGGGCCGACAAGGGCGACACCGTGACCATCACCGTATGCCCCGACAAGGGCTATGAGCTGGACGAACTGACCGTCACCGACAAGAGCGGAGACACCATTAAGATTAAGGACAAGGGCAACGGCAAGTTCACCTTTACCATGCCTGGCTCCAAGGTCACGGTGGAGGCCAGCTTCAAGCAGATCGACGCCAAGCCGGAAGTCCCCGCCTTTGTGGACGTGCCCGCCGATGCTTACTATGCTGACGCGGTGGCATGGGCTGTCAAGGAGGGCATCACCTCTGGTACTTCCGCAACGACGTTTACCCCCAACGCCTCCTGCACCCGCGCTCAGATGGTGACCTTCCTGTGGCGGGCCAACGGCTCTCCCAAGGCCACCGGCATCAATCCGTTCACCGACGTGAACGCCGACGCCTACTACTATGATGCGGTGCTGTGGGCCGCTGAGAAGGGCATCACCAGCGGCACGACGGCTACCACGTTCAGCCCTAATGCGACGCTGACCCGCAGCCAGACCGTTACCTTCCTGTGGCGGGCCAATGGCTCCCCCGCTGTTTCCGGCGGCAGCTTCGGCGATGTGGCCGCTGACGCTTACTATGCCAACGCTGTGGCATGGGCTGTGTCCGAGGGTATCACCGCAGGTACTGGTGGCAGCAAGTTCAGCCCTGATGCCCCCTGTACCCGCG
>CAUWNE010000083.1:0-5887 GCA_963560095.1 uncultured Dysosmobacter sp. | reverse complement strand
GTCACTCCTTTTTACCTATCTCCATGTGTTGCACTTGAATTGTAAATCTTGAATTCATATTTGGTGAGCCGCTGCGATCTAATAAACCGCCTTTCGTCCGTCAGGCGAAAGGCGGTCGTTGCGCGGTATCAGTTTGAATGGGAAGCGAGATCCTGCGGCCCCCGTCCCGGCATGAGATACCGCCGCAGGGCCGGGGTATGCTCCGCCCAGCGCAGCAGGGGGAGCCCCAGAAGCACGCACACCGCCAGCTCGCCCAGGCCCACGGTCAGGGCGTTGAGCCCGTAAGCGGCCCAAAAGCCCATGCCCTCCGCCGGAAAAAACCAGGCGATCTCCGCGCCTACGATGACGGCGTTGCAGATCACCGGCGGCAGGGGAGTCAGATACCGGTTGTGGAGTCGGGAGGTCCACAGGGCCGCCAGCAGGGTGGCCGCCGTGCCGAAGATCCAGTCCGCCACAATGGGAGAGCCCAGGAGGTTCGCCAGAAAGCAGCCCACTGCCAGGCCGGGAATGGCGCCGGGAAACAGGAAGGGCAGCACCGTCAGCGCCTCAGCCACCCGGAACTGGACCCCCATATACTGGGGAATGGGCAGCAGCAGGGTCAAGGCGGCGTAGATGCCGGCAATGATGCCGCACAGGGACAGCTGGTGGGTGGAAAAACGGGATTTGGACATGAAAAAAGACCTCCTTTGGATGGTGTGGAGGCCTGCACATGCAGAAAATCATACGGGATCAGGTCCCGCAGCCTCCATTTTTTTGTTTAGAGAACGGCGGCATGGGAAAGAGCCGCCGAACGAACGCCCCGCTGGGGACGCTTGGACAGGGAGATGGCACCTGTCGGGAAAGAGTATATCATGCCTATGAAAAAAAGACAAGAAGAAAGCGGAGGCTGTCAGCCTCCGCTTTTTGGTGATTCTGCTGGGGTCACTGGTCCGTCAGGACGATGCAGCACCGATCCGTAGTGGCCTCCGGATTGGATTCCGGAATGGAGCGGCCCAGCTCAGTGAGGATCGCACCCGCTTTTGCCGCCGACATCGCGTAGCCGGTGCCGGAGAGCTCCGGGGACCGGGCGTTGGTATAGGGCTTTCCCTCAAGATCTGTTAGAGAGCCTCCCGCCTCCTCCGACGTCAGGAATACCGTGTAGACAAATACCACATTGTCGTATTCTGCCCAGCTGTCAGCACTGTCCGCGGCAGGAATGGAGAAGGCCTGGACGGGAGCGAGGGGATCGCCGGGGGCCTGGTCCGCTTCTGGAGCGGCGCCCTGGGCCGCCGGGGCCTCGCCGCTTTTGGGCTGGGCAATGGGAGCCGTGTCGGATTCAGCGGCAGGAGCGGGCTCTGCCAAGGCGTCCTCCGCCGTTTCCATAGAAGCGGGATCTTCCGCCGCCTGGCTGGTATCCGCCGCGCCGTCAAGCAGGGGCAGGCGGGAGAGCAGCACCACAATGGCACAGCAGGCGGCCATGGGCAGCAGCGTCTTGGCCCAGCGCCTGCGGCGGTTTCTCTTGGGGGCGGTATCAGCGGCCTGGATCACAGCGCAGACCGATTCGGCAAAGCCGTCAGGCACTTCCGTGTCCTCTACATCGGGGAAGGCCGCCCGGATGGCAAAGGCGTCATCCACATAGCTTTGGCAGGCCGGGCACTGTTCCAAATGGTCCCGGACGCGGAGGGCTTCCTGGGGCTCCAACTCCCCATCTACGTACAGATCCAGCAAAGCGCCGTATTCTTCACAGCATTTCATGTGCGGCAGCCCTCCTTTCCTGTATCCTTAGACGCAGCGGACGGAGAAAAGTTCCCGCTGTCCAGCAAAATTTTTCGCAGCCGCTTCCGGCCCCGGCTGATCCGGGATTTCACCGTTCCCAGATCCAGAGAACAGATCTCCGCGATCTCGTCATAGGTCCGCTGGTGCATCTCCCGCAGGATCAGCACCTGGCGGTACTCCGGCGGCAGGGCGGACAGCGCCGTCTCAATCTGCTGGCGCAGCTCCGCCTGCTCTGCCAGGGCGTGGGGAGAGGGACTCTCATCCGCCGGGTCCAGAGCCAGCTCTCCGTCATCCAGAGAGGGGCCGGCGTTGGACTGATGGCGGTTCTCCCGCCGCAGCAGATCCACGCAGGCGTTGGAGGCCAGGCGATACAGCCAGGTGGAGAAGCTGGCCTCTCCCCGGAAGAAGGCCAGCCCCTGCCAGGCGGCCAGAAAGGCCTCCTGCGCCGCCTCCTCGGCGTCCGAGGGATTCCGGCACATGCGGCTGGTCAGGGCAAAGACCCGCTTTTCATAGAGACGGACCAGACGCTCAAAGGCGTCCGAGTCCCCCTGCCGGGCCTGATCGATCCATTGTTGTTCCTCGTTCATGTCAAGTCACGCTTGATTCCTTTCGTCACCTGATAGACGTCCTCCAGAGTATTCATACGGACGATCTGTTCCTTATAGTAGCTGGCGTGGGGCACGCCCTTGAGATACCAGCAGTAGTGCCGCCGGGCCTCCAGCACCGCCACCCGCTCGCCCCGGTACTGGGCGGAGAGCTGGATCTGGCGCACCGCCGTGTCACACCGCTCGCTCAGGGGCGGCAGGGGCGGCACGGGACGGCCCTCCAGCACCGCCTTGGCCTGGGTGAACAGCCAGGGATTGCCGAAGCAGCCCCGGGCGATCATGGCCATGTCAGCCTTGGTGTGCTGGAGAATACGGGCGGCGTCCTCCGGCTTCCAGATGTCGCCGTTGGCGATCACAGGGACCTTCACGGCCTCCTTGACCTCCCGGATACAGTGCCAGTCGGCGTTGCCGCCGTAGACCTGGGCTCGGGTACGGCCATGGACCGCTACGGCGGAGACGCCCGCCGCCTCCAGGGTCCTGGCAAATTCCACGCAGTTGCAGCTGCCCGCGTCCCAGCCCCGGCGGAACTTGGCCGTCACCGGCACGTCCACCGCCCGGACGATGGCCTCCACGATCCGGCCCGCCTTTTCCGGGTCCTTCATCAGGGCAGCGCCGTCGCCGTTGTTGACGATCTTGGGCATGGGACAGCCCATGTTGATATCGATGATGTCTGCCCCGGTGGCCTCCAGGGCAATCTGGGCGGCCTCCGCCATGCAGGCGGGATCGCTGCCGAAGATCTGCACCGCGCCGGGATGCTCCCCGGGGAACTGGCGCAGCAGGGTCATGGTCTTCTTGTCGTGATAGCACAGGGCCTTGGAGGAGATCAGCTCCGTACAGGTCAGCCCCGCGCCCATCTCGGCGCAGATCTGGCGAAAGGCGGTATCCGTCACCCCGGCCATGGGGCCCAGGGCCAGCTGGGAAGGGATCTCCACGTTGCCGATGCGCATGGCGCACCTCCTTTTTAAGCTCAATGAGAACAGTGTAGCGGATTTTCCGCCGGAATGCAATCTAAAATCGTATCTTGCCGGGGGATGGCTCCTCCACCGCCGGATTGCGACGATATTTTTTTCGCCGGGGCGGTAAAATAAGGAAAACTCGCAGATTTAGGAGGGACAGGCTGTGGAACACGGTCCGATCATTTGGGAGCGGCGGCAGACGGTGCGGCTGCTGGAGGGGGGCATCCGATTCTTTCTGGCGGCGGCGCTGACTGCCAGTCAGACCGCCGGGGGATACGCCCCCTTCGCCCTGGGGCTGGTGGCGGCGGCGGGACCGGGGCTTCCCGGCGGGATGGCGCTGGCGGGGACCGCCGCAGGGGCGATGCTGTTTCTGGACTTTGCCCAGGCCCTGCCCCACATGGCCATCGCCATTTTGATCGTCACCGCGGCCATCTCCTTCCGGGGCAGCGCCCTGCTGGGAACGCCCCGGGCCGGGGCGCTGACGGCGGCGGGACTTTCCCTGGTGGTCCATGGGATCTATGTGGCCCAGTCCCTGGCTCCCCTGGAGGGGATCGCCCCCTGTGTGGCGGCGTCCTGCCTGACGGGCGTTTCCGCCTGGTTTTTCCGGCCGCTGCTCCAGCTGGAGCGGGGGGAGGAGTTCCGGCGGGGCGTGCTGTTTTTGACGGCGGCGCTGCTGCTGGGGCTCCAGGACCTGGAGCTGCTGGGATTGTCTTTGGGCCGGGCGGCGCTGTGCACCCTGCTGGCCTATGCCGCTGTGGACCTGGGGGCCGCAGCGGGGGCCGCGCTGGGACTGGGGCTGGGACTGGTCACAGACCTGTGCGCCGGCAGCGGCGGCGTTTTTACCGCCGGCTTCGGCCTGGCGGGACTGGTGACCGGCCGGTGGCAGGGGGGCCGCCGGGCGTCGGCGGCGGGGGCCTTTCTCCTAGCGGTGCTGGGGGCGCTGCTGCCGGTGGAGGACCCCTTTTCCCAGCCGCTTCTGGTAGAGGCCATGCTGGGGATGGCGGTGTTTCTCCTGCTGCCGGGACGGCTCTTCGGCGGAAAGCGGATCAAGCGCCCCGCCCTCAGCGACAATGCCCAGGGCGGCCAGCTGAAAGAGCGGCTGACCAAGGCGGCGGGGGCCCTGCGGGAGCTGTATGACAGCATGGGCCGGACGCCGCCCCCCTCAACAGAGGAGAATCCGGCGGTGATCTTTGACCGGGCGGCGGAGCGGGTGTGCCGGGGCTGCGCGCTGTGCGCGCTTTGCTGGCAGAAGGAATACACCGGGACCTTCAACGCCCTCAACGACGCAACGCCCTATCTTCTGGAGCGGGGGCGGGCCCTGGCCAAGGATTTCCCTCGGTATTTTGCAGACCGGTGCATCCATCTGCCGGACTTCCTCACAGCGGTGAACGGGGAGCTGTCGGCCTTTCTCCTGCGCCGGCAGTACCGCCGCCAGCTGGAGGAGACCCGCCGCAGCGCCCGGGGCCAGTACGCTCAGCTCTCCGAGCTGCTCACGGCCACTGCCGCGGGCCTGGGGGAGGCGGTCCCGGTCTCCGGAGGGGGGGAGGCCCCCTGCCGGGTGGGTGCCGCCCTGCGGCCCAAAGAGGGGGAGAGCGTCTGCGGGGACACCCTGGTGTCCTTTCAGCGGGAGGACGGCGTGTGGTGTCTCCTGCTGGCTGACGGCATGGGCAGCGGCGAGGGCGCCCGAAAGGAATCAGCCCTGACCTGCCGCTTGCTGCGGCAGTTTCTGGAGGCGGGGATCGAGCCGGAGGCGGCTTTGAAGACCCTGAACTCTGCCATGGCCCTCCGGGGGGCGGAGACCGGCAGCTTCACCACCATCGACCTTTGTACCTTTGACCCCACCGCCGGGGAGGCCGCCTTCTATAAGTACGGGGCGGCCCCCAGCTATCTGAAAAAGGGCGGCTCTGTCCGGCGGGTCACCGGCGGCAGTCTGCCGGCAGGGCTTCGGGGGACCCCGGCGGCGCCGGATGTGACCACAGTCCACCTGGAGCCGGGAAGCTTTGCAGTGATGATCAGCGACGGCGTGGCAGACCCGGGCCGGGACGAATGGCTGCTGGATCTGCTGGCGGGCTGGGAGGGGGAGGACCCCCAGGTTCTGGCGGGGCTGATCCTGACGGAGAGCATCCGCCGGGAGCACCTGGCGGACGACTGCGGGATCCAGGTCCTGTACCGGCCGGTGGGAGAAAAAAATCCCTCCCGCCGGGTATAGAGAGCCTGCCTGCGCGGCAAACTGGAACTATCAAGGCAGCAGGAGGCATTTGACAATGGTGAAAGGGATTTCCAGGCGGGTCGTGGTCATCGACTCTCCGGATCAGCGGTTTTTTGAGCAGGCCATCTTCATCGTCCGCAACGACGCCGCCGGGGAGGGCGTTACCTCCCGGGAGCTGGTGGAGGAGGCCCGGCGGGTTGCCAGGAACTACGCCAGCGGCGACCATGGCCGCTTCAGCCGGGCCTGGCGGAACTTGAGTCCCGCGGTATATACCCTGATGGGAGCGGCCTGCATCGGACTGATGTGGCTGATCGCATCCCTGATTTAAGCAGCAAACCGGCCCGGGCGGAAGATTCCGCCCG
>CAUWNE010000082.1:0-5966 GCA_963560095.1 uncultured Dysosmobacter sp. | reverse complement strand
CGCCGGATCAGTCCTCGTCATCCCAGCGGGTATCCAGTGTGGAGAACTGGGTGTATTCAGGCATCCATCTCAGCTCCACTTTGCCGGTCTCGCCGTGGCGGTTTTTGGCCACGATGCACTCGGCGATGTTGTGCTTTTCCGAGTCCTCATTATAATAGTCGTCCCGGTACAGGAACAGAACGATGTCCGCGTCCTGCTCGATGGCGCCGGATTCCCGCAGGTCCGAGAGCATGGGGCGCTTGTCATCCCGCTTCTCGTTGGCACGGCTCAGCTGGCTCAGGCAGATCACCGGGACGTTCAGTTCCTTGGCCATGATCTTGAGCATCCGGGACATATCGGAGACCACCTGCTGGCGGTTCTCGCCGCCCCGGCTGCTGCCGCCGGCGGAGGTCATCAGCTGCAAATAGTCGATGACCACCAGTCCCAGGTTGTCCAGGCGGCGGCACTTGGCGTTCATGTCCGCCACCGACAGCATGGGGTTGTCGTCGATCCGGACGTCGACCTTATTCAGGATCGTGGAGGCGCCGGCGATCTTCTCCCAGTCTGTCTCCCGGAGGTTTCCGGTTTTCAGGCGGTTGTTCTCCACCAGGGCCTCGGAGCTCAAAAGCCGGGTGGCCAGCTGCTCCCGGGACATTTCCAGGGAAAAGACGGCCACGGTTTTCTGGGTGCTCTTGGCCACGTTCAGGGCGATGTTCAGGGCGAAGGAGGTCTTGCCCATACCGGGCCGGGCAGCCAGAAGAATGAGGTCGGATTTGTTCAATCCCGTGATCTTCTGGTCCACGGCGGAGAGGCCTGTGGACAAGCCCGGCAGGTGGTTTTCACTCTCGCTCATCTCGCTGAGCCGGTCCAGCACGTCCGGCAGCACCTGGCGCAAAGGCACCATGTCCTGGGCGCTCTGGCCACGGCGGATGGCGTAGACCTTCTGTTCGGCGGCCTCCAGGATATCCCCGGCCTCCCCCAGCCCCTCCTGGACCAGGGCGGTGATCTCCGCTGCCGCCTGGGCAACGCCCCGCAGCAGCGCCTTGTCCCGGACGATGGCCACGTACTCCATGACGTTGGCGCTGGTGGGGGTGATCTCCATCAGCTGGGCTAGATAGGAGCGGGTGGTTTGGTCGTCATAGGTGCCGGCCTTCTGCATCTCCTCGCAGACGGTGATGCCGTCGATGGGCCGGGCATAGGAGAACATGGTGTAGATGGTCTCAAAGATCTCCCGGTTCTGGCGCAGGTAGAAGTCCGAGGGACGGAGCTTGTCCATCACGTCCTTGACGCAGCTTTCGTCGATGAGCATGGACCCCAAAACGGCCTGCTCGCCCTCCAGGGAGTGGGGCATCTGCCGCAGGAGAAGATCTTCGTTTGGCATCTTGTTGTCACCTCGCTGGAGCCGTCCGAATCGGACGGGGGATGGATGGGGGAAATGCACCCCCCATAGTCGTCGTCGCAAAGTCCGCTTGACTTTGTTTCCGCCTTGCGGCGAAAACTGCGCCCGCTCCCTTGCTCCTCCTCTCCCCACAGGAACCGCTTCGCTTACGTTCCTGCGGGGGCCCCGTTCGCTCTTGCCGAAAAGAAAACGGGCCGCACCCGCAGGGGGTATGCCGCATCCGTAAGCGGCAAAGCCGCCAACGGCTGCGCAATGCACGGTCCAAAAGAAAAGAGCGCTTAGCGCCGAACTTGCGCATTCGCGCAAGTTGGCTTAAATGCGGGGGGCTGTTCTAAAGGGGTGCCACCAATTCTCCGGTCTCCTACCGGCGCGCGCCGGACCCGTCCTTCGAATCGGCGTTCCCCGCGTTTACACTGGGGCAGTCATCGCTGGTGGCCGCCGAAAAGCCTGCCCTCCTGGCCCCGCTGACGCTACACTGGAGCGCAAGCGGAAATCGACGCAGGGGGCATCCGGGACCTCCAAACTCACGCGCTATCCACGGCGCGGGCAGAGACTTGCCGGACTTCTACCGAAACTATCTCATCGCGGGCGTTTTTTTCTCTTGGACCGTGCACGGCCCGTTCTCTTTTTGGCGCGCCAAAAAGAGAACGGGGGGTGGAATCCCCGTCAACTGTCAGTTGACAAAATTTCCTTACTTCTCTTCAAAGACGGAAACATACACCGTCCCATTCACCTCAAAGCCCAGCTTGGCCTTGACCTGATAGCTGCCAAAGGCCTTGATGGGCTCGTCCAGGACCAGCTTCTGCTTGGGGATGTCGATGTCATACTGGGCCTTCAAGCCGTCGGAGATCTCCTTGGTGGTGACGGCGCCGAAGAGCTTGCCGCCGCTGCCGGCCCGGGCCGTCAGCTTCACCATGCACTCCTTGAGCTTTTCGGCCACCACCTCGGCCTCCGCTTTCAGCCGGGCCTCCTCAGCCTTGCGGGCCTTCTCCTTGAGGTTCATGGTGTTGATGGCGTCGGTGGTGGCGGCGATGGCCAGCTTCCGGGGCAGGAGGAAGTTCCGGGCATAGCCCTCGCTGACTTCCACCAGCTGGCCCTTCTTGCCCTGGCCTCTCACGTCTTGCTGCAAAATCACTTTCATGATGGGTTACTCCTTTATTTTGGGTTTTTATGTTTCAAAATAGGCGTCGATGGCGTCAGTCAGACGGGATCGGACCACTTCGATGTCTCCGTGCTCCACCCGGCCGCCGGCGGTGGTGGAATTGCCGCCGCCGCCCAGGGCCTCCAGGATCACCTGCACGTTGATCTCGCCCAGGGACCGGGCGGACATGAGCACATCCTCGCCGCTGCGGTAGAGGACGAAGGAGGCCTGGACCCCCTTGAGGGTCAAAAGCTCGTCGGCGGCCTGGGCGGCGGTGACCCGGTCCACCCCCTCGTCGGGGATGACGGACAGGGCGATGTCCGCCCGGTACAGCTCCGCCCGGCGGATGATGTCATAGCGGGCGACCATATCGCCCAGGTCGTTCTGGAACAGCCGCTGGACCGAGGCCGTGTCGGCCCCTGCCCGGCGGAGGAAGGCCGCCGCCTCAAAGGTCCGGCCGCCGGTGCGCTGGGTAAAGTGCTTGGTGTCCAGCACGATGCCGGCCAGCAGCGCCTCCGCCTCCTCCCGCAGAAGGTCCGCAGGCTCCACCAGGTATTGCAGCAGCTCCGTCACCAGCTCCGACGCCGAGGAGGCGTAGGGCTCGTGGAAGCTGAAGGCGGCGTTTTCGATGTAGCTGGCA
This sequence comes from uncultured Dysosmobacter sp., assembly GCA_963560095.1. GTDB lineage: Bacteria > Bacillota > Clostridia > Oscillospirales > Oscillospiraceae > Oscillibacter. The sequence continues at coordinate 2,807 of CAUWNE010000082.1, read as the reverse complement.
GCCCGCCGGTGGTGGTCGATGACCGCCACCCGGTTGCAGCTTTCCAGCAGCTGCTGGTTTTCCACCATGTCGGGGCGGTTGGTGTCCACCACCACCAGCAGCGCGCCGGGGCGCATTTTCAAAAAGGCGTCGCTGCCGGAGAGGAAGACGCCGGCATACTCCGGCAGAGCCTGGAGAGAGGCCAGCAGGGGCCCTGCGGCGTTGCGCTCCAGATCGATGACGATCTGGGCCTTTTTCTCCCGCTTCCGGGCGGCGCAGCAGATGCCGATGGCGGCGCCCAGGGCGTCCATATCAGCGTAGCTGTGGCCCATGACATAGATCTCGCTGGCGTCGGCCATCAGCTCGATCAGGGCGTTGGCCATGACCCGGGATTTCACCTTGGTCCGCTTCTCCGTGGTCTTGCTCCGGCCGCCGTAGAACTCAAAGTCCACCCGGCCCCGGACCACCGCCTGGTCGCCGCCCCGGCTCAGAGCCATCTCCAGGGAGAGCTTGGCGTTTTTGTAGAGGTCGGGGATGCTGTCGGCGTCCTTGCCCACGCCGATGGAGAGGGTGGGGTGGACCCCCTCCCCCACGTTGATGTCCCGGATGGCGTCCAGAACGGAGAATTTCTCCTCCACAAAGTGGGCATAGTGGCACTCCTCGAAGAGGAACAGGTACCGGTCCCGCTCAGTTTTCAAAAGCAGTCCCTCGCCGGCGGCGGACCAGGCCCCCAGCTTCTCGTCGATCTGGGCCAGGACGGCGCTGCGCTGTGTGTCGGCGCAGGCCTTCATCAGGTCCTCGTAGTTGTCCAGCATCAAAATCGCCAGCACCGGACGGGTGGCGGTGTAGGCCTCCCGCAGGTGGTCGGCCTCGGTGGTGTCTACCCAGTAGGTGGTGGCCACCAGGTTCTGTTCCCCGCTCCGGCTCCGGGCCCGGACCATGCTGCCGTAGACCCGGAAGCGGCGGTTGTTCATCACCACCCGGTCCGGGCACTCCTGCTTGCGCTCCAGCAGCCACTGGACCGGGAAATTGGGCACGGCGTCCTCCACCTTCATCTCAAACAGGTGCTCCCGGACGCCGGCCAGCTGGAGGAAGTTCTCGTTGCTCCAGATGACCTCTCCGGTGTCGGGCCGGAAGACCATGATGGGCAGGGGCGAGTTGATGAGGGTGGACTTGCTGGCAGTGTCCACACTGCCGGTGACATTGTCGATGTACTGCAAGATCCCCTGGCGGCGCTTCTTGTTGCGGTTGTTGAAATAGACATACAGACCCACGGCGGCCACACCCTCGGCCAGGGCCAGCACTGGGCTGACGGGCACGGCGGCCAGGGTAAAGATCACCAGGGAGAAGAAGTACAGCTTCAGATTCGGTTCCAGCAGACGGGAGAGTTTTTTGTTGTTCATCTCAAAAGCTCCTTGCTGCCGACGCCGCAGCGGCGGACGGCTGACTGCATGATCTTAGATTTTATAGTATATCAGTTTCACGCAGAAGACGCAACGGGGGAAAGCGAAAAAACCCCGTCTTACGCGGAAATTCCGGGATTCCGGGGGCGTGGGCGGCAGGTCGTTCCGATCGGGTCCCGCCGGGGATGGAAAAATTTTTGCGCAAATGTCAATAGGTAAGCGTAACAAAAAGTAAAAAAAGTTTCAGATGGCCGCGATCAGCTCTTGGAAAACATCGTTTGCGCTTTTCCATCCCAGGCTTTTGCGTGGGTAGTTATTCAGCCATTGCTCCACCGCTTTCACCTCTTTTTGTGATACCTTATCAAAATTTGTCCCTTTTGGAAACTTCCTGCGGATCATCTGGTTTTGCTTTTCGTTGCTACCCCGCTCGCTGCTGCAATACGGATGGCAATAGTATATTTTGGTGCGGCGCCCTCTGGACTTGAACACGGATCGCTCCATGCCCTCGCAGTCCGAAAACTCCCCGCCATTATCCACGGTGATGGTTTTGAATATGGTGGAAAACATTTTCCCGTAGCGGCGCTCCAGGCGGTCCAATGCCTGCACTACGCTTTCCCGTGTTTTGTCCGGTATCATCATTATAATTTCCTGTGGTGCGGTCCTTTCCGTCAGGACCAGCAGGCATTTTTTCCCGCCGCGGCAGGACACCACCAGATCCATTTCCCAGTGGCCAAACTCCTCCCGCCGGTTCACTTTCTCTGGGCGCTTTTCAATGCTTTCTCCCTTTGATGTGGACTTTGCAGGGCGGATGTGCTTGGTTTTCGTTTTCTGCCTGGATCCCTTGAAAGGCAGGTTCTTGTTGGTCAGTCGGAGAAAGATCCCCTTTCCCACATAGGAGTAAAGCGTTTGCCGGCAGATCCTCACGCCAAACTTTCCATACTTCTCCGGGTGGTTCTCAATTTCATGCAGGGCGGCGGATGGGCTGAAATCATAATCCACAATCAGCTCCTCCAGCTTTTCGGCATAATCTCTATGGTTTCCGATCTTCAGTCCCGGCCCCTTGGCTTCCAGGTTGGCCTCGTATCTCTTTTGTGATCGCTCCGGGATGTATTCGGTCACCTCGATGTAATCCGCGTTCATGTAGGTGTATGTGCCCCTCTTTAACTCACGGCAGACGGTGGCCGCACTCACATGGAGGGCCGCGCCGATCTGGCGCATGGTTGCGCCCTCTTTCCGCATTTTTGACATTTTGTTTCGGTCGTGCGCGGTCAGGTGCTTATATCCTTTCATGGGGCGGCCTCTCTTTCTTTGTAATATGGCAATAGGCCGGCGTGGTTTTTTCTACCACGCCGGCCTATTCTTTGTCCAGTAGCCACAGCACGGGGACCTCCAGCACCTCCGCAATGGCCACGGCCTCGAAGTCCG
>CAUWNE010000081.1:0-6170 GCA_963560095.1 uncultured Dysosmobacter sp. | reverse complement strand
GCCGGCGTCGTCCCGCGCCCGTGGCGCGAAAAAGGACGTCCCCGCGCCGCGTCGGCGCGCCCCCCCGCGCCGGGACCGGCGCACCCCCTCAAGTATTCTCCTTGTTGATCGGCTCCCGCATCAAAAGCCGCCGCAGGGCCTGGCCGTGGAAGGGGATCAGAGGATAGAGATACCCCCGCCCCACCAAGGGCTTGGTGGTGGCCAGCAGCACCAGAATGCCCAGGCTCCCCAGGGCAAAGCCCCACACGTCAAACACCGCCGTCACCAGCAGCAGCGCAACCCGCAGCAGCTTGAAGGCATAGCCCATCTCATAGCTGGGCTGGGCGAAGCTGGCTATGGACACAAAGGCCATATACACCAGCACCTCCGGCCCCAGCCACCCGGCCTGCACGGCAAAGTCGCCCAAAATCAGCGCCCCCAGCATAGAGAAAGAGTTGGACAGGGAGTCCGGCGTGTTCAAAGACGCCAGCTTCAAAACGTCGATCAAAAACTCCACCACCAGCAGCTGCCACAGCAGCGGCAGCGAGGCCGGCTCCGGTGAGGAGAGGAAGTCCAGCCAGTCCGGCAGCCGCCCCGGCTCGCTGACCATCAGGTACCAGGCGGGGGTGATAAACAGGGAGATCACAAACACCACGATCCGCAGCAGGCGCAGATAAGTCCCCACCAGCGGCGGGAAGTAAAACTCGTTGGCCTCCTGGGTGAAATCAAAGAAGGTGGTGGGCAGGATCATCACCGAGGGTGAGTTGTCCACCATCACCACGATGTTCCCCTCCAGCACGCTGGCGGCGGCGCTGTCAGGCCGCTCGGTGTAGCGGACCTTGGGAAAGGGATTGTACCACTGCTTGGGCCGGATGGCCTCCGCCACGCTCTCCTGGCCCATGGTGAGGGAGACGGCGTCGATCCCGTCCAGCTTCTCCCGCAGCTCCGCCAGCAGCGCCTGATCCACCTTGTCGTCCAGATAGCACAGCACCGCGTCCGTTCGGGAGCGGCTGCCCAGCTTGTGGCCCTCCATGGTCAGATGGGGGTCCCGGATGCGGCGGCGCAGCAGGGCCATGTTGGGCACCACCGCCTCCACAAAGCCGTCGTGAGAGCCCCGGAGCACCTTGCCGTCCGGCGGCTCCCCCACGCCCCGGCCGGGATACTCCTTGGCGTCGATCAGCGCCCCGCCCCGGAGCCCCTCCACCAGCAGCAAGCTCTTGCCCAACAGGACCGACGTCACCATGTCCTCCCGGTCAAAGCTGACGTTGGTTTCCGTAAAGGTGATGAACCGGTCCGCAAAGGCCTGCATCTCGCTCAGGTCCCGGACCTGCTCCGGCGTGAGCCCCAGCCAAAAGGCCCCCATCCGCTCCAGCGTGCCGTCCTGGCCGAAGCCGTCCACCACCCAGATCCGGGCCCGCCGTCCCCCCAGGCAGTAGTCCCGGCTGACGATGTCCATGCTCCGGCCTACGCCCAATGTCTCGTTGAACCAGGCCACATTGTCCCCGTAGTTGTTTGAAAGCTGTTCCATAGTCCACCTCCGTGCCTGGAGGTAGTATGCGCCGCGGCCCGCCGGGTATGCGGCCATCCACGGAAAAAGCCGGGAGGATGGCCCTCCCGGCTTAGATCATCACAAAAGTGGCTTAGGTCCCTTTTCTCAGCGCAGTTATTGGTAGTAAAGTCCCAGGAGCTTCTTGTGGGGCTCCGTGATCTCCCCCAGGCGGATGTCCATGCCGATCTCAAAGGCCCGGTCCCAGGGGAAGCGGTAATTCTCCAGGGCGATGCCGCCCCAGCCCCGCTCGGCATACTCCCGGGTAGGCGGCAGGGCGGTGATGAAGTTGCTCCGCTCCAGGTTCCGCCTCACCGGCGCCGTGGCCTCCGCCATGCCCTGTTCCAGCCGGTCCAGGATGGCCTCCCGGTCGATGTCCGGCAGCCAGAAGTTGTTGGGGTCCCCGCCCAGGTCGTTTCGGATGTAGGCCAGCAGGTCCTCCCGGACGATGTGCTTGTAGCAAAAGTCCTTGAGGATGCTATCCGCCACCGTCCGCAAAAAGGCCCGCTCGGTGGTCTCCGTCTGCTCTCCGCTCCGCAAAAAGGCGTATCGGGCCACGCCGTGGCTCAATGCCGTGCCGGTGACGATGGCCATGTCCAGGAAGCCCGCGTAGCTCAGCAGCCGCCCCAGCTGGACCTCTTTCGTCAGGGCCTCATGGAAGGCGGTGCCGTAGGCTCCGTTGCCCGCGTCGATCAAAATGGTGGGCACCTGGGCCGCGTCCCCCTTCAATTCCTGAACCACTTCCTGGATATAGCGGTCCTTTTCCCCCTCGTCGGCAGGCTGGGTCAGCACGAGCACCCGCAGCTCCTCCCCTCCCGGCTCCTTTTCCGTCAGGTCAAAGAAGTCCAGGTGCTCTGCCATGATGGTCTCCAGAGGCTGGTAGTCATAGGCGCAGGCAGGCTGGTCCTCGGTGCCGCCGAAGTACTCCACAAATACGCCCGCCCCCTGCCAGCCGGTTTCCTCCAGATAGAGCTTGGTCACCGCCTTAAAGGCCAGGTCGTCCACGCCGGAGAGCAGCGCATCCCCCTCCCCCAGCAGGGAGCGGAGATAGGCGATCTCGTTTTTCTGGATGCTCTCGGCCTCAGAGGAGTCGTCGATGCCCACCAGCACCCGGAACTGCTCAAAGCCCTCGCACTGGACCATGCGCAGCACCCGCTCCGACAGCTCCAGCTTCCGGCTCCGGGCCGCCAGATAGGGCTCCACCTGCTCCTCTGTCAGGGCAAAGGCAGCCAGGTCCAGCACCTCCCCGCCGCTTCCCAGGCGGTAGAGCGCCTCCAGGTCCGAAGACTCCACGTCTCCCGCCGGCAGCGCCGGCCGGGCCGCCGCGCCATAGGCACGCAGGGCGTTATAGTCCTCCAGCGTGCCCCCCTGGTACCCCACCGTGGGGGCCAGACGCATCACGCTGTCCAGCAGCCACACCCGGTTGCCCGGGTCCCGGGCCAGGGCCCCCAGCAGATCATCCAGCAGTTCCCTTGCCGAGGTGGTGCCGCCGCCGGGAATGGGCACCTGGTCCTCCGTCACACACCGGGAGCTGACCAGGCCCCCGGAGTGGAGCTGGTCCAGGGAGAGGATATAGCGGTCACAGCCCGCCGCCTCCTGATCCAGCACCCAGGTGTACAGAGACCAAGGATTGCCGCACTGGAGACTGTCGTAATTTTTGGGCTGGCCGTCCAGGGCCGTGTGGTAGTCCGGCAGGTTCGGCAGCTCCAGCCGGTAGCCCAGGCTCTCCGCCAGATAAACCACCCGCTCCACGTTGTCCGGCCGGTCGTCCAGGGGGACATAGGCAATCTCCGGGGCGTCCGCCTGGGCGCTCTCCTGGTCCAGGGGCTCCGTCCGCCGGGGGCCGCAGCCCGTCAGCATCAAACAGGCCAAAACCAGCGCCAGTACCCGATGTGTTCTCATGCCCATCGCTCCTCTCTTCTAAAAAAGGCGGAGCAGCCGCTCCGCCTTTTTGGCATCGTTTTCCGTCCCTTACAGGCCGAAAGCCCCCAGGTTCAGCCCCCCGGTGACATTGTTCATGCCCTGCTCCATGGCCTCGCCGGCCTGGCGCAGCGCCTCGTTCACCGCGGAGACCACCAGATCCTGGAGCATCTCCACGTCCTCGGGGTCCACGGCCTCCGGCTTGATGGTCACAGACAGGACCTCCTTCTTGCCGTTAACCCGGGCCTCTACCACGCCGCCGCCTACGCTGGCGGTGAACTCCGTGGCCTCCACCGCCTCCTGGGCGGCGTTCATCTGCTCCTGCATGGCGGCGATCTTCTGCTGCAGCTCCGCCTGGCGCTGAGCGCCTGACACCTTGCCGTTGGTAAATCCACGGCGCGCACTGTATCCCATAATAATTCTCCTTTTTGTTACTTGATCTCGATGTTGTCAAACTGACTGCCGAATTTCAGCAGGTTTTTCAAATTCTCCTGGGGGGACGCCTGGGGCGCCGCGCCGATGCACAGCCGCAGCCGCACCGCCATTCCCGCCGCCGCGGAGGCCTCCTCCGTCAGCGCGCCCCGGACCCGGTCGTTGTCCAGCCGGTTCAGGGTGATCTCGTCAGGGGCAAAGACCGTCAGTTCCTCCCCCTCCAGCACGCCGGAGCACATATCCAGAAAGGCCCGGTACATGGGGGGCAAACGGCCCTTGCAGCTCTCCGCCAGGGCCCGCCACCAGCCGCTGCCGCCGCTCTCCGCCGCCGGGGCGGCTCCGGCAGTTTTTACTGCCGAGACCGTCGGGGAGACTTTGGGGCGCTGGGGGGCCGGCTCCGCCGGCACGTCGAACACCCGCTCGCCCGCCTCCTCGGGTAGGGGCGGCTCCTCCGGCAGGGGAGGACGCTCCTCTGGCAGAGGACGCTCCTCCGGCAGAGGACCCTCCTCCGTCTCCCGGCTGGGTGGGGCAGGCGGCACTTCCGCCGGCTCCTCCCAGGGGGGCCGGTCCTCCGGGACCGGTGCGGAAACCCCAGGCTTTGCCCCAGTGGCGGCAGATTTTGCGGCAGGCTTGGCCGCCGCCACGCTCTGCTCCACCGCCGCTCGGATCACCTGGCCCCGGGCCGCGGCCTCCTCCAGCCGCTGGACCCGGCTGACCAGAGCCGTCAGGTCGCCGGAGAGACTCTCGTCGCACAGCCGAAGGAGACACAGCTCCGCGTCGGTGCGGCGGTTGGTGCTGTAATAGAGGTCCGCCGTGGTCCGCTGGAGGGTGGACGCCAGATGGAGCAGCCGGCTGGCGGATGCGTCTTTGCCCAGGCGGTCCAGCGTGGCGCTGTCATAGCCGCCGGAGAGCAGCGCCGCGCCCCCCTCCGGGGCGGTCCGCCGCAGCAGCAGATCCCGCACCAGCACCGACAGCTCGCCCAGCACCGCGCCCACGTCCTTGCCGCCGGTGTAGAGCTGATCCAGCAGCACCAGCGCCCCCTGGGCGTCCCGCTCCAAGATCCGCTCTAAAAGCTGGGCGGTCTGTAAATTTCCGGCCAGGCCCAGCACCTCCAGCACGGCGGCGCTGTCCACCCTCTCGCCGGCGGCGGCGCACTGGTCCAGCAGGCTCAAGCCGTCCCGCAGGGCGCCGTCGGCCAACCGGCTCAGGAGCTCCGCGCCGTCTGAGGTCAGCTCGATCCCCTCCTGCCCCGCCACGTAGGAAAGGCGGGCGGCGACGTCCGCCGGGGTGATGCGCTTGAAGGAATACCGCTGGCAGCGGGAGAGGATGGTGGCCGGCACCTTATGAAGCTCTGTGGTGGCCAGAATGAACATCAGATGCGCCGGGGGCTCCTCCAGGATCTTGAGCAGGGCGTTGAAGGCCGCCGTGGAGAGCATATGGACCTCGTCCACAATATAAACCCGCTTTTTCACATGGGCCGGGGAGTAGATGGCCTCGTCCCGCAGGGCCCGGACCTGGTCCACGCCGTTGTTGGACGCGGCGTCCAGCTCCAGCACGTCCAGAAAGCTGCCGCTCTCGATCCCCAGGCAGCTGGGGCACACGCCGCAGGGGTCCCCATCCACCGGGGACTCGCAGTTGACGGCCTTGGCCAGGATCTTGGCGCAGGTGGTCTTGCCCGTTCCCCGGGTGCCGGTGAAGAGATAGGCGTGGGACGTCCGGCCCTCCGCCACCTGGCGGCGGAGCGTCTCGGTGATATGGGGCTGGCCGATGACGTCGGAAAACACCTTGGGCCGCCATTTGCGATACAGAGCCTGATACATGGACCGTCCTCCCCCGGATAGAAAAAATCCTCTGCAAGCAGCTGCGGAGCCGGCACCCTCGCGGCACATGGAACGTCCCGCTTAATGCTGCTCGGTTCCCCGCCTGACATGGTTCGCGGGCATCCATTGCGCGAGACCGGCTCCGCAGCTGCTTGCAGAGGAGCTTGCCTGTCTATTCTACTATAACTTTTCCCGCTTGGCAACTGAAATTTTTGATTTTTGAAAAATTGATACTTTACAACGGGAAAAATTATGGTATAATATCATTTGCGCCAACGTCTGGCGCCAGGTCCCAAAAACCGCATATGGGCCCATAGCTCAGCTGGGAGAGCGTACGGTTCGCATCCGTAAGGTCGTCGGTTCGATCCCGATTGGGTCCACCAAAATGTGTTGATAAAAAAGATGCACAGCAAAAACGCCACACGAAAGTGTGGTGTTTTTGCGTCTAAAAGAAAAAATAGGCGAATTCAGAA
>CAUWNE010000080.1:0-6369 GCA_963560095.1 uncultured Dysosmobacter sp. | reverse complement strand
CTTTGAAATCTTCTTTGGCTCTTTGTTGCACTTGACTTGACAATTCGCAATTTCACTTGATTCACCGCCTGCGGGCGGCGAACTCTGCGAGGCTTACAAATTAAGCCGCCCTGCGGAAATCCGCAGGGCGGCTTAACATAGCAAAGCGGTTTGCGTGGGGAGAGGCGGCGCAAGGGAGCGTCCGTAGTTTTTGCTGCCAGGCAGAAACGGAGGGTAGCGGACTTTGCTCCGACGAAAGCGCAGAGCGCAGCGTTATCCTCTTCTCAAAAAAGTGCTTGCACTTTTTTGAAAGTATCAGGCGGGGCGGAGGGGGAGATGGACGCCCTCCAGCTCTAAGAGCCAGGTCTTTCGCTCCAATCCCCCGGCGTAGCCGGTGAGGCTGCCGTCGGCCCCCACCACCCGGTGGCAGGGAATGAGCAGGGAGATGGGATTGCGGCCCACGGCGCTGCCCACCGCCCGGGGAGAGGCGTGGTGGCCCTGGTCCCGGAGACGCCGGGCCAGGTCCCCGTAGGAGACGGTCTGCCCCAGGGGGATCTCTGTGAGCAGCTGCCAGACCGAGAGCTGAAAGGGCGTGCCGCCAGGGGCCAGCGGGGGAAGAGGCGGCGTCATCTCCCGCCGGAAATAGGCGCTCAGCCACAGCTCTGCCTGGGCGAAGACCGGCACCTCTGGCCATTCCTCCCAGCCGCCCAGGTCCGGAAAATAGGCCTGGCCCTCCATCCACAGGCCGGTGATGGCCTCCCCGTCAGAGGCCAGGGTCAGCGTCCCCAGGGGGGAGGGGAGGCTGGTGCGGTACGCCGCCACCGTCAGGGGGCCTCCACGCCCTTGCGGACGTTGACCACGAAATCCTGGACGTTGGTGACGATGGTCCGCACGGACAGGCTCCCCCGGTCCCGGAGCTTGTTCACGGCGAACTCGGAGATGTCCACGGAGTAGAAGTAGACCGGCCGGACCACGCCGTCCACCACCCGGTAGGACGGCGTCATATTGCCCGTGGCGATGGTGTGGAGGGTGGAGGCCATGCAGATGACCGTGGTGGCGTCCTTCACCAGGGCGCGCATGGCGTCCTGGCCCTGGTAGACGTTGCCGTAGACCTCCGGCAGGGGGCCGTCGTCCCGGACGGAGCCCACCAGGACATAGGGGACCTGGTGATGGACGCACTCATACATGATGCCGTCCCGGACCTTGCCGGAGCGAACGAAGGCCTCCGTAGACCCGCAGGCGCGGACGGCGTTGAGGGTGTCGATGTGGTGATAGTGGCCGTTGGGGATGCTGCGCTGGGTGTAGATGTCCTGGCCCAGGGCGGTGCGGAGATAGCCGGCCTCCAGGTCGTGGGTGGCCAGGGCATTGCCCGCCAGCAGGCCGTGGACATAGCCGCCGCGGACCAGGGCGGCAAAGGCGTCCCGGGAGTCGTGGTCAAAGGCGCAGGCGGGCCCCATGACCCAGAGGATGCGGCCATGGAGCTTCTCGTGGCGCAGCAGCTCATAGAGCCCGTCATAGTCCATGGAATAGGCCGTCTCCCGGGAGCGGCCCTGGCGGAAGGCGAAGGTCTCCCGGGCGTCCTCAGTCTCGGCAAAGCCGTCGGCGTGGACGTAGATGCCCTGGGAGCCGTCCTCGGTGCGGCCCAGGATCACCTGATCCCCGGCGCGCAGGTTCCGGAACTCCACCACGGCGATCCGGCCCTCTTTCAGGACCGCTACGCAGTCCATCCGGCTCTCCTCCGCCAGGAGCCAGCGGCCATCGACCTTGAAATACTCGGGGAAGATGCTGGTGGCGTGATAGCCCTCGGGGGCCACGCCGTCCAGGGGGGCGGGGGCCAGGCGGACGTCCGGGGCGGCAGAGAGACCGGCGGCGGAGAAATCCGGGGCGCGGTAGAGAGGCAGTGTAAAGCTCATAGTGGGAAAAATCCTTTCTATGTAGTGTTCACCGGTATTGTACCATACCCGCCCCCGGCCAGGCAATCCCAAGTTGGCAAAGGGCTTGCAACCCTCCGGCGGACGTGATAGGATAGAGTTGAACAGTTATGTGAAATTCTAATGGGATGAAGGGGAGAGGGGATATGCTGCTCGCTGTTGATATCGGAAACTCCACCACCTCGATCGGGGTGTTTGACCAGAACAAGAACCTGCGGCTGCTGGCCTCCGTCAACACGGACAGCCGGAAGACCGCCGACCAGATCAGCGTGGACCTGATGAACCTGTTCAACCTCTACCACTTTGACTACACCGCCATCACCGGGGCGATCTTGTGCAGCGTGGTGCCGCCGCTGAACTTTATGATGGAAAAGGCCCTGACCCGGCTGCTGGGGCAGACCCCCATGGTGGTGGGCCCCGGCGTGAAGACCGGGCTCAACATCCGGCTGACGGTCCAGAGCGAGATGGGCGCCGATATCGTGGCCAACGCTGTGGCCGCCCTGGAGAAGTTTGAGCCGCCCATCATCACCATCGACATGGGCACCGCCACCACCATCGGCGTGATCTCCGAGTGGCGGACCTATGAGGGCGGCTTGCTGCTGCCGGGCGTCAACGTGTCTTTGGAGGCCCTCAGCCGCCGGGCGGCCCAGCTGCCGGCCATCTCCCTCCAGTATCCCAAGGCGCTGATCGGCAAGACCACCGAGGAGTGTATGCGCGCCGGCATCGTCTACGGCACCGCCGGGATGCTGGACGGCATCATCGACCGCATCCGGGAGGAGTTCCCGGATCAGACGGTCAACGTGGTGGCCACCGGCGGAAACGCCCCGGTGATCGTCCGCTACTGCCGCAACCCCATCGTCTATGATAAGCACCTGCTGATGGACGGACTGTGGACGATTTATCAAAAGAATCGGTGAGATTGCGCCGATTCGGCGCAGGGAAGCCGGGATGCCGGCGGCATTCCACCCCCCATTCTCTGCCGCCGGCAGGGGTGGGCGCGCCGACACGGCGCGGGGATGGCCGGCTTTGCCGGCAGAATGCACCCCCCATTTTCTTTTCGCTCTTGCCGAAAAGAAAACGGGCCGTGCACGGTCCAAAAGAAAAGAACGCTTCGCGGTGAGATGGCTTTGGCAGAAGTCCGGAAAGACGAATCCCGCGGCGTAGATCGCACGGGAGTGGGAGATCGGGGATGCCCCGGTCTCCTTTTTTCGCTGCCGCTACTCTGGCGCTCCGGGGCAGCGGCAGCGGAACAAAAAGAGATGGGAGTTTGGAACCTCCAAACTCCCGCCTGTACTACGGCGCGGGCAGGGACTTGCCTGGAATCAGGCTCGCTGCCCCACCGCGAAGCGTTTTTTCTCTTGGACCGTCCACGGCCCGTTCTCTTTTTGAGGCGTCAAAAAGAGAATGGGGGGTGGATTCCCCGGCCAAAGGCCGGCAAGCCCCGCGCCGCGTCGGCGCGCCCCCTCCCGCTGGGAGCGGGAATCAGGACGAAATCATTGATATCCAAATTTCTGCAAGACCGCCACCACGCTGCCGTTGCGAAAGTCCATCCCGATTCGGTCCATCAGCCGCAGGGAGGCGGGATCGCTCTGCCGCACCGCCGCCACGCCGTCCCTGGTGGTCAGGGAGACCCGGCACCCCAGCTGGGCGGAGACGGCCTCGGTCATGGGGTTCCACTTGCCCCGGGGATAGGTGAACACCTGGGGCCGGACGCCGGTTTCCCGCTCCAAAAGGTCCAGCTCTGCTTGAGTGTCCCGGGCGATCAGATCCACATAGCTGTTCCAGCTCTCGCCGGGGACGCGCAGGACGCCCAGCCGGCCCCCCTGGGCGCTGTTGTCACTGTGGAGGGATTTGGTGTGGGCCTGGAAGGACACCAGACCGCTCTCCTGCATCTCCCGGACCTGATCCCAGGAAAGGCCCCAGTCCGCGTACTGGACAGCGTCGCCGATGAGGGAGATCTCCGCCTTCATCCCCAGGTCCCGGAGGATGGGGAGGACGTAGGTGTGGTTGGTGGCGTAGCCGTCGTCGATGGTGATGACGATGGGCTTTTCCGGCAGGGGCGTGCCCTGGTCCACATAGTCGATGAGCTGGGAGAAGAACACGGTGTGAAAGCCCGCGTTTTTCAGCTCCAGCAGCTGGGCTTTGAAGACCTCCGGCGTCTTGGAGTAGCCCCGGCCCAGATAGGAAATGTCGTGATACATGAGAATGGGCACCTGGAGGGACTTTCCGGGAGTCCTGGCGTTTTGCAGGAGACTGCGGTACAGCAGCGACGCGGCGGCGGCCCGGGTCAGCCCCTCCTTGGGGCGGAAGGTGCCGTCGGCGTAGCCGTTCACCAGCCCCAGCCGGGCGGCGGCCTGGACATAGGGCAGACGCTTGGGCGTCACCTCTCCCCGGTCCTGGAAGGTGGGTCCGCCGCTCTGGCTCAGGGCGGCGGGGAAGAAGGCGTTCACCAGCAGCTGGGCCGCCAGCTCCCGGGTGATGGGGGCGGTCCGGTCCGCCAGCTCGCCGTCCTCAAACCAGCCGAAGTAACGGCCGTAGGCGATGGCCGGGTCCGCCCAGTCCGCGCCGGACTCCAGCTTCCGCTCGTCCAGGCCCTGGGCCCGGCAGACCATGGACAAAAAGGCCTGCTTGCTGATCTGCTCGCCGGGGCGGAAGGCTCCGCCGCTGCCCTGGAGCAGGCCCCGGTCTGTCATGGCCATAATATCATCATAGGCCCAGTGGTCCGGCGGCACGTCCCGAAAGGACGCCGCCCCGGCGGCGGGGGCAGCCAGAGTCAGGCACAGGCAAAGAGACAGCAGGACGGCTGTCAGTCGTTGTTTCATAGAATTCCTCTTTTCTAAGGTCCCTTGGCCAAGGGAGGGGAGATTCGCGCCTCAAAGGCGCGGGGATTGCGCCGTTTCGGCGCAGAATGCACCCCCCATTCTCTTTTTGGCGCCCCAAAAAGAGAACGGGCCGTGCACGGTCCAAGAGAAAAAACGCTTAGCGCCGAACTTGCGCATACGCGCAAGTTGGCTTAAAATACGGGGGCTGTTCTAAAGGAATGCCACCAAAGCTGTCATCTTATGCCGGCGCGCGCCGAACTATTTCTTTCCATCAGATTTCCCCGCGTGCATACCCTGGCGGTCAACGCTGGTGGTGGTCGTAAGGCCTGTTCTCCTGGCCCCGCTGACGCTACCCTGGAGCGCAAGCGGAAAGAGAAGCAGAGAGTGTCCGGAAGATCCCACTCCCGCGCAACCCACGCCGCGGGCAGAGACTTTCCTAAAATCCAAAACGCTCTCTCACCGCGAAGCGTTCTTTTCTTTTGGACCGTGCACGGCCCGTTTTCTTTTCGGCAAGATCGAATGGGGCCCCCGCAGGAACCCAGCGCAGCGGTTCCTGTGGGGAGAGGAGGAGCAAGGGAGCGTACACAGTTTTCGCCGTCAGGCGGAAACGGAGTTAAGCGGACTTTGCGACGACGACAATGGGGGGTGGAATGCCCCGTCAACTGCCAGTTGACCGCCCTTTTATCGAATGAAAAAAGGACGGAAGCGGCGGCCACTTCCGTCCTTCTTTTTATTTCACCAGAACTTTTTTCAGACGGGCAAAGCGGGGCAGAGAACTCTCCTTGGGGAGCTTCGGCTCGCCCTGGATCAGGGGCAGGACGTAGTCGATGAAGGGCTTCTCCACGCCGTTGTGGTCGGCGTTGATCCACTCCAGGGGGACCTTCTTTTCCGTGTTGGCCACGTCGGTCAGGTTCAACAGCTTCGTCCGGCAGACGTACTGGCCGTCCTCATAGCTGCGCTCAAAGCCCACCATCTTGTCGGTGATGCCGTTGACGGCGTTTTCCACGGCGGCCTTGCCGGAGAGGAAGGACTCCTCGATGTCGGTCTCAGAGGCCAGATGGGCGCCGCAGCGCTGAAGGAGGCTGAGCTCGATGCCCCGGACCTTGCAGCCCAGGCGCTCCTTGACGATCTCGGTGAGCAGCACCTCCAGGCCGCCCAGCTGGGCGTGGCCGAAGCCGTCGGTGGCAGAGGTCTTGGCCTCGGAGACGAAGGAGCCGTCGGCGTAGTGGATGCCCTCGGACACGGCCACCATGCAGTTGCCCTTTTCCTTGTAGACCCGCTCCACGTCGGCAAGGAAGGTCTCCATATCAAAGTCGGTCTCGGGCAGGTACACCAGGTCGGGGCCTGCGCCAAAGGCGGTGGCCATGGCGGCGGAGCCGGCCAGCCAGCCGGCGTGGCGGCCCATGATCTCGATGATGCAGACCATGCCGGTGTCATATACCCGGGCGTCCTGATAGACCTCCATGCAGCTGGTGGCGATATACTTGGCGGCGGAGGCGAAGCCGGGGCAGTGGTCGGTGCCGAAAAGGTCGTTGTCAATGGTCTTGGGCACGCCCATCACCCGGCACTCATAGCCCACCTTCTGCATATACTTGCTGATCTTGTTGCAGGTGTCCATGGAGTCGTTGCCGCCGTTG
>CAUWNE010000079.1:0-6461 GCA_963560095.1 uncultured Dysosmobacter sp. | reverse complement strand
ATGCCATAGTCATAGAAAATTTGTTGCTTCCTGTTTTATGGGCACCCAGCATTTGCCGGCGCTCTTGTGGTCTTATGGAATCTTTATAAGGGCGTCAGTCCGCCTTGTTCACAGGCCGGCCCTTCTCCCAGTCCCAGGGATTCTTCCGGCACACCTTATCGGCATAGGGAACGAAGATGGACAGCAAGCCGAAGGCCGCCAGGATCCAGCAGTACCACATATAGGGCACGATCTCCACCGGGTTCACCGCGATGTTATAGGTCGTGGTGGTCAGGGCGGCCGCCATCAGCAGCTGGGCGCCGTAGGGGATGATGCCCTGGAACACGCAGGAGAACACGTCCAGCAGCGACGCGGTCCGGCGGGGGTCCACCTGATATTCCCGGCTGATATCCCGGGCCACATTGCCGCAGAGGATAATGGCCACGGTGTTGTTGGCCGTGGCGCAGTCCGCCAGGGAGACCAGGGCCGCCATGCCCACCTGGGCAGACTTGTTGCCCCGCATCATGCCCCGGAGCTTGCTGATCAGCCAGCTGATGCCGCCGTGGTGGGCCACCAGCTCCGAGAGGCCGCCGCAGAACAGCGCCAGGAAGAACACCTCGCTCATGCCGGTGAAGCCGTCCCAGATGGCCTGGGCATAGGTGAAGATCGTCAGCTCACCGCCCACCAGGCCGATGATGCCGGCGGAGAGGATGCCGATGGTCAGCGTCAAAAACACATTCACGCCGATGATAGCCAGGACCAGCACCAGCAGATAGGGCAGCACCTTGAGAAGCTCAAAGCTCCGCTCCTCCATGACCGCAGCCGCCTCCGGCCGGGCCACGACCAGCAGGATCACCAGCGTCACCACTGCGGCGGGAATGGCGATAAAGAAGTTGACCCGGAACTTGTCCTTGAGCTCGCAGCCCTGGGTCTTGGTGGCGGCGATGGTGGTATCGGAGATCATGGACAGGTTGTCTCCGAACATGGCGCCGCCGGCGCAGGCACCCAGCATCATGGGCACGCTCAGACCGCTCTCAGAGGCCAGGCCCACGGCGATGGGCACCAGAGAGGTGATCGTTCCCACAGAGGTGCCGGTGGCGGTGCCCAAAAAGGCGGAGATCACAAAGACGCCGGCGGTCAGCAGCTCCACCGGGATCAGGGACAAGCCCAGGTTCACCGTGGCCTCCACGCCGCCCATGGTCTTGGCCACCGTGGAAAAGGCGCCGGCCAGGATGTAGATCATCAGCATGGTCAAAACATTTTCGTTGGCGGCGCCCCGGGCAAAGACGGCAAACTTCTGGTCAATGCTCTCCCGGCCCATACAGAATGCCGCCAGCACAGCGATGAACATGGCCGTGACCGATGGGAACTGGTAAAAGGCCATCTCCGCCCCCTGGGCCTGGAGATACAGTCCGGCGCCCAGATAAATGGCGATAAAAATCAAAAAAGGCAGCAGGGCCAGACCACTGCCCCGCTTGTTCAGATCGTGTTCCATGGTAAGTATCCTCCTCTTTCTCTCACACACGCGATTGTATGATTATATCAGCTGTTTTCCCTGCTGGCAACCGTATTTTCCGGAAAGATTGACTTTTCCCCCATTTTCAGCTATGCTCGTTTTACAAAATCGCGTTTTGAGAAAGGACGGTTTTCCATGCCGGATATCTCCTCCCTCCTCAGCAAATCGTTGGGCAAGGTCTCTTTGGGTGACGTGCTGACGGCTGTGGTAACACTGCTTTTGTGCCTGGTGGTGACCAGGATCGTTTTGAAGGTCGTAAGGCGGCTGGCCGCCCGGACCAAGCTGGAGCCCCGGGTGCAGAAATACCTCCTCTCCGGACTGAAGCTGGTGCTCTATCTGATCTCGGCCATCATTGTTGTAAGCAGCCTGGGCGTGGACATGACCTCCCTGGTGGCGCTTTTGTCGGTGGCCTCCCTGGGCGTCACCCTGGCGGCGGAGGACATTCTGGCCAACGTGGCCGGTGGACTGGTGATCCTCTCCTCCCGCCCCTTTTCCATCGGGGACTATATTGAGGTCTCCGGCGCTGCCGGCACGGTGGAGGAGATCACCCTGAACTATACCAAGCTGCTGACGCCTGACGGGCTTTTGGTGATGCTGCCCAACAAGACCCTGGCCGACTCCCAGATGACCAACTATACCGCCCTGGGCCGGCGGCGGGTGACCCAGGTCATCACCGCCTCCTACGATGCCCCCACGGAGACCGTCCGGGCCGCCTGTCTCCAGGCCCTGGCCCAGACCGACCACATTTTGCAGGACCCCGCCCCCTCGGTGTGTGTCACCGATTACGGAGAGAGCGCCATTGAGTACACCGTCTACTGCTGGACCGCAGCAGAGACCTATCTGGAGGTCAAATTTGCCCTCTGCGAACATCTCCGCCCGGCCTTTGAACAGCACGGCGTGGAGATGACCTACAATCACCTGAATGTCCATATTATGGACCATTCCTGACCCTTCGCGCCTCCGAGGCCTGCCGCAGCACGCGCCTCCGGTCCGCGCAGGGAAATCACGCATCAAACGTGGGTGAGGATCGCCGTTCCGGCGTTTCCCGCCCACTTTTTCTCTGGCCTGTTTGGAACGTCCATTTTGCGGCGGGCCCGCTGCTCTTGCGGCCTGCCGGCAGGCGCTTCCCATCTCCGCTCCCTCTCAAATTTCGACAGAGTTCGACAAATAGCTTGTCATGGTCCCCATTTTTTGGTATGCTGTTGCTGTGTCAGGAAGGCTTTTCCGGGGGTGGACCCGAAGTCTTCCGCAAATGCTACCCCCAGTGCACATTGGGCGACATGCTTTTCCGTCATGCCCGCCGGCCGGCAGGCGGGCCGCTCTTTGTCCACAGGGAAATTGGTGAGATCCGGCGTCCGGTGGGCGCGGAGGAGGGGTGTTTCATGGACGGAGGAGCGAAGGATCTGGCAGCCCTGCTGCCCAATATCGCCGCCCAGGCCAGGGGAGCCCTGAGCAGTCTCCGTCTGGCGGCGGCGCAGCTGGCTCCGGCGGAGGCCAGAGAACAAAATCCAGATCTGGACCGTCAGGCCGCATTGCTGGATCAGAGCTATTACCGCCTGCTGCGGCTGGTCAACAATCTGTCTCTGGCCGCCTGCATGGATGGAGACCGCCCCCTGCATCTCCAGGACCGGGATCTGGTGGATCTGATCGGCGAACAGTGTGAGCGGACAGCGGGTCTTGCGGAGCTGCTGGGGCTTCAGCTCAAATTTGTCTGCCAGCTGGAGCGCCATATCTGCGCCGTAGATCCTGATATCCTGGAACAGATCCTCACCCAGCTCCTCTCCAACGCCCTGAAATTCACGGACCGGGGCGGCTCCATCACCGTGGAGCTGCGGCTGCTGCCCAAGCGGGTGCTGATCTCGGTGGAGGATACCGGCTGCGGAATCCCGGAGGATCAGCTGACCATGCTCTTTGACCGCTATCTCCACGATATCCCCCCGGACCGGCCTGCCCAGGGGCTGGGGCTGGGACTGGCATTGTGCCAGCGACTGGCCGCTTTGCACAACGGCGCACTGATGGCCGTCTCCCGGCCCGGACAGGGCAGCCGCTTCACATTGTCCCTGCCGGACCGGCAGGTGGGCAGCGGCGTATCCGATGTGGCCTTTGATTACAGCGGCGGCTTCAACCGGACGCTGCTGGGGCTGGCGGACGCTCTGCCGCCGGAGGCCTTTTTGATCCGCAGTCAGGACTGACCCTTGCCCGCGAATTTCTTCGCGGGCAAGTTTTTATTTTCTTTTAGAAGAAAATCAGGTATGATGAGAACGGATTCCCCCTCGACATTTGGAAAGGAGGTACGCGGATGCCTCATATTTTTGTAGCCATGAGCGGCGGCGTGGACAGCTCCGCAGCCGCCCTGCTGCTCCAGCAGGCAGGATATCAGATCTCCGGCGTCAATCTCCAGCTGCTCCGGAGCCCCGCGCTGGGCGAGACGCCGGCCTGTCGTTCCCTGGCGGATACCGAGGACGCGGCCCAGGTGGCCCGGCGGCTGGGCTTTCCCCTCCACATTCTGGACCTCTCCCCGGTTTTTTGGGAGGAAGTGATCCAACCCTTTGTCCAGGAGTACCGCCAGGGCCGGACCCCCAACCCCTGCATCGTCTGCAACCGAACCATCAAGTTTGGGGCCTTGTTGGATCGGGTCCGGGCCCTGGGCGGCGAATTCCTGGCCACCGGTCACTATGCCCAGGTGGCCCATGACCGCGCCTCCGGCCGGTATCTCTTGAAGCGGGGCCTGGACCGCAGCAAGGACCAGAGCTACTTTCTATACCGTCTCACCCAGGATCAGCTGGCTCACACGCTCTTTCCTCTGGGCGGGCTGGATAAGGCTCAGGTCCGCCGCCTGGCGGAGGACCATGGCCTGGTCAACGCCAGGAAGCGGGACAGTCAGGACATCTGCTTCATCCCCGGCGGAGACTACGCCGCCTTGATCGAGACGGTCACCGGCGCTCCCGCCCCTGCCGGAGATTTCCTGGATCAAGCGGGCCGGGTGCTGGGCCGGCACAAGGGTCTGATCCGCTACACCCTTGGCCAGCATAAGGGACTGGGCCTGTCCACCGAGGAGCCCCTCTATGTTTTGGACAAGGACCCGGTCTCCAATACCGTCCATCTGGCCCCGGACAGCGCCCTGTGGAGCCGGACCCTGACAGCGGAGGACGCCAACTGGATCTCCATCCCGGAGCTGACTGAGCCGCTGTCCGTCACAGTCAAGGCCCGCCACAGCCAGCGGGAGGCCCCGGCGGTGGCAGAGCCTCTGCCGGGAGGACGCTTCCGGGTGGTCTTTGACCAGCCCCAGCGTGCCATCACGCCGGGACAGGCCGTGGTGCTCTATGACGGCGAGTGCGTGGTGGGCGGCGGCACCATCTGCGGGCCTTGACCAAGCACATAAAAATTGCCCCGCCGGAACTGTTCTCAGTCCGGCGGGGCAGGCAGGCATGCCGCAGGCCGCGTGTCAGCGGTCGCTGGCCAGCCAGCAGTCCTGATAGATCAGATCGTCCACATCTCCCGGTGGAAACCAAACTGTGTGCATTGCATGACCTCCTTTGCATTTCTCCAGTATATGTCCCTGACAGCGAGAAGTTGCACGAAATCATGCAGGGCGAAGGGTGTCGATGAAAAATTATATTTTTTCCATACACAGGGTTGACAAATCCATGACAGATGTGGTATTCTAACTAATGCCGACAGCTGCCGGTGTGGTGGAATGGTAGACACAGGAGACTTAAAATCTCCCGGTAGCAATACTGTACCGGTTCGAGTCCGGTCACCGGCACCACAAAATCCTATATCGCGGAGTAGAGCAGTTGGTAGCTCGTCGGGCTCATAACCCGGAGGTCGCAGGTTCGAGTCCTGTCTCCGCAACCATGTTGAGTGACCAAAATAGATGCACTCACCTGAAACCCCTGAGAAATCAGGGGTTTCAACCGTTTTTGCCGCCATTTTTTTAATGCGCGTTTTATAGATACACAGGGCAGTTTCAGAGCGGTAGGTAGGACATGAACTAAAAGCTGGCCCTATTTCTTCCCTCCTGAAGCTTATTTTTCTGATTTCAGGCAGTTTTTTTCTGCGGTCCAAAAATAATTCTTGCACAAATTTTCATAGGGATAGTTGGTTGGTATCACAATATGATACCAACCACTTTTTTCGCCGGGATTCCACTCAGGAGGTCCCGGCTTTCTTATTTTCAGAAACAAAAGGATGGTAATAGTCTATGACAAATGCATTTTTTACCGAACTAGCAAGATGCCTTCGAAAGCAGGGAATCGACTCAGCGATCCAGAAGGACAGCCGACTAGAGGTTTTCCTCCATGGTCAGCCTGCCCTTTTCGTTTCCCCGAAAAATGAGGTCTTTCTGTTACCGGAGATGAGTGGGAATGATGAGGCTGGCGACCTATACCACGAAGTCGCGCAGATATCAGACGAAGTATTCTCCTATGTAGAAGCAGTCCAGAGTGCTGCCCACCTCAAGGCTAACGGACTGAGCGAGGACTTCCGTCTGCTGGCGGATTTTGGTGGTGCGGTGTTAGCTGGCCGGGAACGAGAACCGGGATGGGGCTACCAGTTCGTTACATGGATATGGGACTATGGTCGCACCGGGGTGATTAACGGGCACTATTATGAGGGCGATTACAACGCAGCTAAACAGGACTTTGCTGTTCGCTCCGGGTTGATTTCCAATGCCCGGCTTTTCTCGGATGAGGAATTATCCGAGCTGTACCGAGCTACCGATTACCTGCTGGAGAATGACTTAGAACTCCAGCAGGATCATCTCAAGGCAATTCAAACAGCCAGAACAAAGATTGAGTACATTGTCCCAAATCTTCAGGAAAAGCTGGAGCCGGAACAAAATCAGGGACAACAGATGAATTGATTTCAAGAATTATCAAAAGGCCGTATCTTGTTGTCTGCAAGATACGGCCTTTTTTTCTGCTTTTTTGAATGGAGGGTTCAAATGTGAAAACAACCGGAAAAA
>CAUWNE010000078.1:0-6597 GCA_963560095.1 uncultured Dysosmobacter sp. | reverse complement strand
TTCTTTGGCTCTTTGTTGCACTTGACTTGACAATTCGCAATTTCATGTCTTTCGCCGCCTGCGGGCGACGAACTCTGCGAGGCTTTTGGGATAAGCTGATCGCCGGACATCCGAAAAACGGATGTCCGGCGGTTTATTGATGGCGTTATGGATCGTTATGACGCGGGGGCCTGCTGGGCCTTTTGCTGCTGGATCTCCTCCAGCTCCTTCTGGTAGTCCTGATAGGCCTCCTCCGACTGGAAGATCTGGATGGTACGGGTCTCGGTGTAAGTCGTGGAACCGGTGGATCGCTGGCTCCGTCTGACCGTGACCTGGCAGTAGCCGCCGGTGAGGTCCCTGGTCCACTGGCCCCAGTCGGTGACAGGCTCTGTCCACTGGCCCACCTTTTGCTCCTGGGGGAACTCCTCTTCCGAAAAGGCCCGGTAGATCTCCTCTTCATCGGTGAAGCCGCCGTAGAGCAACGCGGCCATCACCAGCTCTGGCTTCATGTCCTCCCACTGGAAGGGCTCCGGCGGCTCTTTCTGGCTGGGCAGAGGCAAGGAGACTGCCAGAAAGCGCACGCCATCGACCAGGGAGCTGGAGATCCCGGCGCTGAGCACGGCGTTTCCGCCGGCGGTGTAGGTTCGGGAATCATCCCGGATGCTGTAAGCGATATGTCCCTCCTGATAGGACTGGGTCTCCTCCGCAGAGATCTCTCCGGGAAAGCCGCTTTGCTCCAGAGCGGCGTTCACCGCCTCCTCCGTCAGGGGGAATTCCGGCTGGGGCAGAGTCTCGGCAGGCGGCGGCTCCGCCGGGGCGGTCTGACAGCCGCTGAGCACCAGAGCGGCAGCCACAACGGTCATCACCAGGGTGAACAGTCTCTCTTTCATCTCGGCACGCTCCGCTCTCTTACGAATGGAGTTGATGGATCAGGCAGGGGCGGTCACTGGGGAGATTTGGGGTCCTCGCTCTCGAAGACGGCCTTGGCGCTGGCGGCCAGACCCGCCAGACCCTGGAGCTCCGAGGGGATGATGATCTTGGTGGCCTTGCCGTCGGCGATCTTGGCCATGGCCTCCAGGGCCTTGAGCTTGACCACCTGGTCGTTGGGGGCGGATTCATTCAGCAGCTTCAGCGAGTCGGCCAGGGCCTGCTGGACCTGCATGATGGCCTGGGCCTCGGCCTCGGCGGCCATGATCCGGGCCTCCTTCTCGCCCTCGGCTTTCAAAATGGCGGCCTGCTTGGCGGCGTCGGCCTTGAGGATCAGGGACTGCTTCTCGCCCTCGGCCACCAGGATCTGGGACTGCTTGGTACCCTCGGCCTGGAGGATGGACTCCCGGCGCTCCCGCTCGGCCTTCATCTGCTTCTCCATGGCGTTCTGGATCTCCTTGGGCGGGATGATGTTTTTCAGCTCCACCCGGTTGACCTTGATGCCCCAGGGGTCCGTGGCCTCGTCCAGAATGGAGCGCATCTTGGCGTTGATGGTGTCCCGGCTGGTCAGGGACTGGTCCAGCTCCATCTCGCCGATGATGTTCCGGAGGGTGGTGGCGGTCAGGTTCTCAATGGCGCTCATGGGGTTTTCCACGCCATAGGCGTAGAGCTTGGGGTCGGTGATCTGGAAGTAGATGACGGTGTCGATCTGCATGGTCACGTTGTCCCGGGTGATGACCGGCTGGGGGGCGAAGTCCGCCACCTGCTCCTTCAGGGACACCTTCTTGTAGATCCGCTCGATGAAGGGGATCTTCAGGTGCAGGCCCACGTTCCACACGCAGCGGAAAGCGCCCAGGCGCTCCACCACATAGGCCTTGGACTGCTGAACGATGACGATGTTGCTGATGATCAGCACCAGCACCACGACCACCAGCAGCAAAATGGGGATCAGTTTCCAGTTCATGAGGATACCTCCTTATTCTCCGCACACGGCTGTGTTTGTGATACCAAGAGCTTGACGCCCTCCATACCCAGGACCCACACCCGGCTTTCCGCCGGGATCACGGCGCCGTCGCTGCTCCGGGCGGTCCAGAGCTTGCCGTCCACATAGACGGCGCCGGCGGCGTTTTCGTTGTCGATGGTCTCCGTCACCTTGCCCCAGGTCCCCAGGACCCGGTCGGCGTTGGTGGGCACCGACTTGTTGGCGGTGAGCTTTTTCACCAGGGGCCGGGTGGCCGCCAGGGTGGCCGCGGACACCGCCAGGAACAAAATCAGCTGGACCCACAGTCCCGCGCCGGCCACCGCCGCCACCAGGCCGGCCACGGCCCCCGCCGCGAACCAGACGGACACCAGGCCTGCGGTCAGGGCCTCCACCACGCCGAAGACGATGATGGCCCCCAGCCAGATCATAGACATCATATGGTCGGAACCTCCTCTCATGAGCTTGACACAAAGCAGGATCAGCAGCGTCACCGCCGCGAAGCTCCCCACGGCGAGCCATTTCAGGCTCCGGCGCCGTCCGGCCTGGGGCTCCGGCGGCATGGGCCGGACCTCCTCTGCCGTCTTCGGCCGGTCCGGGGACAAGCCTGGGACCTCCTCGCAAAACAGCTCGTTCATGGTCACACCGTAGCGGTTACAGATAAAAATGATCTTCTCGATCTCCGGATACCCCCGGCAGGACTCCCACTTGCTCACCGCCTGGCGGGAGACCTTGAGCTGGGCGGCGAACTCCTCCTGAGTCATGCCGTTGATCCGGCGCACTTCTTGCAATCGTTCTCCAAAAGACATCTGCGATCCCTCCGTGAAACCAGTATGGCAGGTTTCCCCCGCCGGGTCCACCAACCTGGATTTGCGGCGGGGAAAATGAACCGCAACCTCAGGTTTACGTCCCGGAATTGTAGCTATTGTAGCATACCCAGCGGGAGAAAACCATATCATTTTGGTTACAAATCCCATCCGTTGCGTTCCGGTGAAATTCCTGATATACTGGGGAAAACCTGAGATGAAAAAGGAGTGGGTGGTCATGGTATTGACGGTGCCCTGCCTGTTTGGGCTGGAGGCCCTGGTGGCGGAGGAGATGAGACGGCTGGGGCTGAAGGACGTCCGGGCGGAGAATGGGCGGGTCCACTGTGCGGGGACCCTGGCAGACATTCCCCGGCTGAATATCAACCTCCGGTGCGGGGCCCGGGTGCTGATGGAGCTGGGCAGCTTCCCCGCCCGGGATTTTGAATCGCTGTTCCAGGGGGTCCTGGCCCTGGCCTGGGAGGACTACATCCCCCGGGACGGAGAGTTCCCGGTGAAGGGCTACTCCCTGAACTCCCAGCTCCACTCCGTGCCGGCCTGCCAGGCCATCGTGAAAAAGGCGGCGGCCCGGCGGCTGGGCAACGCCTATGGCTGCGAGACGCTGCCGGAGACCGGCAGCCGCTATCAGATCCAGTTTGCCATCATCAAGGACCAGGCCACGCTGTATCTGGACACCTCCGGCGAGGGGCTCTATAAGCGGGGCTACCGGGCCCGGAACATGGGCGCGCCCCTCCGGGAGACCCTGGCGGCGGCGCTGGTGACCCTCTCCCGCTACCGGGGGAAGGACCCCTTCTGCGATCCCTTCTGCGGCAGCGGCACCATCCCCATCGAGGCGGCCCTCATCGCCAAGAACCGGGCCCCCGGCCTGGATCGGAGCTTCGCCGCCCAGAAGTGGAAGAACATGGACTCCAAGCTCTGGCTGGACGCCGGCGACGAGGCCATGGACAAGGAGTTCCACGGGACCTATGACATCTGGGGCGGCGACATCGACCCGGCGGCGGTGGAGCTGGCCCGGCACAACGCGGAGCTGGCCGGCGTGGAGGACTGCGTGCGCTTTGAGGTGGCAGACGCGGGGAGCTTCCATCGCAGCAGCGAATACGGCCAGCTGGTGACCAATCCGCCCTACGGCGAGCGGCTGCTGGAAAAGAAGGAGGCCGAGGCCCTCTACCGGGTCTTCGGCACGGCGGTCCGGACCCTGCCCCCCAAGTGGCGGGTGCTGGTGCTCTCCTCCCACACGGAGTTTGAGCGCTGCTTCGGCAGGCCGGCGGACAAAAAGCGCAAGCTGTACAACGGAATGCTCAAATGCGACCTGTTCCAGTACGGCGGCCGGTGAGCGCCGGCCGCGCCCCGGACGGGAACGGAAGGGAGGGCCCATGCGCCATATATTCATCATCAATCCCCACGCGGGCAAGCGGGACCGGACGGCCCGCATGTACGCCATGGCGGACCAGCTGCGGCAGCGCCACGGCCTGACGTGCCAGTGTATGCTGACGGACCGCCCCGGCGGCGCGGCGGAGATGGCCCGCAGTCTGGCAGAGACCGGGGAGCCCCTCCGGGTCTATGCCTGCGGCGGGGACGGCACCGTTCACGAGGTGGCCAACGGGCTGGCGGGCTTTGAAAACGCCGCCATGACGGTGATCCCCACCGGAACGGGCAACGACTTTTTGAAGAACTTCGGCCCGGGGGCCGCCGCTTTTTCCGACCCGGAGCAGCTGTGGGACGGGCCGGTATTTCCCCTGGACCTGATCGCGTGCAACGGGAAATACTGTCTGACCATCGCCTGCAACGGCATCGACGCCCAGGTGGCCGACAGCGTCCACCAGATCAGCGACGCCTACCCCCTCTCCGGCCGGGGCAGCTACCTCTGCTCTGTGGCGGTGAATTTCCTGTTCCGGGACATCGGCCACCACTGGACCGTGACGCTGGATGACGAGGTGATCGAGGACGACTTTGCCCTGGTGTCCATGTGCAACGGCCGCTACTACGGCGGCGGGTCCTCCCCGGTGCCCCAGGCCCGGATGGACGACGGGGTGCTCCATACGATCCTGGTGCGCAAGGTCAGCCGGCTGACCTTCGGCCGCCTCTTTCCCGCCTACTCCGCCGGGGACTATGCCCGCTTCCCCGAGATCGCCCGGGTGGTCACCGCCCGGCGGGTGGTCATCTCCTCCCCCCGGGAGGATATCGTCACCTGCCTGGACGGAGAGAGCTTTCGGAGCAGCCAGGTGGTCATGACCCTGGCGGACAAGCGTTTGAACTTCTTCGGCCCCAAGGGCTGCGACCCCAACGCCACCGCCCGCCCGGCTTCCGAGCCCCAGGCGGCGGAAGTCTTTTGAGGAATTCACAAATTCTTCATAGATACCCCCTTTACAAACTGGGAACATTGCGCTATGATAACAGCGTTAGCACTCGAGAGATAAGAGTGCTAACGCTGAACTTGTTTTTTCAATATGAAATAGAATTATAAGGAGGAACCCAACATGAAACTCACACCTCTTGCAGACCGCGTCATTTTGAAGATGGTCGAGACCGAGGAGACCACCAAGGGCGGCATCATCCTCACCGGCAGCGCCAAGGAAAAGCCCTCTGTGGCAGAGGTCATCTCCGTGGGCCCCGGCGGCAATGTGGACGGCAAGGACATCGTCATGACCGTGAAGGTGGGCGATAAGGTGATCACCAGCCAGTATGCCGGCAGCAAGGTCACTCTGGAGGACGTGGAGTACGTCGTCGTCCGGCAGAACGATATTCTGGCTATCGTGGAATGACCTTCGGTCTTAAAGAGGGGACTGCGTCCCCCCTTTAGATTCCCCCTCACCAGTCTGCGGACTGGTGAACGCCGCCCCCGGCGGCTGGGGCGGGGAATTTTCGGCAGGCGCATGTCCTGCCGAAAATGATTGGAATCCTTCTTTCGCCGGAGGCGAAAGAACCGGGAAAAACCTAGGTTTTTCCCTGGCCCCTTTTCCTGGCTCTTTCTGGGGCCGGAACGTCATGTAAACGTATCTTCTAAATTGGAGGTTTGATTATTATGTCTAAGCTCATCAAGCGCGGCGAAGAGGCCCGGAAGGCCCTGGAAGCCGGCGTCAATTCTCTGGCCGATACCGTCAAGATCACCCTGGGCCCCAAGGGCCGGAACGTGGTTCTGGACAAGAAGTACGGCGCTCCCCTCATCACCAACGACGGCGTGACCATCGCCAAGGAGATCGAGCTGGATGATCCCTTTGAGAACATGGGCGCCCAGCTGGTGAAGGAAGTTTCCACCAAGACCAACGACGTGGCCGGCGACGGCACCACCACCGCCACCCTGCTGGCCCAGGC
Source organism: uncultured Dysosmobacter sp. (assembly GCA_963560095.1). Taxonomy (GTDB): domain Bacteria; phylum Bacillota; class Clostridia; order Oscillospirales; family Oscillospiraceae; genus Oscillibacter. The sequence continues at coordinate 576 of CAUWNE010000078.1, read as the reverse complement.
CATGATTCACGAGGGTCTGAAGAACCTGGCCGCCGGCGCCAACCCCGTCATCGTGAAGAAGGGCATGGCCAAGGCCGTGGAGGTCGCCGTTGCCGAGGTCAAGAAGCAGTCCAAGAGCGTGGACGGCTCCAAGGACATCGCCCGGGTGGGCGCTGTCTCCTCCGGCGATGACAACATCGGCCAGCTGATCGCCGACGCTATGGAGAAGGTCTCCGCCGACGGCGTGATCACCATTGAGGAGTCCAAGACCGCTGAGACTTACAGCGAGGTGGTCGAGGGCATGCAGTTTGACCGGGGCTATATCACCCCCTATATGGTCACCGACACCGAGAAGATGGAGGCTGTCATCGACGACGCCTATATCCTCATCACCGATAAGAAGATCTCTGTGATCTCCGACCTGCTGCCCATCCTGGAGACCCTGGTCCAGTCCGGCAAGAAGCTGGTCATCGTGGCTGACGACGTGGAGGGCGAGGCCCTGAACACCCTGATCGTCAACCGTCTGCGGGGCACCCTGAACGTGGTGTGCGTCAAGGCCCCCGGCTTCGGCGACCGCCGCAAGGAGATGCTGCAGGA
>CAUWNE010000077.1:0-6673 GCA_963560095.1 uncultured Dysosmobacter sp. | reverse complement strand
GCATCCATGCATCAGCAAGGATACTTGAGAAGTCATTCGTTGACATATATGGGGCCGCATACTTTAGAAAGGTCAGAGCGAATGTCTTGTTGAGCATCATGTAAATATCATACGCTCGTTCTGCTTGGTCAATTTCTCCGCTGATGAATCTTTGCCATGCTTCGAAATTCTCCTGCGACTCTGTGATATCGACCAGTTGTACTGTATCATCTTTTTGAACAAGTACGATCCCTGAATATGTGAAGGGATGCTGGACGACCATTGGTGAAAACGATGTTTTCTGATAGTCCAACATTAAAAAGGTTTTCGCCGTGATTCGGACCTGTTCCATATCAGTTACTTTCTCAGGTCGGGGGTGACTGCTTTTATGTTCATCCATATACTCACCACCCATTATGATTTCACGATTTCCTGTTCTACCTGAGTGCCACTTCTCAGGTAGACGATGATTCTGTCTGACGAGACTACCTTGACAGTGTCTACCAGCTGACGGATGATACTTTCATCCCATTCTGCGAAGTGGTTGGGCATCTGCTTGATTGCATCTGCAGTAGATTCTATACGGCTCATCGCCTGACTGTTTTCTTTGCGGTGCTGTTCAATCATCGCTTTCTTTTCTTTGAGAGCAGCCATCTCTTTCAGTATGGATTCAAGCTGTTGTGTGTAGGCTTCTGGGTTATTCTGATGTAAAGCGCTCCATAAAATCCGGCATGCCCTGACCCTGTTCATCCAGAACAAATCCCAGATCATTGCCATCGTAGATGAGATTGGGAATGTCAGAGTATTGTGCCATCAGATCACCGGCTTGCGGCAGAACGCATTTGGCATCCAGCAGATGGCAGTCCTGAATCTCGGTCACACCCAGCGTATGGAGTGCCAAAGCTGTTTCATCTGCAGGTGCGCCATCATCCAGCATACTGCAATCCGGCAGCCGCAGCCATACACCATCCGGTTTTTCCGATGAGGACAGCTTGAGTTTGACACTCCAATCCATATCGTGAACCGTGATCCTATTCATCTGCATGGATGCCTGATTCGGATAGACCACATAGCAGTCACCCACAAAGACACCAGGGTTTTCATCCTCACAAAGCCGACCGAGTGCATCCAGATCCATATAGGGCAAGAGATCTTTCGGAATCTCCGCTTCGTGCTTCAAGTAGTGGCTGCCTAATTCGGCATAATTTCCAGCGGGATACCAGACCTCATAGGCCGGAGCTGTGAGGACACACTCCAAGGCATCTTTACCGGTCTTGGGGGCATCCTTCATCACAGCGGCAGTCAGCTGAATGGTTTCTTTGGCAGACAGTTCCGAAAGATGTTCTTTGAGCCATGCTTCTTCCGGCAGCCCTTCCGCCAAAGTCAGAAGGGCTTTCTTCATATCATCCATTGGAATTCACCTCATTTCCATTGTGTTTTGCGGATCAGGAGGGACCTGGATCACCTCACAATCCCGACGCTGGATTGCTCCATAAGGGGTCATTGCCCCATTGCGGTCTGCCAGCAGCTCTTTGCCATAGCTGTGTAGATCCACATGACGCCAAAGCATTTCGAAGGTTTTCTCATCGAGGGCATAGCGGAGTTCATCCCGCCCCAGATCCTCGGCTCGGCGCTGGGAAGGTGTCAGGATGTAGGCATCCATATCCCCAGCGAATTTTAAGGCATCTTCCACATCATGGCAGTTTGCGGCATGGAGGATGGCTTGGAATTTGGAAAGCTGACCTTGATTCTCCAGCTCCTGAATGGACTTCGCCAATTCATTGAGGCTGTCCAAGCCACCCATGAAGTAGAGGTCAAGATCCAGGTCAAGAGGGACTCCGTCAAAGTTTTTCAACGCAGCACCCTCCAGCGAAGGAAGACCAAGCTTTGTCAGTGCCAGATCCATTTGCTGCTGTTCTGCAGGAAGATCCAACACAGAGGTCCGACTGCTGTCCACAGTTCCCAGCGTCAAGCGGAACACATAGTCCGGCTTTCTAGGCTGAAAGTCCATCGTGTCATAGACCTGCTTCAGATCGCTGGTCTGTACCACATACCCCCTTGTTGTGAACACACCATGTTCACCCTCTCGGATATCTTTGCCGATTTTTCTGAAATCCAACAGCTCGAATACCTTATCCGAGATATCCTCCAGCTCCGGCATAAAATCGTTCTCGGCATAGAATTTTCCAAGTTCCTCATCGTTGAAGGCAGGTTCTGCATTGCAGCAGTCGGCGCTGTATGCCAGATCAATGAGTTTGGGGAGTGTGATCGCTCCCTCTTTTTTCTCGATCTCCATCTTCACCAGCCCTTCAAAGGACACGCTGTCAATGAGGTCAAGCTCTGCCAGTTTCCGGGCAAGACCGTTGAATTCATACAGAGGCTTCGACTCATCCAGCAGCGGTGCAAGGAAGGCGTAGTCGAGGTATTCAATGACGGTACAGTCAGGATGACCCACAGGCTCCGCACCCAATCGTTCTACCGCATCCAACAGTTCATAGTCTGAGGCGGGCAGATTCAATTCGGCATAGTTCCCTTTGCCGTCTGTGATTTCTGCCCGAAACAGAAGGTTATCCAAGGGTCATACCTCCCATCTGGTGTTCGTGTTCTCCATAGCAGGCGGGATCTGCGCCGGGCACATCCCAGCCGAACATCGAGCCGACCTCCATAGCCTGCCGCTGTTCCGGTGTGACACCCAGCTTTTCGTTCAGCTCATCTGCCAGCTCCACATTGCGCTCCTTATCCGGCGTGTTGTGCTCGGAGTGGTAGTAGCCGCTCTCACCCTTTTTCACACAGATCAGTTCTCCGGTAGTTTTCAGAATGGAGAAGCAGACATCGGGCAGCCCCTCAGCCAGCTTGGGTGCAAATCGTTCCTGCTCGGTTTCGATGCTCCAGTCATCCGAATCCCAGAGGTGAACATACAGTTCGCCATCTGCGGTTTCGATTTCATGCTGTTCGAACCCTTCGCCCCAGCCGTCTGATGCCTGTCCGGTGATGTACTCTTTCAGGGTATTCAGCTCATTCGGCTCCAGTGTCCCGGCAACACGGCACTCTGCTACGCCCCAGAGCTTCTGTTCTCGGATCTCGGCCGTAAATACAACGGAGTGGACCTTTTGCTTCACGGCATCATCCTCATCATACCAGTGCATGATGCCATGCTCGCTTTCCTCCGGCATCCGCTCCTTTTCCAATGCGGATATGATCTGATCCTCATACTCGGTAAGGTCACGGCTGTCCATGTAGGTCGGATCATAGTCCAGATCGCCGTACTCATTGCGTTCATAGTAGTCGGCGTTCAGGGGCATGTAGAGCTTCAGTGTGGTAAGCTCCGGAGGCAGGACAGAGAAACTGTCCTCTCCGATGACCAACCCCAAGCCGCTGCCGTTATCCCACTTCACATGGAAGGTACCCATATCATCGATGTTTTCCAGTGTTCCCATCGTGCCGGGAGGTACCGGGTGATAAGGATCTTTCATCTCTCTGAGCTTGATGCGGGAGCCTGCGGGGTACTGCTCTCGCAGGAATTCCAGCCACTCTCGTGATATGCTGCTCATTGCAAGTCCTCCTTTACATTTTCATTTCTACTGTTAGCGTGTCCTCTTCCGGTGCTTTATAGTCCTCGATCTGCTTGGGGTTTTGCTCTCCGTAAAGGTCGTAGAGCATATCGTCCACTGCCTTTCGGGTCTGAGGGTCATTTGTAAGCACCTCGATTTTGAGTCCAGAGGTGGGGTGGTAAGGCAGTTCCTCCTTGACTGCCTTCAGAAATTCCTCGGCATTGGTATAGCGCTGGATGTCGCCATTGCCAAAGGTCAGCTGTCCCACCAGAGGCTGTGACTGCATCAGCTCCTGCTGGTGCTTGTCAAAGCACGAGAGGTAGCAGTGATAGTCTCCCTGACCAGGGCTGCAGCGGATGCGATAGAGGTACTTTTCGGTTTCCACTTCGTAACCGTAGTTCTGCCGCCAGCCACCTTCGATCTCTCCGCCGTTGGAGTGACAGTATTGCCCCATGTCACGCAGATCGTGAAGCAGGCTGCCGTCCCTTCGCAGTTCGTTCACCAGCTCATCCAATTCCAGCCGGAACTCCGAGGTATTCAGCTCCTGCGGACCTCTGGGATGCCAGCTGCTCCACCACTCACGACCATTGTTTCCGAAGTCGATACGGAGGTGGCCGATGGCTCCCAGTTCCTCATCCTGCTCCGGGGTCAGGCCATAAAAAAGCCCGGCCTCATTAGAATGAGCCGGGTGTAAGGTGTATTTCTGCGAAGAAGCAGGAGCCGGAAGTCCATTTTCCTCACAAAACTCTGTGAGGGTCATAATGGTGCTGTCTGCAAAGTTGAGTTCTTCTCCCAAAGGAAGGAAGTCCTTTCCTTCGGGATATCGGATGGGTGTTTGGGTCAGGATTGTGGCTGCATGGTTTACTAACACATGATCCTCAATCGTGACTGGATCGCCGGGGTCATAGTCGGAGCCTCTCAGGTCGTAGGCGTACCAACCTTCGGGAACTGTGCTGCGGTCGATTCTGCCATTGGAGTACAGTGCGGGATTGCCGAACAATTCCACTGTCTGGTATTCCTCCTGCATGGCATTCATCTTCATGTTGATCACTCCTTTGTTTGATTTTTGCTGGGTATAGCTACACAACATACCACACAGAGACAGGAATAGCTACTATTCCATTTGATAGTTTTGCATCTGCTGGCTGTCATAACTGACTTGACCGATCTCTCCAAATCGGGTGTTCCGGATACCGTCCTCCGCTTTCTGATGCTTTCCGAAGGCTTCAAAATCCATATAGCCATCAATCGTATCCAGCAATTCCTGATCCGCACCGATTTCCTCCAAAGCTTTTCGGGCATATTCTTCATTGCTGGTTTCAACAATAGCATAAGCATCCAGTTCGTTTCTGTACTCTGCAGCCTCCGGGAAAGTTTTGGGGCATTCATATTCCAGAATCGCCTTGTATTTCAGCAGATTCCCATTTGTCTGCAGCATGGCTTGGATGCTCTGAGCCAGCTCGTTCGCTGCTGTCACGCTGAAGCAGTCCGTTGGGATCAGTTCCTCAAGATGAGAGATTGGACTGCTGAAACCCACCAGTGTTGTTTCAGAGAAGTCCTCTATGCAAAGCTTGCTGCAGACCTTTTGCAGCTCTGCGTTATTTGCGGGAAGATTGAGGAATGCTGTTTGCTTGTTCTCATTTTGAAGTTGGATGCAAAACACCTTATCTTTTCGCGCTCCCAGCTCACCCTTTCGCAGAACATACCCATCTTCCGTGTAAGCACCACCGTGATCGGAATAGTACGCTATGCCGATTGCAGTCAGATCCCAATGTTGACTTGTTTCTTGTGGGTACGCAATGTTTAACAGGTCATGCTCTGCCAGATACTGTCCCAACTCCGTATCGTTGGTTACATCTGGGATAAGCTCATAAAGGTGAAGATTTTTGGCAACCGTTATGATATCTGCAAGGCCATTGATGCTTTCGCTGTCCAACGCACCGGCAAATACTTTTGCTTCGTTTTCGTCCATACGGTCAACAAAGTACTCAAGTATGGACAGCTGCTGGATCGTTTGACCGTTGCTCATGTTGATGTTGCTGAGATACTGATACAGGTTCGGGACATTGCAGACGACCTTCGCGATACGGATCGGTTCGTTTCCCATATGATCAAGCTGTTTATACGCACCGAGGATAATGTCCGGATCGTTGAGATACTGGATGGGAATCAGGGGTTCCTGATTGCCACGGGTCAAATACAGCAGCATTACTTGAGCCCTCCCATCTGAAAGGACTGCTCTGCAGCCTCGTCCCTCATGAGTTCATCCAGAGGCATTGCCCCTGTGTAGTTCACATAGCCGCGGCTGGTAAACTTGCCCTGATACTCTGCCATTCTGCTCTGGGCGTAACCTTCATAATCATAGAAGTCCTCCAGATTCGGGTCGTACTCAAAATGTCCGGACTCTTGGATCATGTACCTGCCGTATTCCTCCAGGCTTTTAACACCGGGGAAGAATTCAAACTGCTCCACATTTTCTGCCAATTGAAGCAGTTCGCCCGCATGCATCGGTTTTGCCAGCTCAGTGACGGCTGCCAGCTTGGAGATTTGCTTGGTGTCCAGAGCAGAGAGGGAGCGGCATACGGCATTGATGCTTTTAAGGTCATCCGTCTCAAAGTCGATGGCTGCATCCAGTTCATCGGGCAGCTGGCTTTCATAGGAAACCAGATTCACGTGCTCTGTATCCATTCCGGCACGACACAGCATACGCTCCAGCCGCATCTCCGGCATTGGGAGCAGCAGCTCCAATTCCTGTCCTGCATTCGATGCCAAGGTGACCTCTAAAACAGGGGGCTTGTAGGCATAGAGCGGGAAGTTCCGACCATCGTAGAACTGTTCCATCTTCAGTGCGTTTTCATAGAGGACTCCATAAGGGGTAACTTTCCCTTCCTGATTGCACAGCAGGTTTAGACTTTCCTGTCTGCCATCCACTCGGTTGTATTCCTCGACACTTGCAGAGCCGCCGTGGATGGTGAGATAGTGCTGTTTTCCAGCAGCGTCCAAGTCGGCAAAATTACCGACCACAGTGACCTGCTGACAGTTGAAGGTCAGATTGATCAACTCCGGGACATTGCTGACTCCCTTGGCGTAGGCCAGAGCCTGAAACTGCTCCATTTCATAATAATCAAAGCTATCCAGTCGCT
>CAUWNE010000076.1:0-6798 GCA_963560095.1 uncultured Dysosmobacter sp. | reverse complement strand
TGATGAGTTCCATGAAACCAATGAGCTCATCATTGTTACCAAAAGCCCGCCCGGCGTTAGAGCCCATGCTGGCGATAGCAGAGGCCGTGTCCAGGTAATAAGACCTGGACCTCTGGGCGGAGGCCATGATTTTCTGCTCCAAAGCATCCGCAGAGCCGCCGTCATCCACCATGAAACTGAGGCGGGCCGTGGTGCTGGTCAGCTTATCGGACAGCCCCGTGAGGGCCTTTAGGCCCGCACCAGCCGCCAATGTGGCCACAATGCCTTTGACCTTACCCAGCAGACCGCCAGCAGCACTGTTACCGTTTCGGAGGCCTCTGTTGAGGACTTCCTCCTGTTCCGCCGCCCGGCGGTATCCCTCAGCCATCTGCTCAACCTCATTGTTGGCTTGCACCAACGCTGCCCGTGCGGCCTGTATCTGGGTAGCGTCTACTGCACGGCCAGAGGCCCGCTGGACCTGCTCAAAGGCATTGAGGGTGGTGTTAAGGGCCCTATTCATTTTCATCAGCACCCCGCTGATACCGTCATTTAGGACCATCTGAGATCTGATAGTTGCCACAAGTTCACCTCCTCTTTAAGAATTAAGGCCCCCGCCGTAAAGCGGAGGCCTTGTTGCTACTTCCGTCTGCCTTTTCTCATTTTGCTTTTCAGCTCCGCCTCCCGTTTCTTCTCATCCTCGCCTCGCACCTGAATGGAGGCAATAACGAAAGCCCTTTCTTTGACAGGGAGGTCTAAAAACTCGGACGGTTTCCAGCCAAACTTTTGCAGGCAGAAATGGGCAAAGTTAGCCTCCGGGTCCCCGTCCAGGATTAGTTTTTTGCCTCGGCCACCAGGTCATCCTCAGACTTGAAACCATTGACCTGGAAAACCTCCGTCACATAGTCATCAAACTCACCGCCAATGAGCAGCTTGCCAATGAGCTCCTCCGGCTTTGCCACGCCCCAGTCATTCTGGAGGGCGGCGTTGTTGAGGTCCGGGAACACAGTGCAGCGGGCCGCCACTCTGGCCTGGAAAGTGTAGTTGTCGATCTGCTGGGTGTACTGGTTTTTCTTTCCGGGGACGGGGACCTGGCGGATGCAGCCGGAGCGGATGCGGGCGTATTCATCGGCAGAGATGCAGCAGATTTCCCACTCCATGGGCTTGCCGTCCTCCCCCCGGATGCGGGGGGAGGCTGCATACTTGTGATTTTCAATCTGCTCAACATTGGCACGCATAAAAGCGGACAGGTTACTCATGGATTTTTTCCTCCTTATATTCTGGTGTTACATGTAGGACGGATTGGTGTGCTGTTCGGGGCGGGTAAAGCCGTCACAGTAGCCCTCAATGGACTGCTCAACAAAATCACCCTCTGCATTGAACATGGACAGCAGCACATCACCGTCCAGGATGCAGTTGTTGTAAATCTTGGTGCTCCGGCCCACAGAGGTGGCGGGGTCATCGTTGGAGGTCTGGATGTCCATAGTGGGCATCACGCCGGTCTTGATGAAACGCTCCACCACCTGGTCAAAAATCTCCGTGCATTTGTAAATGGTCATGGAGAAAGCCAGGGCGATGGTCTGAGCCTTATGGCCCACAACGACACCGCCCAGCTTGTAGACCTCTTTGGTGTTTACAGAGGCCTTGCCCTCAAACTCCTTGGCCATCAGCATGGAGTAGCGGGTGCCATCCAGGGTGACAAAGCACTCCGCAAAATTGGCGCTTACAGCGTCCTGGGTGTTCATAGTCGGATTGGGCATTGTCATTTCCCTCCTTTACTGGATGATAACGCTCATATAGAGCTGGGACATGGCGTTAATTACATTGAGGCCATTGATGATACAGAGGACGGCCTTTTTGCTGTCACCCTGCTCACAGGTCACAATCTCCGGGTCAAAGTTCTCCACAGCACGGATGTCATTGAGCTGCTGGATGAGCTTGGTGATGTCACCCCACAGAGAGGAGCGGCCAGAGGCATCATTGGGCACGGTGCCCAGATACTTTTGGCCGAACATGAGCGCCACATCATTGGCAATCTGGTCACACACCCGGATGGTCTGGTTGCTCTGGAAAATCTCTCCCTTGGTGTCAGACAGGGTGAGCAGGGTGTTGATGTCCTCCAGCACTCTGGTGTCCCCGTTGACATTGTGGAAAATAAACTTGCCAGCCTTGATGGCCGCCTCCAGCTCCGCCTGGGTGTAATCAGTGTTGATGGTCAGCTCACCGTCATACTTGAAATTGGTGAGGGACTTATTGACCGCACAGCCCGCCTGAGCACCGGCCACCCAGTACACCAGGGAATGGGTGGGCACATTGGAGATGGTGGAGTGGGTCACGGAGTTCCAGACGCCAATGATGCCCTCATAGTCCGCCGTGGTAGGCTGCCACGCCACCAGCTGGAATTTGCTGCCCACCTCATCCCGGACACGGCTGCAAAACTGCTGATACAGCCGCACCGTGGTGGGGTCAGAGGACGGGCAGCAAAGGGCGTTGTAGGCATAGGGCTCAATCTTGTCCAAAAAGGCCTGGTGAGCCTCGCCGTTGATGGTGGTGGCGTCCGCCCCAGAGGTCAGGGGCATCCCGGCGGATGCCTCCAGGGTGGCGTCCGTCTTGAAGTCCACCCAGTCATTGCTCACCAGAGCCTCAGCGTCCGCCACGGTCTGGGTATCGGCGGCCACGCCGTCCACATAGGTGGTCACATCCCAGAGCTCCTCATCATCCACATTGGCGGCCACCACAATGGTGATGTCGTTGCCTCTCACGCCGCCATACTTGGCCGTGGCCAGGGTGTTGTTGGCCTTGACGGCCCCGGTGCCCAGGCGGTAGCAGTAGACAGTGGTGGCGTGGGTGAAAATCTCCCGCAGGGGGAGCATCTTGGGGTGATCGTAGGCGTAGCCGAAAATGGTCTTGCTGTTCTTCTGAAACTCCCCGGAGGTGACAGGGAAAACCGTGCCCTCGGGGCCCCAGCTCAGCTCAAAAGGCGCTGCCGCATAGCCTCTGTCAGAGAGGGTTGCGGACGCCCTGGGCACGCTGGAGAATACGATGTAGGAGCCCGGCAGGACCTTGTTTTGGGTCAGCCAGGTGCCGCCTCCCAGTGCCATATTAGTTCACCTTTCCTTTCATGTATTTCTCAATCAGCGCATCCGCCTCTTTCAGCGTGTAGGCCTTGCCGTCCTCCAGCAAAGCCCGGATGAGGTCCCGCCGGTTGGCGTAGCGCTTAGAGGCCGCCAGCTGCTCCTTGGTGTAGGTAGCAGCGGGGGTGGCCTGTTCGGTGTTCGTGGTCTTGGCTTGTGCCATGTTTATCCCTCCATTTCAATATCAAGGGTTTCCATGAGGACCGGCTCCTGGGGGATGTAGATGTGGTGGTCATAGCTCACCATGACATGCAGGACACCCTCCTCAATGCTCCATTCGCTGTTGGTGCAATGGATGAGGTCCCCCTCTGGGGTGGTGATGTCCCGCAGGAGCATGATGAACTGATCTGCCATCTCACAGCACTCCGCCGCCCCCACTTTGGGGTAATAGATGACATCCAGGGTGGGGGTGCGGAGAAACCGCTCTCCCACCTGTCTGCTCTGCCCGGCGGAGGGCATGACCACATTGAGGTCCCCAGGGTTGAGGCCCTGCTTGACATTTCCGCCGTGTACCTGTACGGCAGGAAAAGCGGCGTGCAGCGCAAGGCTCACGCCGTCAAAAATACTTTTGAAACTGATTTCAGACATTGAAAGCCTCCCGCAGCAGCGCCTCCAGCTTTTTCTCAATGACGGCGGGAGCCACCCGCTCAAGGTCCTTTTCAGACAGGGTGAGGAAATACTGCCCGGCCACCCAGCCGCCGCCTCCACGGGTACGGTGGCCAAACTCCACATAGCTGGCATAGGTGACCGGGTTGATGACCTCAATGTAAAAATTCCGGCCCCGTCTGAACACAGGCAAAGAGTTTGCATAGGCTTTGGGGTCCACCTTGCCTCCCTCTTTTGCCGCCTGTTCTGTGCGTGCGGTCCAGCCTCGGCGGAGTGTGCCGCCTTTCTTCCCGCTGCTCTTTGGGTACTGCCCAACAGGTGTGCGGGGGATGACAAGAGCCAGCAGACGGGCTGCCAGCTCTTTGGACACATCCTCACAGAATTTGTCCAGGTCCATGTCCTGGAGCTTTTGCAGGTTGTCCCGCAATTTCTGGAGCTGCCTATAATCAACATTTCCCCATTGCATCAAGCCCACTCCTTGAAAAGCTCCAGGGGCACCTCCTGGTGGCAAGTGTAGACGGCGGGCTTGCCGCTCCGCTCATAGTCACGGGTGACGCCGTTCTGGGTCACGGTGATCTTGGAGCCCTCCGGGATGTCCACAGAGGGGTCAATGTAGAGCGTTACCGTCTGGGCCACCAGGGCGGCCTCATCGGACGGCTCCGTGCTTTTGACCGTCTGGTGAGAGATGCGGCAGGGCAGGCCGGAGGCCGTCACTTTCTCCACCGGCTCTGTGCGGCCATTGGCAGGGTTGAGCACTCCCTGCCGCACGGTGACGGTGGCCAGACCGGTCCAGAGGCTCTGGACGGCCTTTTTGTAGGCGGCGGGTATTGCTACCACCTCAGCCTCCGAAAAGCCGCCAGGGTACTCTCTGCCGGGTGCATGAGCCTGGACAGCATGGTGTCAAAGCGGCTTTCCGCATTGCTTGCACCATCGCTGGCCCCGGCAAAGGTGACGGAGATGTCACCCTCCGTGATGCTCTTGGCGGGGGCCTCAAAGTCAAAGCCCTCCAGCCCTCCGGCGGCTTTCTTATCAAACAGGAATTGACCGGCCACCATGTCCACAAGCGTATAAAAAAGAGGAGGCGGGAGCTCCCGGTGGTTGATGTTCGCCAGGAGCTCTGCCTCGCACTTGCGGATGGTGTACTCAAGGCCGGTTTTGTCATCGTCCGTGACGGTGTAGCCCAGCATGGCCAGCCGGGTCACAACGGCCTCATATACGGCCTCCATGGCCGTTAGCCTCTGGAGAGGATGCGGGCAATGGGGATGGCCTTGTGGGCGATGTAGGAGCGGTCCCCCTCGCTGCTTTCGCCGGAATGGACCAGGCACCAGTTGGCACCGTTGGCCAGCTCCGCATCCGTGGGGGAGAGAGTGGCCTGGCTGGTCTTTTCGTAAGAGATGCCAAAGGGGGCAAAGACCTTGCGCTGGCGGGTGTAGAGGGTGTCCACACCGCCGTCCGTCTTGGGGTCACGGGCCATCTCATAGGGGACCTTGGCCCCGATGTCCTCAAAGTTGATGGCACCCTCGCCCAGCACATAGGTGGTGTAGCGGGTGCCGGGGACCACATAGCTGTCCGCCGCCGGGGTGCCCTCGCCAAAGTAGGGGGTGACCTCCGCCTGGTTGATCTGGCCGGTAGAGGCACCAGAGGCCTTGACCTGGAGCGCTCCCTCATCGGTGGAGCTGGCGGGGAAATAGCCGTCCTCGGCGGGCATGCCGTCATCCACCACCACCGTCTTGCCGTTCCAGGTGTAGAGGGTGAGGTCACGGGTCACGCCGTCTTTGTCGGTGTACTTGAGAGCGGTGAGCAGGTTGAGGTTTTCCAGGTTGGCGGCGGGAACAGAGTGCATGAACACAAGAGAAAACTTCTTCTTGCGGTCACCACATGCCTGGGCGGTGGCGCTGTTCATGGTGGTGGCCTCCATGTTGCCTGCCACCTCATAGGTGTGCTTGGCCACAAACTCAGCGCTCTGGCCGCCGGTCATAGCAAAGACGCCCTTGAGGACGGCCAGGATGGTGTCCTGGTCAATGTCCTGCCAATACTCAGAAACCTGCTGGGCCACATTGTCCATCCAGTCAATGCCGCCGGTGATGTCAAAGGAAAAATCCTTTTCAGTCCAGGCCTTGGCACGGCCAGTGACCACCACGCCCTGCTCAAAGGTCTTGGTGGAGGTGGCGGTGATGTCGGTCTGACCGTCATAATTGACAGCATCGCCGTCCAGCAGGCCTCTCATAGCAATACGGGCATAGCCGGTGCCACCCTGAGTGCTGAACACCTCCCGGATGTCGGGGTTGCCCGCCAGGGCTCTGGACTTCCGCATCTCATTGAGCCGGGTGCGGGGGATGCGGTCCACCGCATACTTGAAAGCCTGGGGATTGAAAGACTTGGCGTCAAACTTGGTGTTAGGCATAAATCAATCGTCCTTTCTTACAAAATAGTTTTAGGTCTTGCGTTTGCGGGTCTTGGGAGCCGCCTGGGGCTCCTCAGCGGGCGTTTCAGCCTCGGGGGAGGCCTGCTCCTCGGGTGCGGCATCCTGGTCCTCCTGGGGCTCCTCAGAGGCCGCAGGAGAGAGGCGGGCCATGACTTCCTTGACGATGGCCTCCGCAAGCTCCTGGGTCAGACGGGTGGCCAGCTCAACGGCCATGGCATCCGTCAGCTCTTTCACAGAGGAGATATTGTCAGCAATAAACTGCACAACAGCCTCCTGGGTGCGGGGCAGAGATGCGGCAGGCTTGCCGGTCAGCTTAGCGGCCAGGTTTCTCAGGGCGTCCTCAAAAGACACCGCTTTGGTGGGAGTAGTAATGTTTCTCATGTTGCACCTCATTCCAGCTTTGCATCCGGGTTTTCAGCCATCCAGGCCGCCAGCTCGGTGTAGGACATCTCAGAGGGCTTTTTCCCCTCTCCGGGCTTGCGTCCGTTGTCAGGGTCCCCGGGTTTCCAGCCACTCAGCTTTCCGCCGGGGTTGCCAAAGAGAAAGTCCGTGGCGGCGTCCTTTTTCATGGCCTCGATTTTGGCGGCCAGGGTGATGCTCTCATTGTTGACCTTGGCCACCACTTTGCCGTCCTCAATCTTGGCATCCTTGAGGTAG
>CAUWNE010000075.1:0-6859 GCA_963560095.1 uncultured Dysosmobacter sp. | reverse complement strand
AGCGCCACCTTGCCAAGGTGGAGGTAGCGAGTTCGAGCCTCGTTGCCCGCTCCACAGATACTGCCCACACAGTAGTGTGGGCAGTATCTTCTTAAAAAATTAGTGTGGACTTTTTCAGAAAGTTCGCATATAATAAAGAAGATCCATGGTGACATAGCCAAGTGGTAAGGCAAGAGTCTGCAAAACTCTCATTCCCCGGTTCAAATCCGGGTGTCACCTCCATAGCGAAACCCTGTAACTGCAATGGTTACAGGGTTTTTCTTATGCCTGTTTTAAGTCAGTTACCCCTTACAGGAATTTATACCTTATTTCAGGAACCGGAAACACTCTTGATAAAGGCCTCCATGCGGCTGGCGCTGTCCTGCTTCATCTGATCGGTGACGTGTCCATAAACGTCCAGAGTAAAGGCGGCGGTGGCATGGCCCAGATTGCCTTGTACGGTTTTGATATCATCACCGGAGCGGATTGCAGCAACGGCATAACTGTGCCTGAGATCGTGGAAACGGGCATCTGGTCTGCCGATAGAGGCAACAACTTTTTTGTAGGATCGGTACAGTGTTGGCTTTGTTATATGTCCGCCAACGGCATTGGTAAAGACAAGGTTGCTTGTCTGCCATAATGCCCCTGCACGAAGCCTCTGTTCTGCCTGAGATATTTTGTGGCGCCGCAGTTGTGTCATCACGAATGGTGCGGCGGTCACGGTCCGATTCTTGCTGTTCTTGACGGGAACAAGCTGGTAGGCGTTCATGCCCTTTTCCTGATGGAGCTACATCTGCTTGTTAATCCGTAGAATGCCGTGGTCGAAGTCTACACAGTCCCAAGTGAGGCCCAGCACCTCACCTTCCCGCATCCCTGTAAACAGCGTCACAATGAAAATGTCTTCGTACTCGTTTCCTTGAATAGCCTTTAAAAAGGCAGCAATCTGAGGCTCGTCAAGGGGGTTGATCTCCTGTTTTTCGATTTTTGGGAGTGTGCAGAAGTCCCCGTCTGCAGGATTCATAGGAATGTATTTATTGATAACTGCCTGCCTAAGTGCACTGTGCAAGACGCCATGAACGTTTTTAACGGTCTTTGGGGAGAGGGGGGCAAAGTTGTATACAGTTTTACCATCCTTCTTTATAATTTTTCTGCAATCATCCCGCATTGGAGTTTTCTTCCCTTTGGTTGCCAGCGTGTTTAAGAATTCCTGAACCGTGTGAGTGTTCAGCTCGTCCAGACGGATCGCGGCTAGATAAGGCTTGATATGCAGACGGATGTCATCCCTGTATATCTTCGATGTCCGGGGCTTTACGCCGTTCAAGTATGTATCTGCCCATATATCCAGCCATTCCCCCAAAGTCATTTTGCAAGGTTCTCTGTATGCTTTGTTGTCAACGGCGGCAACTGCCTGAGCTAATTTCTGCCGGACTTCCTTCTGCGTTTTGGCGTATATAGATTTGCGAATTGGTTTGCCTGTCCCTGAATCGTGTCCCACAACAAAGCGAGCCTCCCATGTTCCATCTGATCTCTGCCGGATGCTCCCTGATCCCTGTGCGGCTCTGGTATTACTTTTTCTTGGCATTGCAATTCCTCCCATTTTCGTATATGATGGAAGGGCAGTAGGCCATAGGAAAGTTTACTGCCCTTATAGCCGTCCCCGGTGTGACCGCACCGGGGGCGGATTTTCATTTTTTATCTTTTTGGGTTCGCACTGCGCAAATCCGTTTCAATCGATCTTCTGTATCGCGTTGAATCTTCTCTAGATCAACGTACATTTCCCTTTTTGCCGCTTCCTTCAATTCGGAAGATATTTCTTTTTCCACTTTATCGTATAGATCTTCGCAGATAGATAGAAAGCGCCACTTATTATATTTTTTTCGGTCTATAAGGACATCTTGCATTTTTCCGTCTAAAACTATTGATTCTATGGTAGAATCCTTTAATTTATTCCAAATGTGAGTGGATAAAAAAGATATATAGAACTCTCGAATTAAATAATCAATTATTTTGGAAATTGGCCGATGTTCTCCTTTTTCTCGCATATCAAACCTTAGTGCAGATACAGCTTCGGCTGAAAGGCCAATATACTCGCAAACATCTCTAACATTTTTATTTGAGGTTGGAACAGTAGACAAGCCAAGCAACCAATCTATCGAAATATCAAAATAAATCGCTATGTCATGTAGTGTTTTAGCGTCAGGCAACGTATCTCCGGTTTCATAAAGACCTATTGTGGATTTAGAGACTCCCAGATCACGCGCAAGCTTTTCCTGCGATATGCCCTTTTTCTTTCGCAGTTCTCTTAACTGCGAGGGGAAAAGAGCATTTTTATTTTCCTCTGGCGAATATTTCCTCCCGCTCTTTTCGGCCTCTTTTTTAGTAACCGGAAATATTAACCGCTCCATACACATCCTCCACTGATGGGCTGAAAAAATGGTTTTTGTGATTTTTTGAAATGAAAATCTTGCTATAATGATTTTCTGGAAGTAAAATATAGTTAGCCAGAAAATCATCCTATCTCTATTTATCTTAGCATAGAGGCTGGAGAAGTCAAGAGCAATTTTGAAAGGAGTGAAAGGAGGATAACATGAAAACTCTGGATCGTTTAGCCTATACCCCGACGGAGGCGGCGGAAGTTGCTTCTGTGAGTCGCCCAACCATTTACAGATGGATGCATTTGGAGGGTTTCCCTGTGGCCCGGATCGGCGGATGCACCCGCATTCCGGCGGAAGCGTTCAAACAGTGGATTAACCAGCAGGCGGAGGTGACAGAGAGTGCGTGACAGAAAAGAGAAAGCCCGCCCTGCTGGTGGCACAGCAGAACGGGCGGAGCGGGAAAGTCACTGGACAAGCGGCAATTCCCAAAGTGATTCTACCACGTGGAACGGACCCATTTCAAGACTTCTTTCACATGGCCGGGCAAACGCTGTGCCCCTCCGGCACATTACCGCAATGACTAATCTCGATGGGCGTACAGTACGCGCCATGATCGCAACGGAGCGGCTTACCGGTGTTCCTATCCTGTCCGACAACTCGACCGGGTATTATTTGCCTGGTGATGATGCTGAAAAGGTGCGGTTCATCCACAGTATGAAGCACAGAGCGAAAGAGATTGAGCGGGCGGCGGAGGCCATAGAGAAGGCTGGGAGGTGACGGCAACGGACATTCACGAGGTACTACGGCATTTTGATGGCGTGAAACGGTGCAATGAGAACCAATATATGGCCCACTGCCCCTGTCACGATGACCGCAAGCAGAGCCTTTCCATTGGTCGCGGGCAGAAAGGTGTTGTATTAAAATGTCAAGCCGGGTGTGATACGCGGGACATCATTGCCTGTGTTGGGTTGAAGCCTGCAGATTTGTTTTATGAGCAGCGTGAGGAGCCACAGGAACGCCCGCAAATCGTAGCAATATACAATTATCCCGGAGGTGTTCAAAAACTCCGTTATTCTGATAAGCATTTTAGATGGCGGCAGCCAGACGGTAAAGGCGGTTGGGTCTGGAACCGAAAGGGCGTCAGGCCAAGCCTTTACATAGCCGGGGAACTGACTGGATGTGTTGCCGTTGCAGAGGGTGAAAAGGATGCGGACAACCTCCATCGCCTGGGCTGGGATGCTGTGAGCGGTGCGGATGGAGCGGGGCCGGGGAAATGGAAGCCTGAATACACAGAGCAACTGCGGGGCATCCATGTGTGCATCTTCCAAGATAACGATCGGGTGGGGAAAGACTATGCACAGGAAACCGCCGCCGCACTTCACGGTGTCGCGGCGAGCGTCCGTGTGCTCGACCTCTCCAGCGTGTGGACGGAGATCCCGGAACATGGGGATGTTTCTGACTTGATTGCCAAGTTTGGAGACGAAAAGGCTTGCGAGTTGATAGCCCAACTTATAACCAAAACGCCGGAGTGGGAGCCAACTCAAGACCCTCTATTTTCCCTGTTCAAATCGTTGGAGGATTTTCCAGAGGAAGAGGCAAAATGGCTTGTCCCCGGATGGATACCAGCGGGGCAAATATCGGTTATTGCGGCGGATGGAGGTATAGGAAAAACCACATTGTGGTGCCATATCATTGCGGCCTTGAGCAACGGCACAACCTGTATACTCGACCCACCGGAATATGCCCGTGAACCGATGAAAATTATGTTTTTGACCACAGAGGACAGTGTAAGAAAGAAACTGCGGAAAAAACTGCGCCTTGCCGGGGCCAACATGAAAAATATCATTACCCCGGATTTTGTCGGAGATCGTTCCGGGATGCTCCACAAGTTGAAATTCGGCTCTGAGGAATTGGAAAAGGTACTGCGGCACTTTCGGCCCGCCTTGTGTGTCTTTGACCCCATACAGGGCTTTACCCCGCCTAAAGTAAACATGGGGAGCCGGAACGAAATGCGGGATTGTACGGCCCAGCTCATTACAATTGGAGAGGACACTGTGAAGCGAGCTTTTATACGAGAATGGAAGATGTGTATACGCCTGCGCTTAACCTTGTGCTTTGTTCTATACAGGACCTTCTGGAGAAGGTGGAGGCGGCTGTATGATTACATTTCCAACAACCGCCGAGGCATTCATCGCCGAGCAGGAGGCCGGAGCCGGTCGGCCAGCAAATGAGCCGGAGCGAAAGATACTAGAAATGTCCGTAGAAATTCTGAATGAATGTTTTGATTGCGGAAAAGCCGGAGAAAAAATGCCGTGGGCAGAAAGTGCGGAGAGCATCGTTGATACACTTCGGGAGAACAATATGCTTGAAGAATTTGAGGAAAACCCGTTTCTTGTGCGCTATGCTGCATTTATGCTCACATGGACAAAAGACGCATACCAGCAAGGAAAGGAGGCTGCACAGCATGAATAAGGAGGAACGCCGTCAAGATTTGCGGACGCGTTTGCGCGAGCAGGAGAAGAGGTGCCAAGCCGCAGCCCTCCGGCAGATCAGAGATAACCTACAGGCTACACCGGGGGAGCGACTGGAGGCCGTAAAGCTTCTGATGGAGCTTGGAAATGAGCAATAAACAGAAGGCCGGGGAGTAACATCCCCGGCAAATTTTATTGAGATGAGTTGCACATAGACGTGCAATTTTATTGGATATTAGTGGGAGGAAGGTGCAGTATTACTAAATATATTTTTCTAAACGTATAAATACATTATTTAAGGATCAAATAGAAATCGCTTAAAGATTCAGAAACCATTAAGAGAAACTATTGACAAAAAGATTATATCGTAGTTATAAAATCAGCAGTATCTATTGAAAATCTCAAAAAAATGATGTACGATTACTAAACGGATCAAGCAAATTCTCGTTTTCGAGGCTGTGATAAAATAAATGTCAGAATTACGACTTACTGTTATGACAGAGGATATTCCTCCTAATTCTATATCGTGCGGCATTCGGAGTATTGATGATCGATTTAAGGATGCGTATAGCAAAACGCTGTGCAAGCAAGGTTTAGCATATAATATCTTGGTTGATGGACATCTAGTTGGAAATTGCATGATCAGGCTTGTGTGGCTTTGTGATGAAAATGAAGAATACTATGTGACGGACCAAGAATATATTGCATTTGAAATATCGTATATTGCGATTGATACCCGCGTACAGCAGATGGGGATAGGCAAGCGCGTATTGACTAGGCTCATGTCTGATGCGGAAAAACTTTCAAGGAACTTGCCAATCAGATTTTTGGTTATTGATGCGCTTGATGATAAGCAACAGTGGTATTTAGATGCAGGGTTTGAAGAATACCCTAAAAGGGAAGACTTGAGATATCTTGGCACAATTCCTATGCGAATTGATTTTATTGATAAGGCTGTGGCAGAAAGATATGTCAATTCGCAGGTTTAAGAGGTGAATTATATGGGTGTGTATGGATGCAGAATTTTGTTAAAGCATGGTGAAGCGCAGACTTTTTTTGAAAAGGCGATGCGTCCCGATATTAAATCTCTAGAGCGTAGAGATTCTTTTTTCATGAGAATTAGGGAAGAACTATCTTGCCGCGTGGACGGGACGGATTTAGTGGAAGATATACCAGATATTGATATTTCTTCGCTGCTAAGTCCAAAGGACGTATACAGTCCGGCAAAGGAATTCCTTTGTTCGATCTCATTAGACGTTAAGGCTTTTCTCCTAAATTCAGCAGAAGTTCAGTCAGCCTTGTTAAAATCGAAAAGTATAGTTGATAGCAGAAAAGTTCATTCTGATTATCCTCTTGGGCCGGATGAAAGAGTTAGAGCCGCATAATATAATCAGACAACGTTAGGAGTTTTGCTATGAATGCAGAGAATAACTGCGTATTAAAGCTAGATCATTTAGTGTTTGATGAAATAGCGTTTAACCGTGTTAACTTTAGGAGCGAAAACGATTTAAGCGTCGAATTTGGCTTCAATTTTGAAGAACGCGAAAATGGAGAATTTGTTGCTAGCATTCGTGTAATTGGAACAAAGGAAGATGAATATACCTTTGTGGTAAGAGCATCAGGCTACTTTCGTTTAGAGGATCATGTTGAGGATCGCAAGACCATTATTCAGCAAAATGCAGTTGCGATTGTCTTTCCTTATATCAGAAGTCAAATTTCTCTGTTAACTGCGCAGCCAGAAGTAGAACCTGTTGTATTGCCAGCGATGAATATTGCGCAAATGGTCGAGGATGCCGTAAAAAAAGGTGAGGAGAAATCTGCATCTTGTGCTAATTAAATACCCCAACTTTTACCCCTTACAGATTTTTCAACGTTTTACGGCATTTTACAGTGAAACCCACAAAGCATTGAAAACAAAGACTTTTGTTACGGCGGTCAATCTTCCCCGCAATCCCGCCGCGCCGTCGTTCGTCCAGAATGACGGTATCCCCAAAGGAGTGAACCAACTCCACGTTACCCCGCTGTATGATATTC
>CAUWNE010000074.1:0-6985 GCA_963560095.1 uncultured Dysosmobacter sp. | reverse complement strand
TATTCTGGAACCTCCGTTTCTCTGGCTTTCTTAATGCCCTCGGCTGTGGCTTCTATTACAATAAGCTCTTTTTCATTCATAGAATTTAGGAGCACATCAATGTGCTTTCTGCAAGAACTTGTCTGCGCCCCTCCGTCCGCATGAATAAACTGATCTACTGAAATGTCAAACATAGTAATGAGTTTAACAAAAAGATCGAAGCTGGGATACTGACCCTTGTTCTCAATATTCATAATGGTGCGGGAGTCACGGTCTACTAATTCTGCAACATAGGCTTGTGTCCAGCCCTTTTCTTCTCTGGCTCTTTTGAGAGCCAATCCGAGGCCATGAAAGTCAAACCCTCTTTCATCTTGGTTCATTCTCATATCACCCTATATCATTCTACATTTCGCGTCAGATTATGAGAATGCAATGAAATATGATGTAGAGTGGTATTTTATTTCACGCTCGGACGCACTTGACAAATGGTACTATCCTAACTATAATGTACTTGTACGATAAGTACACTACGGTTAGGAAAGGAGGACAATCATGGAAATCGTTATCAGCAGCAACACAAGCAAGCCGATCTATGAACAAATTACCTCACAGATCAAAGCGCTGATAATGAGTGGCGAATTGCAGACAGGTGCCCCCATTCCTTCCATGCGCTCAATGGCAAAATCCCTTCATGTCAGTGTGATAACCGTCCAAAAGGCATACGAAGATTTGCAGAGAGATGGGTTTATCGAAACGACAGTGGGCCGTGGAAGTTTTGTTTCTGCCCGCAATCGTGACTTTATCCAAGAAGAACAGCAACGCAAAGCGGAAAGTCACCTACAAGAAGCCGCAGAAATTGGTAGGACAAACGGTATTTCTTTAGACAAGCTAATTGAACTGCTCACACTATTTTACACGGAGGAGGCTTAAAATGAGTTCAGCTATTGAAGTCACAAACTTACAAAAAAGCTATGCTGGGTTTGGATTGCAAAACATTTCATTTTGTGTTCCACAGGGAAGCATAGTCGGCCTAATTGGAGAAAATGGCGCAGGCAAAACGACTACTATCAAGGCCATTTTGAATTTAATTGACATTGAGAGTGGCGAAATTTCAGTTCTCGGTTCCCCAACTAAAATTTCCAAGCAGATACGGGAAGATATTGGTGTAGTGTTTGATGGCCTTTGTTTTCACGAAAATCTTTCCGTTTCTCAGCTTGGAAAAATCATGCAGGGAATGTATAAGAAATGGGATATGGCTCTATTCAAACAGTATTGCCAACGGTTTTCACTGGATAGCAAAAAGCGAATTGGCGACTTGTCAAAGGGAATGAAGATGAAACTCTCCATTACGATTGCGCTGTCCCACCAGCCGCGGCTGTTAACCTTGGACGAGGCTACAAGCGGCCTTGATCCAGTCATGCGAGATGAAATTCTGGATGTGTTCCTGGATTTTATTCAAGACGAACAAAACTCAATTTTGCTGTCCTCCCATATCACAACTGATTTGGAAAAAGTGGCAGACTACATTGTGTTTATCCACCAGGGAAAGGTACTTTTTTCTTTACCCAAAGATACACTTTTATATCAGTATGGCATTATGAGATGCCGTACCGAAGAATTTAATCAAATTGACAAAGAAGATATTCTGGCTTACCAAAAGAAAGATTTTGAATGGGAGGTCTTAGTTGCCGATAAGGAAAAAGCCGCACAAAAATATAAAAAGTGTGTAGTCGATAATACAACGATTGATGAGATCATGCTCTTATATATCAAGGGGGTGCAACAATGCGTGGGCTAATTTTGAAGGACCTTTACAATATGATGAAAAACATCGGCCCCACCCTGGTAACAACAACCTGTGTCGGACTGCTCCTTATGGTACAGGGAAACCCGTCTTTGTTTGTGATTGGCTTTGCAGTAGCAGGCGGCAGTATTTGCTCCACCTGTCTGCGAATGGATGAAACTGCCGGCTTGACCAAGTTTGAATTAACTGCTCCTGTGAGTCGCACAACTGTTGTTGTCGAAAAGTATGTCCTTTTATTTCTTCTTACGGTGATTGGGCTAATTATTGGCGGCGTAGTCAGCTATGTAGCGGGTACTATGACTGGTACACTGGAATTTCCTAAACTAATCATGTATGTATCCGTTGCTTTCAGTATTTCTCTGATTAGTGGTAGCCTAATCATCTTCTTCCTCTTTCGGTTTGGAATGATCAAAGCGGATTTCTTCACCGTAATTTGCTATGCTGTCCCAGTTGGTGTTTTTATTCTGGCGCTGGTCGCAGCAAAGAAATTGGGATTAAATATTATGGCAGGCTCTCTCTACGCAACTATTACATACTTTTTCCCGGTGCTTGCTTTTGTAGTCGGAGTATTGACTGCTATAATAACCGTTTCGGTATACCGCAAGAAGCAATTTTGAAAGGAGCGACTATGGAACACAAATTATCCATAACAGAAAAATATACTCTACTCATGCTCAATGGTGGAAGTAGTCGTACCGATTTCATGGCCTGTCAATTTACCGCAGGGATTGTGCTGGGAGGGCTATTTGAACTGTTGCAATACAGATGTGTTTCCGTTGGACGAGGTAATAAACTGTCGGCTAACCGGGAAACAAGAACTGTAAATAGGTGTTGGGCAACTTTGTATAATAACATTTGCAGTTGCTCGGCCAAAAGCATGAGTGGCTGGTTAGAGCATTACTGCTTTGGTACAACCTATAAAAATGTTCAGCCTGTTGTAGACGATGTGTTGGATGCCCTTTCTGATAAAGGATATATCAACATCTCATGGCGGCGAGGTTTCTTCCGAAAAAAACGGTCTATCACAATCAATACAGCACTGTCTGTGCCCATAATTGATGAGTTTGTCGAAGGCGTACAAGCTGGACAAAAGAGTGATGAACTTGTTTTCTGCACCGAAATGCTTTTACTTGCAGATGTGTTCAAAAGCTATTTCCCCATGGGAAAACGATGGAGTATCAAATCAACACTAAATGATTACAAACACTCCGGAGTATGGAACATGATGGAACCATATGCAGATGCGGTGCGAAATTTCAATTATCAGAATACTGTTTATACAGGAGCATCAGAATGATCAGCACTATCAATCCTATTGTAGCAGACCAATGGCTTTTATGCCCCCTATGCAGCTGCAAAACAAGATTGCGAATAAATAAGGGAAGATACAATTCTGCAAAACTTCCCGCTATACTGTCCCAAATGTAAGAAGGAAACGCTGATTGCGGTTCATCAAATGAAAATATCCGTTATCAAAGAGCCAGACGCCCAGACGCAGAGCCGATAACACACAAGGTAATTTCACTTGTGGTTATCGGCTCTTTTCTATCTTGATATGCGACAACCGCCTGCCCCGCCTAATGGGGAAAGAAAAAAACCGTTGCGGGGCAGGTTGGTTTTGTGCGCTCATTCTACATATCCCTGCGGCGGTTTTGAGAAATCAATGCCGCCGCTTCTTTTCGTCTATCCTAACCCAACGACGGTCTAACACCGTGTAAATCCACGGCGGCATATAGGAGGATTGCCGCCGTGTCTACCATTTCCGGTGCAGTTTCATCTACCTATTTTTTGAATATGTCGATTCAGCAGACAGCTGCGGCCGTGGGGCTATGCCCCACGGCCGCACTATTTTACATCGCTCTCGTCGCCACAATATTTGCGCCGGTGCCGCAGACATCCTCCAGCACCACCTGGCCCAGCTGGACCGGGGCGGTGAGCTGCACCGCAGCCAGAGCGGCCATGACCGCCTGGATCTCCCCCTTGGGGATGGGGCGGTCGGTCTTCACCGGGCAGCGGGGGTAGCTCCCCCCGGCGCAGCGGACCGTGCTGGTCACCACCCGGGTGGGGGCCGTCAGCTCCGCCCGGGCGTATTCCGCCCCCCGGGAACAGCCGTTGCCCGTAACGGCGTAGTCCCGGTCCTCATCCACCCGCAGGCGGCAGCCCTTGGGGCAGACGATACAGGTCAGTTCCTTCATCTCTCCACCTCCCGGATCGACACCGTGATCTCCTCAGCAGCCTTGTCCAGCAGTACCCGGGGCAGGGTGATGTGCTCCATCTTCCCCGGGGCCAGGTGGTCCCGGCGGAAGCGGGCGATCTGCTCCCCGCCGCTGGTCACCAGGATCTCGCTGTCGCCGCACACCCGGTTTACCCGGAAGAAGAGGTCGCACAGCTTCTCCACCCCCGCCGGGCGGATGCCCTGGGGCACGGTATAGCTGACGCCGTCCCCGTTCTTCACCATCAGGGCCCGCCCCGCCGCCTGTCCCCCGGAGAGGACGTACCGTGCGGCGGCGGCCCCCGCCCGCTGGCTCTCCGCGGTGACGAAGTCCACCAGGTCGTGGACATGGCACACATTGCCGCAGGCAAAGACGCCGGGAATGCTGGTCTCCATATTCTCCCAGACCACTGCGCCGTTGGTCCGCCGGTCCAGGGTGATGCCCGCCTGGCCCGTCAGCTCGTTTTCCGGGATCAGCCCCACGGACAGCAGCAGGGTATCGCAGTCAAAGACCATCTCCGTGCCGGGGATGGGGCGGCGGCGGTCGTCCACCTGGGACACCACCACCTGCTCCACCCGGTCCCGTCCGCGAATCTCCGTGACGGTGTGGGAGAGGTAGAGGGGAATGTCGTAGTCCTGGAGGCACTGGACGATATTGCGCTGGAGTCCCCCGGAGTAGGGCATCAGCTCCACGCAGGCCAGGACCTTGGCCCCCTCCAGGGTCATGCGGCGGGCCATAATGAGGCCGATGTCGCCGCTGCCCAGAATGACCACCCGCTTGCCGGGGAGCCACCCCTCCATATTCACATACCGCTGGGCGGCCCCGGCGGTGAAGACGCCGGCGGGACGGGTGCCGGGGATGGCGATGGCCCCACGGGTCCGCTCCCGGCAGCCCATGGCCAGGACGATGCTCCTGGCCTCCTCCACCCGGTAGCCGGTGTCCCGGCCCACCATGTGGACCTTCCGATCGGCGGTCAGCTCCAGCACCATGGTGTCCAGGCGGACCTCCACCCCGGTCTTCCCCAGCAGCTCCACAAACCGCCCGGCGTACTCCGGGCCGGTGAGCTCCTCCTTGAAGTGGTGGAGGCCGAAGCCGTTGTGGATGCACTGGTTCAAAATGCCGCCCAGCTCTCGGTCCCGCTCCACCAGCAAAATCTTCCGCAGGCCGCTGTCCCAGGCGGCACAGGCGGCGGCCAGCCCCGCAGGGCCTCCGCCAATGACGATCAGATCATACATGCTCGTCCGCTCCTTTCGTCTCCTCTACCAGCAGTCCGGACCCGGCCCGCTCCTGGACGATCTCCCCCGGGGAGAGGCCCAGCTCCCGGGAGAGGATCTCCACCACCCGGGGGCCGCAGAAGCCCCCCTGGCACCGGCCCATGCCCGCGCCAGCCCGGCGCTTCACGCCGTCCACACTGCGGGGCGGGATGGGACAGCGGAGGGCGTCCAGGATCTCCCCCTCCGTAATGGTCTCACACCGGCAGATCACCCGGCCATAGGCCGGGTCCCGGGCCACCAGGGCCGCCTTCTCCTCCGGCGGAAGGGCCTTGAACCGGACACGGCGGCGGGTACAGACGAAGTCCGCCTTCTCCTGCAGGGCAAGCCCCGCCTTCTCCAGCAGCTCCGCCGCGTACTCGCCGATGGCCGGGGCGGCGGTGAGCCCCGGGGAGCAGATCCCCGCCAGGTCAATGAAGCCCGGCGCGCTCTCCCGCAGGATGAAGTCCCCGGCGTCCGATGCGGCCCGAACACCGGCGAAGTTGCGGATGGAGGCCCGGAAATCCACCTCCGGCACAGACATGACCGCCCGCTGGCGGACGAAGTCCAGCCCGGCGCTGGTGTTGGCGGTGTCCTCCCCCTCCACCGGCTGGGCATTGGGGCCCACCAGCAGATTGCCGTGGACCGTGGGGGTCACCAGCACACCCTTGCCCTGGGCATTGGGGCACTGGAAAATGACCCGGCCCACCCGGTCCCCCTCCCGCTTGTCCAGGAGGTAGTACTCCCCCCGGACGGGGTGGATGGTGAAGTCGTGGGGGGCGGCCATGTCGTGGACCGCGCCGGCCTCCACACCGGCGGCATTGACCACATACCGCGCCCGGAACTCCCCCCGGGTGGTGTGGACCTGCCAGCACCCGTCCGCCCGGTCAAGGCCGGTGACTGTGGTGTTCAACTGCAGCTCCGCGCCGTTGCGGACGGCAGTCTCCGCCAGGGCCAGGCAGTACTCCCAGGGGGAGCAGATGGCGGCGGTGGGGGCGTAGAGGGCCGCCTCCACATGGGGGGACAGGCCGGGCTCCATGGCCCGGGCCTCCTCCCCGGTGAGGATCTTCAATCCCGGCACACCGTTTTGCTCCCCCCGGCGCAGCAGCTCCTCCAGGTGCCCCCGCTCCTCCGTGGAGAAGGCCAGCACAAAGGAGCCGCAGGCCCGGTAGGGCACATCCAACTTTCCGCACAGCTCCCGGGCCAGCTCCACCCCCCGGACATTGAGCCGGGCCATGAGGGTCCCCGGCTCCGGGTCGTAGCCCGCATGGAGGATGGCGGAGTTGGCCTTCGTGGTCCCGACGGCCACATCATTCTCGCGCTCCAGCACCGCGATCTTCAGATCGTAGCGGCTCAGGGCGAAGGCCGTGGCGGCGCCGGTGATCCCGGCGCCGATAATGATAACATCGTACATAGAAATAGCCCCCTGTCCAAAAAAGCGAGACAAAACGGACCTGATCGGACGGCTTTGTTTCGCTTCCTCGTTCTTCTGTCTACAGCGCCAGTATAGCAGACCGGAATGGGAAAAGCAAGCGGGAGCGGGGACGGCATTTTGCCGTCCCCGCTCCTGCCTGAGACTGTCAAAAAAGTGCAAGCACTTTTTTGAGTAGGAGCTTGCGCTGCGTTCTGCGCCTTCGTCGGAGCAAAGTCCGCTGCCTTCGTTTCTGCCTGACGGCAAAAACTGCGGATGCTCCCTTGCTCCTCCTCTCCCCACGCAAACCGCTTCGCTGGGTTTGTGT
>CAUWNE010000073.1:0-7575 GCA_963560095.1 uncultured Dysosmobacter sp. | reverse complement strand
GGCCTGTAACCCAGGTTGTTGCTACTTTGGGGGGAGGGGGGGCCCCCGGGGGCCCCCCCCGCTTCCGCGTTGTTTCTGGTTAGGGGCGATCCGTTTTGCGGCTTCTTACTTGGTGTACATGGCGTAAGGCACACGGATCTTGGCGGAGTCAGCGTCCACGTTGTAGCTGTCGGTGTTGGCCATCAGCTCAGCGCCGTCGATCACGTTCTGCACCAGGGTGGCGATGGTAGCGGCCATGGCCTCGCCGTCCTGCTTGACGGTGCCGGTCATGATGCCGGCGTCGATCTTCTCAACAGCGGAAGCCAGAGCGTCCACGCCGTAGACGGGGATCATCTTGTCGCCGCCCTCGACGTTGTAGCCCACAGACTGCAAAGCAGAGATGGCGCCCTCGGCCATGTTGTCGTTGTTGGCGATGACCAGCTCGATCATGTTGTTGTTGCCGTCGTTGTACTCGCCCAGGATGGTGTTCATGTAGTCGGTGGCGGCCTGAGCAGACCAAGCGCCGGTCTGGTCGACCAGGTACTTCTTGGTGTTGGAGGCGTCATAGAACTCCAGAGCGGCCTTGCCAGCCTCGGTCAGGACCTTGTCAGCGTCCTCAACGCCGTACTGGGTGCGCAGCTCAGCCTCGGGGTTGGCCTCCTGGCCCTTGAACATAACATAGGAGATCTTGCCGTCGCCGTTGAGGTCCACGGTATCGAAGTTCTCCACCAGGTACTGGCCGATGGCCTCGCCCTGCATGTGGCCGGCCTCGGCGGGATCAGTGCCGACGAAGGCGCTGTTCTCATAGCTCTGGATAACAGAGGCGTCGAAGTCGCGGTTGAAGAAAATCACGGGGATGCCGGCGTTCTTGGCGGCGTCAGCGATGTTCTGAGCGGCGTCGGGAGAGCCGTTCTCCACCACGTTGACGATCAGCAGGTTGTAGCCGTCGGTAATGGCGGTGTTGACCTGGTCGGTCTGAGTGGCCTGGTTGGTCTGAGCGTCGAAGTTCTGATAGGTCACGCCCAGAGCGTCCAGCTCCTTGTCCATAGCAGCGCGGACGGTGGTGATGTAAGCATCGGCGAAGTTGTAGTAGAACACGCCAACCTTCAGGTCAGTGGCAACAGCGGCGTCGCCCTCACCCTCGTCCTCAGCCGGGGCGTCATTGCCGCCGCCGCAGGCGACCAGAGACAGGCTCATGACGAGGGCCAGGATCAGTGCAAGAATCTTCTTCATCGAATAGGTTCCTCCTTCAAATTTTTGGCCTGGGCGTCAGATGCCGGAGCTGCCGGCAGGGACGAACTTCCCAAGCTCGTCCTCTATTCTAGCGCGGCCGGGGAGAAAAAACGATAGAATTTTCTTTGATGTTCTATCAAAAAACTTTTCTTCTTCCCGGAAAGGGCCAAAGATCTGTCCTTTTTCCTGGAAAAGCGGCAGGAAACGCCGGTTTGCACACATATTTCCAGGGAGAGAGCGGAAAATAGGCGGGGCGGGAGCTTGGCGGCCTCTGCTGGACAGGGGGCGGCGGGCATAGTATAATCGTAAAAATAAGACGGCTCTGCCCCCTCCGCATGGAAGAGGGGATACCTTATATAATCAATATACAAGAGCATCGCTCTGGAAACAGGAGGAACGGAATATGAGCAGGATCTACACATCTGCGGATCAGCTGATGGGGAACACGCCCCTGCTGGAGCTGACCCATCTGGAGCAGGATTATCAGCTGGAGGCCAAAGTGCTGGCCAAGCTGGAGTATCTCAACCCCGCCGGCAGCGTGAAGGACCGGGTGGCCAAGGCCATGATCGACGACGCGGAGCAGCAGGGCCTTTTGAAGCCGGGCTCGGTGATCATCGAGCCCACCTCCGGCAACACGGGCATCGGCCTTGCGTCGGTGGCGGCTTCCCGGGGGTATCGGATCATCATCGTGATGCCGGAGACCATGAGCGTGGAGCGGCGGCAGCTGATGAAGGCCTACGGCGCGGAGCTGGTCCTCACAGACGGGGCGCTGGGCATGAAGGGCGCCATCGCCAAAGCGGAGGAGCTGGCCCGGGAAAACCCGGACAGCTTCATTCCCGGCCAGTTTACCAACCCTGCCAACGCACTGGCCCACTATGCCGCCACCGGCCCTGAGATCTGGCGGGATACAGACGGCGGTGTGGACATTTTCGTGGCCGGCGTGGGCACCGGCGGCACCATCACCGGTGTGGGCCGGTATTTGAAGGAGCAGAACCCGGCGGTACGGGTGGTGGCGGTGGAGCCGGCAGACTCCCCCCTGCTCAGCGGCGGCCAGGCGGGCCCCCACCCCATCCAGGGCATCGGGGCCAACTTTGTGCCCGAGGTGCTGGACACCGGCATCTATGACGAGATCCTGCGGGTCACCGGCGAGGACGCCTTTGCCTTTGGCCGGCAGATCGGCCGCCGGGAGGGCGTGGTCGTGGGCATCTCCGCCGGCGCGGCGGTGTGGGCCGCCGTGGAGCTGGCTAAGCGGCCGGAGAACCGGGGCAAGACCATTGTGGCGCTGCTGCCGGATACCGGCGACCGGTATCTGTCCACCCCCATGTTCGCGGAGTAATTTGTCAGGCGGCATGGGAACCTTGGATGCGTTTCAGACAAGAGGGGAGGTGATGGGACGTGTATGATGAATTGACCGCGGTGGATATCCGAAAGATGCAGGAGGAGATCGACCATCGGACCCGGGTCCTCCGTCCCCAGCTGATCGAGGAGGTCCAGACGGCCCGGGCCTTCGGCGACCTGAGCGAGAACTACGAGTATAAATGCGCCAAGCAGGCGAAAAACCGCAACGACAGCCGCATCCGCTATCTGGAGCGGATGATCCGCACCGCCAAGGTGATCCAGGTCCGGGACACGGCGGACGCGGTGGGCCTGTTTGACCGGGTGACCGTCTTCAACGAGCTGGTGAAGCGGGAGATGACGCTCCAGATCGTCACCACCCTCCGCCAGGACGCCTTAAAGGGCCTGATCAGCAAGGAGTCCCCTGTGGGAAAGGCCCTGCTGGGCCACCGGGTGGGGGACCGGGTCACGGTGGAGACAGGACCCGGCACCCACTATGAGATGGAGATTTTGGCGGTGGAGAAGGGGGAGGACGACGACTCCCTGGAGATCAGCGCCTATTGACCAAAGTCCCTGGGAGAGGGTCTCCCGGGGCGAAACTGCCGGAAAACGAATCCGATTTGTAGAATTTTGTAGGTA
The DNA here is from genome assembly GCA_963560095.1 of uncultured Dysosmobacter sp. GTDB lineage: Bacteria > Bacillota > Clostridia > Oscillospirales > Oscillospiraceae > Oscillibacter. Next base: position 4,389 of record CAUWNE010000073.1, on the reverse strand, counting down.
TCATACGAACAGGATTCAAAAATGCCGGGAGAGAAGAGAGAACGAGGAGGCATCTGCCATGTTATTTTTGTGGTATCCCAAGTGCTCCACCTGCCAGAAGGCCAAGGCCTGGCTGGACAGCCGGGGCCAGAGCTGCCAGGTGCGGGACATCAAGCTGGAGAACCCCACCGCCCAGGAGCTGCGCCAGTGGTGGACCCAGAGCGGTCTGCCCCTGAAGAAATTTTTCAATACCAGCGGCTTGCAGTATAAGGCCCTGGGATTGAAGGACAAGCTGCCCACTATGAGCGAGGAGGAGCAGCTGGCCCTGCTGGCAACCGATGGGATGCTGGTCAAGCGGCCGATCCTGGTGGGGGAGGACTTCGTGATCACGGGCTTTCGTCCGGCGGAGTGGGAGGAGAAGCTGGGATGATCCGGCAGTTTGATTTCGCCCCGCTGGACGGGATCACCCGGTCGGTGTTCCGGCGGGTGTGGGCCCGCCGGTTCGGCGGCGCGGACCGGATCTTCGTCCCCTTTTTCTCCCCCACCCATCAGCATGTCATCACGCCCCGGGACCTGCGGGAGATCACCCGGGAGGGGGCGGAGGACCTGCCCCTGGTGCCCCAGGTCATGAGCTGTCTGGCGCCGGATTTCCTGTGGGCGGCAGAGGTCCTGGGGGATATGGGATATCCGGAGGTGAATCTGAATCTGGGCTGTCCCTCCGGCACGGTCACGGCCAAGGGAAAGGGCTCTGGCTTTCTGGCCCGGCCCGAGGATCTGGACGCTTTTTTTGACCAGGTGTTCTCACAGGTCCGTCTGCCGGTATCGGTCAAGACCCGGCTGGGCTATCAGACGCCGGAGGAATTTCCCCGGCTGCTGGAGATCTTCAACCGCTACCCCATCGCCTGTCTGACGATCCATGCCCGGGTCCGGCCGGAAAAGTATAAGGGGCCGCTGCACCTGGATGTCTTTGAGGCCGCTCTGCGGGAGAGCAGGAATCCCGTGTGCTACAACGGGGATCTCCAGACGGTGGACGGCGTGAGGGAGATCGAGCGCCGTTTTCCGGCGGCGGAGGCCGTGATGATCGGCCGTGGCGGCGTGGCGGACCCGGCCTTGTTCCGCAAGCTCCGGGGCGGCAGTGCCGCCACCCGGGAGGAGCTCCAATCCTTTACCCAGGAGCTGTATCAGGAGTATCAGGCCTTTTACGGCCAGGTGGGCACTGCGGCCCAGCGGATGCGGGAGGTGTGGTTCTATCTGATCCACCTCTTTGAGGACGCGGACCGGCTGAACCGGCCCATGCGCCGGTTCCGGACGCCGGGGGAGTATGAAGCCGCCGAGGCGGCCATCTTCCGGGAGCTTCCTCTGCGCCAGGACGCGGAGGGCGTGTTGGCATGAGAGCAAAAAACACCGCAGCCGGCTGGCTGCGGTGTTTGAGACTGTCGAAAAAGTGGCTGTGGCCACTTTTTCGAAAAGGTTGCACCCTGCCGCGCGCATAATTTATCTGCCACAGGCAGATAAATTCCACACTTGCAGGGTGAGAAGTGTTTTCAGCCACGTACACGCCGCGGCAGAAAACAAATTTTATCCCTTTCGCGCCTACGGGCGCGACTGCGCAGCCGTTGGCAGCTTTGCTGCCTTACGGATGCGGCGTCCCCCTTGCGGGCAAACTCTGCGAGGCTTTTTCCACACGCTGAAACACCGCAGCCGGCTGGCTGCGGTGTTTTTTGCAATCCATGAAAGTCAATCGAAGTGGAAGAGGTTCAGCCCGATTTCCTCGCTGAATCTGCGGTCCACCTCTCCGGGGAGCACGGTGAGCACCAGCTCGCCGGTGGCGCTGATCCGGGCCTGGTTCAGATGTCCGCCGACGACGCGGCCCTGGCCGTCTCCGGCACTCATGTGGAGATGGCAGTAGACCTGGCCGTCCATGGTGGTGACAGTGCCGGTGAGGGACACGATCTCATAGCTGCCCTGAAAGTGGTTGGCATGGTAGGTTTTGCCGGCGGTGTCAAAAACGCCCACCGTAAAGTCGTCCACTGCGCCCAGCCCCTGGACGGCAGCCAGATGGATCTGCTCCCGCTCCGCCACGGAGCGGACCTGCTCCACAATGTCCTCGCCGGGGTCCAGCCGGATCACACAGACCTGTTCAAATCTTCGGTATTCCATGATGATGCCTCCTGCTTTTGGGATGATCCCAGCATAGCACAGGGGAGAGGGAACATCAAGTAAGAGTCAAATCGCCGTCCTTGACCCAGCCCAGCTTCCGGCAGACGTGGTTGATGGCCGGGGCCAGGATGGCAGGCAGCACAAAGGAGATCAGGATCAGGCCCACCCAGTCAAAGGCGGTGGGGACGATGGCGGCGGCGCCGTTGGCGATGGCATCCTCGGTGGGAGAGACCCAGCCGGTCCACACACCCAGCTGACCGCAAAGACCGCAGGTGCCCATGCCGGAGTTGATGGCCGCGCCGTTCATCTCCAGCTTGAAAATGCAGGTGGCGATGGGACCGGTGATGGCGGAGGCCAGAGTGGGGGCGATCCAGATTCGGGGATTCTTCACGATGTTGGGCATTTGCAGCATGGAGGTGCCGAGCCCCTGGCTCATCAGGCCGCCCCAGCCGTTCTCCCGGAAGCTCATGACGGCAAAGCCCACCATCTGGGCACAGCACCCAGCCACGGCGGCGCCGCCGGCAAGGCCGGTGAGGCCCAGAACAGAGCAGATGGCTGCGGAGGAGATGGGCAGCGTCAGCGCCACGCCCACCAGCACGGACACCAGAATGCCCATCAGGAAGGGCTGGAGCTCGGTGGCGTGCATGATCAGATTGCCGAAAGCCTTGGCGATCTCGCCGATAGGAGGGGCGATGATGTAGGCGGCGCCGACGCCGATCAGGGTGGTGACGATGGGGGTCACCAGGATGTCGATCTTGGTCTCCTTGCTGATGGCCTTGCCGCACTCCGCGGCGATGATGGCCACGAACAATACCGCCAGAGGGCCGCCTGCGCCGCCCAGCAGATTGCAGGCATAGCCCACGGCCGCCAGGGAGAAGAGCACCATGGGAGGCGCCTGGAGGGCATAGCCGATGGCGATGGCCATGGCGGGGCCGCTCATGAAGGAGGTCAGGCCGCCGACGGTGTAGGGCACCTTTTCCGCGATCTGGCTGGTGAGGAAGCCGATATGGAACTGGGAGCCGATGGTGTTGAGGATGGTGCCGATCAGCAGCGAGCAGAACAGACCCTGGGCCATAGCGCCCAGGGCGTCGATGCCGTACCGCTTGGCGGAGAAGACAATGTTTTTGCGTTTGAGGAAGGCTTTGAGTTTTTCCATGGTGACACCTGCTTTACCTGTAATAAAAATGGTATACAGGTGTCTTGACACCTGTATACCAGACTATACACGCAAAGGGGGGTCTTGTCAATCCTTTTTTTCGATCAGGTTTTCACCAGGATATCCAGCTGTCCAAGGGCCGCCAGCGTTCGCTGGAAGGCAGCCTCGTCCGGACAGGAGAGGGTGTGGAGGTGGATGCCGCCGGTCAGATCCGAGAGGGGGCGGGCGTCGGACCGGGAGCAGCGGGAGAGAAACTGCTGGATATCATAGCGGCTGGAGAGCTGGAGCAGACCGGTGAGCTGGCCGTAGACCGGGTGCTCCACGATGACGTCCAGCACGGTGCAGCCCTGGTCCACCATGGCGTTGAGCTCGGCCTCCATATCGGCGCTGTCATGCCGGCAGGCCACCTGGCGCAAAAGACCGGCCGGGGCCGTCTGGACGACATAGCCACGGGGAGTGGCGGAGATCTCCGCTCCGGCGGCCCGGAGCAGCGCCACATCGCCCACGATCACCTGGCGGCTGACGCAAAACTGCTTGGCCAGCGCCCCGGCGCTGACGGGCTGAGGCGATTGCTTGAGAAGATCCAGGATCGCCTGCCGGCGCTGGTCTGCCTGCATGAAGAACCCTCCTTGCGGGGGACGATCCCTGTGGGAAGGGACTGTCCCTATGATGATCACATCGGTATGATATTAGAGTATAGCACATCCGGCGGAAAATGGAAAGCGGGATTCCGCCATCTCCCGGCCGGCATGCGGGCACCTGGGAGAGGCCCACACGAATTTTAAGATCGGTTGATGGGGGCGGAAACCTATGATAAAATCAATAAGAAACTAACTTTGAATGATGGAGGGGCAATCATGATAACGGTTCTTTGGCTTGCGGGGATGATAGCAGGCTTTGCGTTTCCTGCATTTTTGATTCGGGCGATCCGTTCAAAAGATGATGACAACGAAAGCCCTCAAAATACGGTTAAGGCTTGCCTAGCGTTTGGTATTTGTGTTCTTGCGATTCTGGTTGTAGCGGCATATTCTTAAAATGGAGATTTGCGAATTGTCAAGTCAAGTGCAACAAAGAGCCAAAGAAGATTTCAAAGG
>CAUWNE010000072.1:0-7739 GCA_963560095.1 uncultured Dysosmobacter sp. | reverse complement strand
ACTCCCGGCATCTTGCTCCCAAAGCAAGCGCGCTACCAACTGCGCTACACCCGGTCATATAGCCCCTGCCGCGGGACCGGAGAGAGGGCCGGGGCAATTCCCCGGCTCCTCTTATTGTACTAAATCAGGCCCGGATGTCAAGGGGTTTCTTGCTGACGGCACACCTTCACGCCTGCCAGCGCCACGGCGAAGACGAACCAGAAGATGCACAACACCCGGGGATAGTTCCACAGATAGTCCGCCAGGCCGCAGACCATGGTGCCGCACAGCGCCGCCGCTGCGGCACAGGTGATGGTCCGGGCGGGGGAGGGGGCGGTGTGCCGCACGGCGTGGGCCGCCCGCTTGATATTCCAGAGCATAGAGGCCACGAAGGATGTCACGCCCAGAAGACCGGCCTCGATCCAGACCTCCAGATAGAAGTTGTGAGAGTGGACATAGGGGAAGTCAGCATGGTAGAGATTCCAATCGGCGATGTAGACCTGGGGGGCGGCAGTGCCCAGTCCGGCGCCCCGGAGGGGGCGGCTGCGGATGACTTCCAGGGCCGCCTGATACAGGGGGATGCGGCTGGCGGTGGAGGAGTCTGCCGGATTGAAGATGGTGAGAATGCGGTTCCAAATGGTGGTGGGCAGGAAAGGAACAGCCGCGCAGCACAGCACCAGGAAAGCCGGGATCAGACGGGGCTTCCACAGGAAGACAAACACCGCCATGGCACAGACAAAGCCCACCCAGGTGGCCCGGGAGTAGGTCATGCCCAGGGCGATGCCGCCCACCAAAAAGACGATGGCGGCCAGAATCTTGCTGGTCGTGCGCTTGGAGCAGAGGACCAGGGCCAGCACCAGGGGCAGCAGGAGCAGGAGGACCTCGGCGAAGGTGTTGGCGTTGTCAAAGATCGATACCACCCGGCCGGGCATGCCGGCGTTGACCTTCAGATCCACGGTGGAGGAACTGACCTCCACGCCCTGGATGCGCTGGATGATGCCGTAGGCGCCGGACACCGCCACGCACACCGCCCCGCCGGCGGCCAGCCGCTTCAGGTCTGACAGGGACCGGACGGCGCTGACAGTCACCAGGACGCAGAGGGCGGCGGAGAGATGGTAGAGCAGAAAGCGGAAAGAGAGCCCCGGAGCATAGGACAGCACCACGCCCAGGCACACGGCCCCGAAGAGGACCAGGGGGTAGAAGCCCACACCGGCCAGATCCAGGCGGAAGTCCCGGCGGTGCATCGCCCCGGCGTGGAAGAGCACCAGCAGCAGGACAAAGCCCAGGAGGCTGTATGCGTTGTTCCAATAGGTGAAGGGGATGCTCCAAAGCAGAAGGATCACCCAGGACTGAGCCACGGCGGTATTCTCGCCCAGGGAGAAAGCCAGACGGGCAAAGAAGCTGTCCTCAAAGGTCCTGGGGAAGGCGCTGTACAGCCGGTGGAGCAGGTTCCCCGGCAGGGTGATGAGCCAGCTCAACGCGCGGCAGAGAAAACTGGAGGGCCATGCCCGGGCGACCGCGCCCTCCCGGCACAGCACCCGGAGCACCCGGCTGGTGTCGATCTGGCGGTTGCACCAGGCGCCGGCGGCCGCCAGGAAGCGGTGAAGGCCGCTGGATTCATAGAGGGACAGCAGGGCCGTCCAGAGATGATAGAGGATGCTCTCATGGAGAAGGGTCATAATGGGCTCCTTGTCAAATACGGTTTTTGACCCGGTAGAGCTGGGTCAGGGTGAAGAAGTGGCCGCCCCGAAGCAGCTTGGCCACCAGGCGCTTGTTGGCGCTGAGGCCCTCCGGCGTCAGCTGGGCCATAGCCCGGGCCATCTCAGGCCGGCGGCAGATGGCCCGCACCGTCTGCTGGCGGGCGCTGAGGGACTTGGGATTGCCCTTGGCATATTCGTTGCCCACGGCGATCAAAAGCCCTGCCCAGTTGGAGTTCTCCCGCCACTGGGGACGGGCCGCGTCCAGGGAGAAACGCTGGGCCAAGGCCTCCTTGCGCTCCATGAAGCGGCTGAAGACCACCATGAAATCCGCCATGTATTTATGGGTGGCGGAGGAGGGGTTGAGGTAGTAGCGGTAGAGGGGCTGCTCTGTCACCGCCAGCTTTTGGGCGTGGCAGAAATACTCCATCAAAAAGAGCTCGTCCTCCAGATAGGCCCCCTCAAAGGTGATGTGCTGAGATTTGAGGATCTGGGCGGAGAAGAGATAGCGCCAGATAAAGCCGTTGAATACCGGGGCTTTCAGCCGCTCCCCCAGCAGGGGATAGACGATCCCTTCCAGGATGCCGGCATGGTCATAGACGCCGGCGGGGAGCAGCAGCTCTGTGGCGGCAGTTCCATCCGGCGTTAGATTCAGGTGGGCGCAGCCGGCGGTGTCGGCTCCGGCCTGCTCCCGGAGACACCACAGTGTCTCCAGCGCCCGGAATTCCAGGCGGTCATCGGAGTCGAGAAAGGCGATATAGGGGGCGGAGGCCTCTTGCAGGCCGGTGTTCCGGGCCTCGCTGACGCCGGCGTTTTTCTCCTTGTGGATGACCCGCACCCGGTCGTCGGATGCGGCAAAATCGTCACAGAGGGCGGGGGAGCCGTCGGTGCAGCCGTCGTCGATCAAAAGCAGCTCCCAGTCGGAAAAGGTCTGCTTGAGAACGCTCTCCACGCAGGGCTTTAAGAAGGCCTCTGCCTGATACACCGGGATGATGACGGAGATACTGGGCATGGGATTCCTCCTTGTATTCAATGGGTTTCAATGGGTTTTTCTATTGTACTCCAATCGGGGCGGCAGGTCAAGCGGCGGGGGCGGCGTCAATCCGGGCGGCCATTCAGTATGGCCCGCAGGATGCAGAGCCCCATGGCTAGAATGGGCAGGAGGACACGAAGGGCCAGAAAGCCCTCCGGATGGAGGTCTAGGTTTGCGTCCAGAAGCAATCCGATGAACCAGGCGGATCCAGTTGCCGTCACAGCGGTCAGGTACACGGCCCGGGGCCCTTTGGTGCTTCCGATGAGAAGCCCCATCAGGACCAGAAGGAGCAAAAACAGCAGGATCACAGCGAAAAAGCCGCTCATATCGTCACCTCGATGGTTCCATGGTTCTTGGCCCCTCAGATGCCCCGGAGATCAAAGTTCGGCGTGTACTCCTCCCGGGCGGAGGTCCGCTCCTGGGTGTAGCCGTCGGTGAGGCCGCAGTTTTGGAGATAGGCCGCCGCCGCCCGGTACTCGGCCCGGGTCACCCGGCGGGCCAGCTTGCCGGAAGCCCCCGGCTGGGGTGTGTACTGGCTCATCAGGGAGAAGAGCACGTCGCCGGGGCGGAAGGTCCGGGCCACCCAGTCGATGCAGCGGCGGGTGTTCTCCAGCTCTCCCGGCAGCACCAGATGACGGATCAGCACGCCGGAGCGCAGCTGCCCGTTTTCCATCCGGTAGGGTCCGGTCTGGCGGAACATCTCCAAAATGGCCGCAGAGGCCCAGGTGAAGTAGTCCGGAGCGGCAGAGTAGGCCGCCGCAGGCTCTGTCAGGGCGTATTTCAGGTCCGGCAAATAGACCTGAATCTTGTCCTCCAGAAGGCGCAGCGTCTCCGGCTTTTCATAGCCGCCGCAGTTCCACACCACCGGCACCGGCCAGGGCTCCTGGCCCAGGGCCTCCAGGATGACCGGGGTGAAGTGGGTGGGGGTCACCAGATCCAAACAGGCGGCGCCCTGGTTGATCAGGTCCCAAAAGATCTCCCGCAGCCGCTGGGCGGTCAGGACCTTTCCCGTGCCGCCCTGGGAGATGGAGCCATTCTGGCAGAAGCAGCAGCGGAGATTGCAGCCGGAGAAGAACACGGTCCCGGCGCCGTGCCGGCCCACCAGACAGGGCTCCTCCCACAGGTGGAGCATGGCCCGGGCGGCCACCGGTGCGGCGGGCATCCCGCAGACGCCGCCGGCGCGGTCCTCGGTCCGCTCCGCACCGCAGTTTCGGGGACAGAGGGTGCAGATCATGCCGGGGGCTCCTCTCCCTCGTCCTCTGCCTCGTCTTCCACCACCCGGTAGTCCACCGTGTACACCGGCCCATGAAAATCCGGGTCCTGCTGCTGGGCCCGCCGTCTCCGGACAGACCAGCGCCACAGCAGCACCAGGAGCGCCGCCACGATCAAAAAGGGCAGCACCCGGGCCAGCATCATGCCGGTCATCATGAGAATTCGGATCAATGCCATGGTTGATTCCTTTCCGCCTCTGGCCGAACGGGTCGGCGAAGGCCTGTTTTTCCAAAGGGTCAGGGGAGCTTGCCCAGCCGGGCCCTGGCCTCACTGTAATACCGGGCGAAGGCCGAGGGGACCGCGTGGTCCTCCAGCGCGGCCAGATCCACCCAGAGAAACTCGGCTGGACCGTCGCCGGAGACCTCCAGGGTATAGCCGGTCATATGCCACTCCACATGGGTGAAAATGTGCTTGGCGGTGAGCCGCTTTTTCCAGGCTCTGGGCTCCAGGCCCCAGGCGGCCGCCGCCGCCCCGGCGGCAGCTTCGTCCAAGGCGCCCTCTTGGCTGGGAAATTCCCACAGCCCTGCCAGAAGTCCCGTGTCCGGCCGGCGGCGCAGGGCCACCCGCCCCTCCCGCAGCAGCAGGAAGACCGTCCGCTTCTCCACCCGGCGGGCCTTTTTGGGGGCCTTGACCGGAAGTGTTTCCGCTGTGCCCCGGCTGCGGCCCAGGCACAGGTCCCGGACGGGACACTGCTCGCATTTGGGCGGGCCGTTGGGGGGACAGACCGTGGCCCCCAGTTCCATGACGGACTGGTTGAAGATCCGGATGTCCGCCTCCGCCTCCGGCATCACGGCCTGGAGCTGCCGGCGGACCTCCCTTTTTACCCGGGGGTCCAGGATGTCGTCGTGGCAGTCGGTCAGGCGGGTCACCACCCGCAGCACGTTGCCGTCCACCGCCGCCTCCCGCCGGGCGAAGGCCGCCGAGGCGATGGCGCTGGCGGTGTAGTCGCCGACCCCCGGCAGGGTCAGCAGCTCCTCATAAGTGTCCGGGAAGCTGCCCCGCTCTGCCACCAGCTGGGCGGCCTTCTGGAGATTCCGGGCCCGGCTGTAATAGCCCAGGCCCTCCCACAGCTTCATCAGCCGCTCCGGCGGGGCGGCAGCCAGGGCTTCCACCGAGGGGAAGGCCTCGAGAAACCGGGCATAATAACCCAGGACCGCCGCCACCCGGGTCTGCTGGAGCATGATCTCAGACACCCAGATGGGATAGGGATCTCGGGTCTTCCGCCAGGGCAGGTCCCGGGCATTTTCCCGGTACCAGGCCAGCAGCGGCCCGGGCAGGGCCGCCAGGAGCTGTTCAGTTGTCAAGATGGTTTCATGATTCATATCAGCATGATACCACGTTTTCGTCCCAGCATCCAGCCTCCGGGCGTTTTTTTCAAAAAATCTATTGACATTCCCCTTTGTGGAAGGTATAGGATAGGCATGAAATCGAGGTGAGACCGTGAGGATCAACGAGGTGGAGGCCCTGGTGGGCATCACCAAAAAGAACATCCGCTTCTATGAGGCCGAGGGCCTGCTGACGCCCCGGCGCAGCAGTGAGAACGGCTATCGGGATTACGGTGAGGACGAGGTGGAGACGCTGCGGCGGATCAAGCTGCTGCGCAAGCTGGGCGTGCCGCTGGAGGAGATCCGGCAGATGCAGACCGGGGCCCACACGGTGGGAGACGGCATGCGCCGCCACCTGGTGACGCTGGAGCGGGACCGGGAGAATCTGGACCAGGCCATCCGGCTGTGCGCTGCCCTCACAGACCGGCAGGAGCGGCTCTCGGATCTGGACGCCGCGGCGGTGCTGGAGGCCATGGAGACCATGGAGCAGTCCGGCACCACCTTTCAAAATAAGCAGCGGCAGGATATCCGTATCCGGTATGTGGCCCCGGTGCTGATCACGCTGGTCATGGTGGGGTTGATGCTGGGGGTGATGTGGCTGTTTTTCTGGGCCTTTGAGGAGGACCCGGCCGGAGCGCCGCCGCTGCCGCTGCTGGCGGGGCTGATGGCGGTCCCCGGCGTCATCGCCCTGGGCGTCATCGCGTCCCTGGTCCAGCGGATTCGGGAGATTGGGAAAGGAGAGATCGACGATGCCAAACAATTCTGACCGGCGGCGGAAGAAGATCGCGCCGCTTCTGTGCGCCGGCGGGGCGATCTTGGTCCTGGGCGTCTATCTGGGGGCGCTGCTGCTGCCGCTGCTGGCGGCCGCTGGGGGGCATCTCCTGGTGGTGGCTTTCCTGGTGCTGTACGCCCTGGTGGTCCTGGCCATGATCGGCGGCGTGATCGCCGCCCTGGTCCAGCGCCTGCGGGAGATCGAGAGAGGAGAGGAAGAGGATGCCAGAAAGTATTGAGGCAGGCAAGCGGCATCAGAAGCGATCCGCTGTCCTGGGGGTGGGGACCTTTGCCCTGATCCAGGCGGCAGTGGCTGTGGGCCTGTGGGCCCTGGGCCGCATCCCGGCGCTGCCCGGGTGGCTGGCAGGACTGTGCACGGCGCTGGGGATCATCCCGCTGGTCCTGCTGATCCCGGCGCTGGCAGTGCTTCGGCAGAGATTTCATGAGATTGAGAGAGGAGAACGTTATGAAGCTGGTCAATATTGATTACATTCCCGGCAAGGAGCTGGAGGCCCTGGGGATCGTGAAGGGGACGGTGGTCCAGTCCAAGAATTTCGGCAAGGATTTCATGGCCGGGATGAAGACCCTGGTGGGCGGTGAGATCGTGGGATACACGGAGATGCTCAACGAGGCCCGTCAGATCGCCACTAAGCGGATGGTGGACGAGGCCGTGGAGCTGGGAGCCGACGCCATCATCAACATCCGCTACGGCTCTTCTGCCGTGATGCAGGGAGCCGCCGAGGTCATCGCCTACGGTACAGCCGTGAAATACCTGTGATGGACGTGACGTTTCTGGGCCACAGCGGCTTTCTGGTCCGCCTGGGGTCAGCGGCGCTGCTGTTTGACTGGAGCGAGGGGGAGCTTCCGGCTTTAGGGCCGGAGGTCCCCCTGCTGGTCTTTGCCAGCCACGGCCACGAGGATCACTTTCAGCCTGCTATTTTCCGCCAGCAGGCCCGGGCTTGGCTGCTGGGCAAGGATATCCGTCTCTCCCCCCGGAATCGGGAGCGGTGGGGCGTCAGTGAGGAGATCCGGCCCCGGTGCCTGTCCCTGGGGGGAGGGCGGACGGTGGAGCCGCTGCCCGGCGTCCGGGTGGAGACCCTGACCTCCACCGACGAGGGCGTGGCCTTTCTGGTGACGGCAGAGGGACGGACGGTGTTTCACGCCGGCGACCTGAACTGGTGGCACTGGGAGGGAGAGGACGCGGCCTGGAACCGGGAGATGGCCCTGCATTTTCGGGAATTCACCGCGCCGCTCCGGGGCCGGCGGCTGGATCTGGCCTTTCTTCCCCTGGACCCCCGGCTGGGAGAGGCGGGCTTTTGGGGCCCCAAGGCGTTTTTGGAACTGGCTGACATCGGCTGCGTTGTCCCCATGCACCAGTGGGGGCAGAGCTCCTTTACAGAGCGGTTCCTGGAGGAGTACCCGCAGTTCCGGGAGCGGACTTATCCGCTGACCGGCCCGGGCCAGCGGTTCATCCTGCCCTGACCCGCTGGGAACGGACCTTGGCCCTATTTTCAGCAGCAACAAGACCGGCGCGGGAATCTCCCGCGCCGGTCTTGCGCATATCCAAAGAGTCTCGCAGAGTTTCACACCCGCAGGCGTGAAAGAACTGAAATTCAAGATTTACAATTCAAGTGCAACACATGGAGATAGGTAAAAAGGAGT
>CAUWNE010000071.1:0-7783 GCA_963560095.1 uncultured Dysosmobacter sp. | reverse complement strand
CCAGCTGGGGCGTTTCCACCCGGATGATCGGCGGCATCATCATGACCCACGGCGACGACAACGGCCTGGTGCTGCCGCCCCGGATCGCCCCCATCCAGGCCATCGTGATCCCCGTGGCCCAGCACAAGGCCGGCGTTCTGGACGCGGCCGCAGCCCTGCGGGACCGTTTGCAGGCGGCGGGCATCCGGGCCAAGATGGACGATTCCGACAACTCCCCCGGCTGGAAGTATGCCGAGTATGAGATGAAGGGCGTGCCCCTGCGGGTGGAGATCGGCCCCAAGGATCTGGAGAAGGAGCAGTGCGTCATCGCCCGGCGGGATACCGGCGAGAAGGTCTTCGTCCCCCTGGCAGAGCTGGAGGAGACGGTGAAGCAACTCCTGGATGCGGTCCATGACAACATGTATGCCATGGCGCTGAAAAACCGGGAGGAGAACACCTTTGACATCACCTCTCCCGCCGAGGCCAAGGCGGTTGTCAGCGGCAAGGGCGGCTTCCTCCGCTCCAAGTGGTGCGGCTCCCTGGAGTGCGAGCTGGCTATGAAAGAGCAGGCCGGCGTCAGTTCCCGGTGCATGCCCCTGGAGCAGAGCGGTACCGAGGGCGTGTGCCCGGTGTGCGGCAAGAAGTGCACCACAGATATTTACTGGGGCGTGGCTTATTAAGGATCAAAAAGCAGGCGGAGGACGATGGTCCTCCGCCTGAGACTGTCGAAAAAGTGGCTGCGGCTACTTTTTCGAAAAGGCAGCACCCTGCCGCGCGCATAATTTGTCTGCCTGCGGCAGACAAATTCCACACTTGCAGGGCGAGAAGTATTTTCAGCCACGCACATGTCGCGGCAGAAAATGATTTCACTCGATTCGCCGCCTGCGGGCGGCGAACTCTGCGAGGCTTTTTTGACACGCTGAGGCGGAGGACGATGGTCCTCCGCCTGTTTCTTTTGTGGGAAGGTATGGTATAGGGATTCCGGGGGAGGGCCGCCTTGCGGTGAGGGGGATCAGCGATCACGTTCGCTGAGGGAGGTCACACCGCTCATGTAGCGGCGGGAAAACTCGTCAAAGGAGATCGGCTTGGCAAAGAGGCGCTGCGAAAGACGCCGGGCTTTCAGCAGCCGGTGATACCGCATGTTTGCCAGGAGCGGCAGCCACTGCTGTGTGATCCACTCCAGGGTATGATCCGCCCGCCACTTTGACTGATTGTCAAAGCCGTCCATGTCTGCAAGACGCCCATCATATTCCGGCTCCCAGAAGACACAGACTTCCCCGGCGGAACGGTCTTCTTTGGAGAGCGAGCACAGCAGGGACCGCCCGGTGCTGGAGATCTGGATGCGCTTTTGATGGACCGGGTCGTGATAGGGAAGAAAGCGATCCCAGGGCCCGGAGGCCTGGAGAGCATCGTGCTGGTTGGCAAAGAAAAACATGTCCTCCCAGAGATCTCTGGCCAGGCAGAGGATGGGGACTCTGTGGAGATCCTCGCAGGTGAAGCCGCCGCATCCCAGGGTGGAGCGGATCTTGGCCAGATGATCCTCATAGGCGTCGCCGAGCATCTTGGTCAGGGTACAGATCTGTTCTGCGGTGTTCAGATCGACATGGATGACGGCGCTTCCCAGATGGACGCGGACCAGATCTTCCCTGGGGCTGATGAAGCCGATCAAGGGGCGCTTGGAGGACAGGCCCAGTTCCCGGCCGGTAAACAGGCGCCGGGCCGCTTCGCTGCCGGAAAGGCTGGGATTTGCTGCGGCCAGATCGCTTCTGGCAAAGGTGAAGATACAGGAGAAGGTGTCCCGGTAAGAGATCGGAAGGTAGGCGTCTACCCGCACCCGGCCAAGGCCGCATACAAAATAAGCGGGCTGTCCGGGACAGGCGGTGCAGTGGGGAGCCACCAGAAGTTCCCGGTTTCCCTGCAAAAAATCCGCCTTTGCATCATGGAGGACCGTGTCTTCTGCCTGGCGCAGCAGATCCAGGACCGCACGCTGCTTTTGGTCATCGGCGGTGCGGATCTCGTTGAGCAGGTCGGCGCTGTCCAGCACGAAGACCTGCATCCCCGGCGGAAGGGGAACGGGGTGAGAGGGCTTGCGAAAGAGCAGAAAAATCAGCAGGGTTCTTGGGGATGCCCGTTGAAAAAGGAATCTGCGGTGCGGCGGATCTTCTCCGGCAGACGGCTTTACTGGGTGGTCACCTGCAAATAGATGCCCCGTGCGGGGTCCACCAGATCCACGGACGGAAAGTGGGGCGTCTGGCGGTTGAGGTTTTGGAGGGAGAGGTCGTACAGAATATGAAAGATCTGGCCGACGATATCTTCGCAGTGCTGCGCCAGATCCGTCAGCCCGTGGGCATTGTGCTGACTTACCCGGCGCTTCAGGAGCTCCCATTTTTCGCTGATGTGGTCAAATGTGGATTTCATGGCCCTCCCCTTTCCGGCACGGTGCCGATTTTAAGCTGCTGCAAGCATATCACAGGCGTGTGGATTCGTCCAGCGGAGAGTGAAATATGGATCATCTGAAAGGGCTGGAAAGCGGGCTTTGTATCTGATAAACTAACGATTACAGCCATCTTCTGCCCAGTCATCAAACAAATGGGAGCGCATTGCCGGGCAGATAGTGATTCAAAAATACCGATAAGGAGAGCCTATGAAAACGCTGTATCAAGAGGCCCTGGCGGTCATTCATCCCATCAAACTAAAGCAGAACGGCGAAGCCGGTCATGTGGCCTGCGCCCTGGAAACTGCCGGCGGCCGGCACTACACCGGGATCTGCGTGGACGTGCCCTGCTCCATCGGCCTGTGCGCGGAGCAGGCCGCCATTGCCGAGATGCTCAAGCACGGTGAGACCCAGATCCGAAAGATCGTCGCCGTCTATGAGGACGGCAGCATCCTGCCGCCCTGCGGGCGGTGCCGGGAGCTGATCTCCCAGGTCGACGCCCGCAACGGGGAGACCATCGTTCTGGTGGCCGATGGGAAAGCGGTCACGCTGAACGAATTGCTGCCGGAAAGGTGGGACCGGAAATGGGACTGATCCAACTGACAGACCGCATCTGCTATCTGCCCCACGACCCGGAGGTGGACCGGCCCATGCTGGCCTATGTCCGGGGAGAGAAGTTTACCTTGGCCATCGACGCCGGATACTCCGCAGGGCACGTGGGGGACTTTTATGCGGCGCTGGAGGAAGGGGGCCTTCCCCGCCCCACCTTCACCGCTATCACCCACTGGCACTATGACCACACCTTTGGGATGCACGCGTTGGAGAGCATCAGCATTGCCCACAGGCAGACCAACCAGTTTCTGGCCCAGCAGCGCGATCTGGCGAAGGACCCTGCCTATATCCGCAGTTTGAAGCAGGAGGACGTCCACTTCCGCCGGGAGTATGGGGATCAGGAGCAGGTGACGGTGGTTCTCTCTGATATGGAGTTTGAGCAGGAACTGACTCTGGACCTGGGTGGCGTCACAGCCCGTCTGTTCCACACGGCGGCGCCCCATTCCGAGGACACGGTCTGCGTCCACATCCCCCAGGAGGGCGTGTTGTTTCTGGGGGACTCCACCAGTGAGGACTTCTTCCACGACGGCTATATGGACCAGGACAAGCTGGGGAGGCTGATGGACATGATCCGGGGGACCGACTGCCGGTTCTGCATCCTCAGCCACTGTGAACCGCTGGAAAAGGAAGAGCTGCTTGCATATTTGGACACGATAAGGAGGCAACATTGAAACAAGGAAGAATCGTTATTATAACGGGTGCCCCTGGCACAGGAAAGTCCACCGTTTCAGAGATGGCGGCGAAAGAATCCAGTATGGAAAAGTCTGTCCATATGCACACGGATGATTTTTTTCATGATCTTAAAAAGGGAATGATCCCGCCTCATCTTGCAGAATCACACGATCAAAACCGGGTTGTGCTGGCGGCTTTTTTGGCGGCGGCAAAGTGTTATGCTGACGGCGGATATGACGTCATTGTAGACGGAATTGTTGGCCCATGGTTTCTGGAGCCCTGGCGCAAAGCCGCCCTTGAGGGCTATGAAGTACATTATCTTGTTTTGCGTGCCAGCAGAGAAGAAACGCTCCACCGCGCTGTAACACGCGCGAAACTGGATCGGGAGACGAATACAGAATTGGTTCAAACCATGTGGGAGCAGTTCGCGGATCTTGGAGAATATGAGTCTCATGTGATAGACACGACGACACACTCTGTTCAGGATACTACGACTGCGGTCCTTAGAAGGATCGAAGGGAGATCTGCGCTTCTCTCTGGATGTTCCAACTCCCACAAGTAAGAAAGGAGTGCATATAAAAATGCTAACATACAGAATGCTTTGCGCTTCGGAGCTAGACCGTTCGCTGTTCCGCGCCTTTGTGCGGCATCAGGTGGTGGATCAGTGCCTGCGCCGGGAAGACGGCGCCTGGGTGGTGCGGTCCGATCCCTTTGTGGACGATTGGAGCGAGGAGGACTACCAGTTTCTGACCGCCTGCCTGCAAAACACCATCCAGACAGGCGGGGCCGTATACGGCGCGTTTCAGGAGGGGGCGTTGAAGGGCTTTGCGTCGGTGGAGCAGGGGCTCTTCGGCGGGGAGAACCGCTATCTGGACCTGACTTCTCTGCACGTCTCCGAGGATATGCGCCGGTCAGGTGTCGGACGGACGCTGTTTCAGATGGCCGCGGAATGGGCTAGGACCCAGGGGGCCAGCAAGCTGTATATCTCCTCCCACTCCGCTATCGAAACCCAGCGGTTCTACCGCTCCCTGGGCTGCGTGGAGGCGGCCCAGCCCCAGCAAAAGCACGTGGAGGCCGAGCCCTTCGACTGCCAGCTGGAATATCCATTATCATGAGCCGGAGCGGTCCTGCCGGCCGTGGTGACGGTCAAGGCGCGTCTGGTCCGGAAATGGAGACCGTCTTGGTGGCGACTGCGTTTTGAAAGGCCAGGTCGTGCTCCACAAGGACCATGGTGGGAGAGAACTCCTGGATCAGCGTCTCGATCTGCATCCGGGAGTAGACGTCGATATAGTTGAGAGGTTCGTCCCACACGTAAAGGTGCGCCCGCTGGCAAAGGCTCTTTGCCAGCAGCACCTTTTTCTTCTGCCCGGCGGAATAGTCCTCCATGTGTTTTTCAAATTGCACCTGGGAAAAGCCCATTTTATGCAGGATAGCCCGGAACAGGCTCTCGTCGATCTCACTCTGCTTGGCAAAATCCGTCAGCGATCCCGCCAGCCAGGAGGTGTCCTGGGGCACATAGGAGATCGCCACCCCGTAACCAACGGTCAGTTCGCCGTGATGGGGGATCTCCTGGCCCAGGAGTAATTTCAGCAGGCTGGTCTTTCCGGAGCCGTTCCTGCCGTCCAGCACGATCCGGTCCCCCTGCCTCACCACAAGGGAGAGGGGACGGCAGATCTCCTTCCCGTCAAAGACGGGGGCGACGCCGGAAAAGGTGACCAGTGTATCGGTAACATAACGCAGCGGGAACAGCTTCAAGTCCTCTGCGCTTTCCAAGTTTTTCAGCAGGCCGGACGTTTCTTCTATGGCCCGCTGCCGGCGGGTCTCAATGTTTTTGGCTCTCTGCATCATCTTGGGCTTTATGGCCGATGTAGCCCTTATCGGCTTTTACCCCGCCGGTGCGGGCGCCGTTTTTGCTTTTTTCCACGGCGTTCGACCAGCGTGTGGTCTGCCGCGCCGCCTGCTGCATCTCAGAAATGGACCGGTTCAGCTTTGTGTTCTGAGCCAGTTCAAACTCCTGCTGGCGCTGGAAATTGGCAAACCAGGAGGAATAATTTCCCCGCTGGACCTCGATGTTGGCGCGGTTCAGGGATAGGATATGGTCTACACAGCCGTCCAGAAAACAGCGGTCATGGGACACCAGGATGAACCCCTTCTTTCGGTTGAGATAGGCGGACACCACCGCCCGCGCTCTGGTATCCAAATGGTTGGTGGGCTCGTCGATGAGCAGAAAATGGCCCTCGTTCAAAAACAGCGCCGCCAGCAGGACCTTGGTCTGCTCTCCGTTGGAGAGGGTGGAAAAGGGCCGCCAGAGCACATCCTCGCGGACCTCCAGGTAGGATAGCTCCCGCAAAAGCTCCCACGCTTCTGCCTGTGGGCAGACTTCATAAAAGATCTCCTGGGTCATCCGCTCCCGATCCTCCACGGGATAGGGGAAGTAGTCAAACTGCACGGAAGAGCGGATGTGCCCC
The DNA here is from genome assembly GCA_963560095.1 of uncultured Dysosmobacter sp. GTDB lineage: Bacteria > Bacillota > Clostridia > Oscillospirales > Oscillospiraceae > Oscillibacter. The sequence continues at coordinate 1,618 of CAUWNE010000071.1, read as the reverse complement.
TGGTATTCATAGTTACCAAGGAGCAGGGAGAGAAAGGTGGTTTTCCCCCGGCCGTTCCGGCCCACAAAGCCCAGCTTCCAATCGGTGTCGATCTGGAAGCTGACATGCTCAAAAATGTTGTCATAACTGGATGGATAGGAAAAGGTAAGATCCTCGACCTGGATCATGGACATCAAACATTCCTCCTTTGTTCCAAACGGGAACTGGACATCAAAATATAATAAGAGCTGCAAGAAAGTCAATTCTTGCAGCTCGTCATAGCAGGACAGTACCACCCTGTAAAAAGGGTGATACGACTACGATATTTCGAGTGAATAGACGTTCAACTTTCTTGCAAAGGGTACAATGATGCCGTAGAGATCTGGCAGCATTGTATATTCCGATTTACTTGCAAGAAAAGTTGCGCATCTTTTCACCTCACCAACTCTGTTTTTCGCCAGTATATCATAGCGATTCGGAATAATCAAGAGGGAATTGGACGCCTATGCGTTCCGATCTGCGTCCATGCGGATGTTTATGGGATGAGGGGAGCTGTTACAAGCTCCTGGAACCATATCAAAGCAGAAAACCCTGGTATGACGAGGTTTTCCCAAAAAGAAACCCCCGTTTCCCCAAAAATGTTCGAAAAATGGGGGGGTATTTAGATGTCATGTGTTGATAAAAAAGATGCACCCCAAAAGCCTTGTGCCGCAACGGTTTCCAGGCTTCCATTTTTCTCTCTTGCGTTTTTTGTATTTTGAATGAAGCAATCTGAACCCTCGTTGTGTCAATCGGGGGTCAGATAATACGGTTCTTTTGTGGTAATAAAAACATCGGGGATAGACGTCCGTTCTCAGCACGTCCATCCCCGATGCTTTCATTTCAGCCGTATGATCTGCTCGTACAGTAACACGTATTTTTTTCGGATGATCCTGTTTCCATGATAATGGCCAAAGAAGTGATACTTGAACTGGCACCGCTGGCCGATCTCCTCCAGAAAGTCTGTGAGGGCATCTGGCTTGGACAGCGGCCCCAGGAGGTCGTTCTGGATGCTGGTGGGACCGCAGTGGGTGAGGATGTAGTCCACCGTCCACCCGGTCTGGTCGAGGCTGGCCCTGGCCTGGGCGTACTCCACTTCGTTGGGCAGCTCCTCCCGCCACCAGGAGCGGTGGTTGACCCGGAAAGCTGCGCCCTGGGCGTTGAGCTGCTGGAACCGCCGCAGGAAGTCCGGCGCGTCCGGCTCCAGGATGCCGTCCTGGATATCGTGGCTGCTGGCGCCGCCCATCGCAAAGAACATCCTCCCGCCCAGATCGAACACCTGCCCACGCTCCAGCATCAGCACTGAGGGTCGGATCGTTCGCACCCTGCCGCCGTGCCACTCCGCCTGGGGGTAGGCAGCCAAGGCGTCATAGTTTTCATGGTTGCCGGACACGAAGGCCGTGGTGAATGGCCGGGAGTCCAGGAAGTTCAGGCCTGCGTCATCCCGGCTGTCGCCGTACCACACGCCGCCGAAGTCCCCAGCGACCAGGATGACATCTTCTTTTGTCAGTCTCTCTTGCTCATAAAAGCTCTCAGGCCGAAAACGGCTAAAGTCTCCGTGGGTATCTCCTGTGATGTAAAGTTCCATTCTATTTGTCTC
>CAUWNE010000070.1:0-8097 GCA_963560095.1 uncultured Dysosmobacter sp. | reverse complement strand
ACTCGCTACCTCCACCTTGGCAAGGTGGCGCTCTACCAGATGAGCTATGCCCGCGAGAACAGATCTTATTCTAGCAGGAGTTTTTCATTTTGTCAACAGTTTTTTCAATAATTTTCGATTTTTCTCAGGATGGCGTCTCAGGCCCCTCTGCCGGAGGGACCATGACCACCTCTACCAGCCCCGGCTGCCCGGTCAGGGGATAATAAGCTACCTGCCACTCCGGCGCGGCAGTCAGGCCCCAGGCTTCCCGGATCTGTTCTATGGCACTCTCCACCCGTTCCCGGCCATCGTCACCCCAGTAGCTGACCCGGATGGCCAACTCAGTCTTCTCCTCTTTCAGCGCCGCGTCCAGCAGGCTGTGGACTGCCTCGGGACTGGTGGCATTGACCACTCCCTGGATCTGCTCCGCCGTCCGGCGATAGCCGATCTGGATGGAGGCCTCACAGTAGCCCCGCTGGGACTGGCTGGAGGAGGTGATGAATTCCACCGCATAGGCCCCCAGGGGCGTCTCCTGCTGGACCTCTGCCGCCGCCCGCTCCAGGGCGTCCGCCGCCGCCAGATCGTCCCCGAAGTTATAGAGCCGCAGGGTGGCCGTCTCCGTGTGCTGGCCGATGAGGATCAAAAGATCGTTCACGATATCCTGATAGTTCTCCGCCCGGAGGGTATCCGCCGCCTCGCTCTCCCAAAAGCGGCTGCTGTGGGGCTCCACCGTGGTATAGGTCCGCTCCAGGAGGGAGGCGCACCCGCTCAGCAGCATACAGGCCAGCATCCCGGCCAAAAGCTTTTTCATCCGTGCGCCTCCTCTCCTGAATCAAGTATTTTCAGAGCCTTGGACTCAATAGCCCAGGTCCTCGTCGATCAGCAAAACCTCGGTGGTCTGCTCCATTCCCATCATGGGGCCCCACAGCACCGTCAGCCCCCGGCAGATCCGGTCAGGGCTCTTGCAGTCATAGCAGCGGTCTCCCTTTACAGCGCAGGGCGTCTTGCTGCCCAGCCGCTGGGCATTCTTCGGCGCGGCGATGTTCCGGGCCCGCCACAGCGCCTCTTCATAGGTGGGCGCCAGCTTGTTCCGTCCCACCACGAAATAGATCCGCTGATGGCCGTACAGCGTAGCCGCCACCCGATTGCCGGCGCCGTCGATGTTGATCAGCTCTCCCGTCTCCGCAAGACCGTTGACCGAGCTGATGTACACCTGGGCGTGAGCGGCCTTGATCCGGGCCTCCGGGCCGTCGGTCCAGTGCCAGGCCACGTCATTGTGACTTCCCAGCCGCTCCTTCAATCCCATCTGCTGGAGCGTGATGGACCCGCCAAAGCCCACGGTGGTCCCATCAATGGCCCCGTCCAGATAGTCCGCCGCCTCGGCGGCAGTGGCGAAGGTCTGGGCGATAAAGCCCCGTTCCTCCAGGTTCTTCTTTACGGTTTCCAGTGACATCCTGCATATCCTCCTTTTGTAGCACTTGTATCGAACGGCGTCCCGTCCGTATGGTTTCAGATCGCGTCCTTTTGGTATTCGCCAAAGCCCTCACCCAGCACATCGTGGACGTCACAGACGATCAAAAAGGCGTTGGGGTCCAGCTCATGAACCGTCCGCTTCACCTCCACGATGGCCCTCTGCTTAAAGGCCACCAGAAGCACCTGCTTCTCCGTGTCGGTATAGGCTCCCCGGCCCTGAAGGATGGTGACACCCCGATTCTGGTCCAGCAGCGTCTGGGCGATCTCCTGCCAGCGGTCTGAGATGATATAGGCCACCTTGGAAAGGTCCATGCCGTAGAGCACCGTGTCCATCACCTTGGCGGAGACAAACAGGGCCACCGCGCCGTAGAGCGCCGCCTCCATCTGGCCGAACACCGCCGCCGCCAGGGCCAGCACCGCGATGTCGGGGATCAAAATCAGCTTTCCCATAGGCAGCCAGGGGAGCTTGAGCTTCAAAAGCCGGGCCACGATATCCGTGCCGCCGGTGGTAGCTCCCTTGGCAAAGACCAGCCCCAGGCCCACGCCCATCAGGGCTCCGCCGCAGACGCTGGCCAGCATGGGGTCCATAGGCGGGAAGGTGTACAGCGCCGCGATGCCGTCGATGGCCAGGGAGCTGACCACCATGGAAAAGAGCGACGAGGCCAGCAGGTGAAAGCCGATGAACTTCCATCCCGCCAGAAACAGCGGCACGTTCAGCAGGATGGACAGAAAGCCCACCGACAGCTGCGGCACCAGGACATTGATCACCTGGGCAAGGCCCGTGATGCCGGCCATGGCCACCTGGTTGGAGATGAAAAACATATCAAACGCCAGGCCAAAGAGGATCGAACCGACGGCAATGACCAGGTAATCCAGAAACAGTTGTTTTTTCATAGGCATCACTCCAGCAGGCCCAGCTGCTGCTCCTCCGAGTCCTCCTCCCGCACCAGGGCGCCGGCGGCAGGCACCGCCCGGACCCGATAGCGGCTCTGGTTGACGATGGACGTCTCCTCCAGGGGCCGGACGGATTCCAGATGATACTTCGGCTTCAAATTCATCACCGCCACGCCCTGGGTGGTGCGGGTGGTCTTGGGCGCGAGCAGGGCGGTGTGGAAGATCAGGCAGCGGGGCTCGTTGGAGTACACCGCCAGCTCCCGTTCCTCCTTCAAATGCTGGATGCAGACCAGCGGCGACTTGTCGGAGTAGGCGCCGGTGAGCTTGCGGCGGTTGGAGGTGGTCTTGTAGGCCGTCAGATCCACCCGGGCCGCCTTGCCGTTTTCAAAGAAGAACAGCAGCGCCCCGGCATAATCCGCCCCCGGGAGCACGGCATACAGCACGCTCTCCCCGGCGTCCATTCCCAGCTTGGCGGGCAGATACTCGCCCAGGACGCTGGCCTTGGCGTCGTCAAACTCGCTCAGCCGGGTCTTATAGACCTGACACTTGTCTGTAAAGAACATGATCTCGGCGTTGGAGACCGTCTCAAAGCTCTGGCGGAGGCTGTCGCCCTCCTTGAACTTCTGCTCGCTGTTCATCCGCAGAGACGCTGGGGTGATCTTCTTGAAATACCCCTCCCGGGACAAAAAGACATGGACGGGATAGGCCTCCTCGGCCTCTTCCTCCACATAGGGCTCCAGCTCATGGCCGTAGACGATGGCGGTCCGCCGGGGCTCGCCGTACTTCTCCGCCACCGTCTTGAGCTCCTCCACGATGATCTTCTTCACCCGGCGGGGATCGTTCAGGATATCCTCCAGATCGTCGATCTCCTCCCGCAGGGCGTCAGTCTCCCGGGTGCGCTTTAAGATATACTCCTTGTTGATGTTCCGCAGCTTGATCTCCGCCACGTACTCCGCCTGGATCTGGTCAATGCCAAAGCCGATCATCAGGTTGGGAATGACCTCGGACTCCTCCTCCGTCTCCCGGATGATGTGAATGGCCTTGTCGATATCCAGCAGGATCCGCTGCAGGCCCTTGAGGAGGTGGAGCTTATCCCTGCGCTTATTCAGCACAAAGTACACCCGCCGCCGGACAGACTCTGTCCGCCAGGCCGTCCACTCCTCCAGCAGCTGCCGCACGCCCAGGACCTTGGGCGTGCCGCCGATGAGCACGTTGAAATTGCAGGCAAAGGAATCCTCCAGGGGCGTGAGCTTAAAGAGCTTGGCCATCAGCTTGTCCGGGTCCGTGCCCCGCTTGAGGTCAATGGCCAGCTTCAGTCCTGAGAGATCCGTCTCATCCCGCATGTCGGCGATCTCCTTGGCCTTGCCGGCCTTGATGAGCTCTGCCACCTTGTCCAGCACGGCCTCCACCGTGGTGGAGTAGGGGATCTCGTAGATCTCGATCAGATTCTCGGATTTCACATAGCGGTACCGGGCCCGGGCTTTCACGCTGCCCCGGCCGGTGTTGTAGATCTCCTCCAGAACCGCCGGGTCGCAGATCAGCTCGCCGCCGGTGGGAAAGTCCGGCGCCAGCAGCGTCTCCCGCAGGTCGCAGTCTGGGTTTTTCAGATACGCCACCGTGGTCTCACAGACCTCCTTGAGGTTGAAGCCGCAGAACTGAGAGGCCATGCCCACGGCGATGCCGCTGTTGGCGGAGACCAGGATATTGGGAAAGGTGGTGGGCAGCAGGGCCGGCTCCTTCATGGTGTTGTCGTAGTTGTCCACAAAGTCCACGGTGTCGCTGTCGATATCCCGGAAGAGCTCAGCGCAGATGGCCGTGAGCTTGGCCTCGGTATACCGGGGCGCGGCCCAGGACATATCCCGGGAATAGCTCTTTCCGAAGTTGCCCTTGGAGTCCACAAAGGGTGTCAGCAGCGCCCCATAGCCCTTGGACAGACGCACCATGGTGTCATAGATGGCGGCGTCGCCGTGGGGATTGAGGCGCATGGTCTGGCCCACGATGTTGGCGGACTTGGTCCGTGCTCCCGTCAAAAGCCCCATCTTGTACATCGTGTACAGGAGCTTTCGGTGAGAGGGCTTGAAGCCGTCGATCTCCGGGATGGCCCGGGAGACGATGACCGACATGGCATAGGGCATGTAATTGGTCTCCAGGGTGTCGGTGATGGGCTGCTCCACCACCGCCGCCCGGAGGCCCATGACGTTGGGATTATTGACTTTCGGCCGGGTACCCTCCGGCTGTTTCTTCTTCGGCATAGATAAACCTGTTCCTTCTTCTTGATCCATGGGCCCTTCGGCCCTTGGGGAGGCGGGTCACTTTCCCAGCGCCCGCATCTTCTCCCCCAGCTGGCGGACCACCTGATAGCGGTCCAGATCAAAGGGGTTCTCCAGCCCCTCCTCCAAACTGGCGTCCGCCATGTCCACCAGCTCCGCGCCCCAGACCTGGAGCGCCTCCTCGGTCACGGCGTCCCCGTCATCGATCATCTGCAAAGCGATCTCCCGGATGCGGGCATAACGAACCTGTCCCGCCTCGCCGTCCTCGCCGTAGTGCAGTCCACCCTGGGCCAGGCCCCGCAGGCTCAGGCCCCACTCGTTCAGATAATCCTTCCAATCCATTGTTGACTCCTCCAGTCTTCTCCTGTGATCCGCAGGGCCCGCCGGGGCCCGCTGTTATGAAATATCTGCCATCTCCAGGTATTTATAGCCGTTTTCGGCGATGTGGTCCTTCCGCCCCTGGAGATTGTCCCCCAGCAGCAGGTCAAAGGCCGCTGCCGTCCGCTCCACGTCCTCCGGCATCACCCGGATCAGCCGCCGGGTCTCGGGGTTCATGGTGGTCAGCCACATCATATCCGGGTCATTCTCACCCAGGCCCTTGGAGCGGTCGATCTTGATCTTCTTCCCCTCCAGGCTCTTGACGATCTCGTTTTTCTCCTTGTCCGAGTAGGCAAACCACGTCTTCTCCCCGCAGTTGATCTCAAAGAGAGGCGTCTCGGCGATATACACGTACCCCTCCCGGATCAGGGTGGGGGTCAGCCGGTAGAGCATGGTCAAGATCAGCGTCCGGATCTGGAAGCCGTCCACATCGCCATCGGTGCAGATGACCACCTTGCTCCAGCGGAGGTTGTTCAGGTCAAAGGCCGCCATATCCTTGACGTGCTTGTTCTGAACCTCCACGCCGCATCCCAGGACCTTGAGCAGATCCGTGATGATCTCACTTTTGAAGATCCGGGCGTAGTCCGCTTTCAGGCAGTTGAGGATCTTGCCCCGAACGGGCATGATCCCCTGGTACTCCGCGTCCCGGCTGAGCTTGACGCTGCCCAGAGCGGAGTCGCCCTCCACGATATAGATCTCCCGCTTCTCTGGGTCCCGGGACCGGCAGTCCACAAACTTCTGGACCCGGTTGGCGATGTCGATGGTGCCGGAGAGCTTCTTTTTGATGTTCAGCCGGGCCTTTTCCGCGCTCTCCCGGCTGCGCTTGTTGATGAGCACCTGCTCGGCGATCTTCTCCGCGTCAAACCGGTTCTCGATGAAATAGATCTCCAGGTTGGTCCGGAGGAACTCGGTCATGGCCTCCTGGACGAACTTGTTGGTGATAGCCTTTTTCGTCTGGTTTTCATAGCTGGTCTGGGTGGAGAAGTTGTTGCTGACCAGCACGATGCAGTCCTCCACATCCGCCCAGGTGATCCGGCTCTCGCTCTTTTGGTACTTGTTCTGATCCCGCAGGTATTTGTCGATGGCGGAGACAAAGGCGGACTTGGCCGCCTTCTCCGGGCTGCCGCCGTGCTCCAGCCAGCTGGAGTTGTGGTAGTGCTCAATGACGCTGACCCGGTTGGAAAAGCAGACCGCCGCGCTGAGCTTGACCTTATACTCCGGCTTGTCCGCCCGGTCCCGGCCCCGCTTTTCCGCCTGCCAGAAGACCGGGGACGTCAGGCTTCCCTCTCCCGCCAGCTCCGCCACATAGTCCTGGATGCCGTTTTCATAGAGAAATTCCGTCTCCTCAAAGGTCCCCGGCTCCGTCTCGTTCCGGAAGCGGAAGGTGATGCCGGCGTTCACCACCGCCTGGCGCTTCATCACGTCCGTAAAATACTCCGCCGGAATGGCCGTGTCGGTGAACACATCCAGATCCGGCAGCCACCGGGTCCGGGTGCCGGTCTTCCGGCTGTGGTTCTTAGCCAGCGGGGTCTTCCCCAGCTCGCCCACGATCTCTCCCCGCTCAAAGTGCAGGGCATATTCAAAGCCGTCCCGCCAGACGGTGACGTCCATATACCGGGAGGCATACTGGGTGGCGCAGGCGCCCAGGCCGTTTAAGCCCAAGGAGTATTCATAGTTGTCGCCGGTGAGGTTATCATACTTGCCGCCGGCGTAGAGCTCGCAGTACACCAGCTCCCAGTTGTAGCGCTGCTCCTTCTCGTTCCAGTCCACCGGGCAGCCCCGGCCCAGGTCCTCCACCTGGATCGAGCGGTCCAAAAACCGGGTGACGGTGATCACCTTGCCGTGGCCCTCCCGGGCCTCGTCGATGGAGTTGGAGAGGATCTCAAAGACCGCGTGTTCGCAGCCGTCCAGCCCGTCGGAGCCGAAAATGACGCCGGGGCGTTTCCGCACCCGGTCGGCTCCCTTTAACGATGAAATGCTCTCATTGCCGTAATCCTGCTTTTTTGTCGCCATAGCTCCTCCGAAGGGCAGACCTGCCCATTTTTCATAATGTGGTATTGTATCACATCTCGCCTGCCGGTTCAAGGGCCTTGAACCGGCAGATAGGAGCCTGCCGAAACCAGTGCTTCCCCGGGGGCCGCCCCCTCTTCCTTTCCCGCCCTTTCCCGTCTCAAAGATCGGTTTTTCCCGGAAATGTTGTTGCGTAATATTACCCATAACCAGGACGCCACCTTCATAACCTGTTCATAATCAAGGGCTTTCCACATTCTCCACAGAGTTTTCCACACCGTTATGTCAACTGTGGAATTCCAGAAAAAATCACGCCTCCCGCGACACAATATATCCATATAAAAATATTCTAAAAATCGAATATATAGTTGCATCCGCAACAGTTATTCTGGGAAGCCTATGGTATGATGGGATCACAGCAAAGGATAACACGATCTGAGTCACATCCGATCCCTGCGATAGATTTGTTTGAAAAAAGGAGAAAGTATTATGAAGTTCTATATCTGTGAGCATTGCGGCAATATCGTTACCAAGCTGACCTCCGCCGGCGTTCCCATCAAGTGCTGCGGCACGGACATGGTCCTGCTGGAAGCCGGCGTCACCGACGCGGCTGTTGAGAAGCACGTTCCCGTTGTCACTGTGGACGGCAACCTAGTCAAGGTCAACGTAGGCTCTGTGACCCATCCCATGACCGCCGAGCACTATATCCAGTGGGCAGTCGTGGAGACCGAGCAGGATGCGCTGATCCACTGGTTCCAGCCGGATCAGGCCCCCGAGGCCGTGTTTGCCCTGGCCGACGGCCAGAAGGCGAAGGCTGTGTATGCCTACTGCAATCTCCATGGCCTGTGGAAGCAGGACCTGTGATCTCTTTTCCTCACGACAAGACCGGCGCGGGAGATTCCCGCGCCGGTCTTATCACTGTCGAAAAAGTGGCTGTGGCCACTTTTTCGAAAAGACTGCACCACGCCGCAGCGTTTGAAAATATGCCACAGGCATATTTTCAAACGCTGCGGCTGTGCCGCGAGGATGGCACTGGGGGCCGCGGCAGAAAACAGATTTGCGAATTGTCAAGTCAAGTGCAACAAAGAGCCAA
>CAUWNE010000069.1:0-8313 GCA_963560095.1 uncultured Dysosmobacter sp. | reverse complement strand
AAAAGAGAGCGTTGTAGATATTTGCTGCCCGGTCATCAAAGGCCGGGAACAGAAAGCCAAGCTCCGGAGGAGCGACAGTTTGTCCGGCAGCACAGTGAAATTCATTGTCCCCAGGGAAATATCCCAGCTCTACCTTGCCCTCCTTGATGGGGCACACCACACAGACGATGTAGGTGAAGACCTCATCCGAGGCATCCGATTGCAGGGAATCATCCTTGCCGCGATGGGGGACATCGTAGCTGTCACAGGCCAGGAGCAGCAGGTAACTGCTGTTCCCCATGTCCAGACTATCGATTACCTTACGGTAAAAGGTTTGACGGGCCTCGTTGTCCTTTAGCTGAGAATCCCGCAGTGTGGTGAGCAAGCGGTGCTCCTCGCTGTCTGCCACCTGCTGGGTGGAGAATACGATGTCGATGAGGTTTTTTCCCAGGGAACCGGACAGTCCCTTCTTCAAAAGGCTCAGATACTTCTCAGCCTCCTCCTGGGGCATCATCCCAAGGGATTCGTCCAGATCAGAAATGATCTCTTTGCTGCTATTGACAAAACAGCCGTAGATCCGGCTGACAGCGTTTTTCTCCGGCCGCCAGCGGCGGCGCAGCTCATTCAATTCCTTTTGTATCATGGTCGATCTGCCTTTCTGCGTGATGATCAATGCGATAGGGGGATGGCTTCTTGGCCCTCCACCGCAGATGATTGTACCGCAGATGGATATAAAATACAACCGCAGTATTACTTTATGGCGTGTCTGTTTTCTTTTTAAAAAATTCTCAGGTTTATTTTTGAGAAATGGTACCCAAAAAGCAGAGGGCCTTTGTATTATATAGCGAAAGGCAAAGAGGTGACGAACCATGGGCAACACGACAAATACTTTGGCGGTTTCTCGAAAGGAAGTAAAATATCTCATCTCCCTTCCTGACCGGCTGTACTTACTGGATGCATTAAGCCAGTTGCTGATCCCAGATGCGTATGGAGGCTATAACGGATATACTGTGCGCAGCGTTTATTTCGACAGCATTACCAATGAAGACTATCGGGATAAACGGGAACACGCCGATGAGAAAAAGCGGATACGCCTTCGCATCTACCATCCTGATGACATTAAAGCAAAATTTGAATTGAAACGGAAAAGTTTTGGACGAGAGTTGAAGGAAAGTGTAGTGGTGTCCCGTGAAGATGCACAGCGATTGCTGCACGGTGATTACGGGGTCCTCCTTCACTATGACAGCGAGATCGCTCAATACGCTTATGATCTAATGACCACACACCTATACCGGCCAGTTTCGTTGATAGAATATGATCGCATGGCATTTACTCACCCAAACTTCAATACCCGTGTTACAATGGACAACCGCCTACGTTGCTGCGATTTCTGTTATGATCTCTTTAGCCATCACCTAAACTTTCGGGCGGCCATGCCGGCAGACGAAACGATTCTGGAGATCAAGTATGACCGGTTCCTATTTCGGCAGATACAGAGCGTACTGGCCCAGTGTGATCTGAGCAGAAAGCCGCCCAGCAAATTTGGAAGTTCCCGTGAAATCTTGAAGAAATTCTACTGTTAAAATGGAGGGAGATATTATCATGAGTAAACTGCTTCGAATGTTGACTGATACGCCACTGGGCGGAGGAGTTTTTGTACAGACGATTGGCGGATTGGTATTCAGCCTGCTGGCCACATTGCTTCTTTCCAGTGTGATGATGCTGGTTTATCGGCTGATCCATGATTCGCTTACATTTAACCGCAAATTTTCTGTGACACTGCCAATGCTTGCATTAGCAGCGAACCTGCTTCTGGCATTGATTCAAAACAATCCCCTTTTTTCGCTCGGTGCTCTCGGTGCATTATCGATTTGCCGTATCCGTACCAATACACGGGACCCCAGAGATCTTGGCTTTGTATTTTGGGCACTCACGATTGGTATTTCTTCTGCTTTGGGCGCATTTCTGGTTGGGATCGCAGGCTGCTTGGTGCTCAGTTCGGTCATGCTGATCTTTGGCCGGGCAAGAAAGGAGAAAGATGTATTGACGATGGTCGTTCGTGGGGAGAAAGAACTGATGACCTCGGTACAAGATATGCTGCGTCAGACCCCCGGAAGCAGCATCCAATCTAAGAATCTCTTTAAGGACTCGTTCGAGCTGGTCTATGAACTGCATATCCCACAGTCAGAGGAGGAGCGGATTGCACAGGTATTGGGCAGCATGAAGGGAATCTATGGTGTCAATGTTTTGGCGCCTCAAACGAAGGTGGCATGATGAAGCAAACAGTACGTGTTGTCTTCCTGCTGATGGCACTCGCTCTTTTGAATGGATGCGTACAAACGGAGCAAGGGCCAGAGCCAGTTGATGGAACCATCACTTTAACCTTCCTTACGATTGGAAAAGGGGACGCCTTTCTGTTGACAGCTCCGGGGGGAGAACATTATCTAATCGACACAGGGAAAAAAGAGGACTATCCTCAAATTGCCAGATTCCTTCGGATCAAGGGAATCGATACACTGGATGGGATATTTCTATCACATGGTCATCTGGATCATGCCGGAAGTCTGGAGCCGCTTCTGGATGCATTCACAGTGAAGAAAATCTATATTTCTGCTATAGATACAGTTTCCTATCATGAGGTTGATCCTGAAGCTCTCGGGAAAACATATCAGGTACCCGTTGAACGGATCACCCGCGGCGATATCTTGAGCCAAGGTGGGATGACAATAAGATGCTGGATTCCTGATCAGATTTGTGCTGATAACGAAAACGACAATTCCGTTATTCTCCGTATTACATATGGGGAGACAGCGTTTCTGCTGATGGGCGATGCGGAATTGGATGAAGAAGCCGCCCTGTTGGGCAGTGATGAAGTTATCCAAGCCAATGTCCTCAAATTGGGACATCATGGTGAAAATGATGCCACCTCGCAAGCCCTGTTGGAAAAGGTCAAACCACAATATGCACTCATTACCGGAAACGAGACGGAAAATCCTGATTCTGAGAATCCTGATGTGGCAGCCCGGGTGCAGGCTGTCGGCGCAAAGGCTATCTATTCAGAATGTGATGGATTAGGAATCGACTTTCGTTCAGATGGAAAACAGATTTTGGTAGAAACTGTGGCAGACCCTGAACTCCCTCCAGAAGTATCTCTTTCCTTACAAGAACTTGACCGAAAGAATCAGAGAATCGTTATAAAAAATACCGGAACGGTTGACGCAGATCTGAGCGGATGTACATTATTTTCACAACGCGGCAGTAAAATTTTCCGTTTCCCCAATCAGGTCATATTGGCACCAGGGAATTTGATTACCGTGTCTTGCCGAGGGAACTGGAGAGAGGGAGACCTTCTCTGGGATGAGGATTCCGTGTGGAAAAAGAAAAATGATGCAGCTTGCTTATATGATTCCCATTTCACATTATTGGATGAATTAACGGATTGATATGGAGGTACATAATCATGGAAGAGTTCAACAATACGATCAACGAACTGTTGGGGAATGTGTTGCCTCAGCCGAATAGCGCGGAAATACTGGTCAGTTTAGCAACTGCACTTGTATTCTCTTTTATTCTGTGGGGAACCTATCGTTTGGCAAACACTGCTGCGACCTATCAGCCGCGCTTTGCAGCCACTTTGGTGGCGCTTGCACTGCTTTCGACCATTTTGATGGACTTGATCCAATCCAATCTGGCCTTATCTCTTGGTATGCTTGGCTCTCTTTCCATTGTGCGCTTTCGTACAAACATTAAAGATCCGCGCGATATTGGATATATCTTTTGGAGCATGGCTGTGGGATTAGCTTCTGCCACGGGATGCTATCTGATTGGAATTGTTGGAAGTATTCTGTTGAGTGTATTTATGATCGCTACTAGAAAGAGTGCCGTTACAACAGACGAAATGATGCTTGTGATCCGCGGGAGCAACACGGATATGGATGCAATCAATGACATGGTTAACCGTGAGTGTGAGCGCAGCAATGTAAAGGCCAAAAATATCCTCTCCGATTCTTACGAATTGGTTTATCAGGTGCGAGTCTCCTCAGAGGCCAGCAATCCAATGATCCAAAATCTTTTTTCCCTTGGCGGCGTAGACAGCGTAAATCTGTTGGCCGGACAATAACAAGCGTAATAACTTTCCAATTTCTTTCGCTTCTGCTATAATGAGATCATATAACCGCAAGGGAGGGAATGTCATTGACCAGCGGTGATATGATTTCTATAGAGAATCTGGAGGAATTGGTGGAACGCCATAAGGCGTTTTTGATCCGTACTGTGAGTGAGGTCACAGGACGATATGTATCGGTAGAGCATGATGATGAGTTCAGCATTGCGCTCTCGGCTTTTGCGGAAGCTGTGGAGCGGTATCAACCGGAACGGGGGACTTTTTTATCCTTTGCTGGACTGGTGATTCAGAGCCGCCTAAAGACATATTTGGCTGGAGAAAGTCGACATAACAACGAGATTTCCCTGGAGGCACTGAGCGAGAGTGGTCAGGAGTTTGCCGCCCCGGATGGCAATGATGAACGAGAGGATCTTCTTCAAGAGATTTATCAGTTTCAGAAGGAACTTTCAATTTTTTCTCTGACCCTGGATATATTGGCCGACTGCTCACCCAAACATCAGGATACACGTGCCCGCGCCGTTGAAATTGCGGAGCGATCAAGCCAATCGTCAGAAATCGTCCACGAAACGTATCGGAAGAAAAAACTGCCCATTCGCCAAGTAGCCAGATTTTGCAGTGTCACAGAAAAAATTGTGAAGGGCAGCCGCCAGTTTATTCTTGCTGCTATGCTTATCTTCTTCAAGAAATTCCCTATCCTGTTACACTGGGTCAAAGGTGGGAGGTGTAACTGTGGTTAAATGTGTTATCGTTTTAGAAATCAAGGATCAATATGTACTTGCTATGGAGGAAGGCGGAGCCATTATTCGCATTCAGCGAAAGGCTGGACTTTCCGTAGGCGATAAGATCTATGTGCTTCCTGAAGATATTTATCAAGAAGAAACTGCCAGTGCTGTGATTCCGTTCACGAACAGCCATCAGCAGAACGCGACGACAAACACTCGTTCTACAAGAAAAATCAGATGGGGACACATCGGCAGCATCGCTGCGATGTTTGCAATTATCATTACGTTGCTGCTTCCACAGATTTCACCCAAAGCCTACGCTTACGCTTCTCTGGATGGCTCCGCAGGGATTCAAATAGAGCTGGACAAACACGGTCAGATTCTCAGTGCTATTTCACCAGACGATTCTATTGCACAAGATATACTGGATACTCTGGCAGGGAAAAATATTGATCAGGTCGGGGCAGAGATTCGCAATCTATGCGGCTCCGGGAGCATCCTCATCGGTTATGTTGCTTTGAACGCTGAGGATGATGATGCTCTATACAAGGCCATTTGTTCTCTATTTGTCGACCAGCCTGTGGTATCTTTGCGTGGAGAGCATTCTGACATTCAGAAAGCTGAAAAGCAGTCCATTTCCCTTGGAAAATATCTTTTGGAGCAGCAGGATAAAGATGTACTTGACGATATCATCTCGTCGCTCCCAGATGAAGAACAGGAAGAGCTCTATCAGGAAAAGCCCAAGTGGGTCAAGGAAGAACTGCACGAGTTGCTAGAGGAGAATCAGGAAACTCCTAAAGAACCGGATTTAGATGATGATCCTTCTGATGAGGAACCATTGGAATCTACGGATGAGCCTGATGGAACAGACAACAATGAGAAGCCGGAGACAGAAGATCCGGAACCGCAGGAGTTGCCAGACAGGCGTGAGGAATCAGAACAGCAAGAAGGTCCAGAAGATCCAGAAGAGCCGACAGGGACGGAGAATCCAGAATCTTCTGAAGAGAATGACCTCATCGGAAGCGAGGAACTTTCTGAGGAGAATGAAAAACCGGATACTGATGGTTCTCAAGAGCAACAGCCTGATTTAAACGAAAGCGATTTGTCACAGGAAGAAGATCATCTCGTAGGCTCATCTTATGAGGAGCAAAATGACAAAACTGTAAGCGAATCCAGTTCTGATGATGACCAGAATACTGAAAATGAAAGCGATGGAGATACGGATGGTTCTTCTGATGAAACACAGACATAACTGAACGCAAAAGCGGCATCACAGATATGTTCAAGGGGAAGAATCGTTCAGATATGACGGGCAGTATGTCAGTGTGGTCGTGTAGACGCTACAAAGATAAGAAAGTACTTACTTTTACTATTTAAGGAACATAAATATGCTGGATCATTATCTTGAGCCTGTTATACAGAATAAAATAAAACTGACTTCGGCTCTTTTTATGGAAGGTTCTATATCACGCGAGGCGCTCAGCCGGATATTGCCGATAGGTACTGCTGGTGTCAATACGCTGGTCGATGAACTGAAAAAAGAACTGTCTGGATTGGCAGAGATTCTGCGGGATCCACATACAGTTTCACTTTCTGCTGATAGCAAAGTCCATTTCTTTCACCTATTTCGCATGATCTGTGGGAACTCCAGCGTATTGCATTGCTTACGGTTTCTGCTCTGCAACGATGGAAAGCGTCCCTTCACACAGTTTGTTGATGAGGAGTATCTGACCAGATCCAGTGCCTACCGTATCAGGCAGAATTGCCAGGACTATCTCCGCGATATTGGGTTGGACCTGTCAGAAAACCGGGTGGTTGGAGAGGAGCACCGTATCCGATTTTTAATGGCTCTGCTTCACTACAAGTATGGCATTGACTGCTATGAGATGGAGCCGAAGGATATTCAGGCTATCCGGCATTTTATTCTCGAAACCAATCGTGTCATTGACCACATCTATTTGGAACAGACGGAGCATGAGTACGGATATTTCGAATATCTGCTGTTTCTTGCATGGAAGCGACAGCGGTATCCAGTCTCACCTGTGGTCTCGGAACAGCTACATACGCTGAAAGGACTCTTTCCCTATGACGCCATAAAAAAAGCGCTGCAGAAAACGCTGGAGCCTGCCTGCTCTCTGACGTTTTCTGACAGCGATTATGATTACATTTATCTGGCTTATTGCAGTACCAACAACTGCCTTTTTGCTGACCAATGGACAGATCATGACATTGAGCAGATTCAGGCGATCATCTTAGCCGCTCCGGAGTTTGCCGACCTGTTGAATCGGTTTGGAAAGCGCTTCGGCCTGATGGTACAGAACTCCCATGCTTTGCAGACTGCGATATTTTACTTTTGCAAAAAATGCCTGTTGGAGCTGCAATGCATTATTCCCGATAAAAATTTCTTCACTGGTCTTCCAGACCGGCCACTGAATGTAGAACTTCGGACAATGCTAGCTGAGTTACTGAACCAATGGCGGGAGGACAACAACATCCGTTACCGTATTGACAGTAACCACTTGATCTATCTGTCCATCCAATTTGAGTGTATTCTGCGTCAGTTTATGGAACCGGCCAAAATTGTACTTCTATCTGATTTGACATCAGAACTGGAGGCTATGGAACTGTTTCTCACCCGAAATTTTTCTCCCAAGCGGATTACAGTGGCATCATTCCTGCTGAACGCGCAGCTCTGGGAACCACTGTTTGACCTGCGGGACTGCGTGATCATTTCACATAAAAAATTTGAGGGTGTCCTAACTTCCATGGGACTTGACCGCCAAAATACTCTAATTCTGGTCACAGCGGAGATGCATGACAGTGGGATTACCGCGCTTCAAAATGCCATCGCAGCCAATGAGAATACCCGGTTTGCACAACTGCTTAAAGAAAGTTACAAGAGAGAATCCAGATAGATTTTTGCATCCACCAGATCCATGCCTGTCACTTCTCTCAGCTTTTTCACAGCTTCAACTTCTTTTCCAGAACCCTTCAAGCGTAAAAGTTCGGCCCGCACATCCGGATGCAGATAGTTGGATGCCAATTCTGGGTGTCCCGTCTTGCTGCAGAGTGCGTCCATCTGCGCTTGTTGTGTCTTGAGCTTTTTCTTGAGCTTAGAGAACTCTATGAAGAACAGCGTCCAGGAACCAGCAAACATTGCTGCGATTACATATTCCAAGAAAATCATGTATACATTCACTTTCCCTATTTTTATGTTTACATATATTCCAATTTCTCTTGCAGCTTTGGTAAAAAAGGTGGAGTGGAAACCAATTTACCACGCTGGCAGCCGAAAATCTGTTGGAACTACATCCTGATTTTGTTGTTCTCTCAGGACATAGTTATCATAAAATAGAGTATTAAAATACAGAAAAAATTACTGGGAGTCTGCAAAATCAATATGCGGCTCCCAGTATTTTTTAAGTTATTCTACTTTCATCATGCGGTATCCAACGCCAATGTGGGTCTGGATATACTGAGGAGAGCCGG
>CAUWNE010000068.1:0-8515 GCA_963560095.1 uncultured Dysosmobacter sp. | reverse complement strand
AACGGCATGACCGAAGCCATGCCGTTCCTGCAAAAAGCAATATTACTTTCTTATGACCCCCGGCCATTGGGCGGGGAACTTCTGCTTGGCCCAGGCAGGGCGATGGTATCGGAACAAAAAACGATCCTGGCAACAGCCGCCGGACATCCGAAAAACAGATGCCCGGCGGCGCTTGCAATCAAGTATTCCTATTTCGGCTCTTCCATTTCCGGACGCTGTTCCGGATGCTGGAGATCAGGTAGCCCCAACCGACTACAAACGCTGCCAGGTATACCAGAAAAAACCAGGACGGGTCATACTGCCGCTGGGGCGAGAGGTTGAGACAGGCGTTGGACAGCATCAAAAGCCCAAACAACCCATCCCCAATGACGGACCCCCAGGAGGGGATCGGACGTTCTTTCCGCTGGCGCATTATGGCCTCCAATTAGCTAAAGGTATCACTTTCATAGGCGCGTTCTTGTTGCATACAATAATCATCAAACAGTTCTTCCATATGATTTCTCCCTTAAAACTCCATTTTTGTATGAACAAAAGCGCAGAAACACACTTGAAAGAAGTTGTGTTCCTGCGCAGGAAAGAAATTTTCACTTTTCTCCGGCATAATTGGGAAAACATTCTGACGCAACTCGGCAAAAAACTTCTTCGCATCTTGTTCCCTCCAATCTTATCGTATGGCCACCTCTCTCAACGTGTTTGCTATCATATGATGTTACACGCAATCTTTCTGCTTGTCAATATTTGTCAGGAAAAACCATAAATACTTAAAATATCATTTTGAACGGTTCCATGCCGCGCCCGAAGTTTCAGGCGCGGCATGTCTGATTACAGCCGGGTGACCACGGGGATCACCATGGGACTTCTCCGGGTGCTCTTGAAGAGGTAGCTGCTGACGGCGGACTTCACCGTGCCCCGCAGCTCGCCGTCGTCCCGGGCCCGCTTGCGGGAGACGGACTCCGCCGCCTCCAGAGCCACATTTTGCAGCTCCTTCATCAAATCGCCGGACTCCTTGACGTAGATAAAGCCCCGGGTGATGATCTCCGGCGGGCTGAGCAGGTCGCCGTTGTGGGCGGAGATGGGGAGGACCACCACCACCATGCCGTCCTCGGCCAGGCGCTTGCGGTCCCGCATGACCACGGTGCCCACGTCGCCAACGCCCGCACCGTCCACATAGATCTCGCCGGCGGGCACCGTGCCGCCGATCTTCAGCGTCTTGGCCGTCAGCTCGATGACGGAGCCGTTGTCCGCGATGGCGATGCGGTTGCGCTCCATGCCCATCTGCTGGGCCACCTGGGAGTGGATCTGCAACATCCGCTGCTCGCCGTGGAGGGGCACGAAGAACCGGGGCTTGGTCAGGGCGTGGATGATCTTCAGCTCCTCCTGGCAGGCGTGGCCAGAGACGTGAAGCATATCGGCCCGGTCATAGACCACCTTCACGCCCTTGCGGAACAGCTCGTTGATGACCCGGCCCACGGTGACCTCGTTGCCGGGGATGGCGGAGGCAGAGATGATGACCTTGTCTCCCGCGCCCAGCTCCACCTGCTTGTGGGTGGAGAAGGCCATGCGGTACAGGGCGCTCATCTCCTCGCCCTGGGAGCCGGTGGTGACGATGACCTGCTTGTTCTTGGGCAGGCCCTTGATCCGGTTCAGGTCCGTCAGGGTATTCCGGGGGACCTTGATAAAGCCCAGCTCCGTGGACACCCGCATCATATTCTCCATGCTCCGGCCGGTGACGGCCACCTTCCGCCCGGCCTGGGCGGCGGCGTCCAGCACCTGCTGGATGCGGTGGACGTTGGAGGCGAAGGTGGTGACGATGATCCGCTCCTCACAGTTCTGGAACTGTCTTCCAAAGGTGGCGCCCACCGTCTTTTCCGAGGGGGTGAAGCCGGGGCGCTCCACGTTGGTGGAGTCGGCGCACAGGGCCAGAACGCCCTCCTTGCCCAGCTCTCCGAACCGGGCCAGGTCGATCACCTCGCCGTCAATGGGGGTGGAGTCGATCTTGAAGTCGCCGGTGTGGACCACGGTGCCCATGTGGGTGTGGATGGCGAAGGCCACAGAGTCGGGGATGGAGTGGTTGACATGGATGAACTCCACGGTGAACTTGCCCGCCCGGACGCTCTTGCCCGGCTCCACGGTGATGAGCTTGGTGGACTTCACAAGGCCGTGCTCCTCCAGCTTGAGCTTGATGAGGCCGGCGGTGAAGCGGGTGCAGTAGATGGGCATGTTCACCTGCTTGAGCACGTAGGGGATGGCCCCCACGTGGTCCTCATGGCCGTGGGTGATGAAAAGACCCCGGATGCGGCCCTTGTTCTTGATGAGGTAGCTCACGTCGGGGATGATGGAATCGATGCCGTACATGTCGTCCCCGGGGAAGGCCATGCCGCAGTCCACCACAATGAGCTCCCCGCCGAACTCATAGACCGTCATGTTCTTTCCGATCTCATTCAATCCGCCTAAGGGAATGATCTTCAATTTTTCTGCCATAGTGTTGCAATCTCCTTCTTTGAAAAAATATGTAAGCAGAAGGATTCCCGGTCAGGCAGGTCCCGGCCCGGCGCGGCAAAAAGGGCGCACAAAACCACAGGCGCCCGTCTCCGGCACGGCCCCGTTTCGCCGGCAGGAGGATCGGTCTCGCCAAGTCAGACCTTGATATACGCTCCCGGCGGGGCCGGACAGGCCGGAACGCCGCCCCGGCCAAAGGCCGGAGCTCCGCGCAAAGCGCGGAGGGGGAGCCGTCTCCCACTCCATACGGGGGAGGGGAGGACGGCGGGAGCTTCTGTCTCTATTTCCACCGCGGAACAGCGTCCGTCAGTAAAATACGTGTGAACATCCGGGGGAGGTTCCCGCTCCCACAGCCAGGAGGCCGCTATTCCGGATAGTACGAGTATTATATCACACCTGCAAGGCTTTGTATACAAAAATTTTTCCATCGAAAATGCTACTAATAAGAGTAACAAAGGGTAAGCCCCTTGTTACTCTTATTTTTTTATCAAAAAACGGAGGTGAAAGGACCATGAGCAACAAGTATTTGGGGCCTGCGGAGCGGCGGCTGATCGCAGAAAAGTGGGCCGCCTATGCGTCGGTGCGTGAGATTGCGGATCTGGTGGGCGTGGCCCCCAAGACCATCTATCAGGAGCTGCGGCGCGGCGAAAACGGAAAGCTGGACGAAAACAGCCGCCAAGCGTATGACCCGGATCTGGCCCAGCGCCGTTTCCAGGAAAGCCTCCGCCGGCGCGGCAAGCCGCTGAACAGGGCGCGGGCCGCCAATGAATGAGTGCCCCAACCGCCCATGACGGCGGATAAAACAAAGGAGGAAATGACTATGGCAACCATCATCAAGCAGACGAAAGAGGAAATCAGCTGGGCGGAGATCGCCAGGGCCAGAGAGCTGGGCGCACTGGACAAGCTGCTGGCGGAGCGGGATGTGATCCGCTTCAACCTGCGGAGTGGGTCCGAGGTGGCCATCATGGTGGAAAAGGCGGAGTCGGGCCGGGCCTGGATGGGCTTTGTGGAGGGTGTGACCGAGCGGCCCATGTATAACCGCCTGGTGCGTCCTGTGTCCTGGAAAGAGAGCGACGCCCGGAAATGGTGCAACACCGATCTGGTCCAGGATCTCCCGGAGGAGCTGGTGTCTATCATTACGCCCCGCACCATCCGCCAGACCATCAAGGGCGAGGAGCTGGTGACCACGGATCTGCTGTGGCTGCACAGCGTAACGGAGTTTTTCGGGCGCAAGTCCTGGGCGGATGGGGACGATCCCACGGAGGAGCAGCTGCCGGTCTACAAGACCGAGCGGGACCGCGTGAAGATGTGGAACGGGGAAACCTGGCCGCACTACACCCGGTCCGCCTATTCCGGCATCAGCAACCGTTTCTGCCTTGTCAACACGGACGGCACGCCCAACATCAGCAACGCGGACGCTTCAAGGGCGTTGGCCCCCGGCTTTTGGATCTAATCGGCGGAGCATATCAATGGAAATCCCGCCCCCGCAAGGGGCGGAGAAAGGAGCCGGACATGGCAAAAAGAAAGGAAATCAAGTGGCGAAGAGAGGGCCGCAGCACCATGACCGGGCGCCAGGACGGGATCATTTTTCGGATTTATCATGCCTGGGGCACACCGGATCAAGGACACACCGTAAGCTGCCACGACACAAAGGGAGCCGGGAGAACAATCAACACGGCGAGGCATAGGAAATTCACCTGGGAGGAAGCCGTGGAGTTCTGCCAGGCAATCGTGGCCGGAGAAATCAACCTGGAGGACCTGCGGGCGGAGTTCGCCGCAGAGGACGCGAAAAAGGAGCGATGGGCGATCCAGCAAGCAGTGGAGGAGGCCAAGAAGTTCCGGGGACACCTGGAGCGGGCAGGAATTTCATACACCACCCTGCTGCACCTGGTAGCGTTGCAACAGAGCATGGGTAGCCTGGCCCACAACATGCTCCTGGGATATGAACATGGGGAGGGCTGGCCGGATGGGACCCGATGAAAAGGGAACAGACCAAGTGGTTGCCTACATGGACGGAAAGCCAATGTGGTATGTCAGAGCGGCAGACCTGCCGGAGATCACCATAGAGCCGGAAAATATGGTGCGTGTGGATGTGCCGGAACTCATTGCTTCAACGGAAATCACGGCAGAGGACATAATGGAACGCCAGGAGGCACCACCACTCCTTGCGTCGCTGGGCATTACGGTGGAGCAAGCCAATGAGGCGGCCCGCTATCTGACGGAAGCATTCCGCATTTTCTGTGACCAGCTGGCGGAGGCCGCAAGAGCGGTGGCGGACGCATGGGGCGCCATCATGGCGGCGGAGGAGTTCCGCAAGGCCCTGCGGTGGGCAGAGGCGGCCAACAAGCCGCTGGCCTACCGTTACCATCACACCAAGAAAAAGCGGATCCGCAAGAAGTGCGCCAAGCGGATCCTGGCCTGGTATCAGGAGGAGGTCCTGTAAGTGCTGCGACTGACAGCCAACAAAACCAAACTTTACACACTGGTGGCGCATTATGTGGATAACCTCCCGCCCATGCGGAGCGGAACAGAGTTCGTTAAATACCCGCGCACACCAGACTACGCCCTGAACTGGATCACCCCGGAATGGAACACGGCCCACGCCTTTTTCTCCACCTGCATGGGCCGCCCCCTCCTATCCATTGAGGTCCGGGACGGAGAAACCGGAAAGACGGCGAGCCGCACCACCTATTCCCTGACCCTCCGGGATCTCCGGGAGCGGGGCATGGTGGAGGAGCTCGTGACGGCGGCGGAGCGCCGGCGGATAGAAAGGGGGACTGACAATGGCGGACTTTCTCCCGCTACCTGATCGGCAGTATTCCGTAATCTATGCGGATCCCCCATGGGAGTACCGCCAGCACGGGACCACGAAAAAGAGCCGAGGCACGGCACTGAAACAGTACCCAACAATGACCACCGCGGATATATGCAATCTGCCGGTGCGGAAAATCTGCGGGGGGGGGGCAGCCTGTTTTCTATGGGCAACTTTCCCAAACATTGCCGAGGGGATCAGTGTCCTGGAGGCATGGGGGTTTCAGTACAAGACGGCGGCCTTTGTATGGGTGAAGAAAAATGCCAAGAGTGGCACCAACTTTTGGGGCATGGGCGCCTATACCCGCGCCAACGCGGAGGTGTGCCTGCTGGGTGTGTCCCCAGGCTTTAAGGCCGGGGAGCGGATCCGCAGCCACAAGGTACACCAAATTATTGAGGCCCCATTTGAGGGGCATAGCAAGAAGCCGGACGAAACCCGCCAGCGGATCGTGGAACTGCTGGGGGATGTGCCACGCCTGGAAATGTTCGCCCGCCAGAGAGCGGAGGGCTGGGACGCCTGGGGCAACGAGGCGCCGCCGGAAGAAAGGAAGATCGAGTAAATGACCGAGCGGGAAAGACTGCTGGAGAAGCTGGGAAAGGTCAAGGCCCTGGCGGATCGCGGCGAGGGCGGAGAGAAAGAGAGCGCAGAGCGCACCCTGGCCACCCTTATGAAAAGGTACGGGGTCACGGAGGAGGACCTGGAGGACACAAAGGCCACCATTCACTGGATCCGGTACAAAACAGAATGGGAACGCAGACTGCTAAGGCAGCTTGTTTATATGCACCTGGGTACGGGCCATTCTTTCGGGTGCGTGGGGAGGTACACAAAAAGGCCACGCAAGGAAGTAGGGATCGAATGCACCACAGCCCAGTACATCGAGATTGAGGCGGATTTTTCCTTTTACTACGAGGCCATGAAAGAGGAAATGGAACTGTTTTACGATGCGTTTTTGCAGAAAAACAACCTTTTCCCACCGCCAGAGCTGGCGGAGGAACCGACAGAGGCGGAAAAAGAGGAATGGAAAGATACGGAACGGGCGTGGAAAATCCAGTCCATGATGGGCGGCCTGGATCGCCACACGCGCCACAAGGCCCTGGAGGCCACAGAATAGGAGGACAACATGGACTTTATGAAAAAGAAAAGCGCAGAGGAGATCAAAAGCGCATTTCACAAGCTGGTCACACGGCCAGGAGCGGAGAAACTGATGGCGTGGCTGGAGGAGGAAACGGACTTTTTTACCGCCCCCGCCTCCACAAAGCACCACCTGAACCACCCCGGCGGGCTGATGGAGCATAGCCTGAATGTCATGGGGAACCTGAACAGGATCACGCGGCGGGATCTTAACCTGGAGGACGAACACAGCGAATTGCCCCCACAGATCGCGGAAACGGTGGTGATCCTGGGACTGCTGCATGATGTGTGCAAGGTGAATTGCTACCACCTGGAAACCAAGCGGAGGAAGAACCCGGAAACCGGACGCTGGGAGGATTACCAGGGAGTTGTGTTCCGCGATCCTCTCCCCCTGGGACATGGGGAGAAAAGCCTGTACCTGATCCAGCGCCACATGGACCTGCTGCCGGAGGAGGCCCTGGCAATCCGGTGGCACATGGGTGCCTATGACAATGCGGCAAAAGCGGACCAACGCGCACTTTCTGCATCCATGGCGGCCTCCCCGTGGGTTTGGAGACTACAAGAGGCAGACATGTGTGCCGCGTGGATCGACGAACGGGAGACACAGGGATGAAAAAGACCTTGTGCAAACCATGTGCCATTGCCCTGGAGGAAAAGGGAAAGACGGTAAAACCCGCCGGCGGGCGGTGCGAGAAAATCACATGCGCAGAGTGTGGCCGCCGTCGTTTCGGTATCGCCTATGAGGTGACAGGATGGCCGCGCCGCGTGAAAAAGGAGGACAAGCAGACATGAGCCAGAGAAAGGCCAAGGAGTACCGGCGGGCTATGGAACAGTACCGGGGCGTGGTGGAAGATGTGGACGATCTGAAACGCCGGATCGGAGCCATGGAAGCCCGCCACCGCCGGGAGGACCAGATAGAGGAGATCCGCCGCAGGCAGGCCAGACGGGAGGCAGAGAGGCGGGACGCCATCAGAGAGGAACAACGGGAATGTATGCGGAGGGCCAACGCAGAGAAGCGGCGGCGGAAGATTGCCAGACAGCGGATCGCCGTCCTGATCATCGGGACGCTGGTGGTGATCCTGCTGGTGGGGCTAATCATCAGAGCAATGCTGACAGACACTGCGGCGGCGGAGGAGCCGGAGATCATGGCCGCCTCCACAGTCGCCGTTCTGACACCCCCCAATACCCTGTGGAACGGAGAGGGTGAGGACCCGATGGAGGCGGAGAAGATTGAGGAGGCCCTGCTGGCCTCCGGGTACTTCTCCCTGGCGGTGCCCATGAGCTACGAATACCAGGACTATATGCGGACCTACTGCGCGGAATATAAGTGCCCCTATCCCCTGGCCCTGGCCGTTGCAGAAACAGAAACCAATTTTGATATGGAGGCCGTGGGCGCCGCTGGTGAGGTGGGGATCATGCAGTTAAACCCAGGGCCGAGCGGGTCCTATCACGCGGAGCTGGAGGAGGCCACGGGGAAGGACCCCGCCACCCCATCCGGGAATATCGCCGCCGGGTGCTACCTGCTGGGAAAGTACATGGGGGATTATGGGGACCCACACAAGGCAGCTATGGCCTACAACATGGGAGTGTCCGGGGCGAGAAACGCCTGGGAGGCTGGGATCACATCCACAGAATACTCCACAGCTGTGGTGGAGGCCATGGAGCGGTGGGAGGTCACGGTGAACGCATGGAATGGGATTTGAGCCGGGGGGCAACGCGCACCGCGGCGGACAGGAGAGCAAGGATCCACCGCTGGCGCGTTCCTGGCCGCTCAAAGGTGGTCCACCCCGCCCACGGATCCGTGGTGGTCCCCCACGCCTCTAATCTGGCGGCAATAATGAACGCGGCGGAGGTGTGGGGCTGTGACTGGGCGGAGATCCTGGACGCGCAGGTGTGGGCGGCGCCAGGGGAAAAGGCGGCCCCCATGCCTACATTATATAAATAAAGGAGGCGGCGAAATGCTGATCGATGAAAGCGGCCTGGTGCGCTGTATCAAGCGGGCCTATAAATCGGCTGGATATGCGGTGGCCGCAGAGGGCGATTGCATGACGATCTACACAGAGCAATGGTATA
>CAUWNE010000067.1:0-8567 GCA_963560095.1 uncultured Dysosmobacter sp. | reverse complement strand
ACTCCTTTTTACCTATCTCCATGTGTTGCACTTGAATTGTAAATCTTGAATTTCACTTGATTCGCCGTCTGCGGACGGCGCTGCGCAGCCGTTGGCAGCTTTGCTGCCTTACGGATGCGGCGTCCCCCTTGCGGGTAAACTCTGCGAGGCTTTTTCGACCCGCTGTGCCGACAGGCACAGCGGCTTGCGTTTTACAGGGTTTTGAAAAACCGCTCCATCCGGTCCAGGCCCTCTTTCAGATCCTCGTCGGAATAGCAGTAGCTCAGGCGCATGAAGCCCTCGGTGCCAAAGTAGACGCCGGGGATCAGCCCCACCAGCCCCTCCCGGAGCATCTTCACGCAAAAGTCCTCCGACTTCATGCCGTAGCGGCGGATGTCGATGAACATGTAGAAGGCCCCCTCCGGCTCCTGGACCTCCAGGCCCATGTCCACCAGGCGGCGGTACACATAGTCCCGCCGGCGGCGGAACAATTCCCGGACGGCGCTGACGTCGGTCTCCAGGGCCTTGACACAGGCGGGCTGGACATAGGACGGGGCGGAGACCACGGCGTGCTGGTGGAAGATCTGCATCCGGTCCCGGATGGGGGCGTCGGCCATGCAGTAGCCCAAGCGCCAGCCGGTCATGGCATAGGGCTTGGAAAAGCTCTGGATGACGATGATCCGGTCCCGCATATCCTGGTACTCGGCAAAGCTGTGATACCCTGCGGTGTAGACCAGCTCCCGATACACATCGTCGCAGAAGACGAAGATGGGCTTGTCCTTCAAGACGTCATGGATGGCGTCCAGGGTCTCCCGGGTGTAGATGCAGCCGGTGGGGTTGTTGGGCGAGGTGAGGATGATGGCCTTGGTCCGGGGGGTGATGGCCGCCGCCAGGGCCTGGGGATCGATCTGGAAGCCATGTTCCTCCGTGGGCAGGCTCACCGGCACGCCCCGCAGCAGCCGGGTGATGGACTCATAGAGGCCAAAGGCCGGGGTGGGAACGATGACCTCGTCTCCCGGATTCAGCACGGTGGAAAGGCCGATGAACAGCCCCTCGGTGGCGCCGATGGTGAGAATGATCTCCTCCGGGTCATAGTGCAGGCCGTGGGCTCTGGCCTCGTAGTCGGAGATCGCCTGGAGCAGATAGGGATAGCCGTTTCCGGGAGGATAGTGGGTGTCGTTGGCGTCCAAAGCCGCCTTGGCAGCCTCCTTGATGGGGTCCGGGGTGTTCTGATCCGGCTCACCGATGGTCAGGGCACAGGCGCCCGGGGTGTCCCGCACCAGATAGGTAAAGCGGCGGATGCCGGTGATCTCCACGCCCAAAACGGCGCTGTTCAACGTCAGGTCCATAGGTCTCACGCTCCTTTTTTGATTGGAAACAGTATATGCGTCTGATCTCCGGATGTCAACGATTTTCCAAAAAGAGGGACCCATCCGGCTGGATGGGTCCCTCTCTTTCATGTTGGAATGACCGGAAGTCAGGCTGCCGCGCCCTCCTGTCCGTAAGGCTCCACTGGCTGGTCCTCAGCGGGGGCCCCTTCGGCGGGGGGAGCAGTCTCAGCAGGGCTCTCCTCCGCCGGCTCCTCGACAGGCGGCGTGAATTCCACAGGCTCCTCGCCGCTGCGGCTGATGGATGCGCCGCCTAGGATGCCGCCGCTCTCACCGGTGCGGTAGAGGACGTCCACCTGATCGCCCACGTTCAAAATGACGGCCACCGGATTCTCCGCGGCGTTGATGGCGTAGAAGGCCTCGCCGCCCTCCAGACGGAAGAAGTAGTAGGAATCCCCATCCAGCACGGCGGTGCGGATCTCGGCAATGGCGCCAGAGATCTCCGCCTGGTCGCTGGGCACCACCTCGGCCTCGCCGTCCTCGATCAATCCGGCATCCGCCAGGGCCTGGCGATAGCTGGTCTCGCAGGCCGCCACAGTCTGGCCGGTGGAGACGATCTGATACTGCTCCACGTTGACCATGGCGTACATCTTCACCAGACCCGCCGCGTCCTTCAGCGCCAGGAAGTAGGTGGGCTGATCGGCAATATTGAGCAGCAGCGGGAAGGTGGCGATATAGCTCATCTGCTGGACCTGACCCTCGGCAGAGCGCTGGGCGGACTCCTCTGTGGCGCCGGCCACGGAGTAGAACTTGGTCTCCTTGGTCCGCTGGTTGCTCAGCAGGAAGCCGATGTTGGACTGGTCGGAGGTCACAGAGGTGACGCCGGTGTACATATACACGTCGTCGCCGATGGCGATATAGTTGTAATCCTCCGTGGTCCGGGTGACCTCCCGCTGGCCCAGAATGGAGTTGAAGAAGCCGTTTTTGTACAGGCCGTAGTAGTCATACTGCTGCATGATCAGCTCCGCCACATACACCTGATCCACCCAGGAGGGGACCTCCTCATAATACTGGCTCTCGCCGGTGATGGCGTTGACCAGCACCGCGCCCTGAATGTCCGTGCCGCCGAAGAGGCCGATGGTCTTCACCAGCCGGGGGCAGACCCAATAGGGCGTGCCCTCCTCGTCGATCTCAAAGCCCGGCTCTGCGAACATATAGGCGGGATAGTGGAACCGGAGATGGCGGTACAGGTTCCGGCCGAAGTGCTCGGCGGTAGTGTACTTCATCCCCTCCTCCAGCCGGACCACCTCCACGTCCTGGGTCACCATGTCCACGATCAGATAGGCGGGCAGACCGTCGGAGCGGTTGGTGAACCACTTGATCAGGTCCGCGTAGCCCAGGGAGGTGACCCGGACAGGCCGGCCCTGGTAGTTGATCTGAGTATAGTCGTCCAGCACCTCGAACTGGGAGACCATGTCCGCCAGCTCGCCCAGCTTCCGTCCGCCCAGGCGGGCAGCGGAATCCCGGTCCAGCATGGGGATCTGATCATAGCTGATCTCCTCCACCTCGGCGGCAAAGTCGCCGGTCTCCACCTCCAGCAGCTCACTGTAACTGCCGGCCCGGAGCACCACCCAGGAGCTGATCGCGCCCACGGCGATGGCGGCGATCAGGGCGATCACGGCCAGGAAGGGGATCGTACACTGCTTTTTCACAAAGCCCATGTAGCCCTTCACGCCATCCCCCTGGAAGCCGGATGTGACGATGGCGCAAACGCAGTACACCGCGCAGCAGAGGAAGACGAAGACATAGAACTCCTCGGCATGGAAGTTCAGTGCCGGCAGCTCTACGTAGAAGTAGCCCAGGGCAAACACCAGCGTCACAGCCAGATTGATCAGCGTCCGGGTAAAGGCATTCCCGATGGCCTTGCGGGGCTTTCTGGGCTTTTTCGGAGGGGGAGGCGGGGGCGGCGTAGCACCCTCCTGCTGACCCTGGTAGCCTCCAAAGCCCGCGAAATCAGCGGGATTGAAGCCCCCGAAGTTGAATGAAAACGGCATAGTGCGCTCCTTCTTTCCTGTTTCTTAGTTTGGTCAAATCGCAGATTGGATCTCGCTTTGGATCACGGCATGACATGAGCCGGCGTCCTGTCAGCTCAGCGCCGGCGCGGGAAGCTCACTCTGCCTCCCCCAGCCACGCATACTGCTCCCCGGTGATCTGATAGATCCCCTGATAGGGCTGCTCAACATAGAAGTGCCCGTCCTCCTGATAGGCAAACAGGGTGCTTGCCCCCGATCCCAGCCGGAGATCCAGCCTGACAAGCTCTTCTGCCTGGGGGACGTCCTGCACACTTTCCCGGCCGGTCGGTTCCGCGCCGGAAAGGGCTGTGACCATCTCGCTGATCCACGCCTCGTCCGTATGCTGCACGGTCTGATCCCCGGCCGTCACATCCACAGAGACGATCTCTCCCGTCTCCGGCAGTGTTATAGGCGCCGCCTTTCCGCAGGCCGTCAGCGTCACAAGCAGCACCAGGGCTGCGGTCAGCAAGCTGCATTTTTTCATAGCTTCCCACCTTTTTACACGCGTTTGGGGGAGGATCTCCCCACTGTCATTGCACTTAAATATTCATCATATCGGAAAATTGTGAACAAATCAAGTTTTCCCCAAAAATCGAAAAAGCTGCCCGGCTTCCGGGAGATCCGCCGGATTTCCTCTGCGGAATGCCGGAATCCCCATTGACGGCAGTCCTGTTCCGGGGTAAAATGGTTGAGAACGTCTTCCCTGCCCACGTTTCCGGGGCCGCGGGGACCTCAGGCCCCGCGGAGGAGACCGGCCCCGCCGGCTTTCCCAGGAGCATCAAAAACAGAAAGGAAGCGACTTCCCATGAATGAAAAGAAGTGCAAAGTTCTGGCGGCGGAGATCCGGCTGGAAACGCTGAAGGTCATCCACTCCCTGGGCTTCGGCCACGTGGGCGGCTCCATGGACCTTGCGGACCTGATGGCCGTTCTCTACGGCGAGGTCATGAAATTCGACCCCAAGAATCCCCGCTGGGAGGACCGGGACTGGCTGGTGCTGTCCAAGGGCCACGCCGGACCGGTAGCCTATGCCACCTTCGGTCTGATGGGCTACTATCCCATCGAGGAGGCCTACACCCTCAACCGGCCCCACACCAAGTTCCCCAGCCACACCGACCGCCTGCTCACCCCCGGCGTGGATCTGACCACCGGCTCTCTGGGCCAGGGCGTCTCCTCTGCCACCGGCGCGGCGCTGGCCAACCGGATCGACGGACGGGACAACCACGTTTTCTGCGTCATCGGTGACGGCGAGGCCGACGAGGGCCAGGTCTGGGAGGCTCTGCATTTCGCCTATGCCCACAAGCTGGACAACATCATCTATATCTTCGATAACAACGGCTACCAGCTGGACGGCCCCACTGCCGACATTCTCAACCACGGCAGCCTTGTCAAAAAGGCCGAGGGCTTCGGCCTGTACACCCAGGAGATCAACGGCCACGACGTGACCGCCATCTACAATGCCATCCAGAACGCCTACGCCAAGAAGGGCGTGCCCAGCTGCATCGTGCTCAACACCGTCAAGGGCAAGGGCGCCATCTTTGCCGAGCCCAAGTGCGAGCACTCCTCTCAGCCCAAGGAAGATGTCTGGGCAGAGGCGATCGCCGCCGCGCAGCAGGCTCTGGAAGACGCCAAGAACGCTTAAAGGAGGGTGAACGATATGGAAATCAAACTCATCGGCAATCACGAGAAGGACCCCCGCCCCTGCCGGGACGCCCTCGCCCTGACCCTGAAGGACCTGATGGCCGCAGATCCCTCGATCTGCTATGTGGACTGCGACCTGATGGGCTGCATCAATACCAAGCAGCTGCGCGACGCCTACCCCGACCGGGCCTATGAGGCCGGTATCGCCGAGGGCAACGCCGCCGGCCTCTCCGCCGGTATGGCCGCCGCCGGGAAGACCGTCTTCTTCCACTCCTTCGGCACCTTCTCCTCCCGCCGCTGCTATGACCAGATCTATATGTCCGCTGCCTACGCCGGCCTGACGGTCCACGTTCTGGGCTCTGACCCCGGTGTGACCGCGGCCTACAACGGCGGTACCCATATGCCTCTGGAGGACGGCGCCATGTACTGCTCCATCCCCGAGGCCACCGTGCTGGACGCCGCTGACTTCGTCCAGCTCAAGAGCATCGTCAGCCAGCTGCCCGGCATCAAACAGGGCATCACCTACACCCGCTTCCCCCGCAAGGACATCATCCAGATCTATGAGGACGGCTCCAAGTTTGAGATCGGCAAGGGCGTGACCCTCCGGGAGAGCGCCCAGGACCAGGCCGCCATCATCGCCTCCGGCATCCTGGTGGATGAGGCCCTGAAGGCCCAGGAGGCCCTGGCCGCCGAGGGGATCTCCGTCCGGGTCATCGACATGTTCACCTGGAAGCCCCTGGACGAGGACCTGGTGGTGAAGGCCGCCGCCGAGACCGGCGCCATCGTCACCGCCGAGAACCACAACGTCACCTGCGGCCTGGGCGCCGCCGTGGCCGGCTGCCTGGCCCGGAAGCGTCCCACCGTCCAGGAGTTCGTGGGCGTGCAGGACCGGTTCGGTCAGGTCGGCCCCCAGAGCTTCCTGATGGACGAGTATGGTCTCCGCGCTGCCGACATCGTGGCGGCCGTGAAGCGGGCCATCGCCCGGAAGTGATCTCAGCTCCGTCTGCGCAAAGCGGCGGCATGGCAACTGCCATGCCGCCGCTTTTTTGTCAGTCAATACTGATAGCGCTTTCTATACCGGAAGAACATGACGAGGGACAGGATCAGCGCCATCAGCTCCGCCGCCGGCGTCGCCAGCCAGACGCCGGTCACGCCCCAGATGGCCGGCAAAATCAGCATGGCAGCCACCATGAACACAAAGGACCGGGAGAAGGCCAGGACCGCGGAGATCAAGCCGTTGGAAAGAGCGGTGAACATGCCGCTTGCGAAGATGTTGAAGCCGATGAACGCCAGCGCCACGGTGCAGATCCGGTTTCCGGTGACAGCCAGGGCATACACCGGGTTGTCCGGCCGGGCAAAGACGCCCACCAGAGGCCGGGTGAGGGCAAAGGAGCCCAGCACAGTCACCGTCGCGATGACCACGATGATCTTCATGCTCAGGGAGATCAGCTTTTTCAGCTTCTCATGGTTCTGCTCGCCGTAGTAATAGCTGATCATGGGCGCCACGCCGTAGGAATAGCCGGTGTACAGAGAGCTGGCAAACATCAAAACGTACATGATGATGGTGATGGCGGCCACGCCGTCCTCGCCCACGTAATAGAGCATGGTCCAGTTGAACATCAGCGTGACGATGCCGGTCACCAGAGCGGTGGCCATCTCAGAGCTGCCGTTGGCCGCGGCGCCCAGCAGCGTCTTCCAGCGGAAGACAGGCCGGCGGAAGTGGAGCAGGCTCTTCCGGCTGGCAAAGACAAACAGACCCACCACCGCGGTGACGGAATAGCCCATGCCGGTGGCGATGGCCGCGCCGGCAATGCCCAGGTCAAGAACGGCGATGAACACATAGTCCAGCACCATGTTCAAAATGCCGCCGGCGATGGAGCAGACCATGGACAGCGTGGACTTCTCCGCCGCGATCATATACAGGGTGAAGTTGTTCATCAGCAGGATGGGCACCGTGAACACCAGATACCGGCTCAGATAGATGTGGCAGTATTCCGCCACCTCCGGAGAGAGGTCCATGGCGGCGAACATCCCGTCCATCAGCATCCGGCCCAGGCCCCACATCACCAGGCCCACCGCCACGTTCACCAGAATCAGCGCGGTGAAATCCTCCCGGGCCTCCTCTGTCTTCTGCTCGCCCATCTTCTTCATGATCACGGCGCTGCCGCCGGTGGCCAGCATGGTGGAGATGGCCGTGACCAGAGAGATCACCGGCGCGGTCAGGTTCACGGCCGAGAGGGCGTCGGTGCCGATGAGGCTGGACACGAACAGGCCGTCCACCATGGTGTAAAAGGACATGAACACCGTCATCACAATGGTGGGGACCGCAAATTTCAGTACATGCTTCAGCGTAACAGGCTGGCTGTACGCAGTTTGATTCTCCATGGAAATTCCTCCTGATACCTTGATTTTTTTAGGACCATGGCATATCATATACCGTACAGTAACAGTACGGTCAAGGGGGTATTTTCAAAATGGGTGGAAATCAAAATGCGCGCTTTACCATCGGCCAGTTCGCGGCCCTGCACGACATCAATAAGAAGACCTTGATGTGGTACGATGAGATCGGTCTGCTCAAACCCGCCGCCATCGACCCGGAAAACGGCTATCGGTACTACACCTACCGCCAGACCCAGGCCCTGGAGACTATTTTGATGCTGCGGGAGCTGAATGTTCCCCTGCCCCAGATCCAGGCCTTTATGAACGGCCGCTCCGCCGCCAGTCTGGAGGCCCTGCTCCAGGAGAACATCCGGCAGGTGGACCAGACCATGGCCCATCTGCGGGCCGTCCGGCGGGTCCTCGCCCAGCGCCATCAGGAGATCCTGGACCTTTTGAACCTGGACCTGGACGCCATCCAGCTGATCCACCGGGAGCGGCGGTATCTGGCGGTGGTCCCTCTGGAGGAGGGATTCACCTTTGACCGGGAGGTGGAGCTGATGATGGACCAGGCCCGGAGCTGTCAGCTCCACCGTCTCCACGACGCCGCCTACGGCTCTATGATCTCCGTGGAGACCCTGGCCCAGGGCCGTCTCCAGGACTACGACGCCATGTTCCTGGAGCTGCCCGCTCCCGTCCGCCGGCGGGGGCTCCACATCCAGCCCAAGGGGACCTATCTGCGGGCGTACAGCCACGGCAGCCTGGAGGCCCCGCTGGCGGCCCGTTACCAGGAGATCCTGGACTATGCCGCCGCCCAGGGATGGACGCTGACAGGCTATGCCTATGAAAAATGTCTCAATGAGCTGGTGGTGGACAGCCCGGAAGAGGACATCCTGCAAATCGACATCCCCGTTTTGACAACGGAGGAGGATCATCCCGCATAAGACAAAGCGCCGGACGGCCATGGGGCCGTCCGGCGCTTTGAGACTGTCGAAAAAGTGGCTGCGGCCACTTTTTCGAAAAGGCTGCACCCTGCCGCGCGCATAATTTATCCGCTTACAGCGGACAAATTCCACACTTGCAGGGCGAGAAGTATGTTCTGCCAGGTACACGCCCCGGCAGAACATGATTTCAAGATTTACAATTCAAGTGCAACACATGGAGATAGGTAAAA
>CAUWNE010000066.1:0-8809 GCA_963560095.1 uncultured Dysosmobacter sp. | reverse complement strand
GTTGCACTTGAATTGTAAATCTTGAATTTCATGCCTTTCGTGCCTGCGGGCACGACTGCGCAGCCGTTGGCAGCTCTGCTGCCTTACGGATGCGGCGTACTCCTTGCGGGTAAACTCTGCGAGGCTTTTTCGACATACTGAGGCGGCCCCGGGAGGGGCCGCCTGGTAGAATCTATGGGGGATCGGCGTCAATCCTTGAGGGATTTGCCGGTCTTGCAGTCCGGACGGAGGGGACAGCCGGCGCACTGGGGACTTCTGGCGGTGCAGGTATCCCGGCCGAAGAGGACCATCCGGTGGCAGAAGTTGTTGGACTCCTCCGGGGGGATGCTCTGGCGGAGCTGGCGCTCCACCTTCACCGGGTCCTTGGACCCGTCGGTGATGCCCAGACGGCCGGTGATGCGGATGCAGTGGGTGTCGCAGACGTAGGCAGGCTGGCCGAACACATCCCCCAGGATCAGATTGGCGGTCTTCCGGCCCACGCCGGGTAGCGCCGTCAGCTCCTCCATGGTGCCGGGGACCTTGCCCCCGTGACGCTCCACCAGCTGCTGGGCGCAGGCCACGATGTCCCGGGCCTTGCCGTTGAAAAAGCCGCAGGAGTGGATGTAGGTCCCCACCTCCGCCGGGTCTGCCTGGGCAAAGCTCTCCAGGGTGGGAAAGCGGGCATAGAGGGCGGGGGTGACCTTGTTCACCCGCTCGTCGGTGCACTGGGCGGCCAGGCGCACGGCAAAGAGCAGCTCATAGTCCTTTTCATATTGCAGGGAGCACAGGGAGTCGGGATAGAGACCCTTTAGAGTCTCAATGATGCGGTTCACCGCGGCTTTGGATTTCATATCGTTCACCTCTTGCTCACCAGAATACCACAGAATGTGACAAAAGGCCAGAAAAAAGCGGTGGGAGGCAGGTTGGGTTTCCGGCGAAAGCCCGTCCCTTTTTAGGGCTTTCCTGATCGGCAAGTGTTTTGAGGTCTCTGTGGATTATATTGAATCAAGCGGAAATATGTGATAGAATAACGCCAAAAAATCAATAGAGAAAGAGGTGCATGGGATCATGTTAAGCCCTAAAGAAGTCGTATGCAAGTGGGTGGATGCTTTTAATGCTCATGATGTAGAAAAGATCATCAGCCTTTATCATGAGGGTGCGACCAACCACCAAGTAACCAATGCGCCGATCATTGGAGTGGAAGCGATCCGCGAAATGTTTACAGAGGAGTTTGCAGCCGCAGATATGACGGCGATTGTGGAACATATTTTTGAAGACGGACAGTGGGCGATTTTAGAGTGGAGAGATCCTTTAGGATTGCGAGGCTGTGGATTTTTTCAGGTTGTAAATGGGAAGATTTTATTCCAAAGAGGGTATTGGGATAAGCTGACCTTTTTAAAACAGCATAATCTTCCTGTCGAATAACTCCGTCTAAAGCTGAGAAGAAGTTTGCAGCATACAGCAGTTGACACCGATGCGGGTTGATCCATTCAGCTTTTAAGCAACCTCCCTTTGCCGTGAGCGGCAGAGGGAGGTTGCTGATTGCTGCGCGCATTCCAATGGAATGGCCGCAA
The DNA here is from genome assembly GCA_963560095.1 of uncultured Dysosmobacter sp. Lineage (GTDB taxonomy): Bacteria > Bacillota > Clostridia > Oscillospirales > Oscillospiraceae > Oscillibacter. Next base: position 7,256 of record CAUWNE010000066.1, on the reverse strand, counting down.
TCTGGCCGTCAAGGGAAAAGCAAGGGGCTTTTTTCTTGCAAAGCTCTGGCGGGATATGGTATACTCATTATTTAGATTTGATGAGGGAGGGAACGCCATGAACCGCCCCTTGGCAGACGAGATCCGGCCCAAAAGCTTGGACGAGGTGGTGGGACAGCGCCATCTGTTGGCTCCCGGCGGCGTGCTCCGGCGGGTGATCGAGAGCGGCGCGGAGGTGAATATGGTCTTCTACGGCCCCTCCGGCACGGGAAAGACCACCATCGCCAACATCATCGCCCAGCGGACCCAGAAGACGCTGCACCGGCTCAACGCCACCACCGCGTCCTTGCAGGATGTGAAGGACATCATCGCCGACGTGGGGACGCTGCTGGCCCCCGGCGGCATCCTGCTGTATCTGGACGAGATCCAGTATTTCAACAAAAAGCAGCAGCAGAGCCTGCTGGAGTTCATGGAGAACGGGTCGCTGACCCTGATCGCCTCCACCACGGAGAACCCCTATTTCTACGTTTACGGCGCGCTGCTGTCCCGGAGCACGGTGTTTGAGTTCAAGCCCGTGCCCCCGGCAGAGGCGGAGCCGGCGGTCCTCCGGGCGCTGGAGATCCAGCGGGGACGGATGGAGCTGCCGTTACGCTGGGAGGAGGGGGTGCCCCGGCAGATCGCCACCGCCTGCGGCGGCGACGTCCGCAAGGCCATCAACGCGGTGGAGCTTTTGTGCCAGGCGGCTCCCACCGTGGACGGGACGGTGCTGCTGACTCAGGACGATGCGTCCCAGGTGGCCCAGCGCAGCGCCATGCGCTATGACCGGGGGGGAGACGCCATGTATGACCTGGCCTCCGCCCTGATGAAGTCCCTCCGGGGCAGCGACCCGGACGCGGCGCTGCACTACCTGGCCCGCTTTCTGGAGGCGGGAGATCTGATCACCCCCTGCCGGCGGCTGCTGTGCTCCGCCAGCGAGGATGTGGGCATGGCCTATCCCCAGGCCGTGACCATCGTCAAGGCCTGTGTGGACACCGCCATGCAGCTGGGGCTGCCGGAGGCCCAGCTCCCCCTGGCCCAGGCCGCCGTCCTGCTGGCCACGGCCCCCAAGTCCAACAGCGTCACCGCTGCCATCGGCGCGGCCTGGGCCGACGTGAAGGCCGGCCGCACCGGAGACGTGCCCCGGGAATTACAAAATATCCACGCCGACTCCACCGGCCTGGAGCGGGAGCAGGGCTACCACTATCCCCACGACTATCCCGGTCACTGGGTGCGCCAGCAATACCTGCCTGACGCGCTGAAGGACGTGACCTATTACCGCTACGGCGACAACAAGACCGAGCAGGCGGCCCGGGCCTATTGGGAGAAGCTCAAGGGTCAGTGAAGACCGTCTCCACCGTCTTGGCACAGCCCGGCGGAGAGTAGACCCACCGCTCCAGCTGCCCGTCGGTGACCTGATAGACCGGTGTCTCCGGCCCGGCGGCGGGACCCAGGCGCTCCACCACCTGGAGCTTGAGCTTCATGCTCTCGGGGCGGATGCTCTTGATAAAGACGGAGACGGCGTCGCCCTCGGCAAGGTCCTGACGGTTCTCCGCCAGCCCGGAGAGGTTAGGCGCGAGCTCAATGAAGCTGCCATAGGGCTGGATGCCCCGGACCACGCCCCGGACCGTCTCGCCGGGGCAGAACCGACTGGCGTTTTCCATCCAGGTGCCCAGCAGCTCCCGGTGGGTCATGGTGAGACGGCGGGCCTCCCGGTCGATGGCGTATACCGCCGCCAGGATCTTCTGCCCCTCCCGGAACCGCTGGGCCGGGTGGGAGATCCGGGAGACGGAGATCCGCTCGATGGGCAGCATGGCCGCGATGCCGCAGCCCACGTCCAGAAAGACGCCGAAACGCTCCAGCCGGGTGACCCGGCAGACCAGGACCATCCCCGGCTCCAGATGGGAGAGGAAATGGTCCATGGCCTGGTCCTGGGCCTCCCGGCGGCTGAGGAGCGCCACCGGCGCGCCCTTGGCGTCGGCGCGGATGGCCGTGACCGTGAAGCAGGTAGGCCGCCCCACTCTGGAGAGGACGGCGATCTCCCGGCCGGCTCCGCTGACCCAGGGGGCCACGGCCTGGGACCGGGGCATCTCCCCGGCGATGCCGTCCAGAGAGAAGTGGAGGGTATGGTCCGGGCCGCAGCGCTGGGCCACGGCCTCCAGGATCTGATGGCGTTCGGCGGCCTCTTTCAGGGAGGCCATGGTAAATTCGGCGGGGGGCCGCAGACCCTCCGGCGGGAAGAGCTTATTTTCCGGCATAGAAATCCCATCCTATTCTGCGCCAGGCGGCGCAATGCTTGATAGGGTACTATATGCGGCGGAAAAGCATGGATTGACAGGAGGAGAGGAATGGACCTGCATCTGCACGACAAGGTAGAGCTGAAAAAGCCCCATCCCTGCGGGAGCACCCAGTGGGAGATCCTGCGGGTGGGCATGGACATCAAGCTCCGGTGCCTGGGCTGCGGCCATGAGCTGATGCTGCCCCGGAGCAAGGCGGAGAAGAGCATCCGAAAAATTCTGACAGAGGAGGCGACGAAATGAGCAAGAAGACGCGGGCGGTGGCCCTGGTGCTGGTGGTGGTCATGGTGCTGGCCCTGGTGGCCTCCATGCTGGTGCCCTACGTATAAGCGGGCAAGTATATTCCCTATACAGCATACGATCCGGTATTAAGGAAGAACAAGATGAAAAAGTATATCACAGGCAGCACGTTGAAGATCATAGCAGTATGTTGCATGCTGGTCGATCATGTTGGACAAGTCGTATTGAAAAATGGCGTAATATTAAGCGCCCCCTATTCCCTGTTTACAGACGCACAGTTTTCGATCTTGCTGTCTGCTGTGAATGTCTGCCATATGGTTGGGCGAATCGCATTTCCGATCTTTTGCTTCTTGCTGGTTGAGGGCTTTTTGCATACGCATAGCCTGAAAAAATACTGGCTGCATCTATGTGTCTTTGCTTTAATTTCTGAACCGATCTATGACTTGGCAAATACAGGCCAGCTCTTCAGCATGGAACAGCAAAATGTGATGTTCACCTGGCTGCTGGGACTGACTGTGCTGATCATCATCAGAGCATGCAAGGATCGCTGGCCGATGTCGATCCTGGTGATCGCGGCCGGGGCATACATATCGTACCTCTGCGATTTGGATGGCTGGTACTATGGAATTTTGCTGATTGGCATCTTCTATTTGTTCCGTCATACATCTGTCGTCAAATATGCTGCGGCAGTTGTCGTCATGTACGTCTGCGGTTTGGATTTTTCGATACACGGATGGATCGCCCCATATTTTTTAGCTGCCGTGAGTTCTCTGTTCCTGGTGTATTTGTACAACGGCCAACGCGGACGGAGCATGAAATATTTCTTTTACATGTTTTATCCGCTCCATTTGCTGGGGCTGTTCTTGATAGCCGCATATCTAAAGACCATACTGATGCCGACCTGAAAATCAGCGTTCATCTACTGGGAAGGTAACCTGCACTGAATCACAGACAGAGGCCCGCCGTTTGATACGGCGGGCCTTGTTTTGTCGAAGAGGACCCACGGTATTTGAACCCACAGGTTTCGCCGCCGGGGGGAAGGGGCGTGAGCGGACTTTGGGGGAATGCGCGGGGCCTCCTTTTTGCGACGGCTTTTCCCCGGGGCCTGCCCTATAATGGGAGGCGATCCACCGGAGAGGAGGGCGGAGACGTGACAGTGATCTATCTGGACAGCGTGTTTTTTCTCAACGGACTGATGGACTATCTCCTCTGTCTGGTGACGGCCCGGCTGGCCGGGGTGCCTCTGCGGCGGGGGCGGTATGCGCTGGCGGCGGCCCTGGGCGGGAGCTACGCGGCGGCGGTGTTCCTGCCGGGACTGGGCTTTTTGGCAGCCCCGGCGGCCAAGGCGGCGGCAGGGGTGCTGCTGGCCCTGGCGGCCTTTGGCGGAGAGCAGCACCTGGGCAGGCTGACGGCGCTGTTCTTTGGCCTTTCCTGGGCCTTGGCAGGCAGCGTGATGGCCCTGGGATTGGTAGCAGGCAGCGCCGTGCCGGCGGTGAACGGCATTTTCTACACGGATGTGGACGCCAAGGTGCTGCTCATAGGAGCCGCCGGGGCCTATCTGCTGCTGACGGTGGTATTCCGGGCGGCGGCCCGCCACGGCGTGGGGGGCGAGCTGCTGGCGGTGCGGGTGTGCGTAGGGGGCCGGACGGCGGAGCTGACAGCCCTGTGGGACAGCGGCAACAGCCTGCGGGAGCCGGGCAGCGGCCGGCCCGTGCTGGTTCTGGCGGCAGGGGCCCTGGACCAGGTCCTGCCCCATCCCGTCCGGCAGCTGGTGACGCCGGAGGCCCTGCGTGTCCCCGCAGAGCTGCTGGAGCCCCTGGCGGCGGCGATGCCCGCCCTGCGGCCCCGGCTGACGCCCTACCGCGCGGTGGGAGTCGATGGGGGGATGCTGCTGACCATCCGGACGGACTGGATCGAGATCTGCGGGGTCCGCCGCCCGGGAGCGCCGGCGGCGCTGTCCCCCTCGGCCCTGGGGACTGGATACGGGGCGCTGTGGGGCGGCGAGGTGAGAAAGGGAGGACGACATGGACAAGATCCTGGCATGGCTGCTGGAGACGCTGGGCCTGCGGCAGCCCATCCACTACATCGGCGGCAGCGATACCCTGCCGCCGCCCCTGAGCCGGGAGCGGGAGGCAGAGCTGCTGGCCCATCTTGGGGAGGAGCCGGCCCGGCAGGAGCTGATTGAACACAACCTGCGGCTGGTGGTGTACATCGCCCGGCGGTTTGAGAACACCGGCATCAACATCGAGGATCTGATCTCCATCGGCACCATCGGGCTGATCAAGGCGGTGGGGACCTATCGGACGGACAAGAACATCAAGCTGGCCACCTACGCCTCCCGGTGCATTGAAAACGAGATCTTGATGTATCTGCGGAAAAACGCCAACCGGCGGGGGGAGGTGTCCTTTGACGAGCCGCTGAACACCGACTGGGACGGCAACGAGCTGCTGCTCTCCGACGTGCTGGGCACCGAGGCGGACGTGGTGATGCGGCCCATTGAGGAGGACGTGGACCGGAGCCTGCTGGCGGCGGCCATCGCCCTGCTCTCTCCCCGGGAAAAGGAGATCATCACCCTGCGCTTCGGCCTGGGCGGCGGCCGGGAGCAGACCCAAAAGGAGGTGGCGGACCGGCTGGGGATCTCCCAGAGCTACATCTCCCGGCTGGAAAAGCGGATCATCTCCCGGCTGAAAAAGGAGATCCTGCGCATGAGCTGAAAAAAGCCGGGCGGCTTCCGGCGAGGAAGCCGCCCGGGCAGGGGCGCAGAGGCTGGGCTTACGGGCGGCTGCGGAGGGTGGATACCAATCCGGCGATTCCGCAGGCAAGGCCCGCCCAGAGGGCGATGGGCGTGAGAAGCGTGCCCAAAACAGGGACCCAGGGGTATGCCAGGGAGAACAGGACCAGCAGGATGCCAAACAGGATCAGGCTGATCCCGGTAAGGGGATGCTTCATAAAAGGCCCTCCTTTTTCTTGCTGTGCTTGCGTGTATGATACCGGGGATCAAGAGAGCTGTCAAGAACCCCTGCTGGCAGTCGCTGCTTTGGAACTGGGGCGCTGGAAAAAACAGCGGCTTGACAATTCCGGAAGGGTATATTATACTGTCAGCATATATCGGAATCTGCGAGGATGGGAAGCAGTACCCGGTCTGCGAAAGCTAAGAGAGGACGCGGTTGGTGGAAGCGTTCGTGCAGCGGCCGGCGAAGTCGTCCCGGAGCATCGGGCTGAACGGAGAGTAAGCCGCGACGGAATCCCACCGTTATCCGGGAGAGACGTTTTTGCGTCGGTAAGTGCGGGAATTTCCCGAATCCAGGTGGTACCACGGACAGCTTGTTCGCCCTGAGCCTTTGTCGGCTCAGGGCTTTTTTCGTGCCTTGGACAACAAGCAGGCCGGTGGTCCGGCTGGACCCTTGCAAGTGAGCATTTTCAGGTATTCAGTTATATAGAACAGGAGAATCAACATGAACAGAGAACTGCCAAAGGTGTATGAGCCCCAGCAGGTGGAGGACCGCATCTACCGGATGTGGGAGGAGAACGACTGCTTCAACGGCGATCCCGACCACAGCAAAAAGCCCTTCTCCATCGTCATGCCGCCCCCCAACGTCACCGGTCAGCTCCACATGGGCCACGCCATGGACTGCACCCTCCAGGATATCCTGATCCGCTTCAAGCGGATGCAGGGCTATTCCACGCTGTGGCTGCCCGGTGTGGACCACGCCGGCATCGCCACCCAGATCAAGGTGGAGGAGGAGCTCCGGGTCAAGGAGGGCCTGACCCGCTATGACCTGGGCCGGGAGAAGTTCCTCCAGCGGGTGTGGAAATGGAAGGAGGAGTACGGCGGCCGGATCGTGGCCCAGCAGAAGAAGATGGGCGTGTCCTGCGACTGGTCCCGCTCCCACTTCACCATGGATGACCGCTGCGCCAAGGCCGTCCGGGAGACCTTCTGCGAGCTCTATGACAAGGGCCTTATTTATAAGGGCAGCCGGATCATCAACTGGTGCCCCCACTGCACCACCGCCCTCTCTGACGCGGAGGTGGAGTATGTGGACAAGCCCGGCCACCTGTGGCACATCCGCTACCCCCTGGCCGACGGCTCCGGCGATCTGGTGGTGGCCACCACCCGGCCTGAGACCATGATGGGCGACACCGGCGTGGCTGTGAACCCGGAGGATGAGCGGTTCAAGCATCTGGTGGGGAAGACCTGCATCCTGCCCATCATGAACCGGGAGATCCCCATCGTGGCCGACGACTATGTGGAGCTGGGCTTCGGCACCGGCGCGGTGAAGATGACCCCCGCCCACGACCCCAACGACTTCGAGGTGGGCCTGCGCCACAATCTGGAGGTCATCCGCTGCATCGACGACGACGGAAAGATCAACGAAAACGGCGGCCCCTACAATGGGATGGACCGCTATGAGTGCCGTAAGGCCATCGTCAAGGACCTGGAGGAGCAGGGGTATCTGGTGAAGACCGAGCCTTACAGCCACAACGTGGGCACCTGCTACCGCTGCCACAACGACGTGGAGCCCCTGATCTCCGCCCAGTGGTTCGTGAAGATGGAGCCCCTGGCCCAGGAGGCCCTGCGGGTGGTCCGGGACGGCGAGGTGAAGTTCGTCCCCGAGCGCTTCTCTAAGACCTACACCAACTGGATGGAGAACGTCCATGACTGGTGCATCTCCCGTCAGCTGTGGTGGGGCCACCAGATCCCCG
>CAUWNE010000065.1:0-9064 GCA_963560095.1 uncultured Dysosmobacter sp. | reverse complement strand
ACAAGGTCTCCAAGGTCACCATCGGCGGTGAGGAGTACAAGGGCAACGTCAAGGCGTTCTATGATTCCGACGTGCTGAACAAGTACGACGGGAACCTGCTGACCGACAACACCTACAACGTCTATGTGGATTCCAACGGCTACTTCCTGGGCGTTGAGCTGTTCGAGGGCACCAAGAACTACGTGTTTATCACCGGCTATGACCGGCCCACCAGTAACCTGTCCGTCAAGACCGCTGACGCTGCCGCCATCTTCCTGGATGGTACCATGGAGCAGATCAAGGTCAACGTGAAGGACACCAACAGCAACATCGAGGATCTGGCTTCCACCGAGGCCACCAAGGGCTACTTCGATGAGTGGAAGGCCGGCGGTGAGTATGCTCACAACCGTTGGTACACCTACACCAAGACCGAGGCTGGCGTGTACACCCTGAAGCCCTGCGCCCGGATGACCGCCACCGATTACACCGCTGAGACCACCCTCAACACCGCCAATCTGCGTGTCAGCGACAACGTGCTGGCTGCCAACAGAGCCAATGTTTACGGCGAGGACGCCACCGTGTTCCTGACCGTGGATCTGGACGAGGTTGACACCACTCTGAATAAGCCCACCACCAAGCGCGCCATCACCGACGTCACCGGCGTGTACACCGGCGTGCAGGAAGTGGACCTGGAGATCGATCCCGGCACCGCCATCGAGGAGGCCGAGGTCTACACCGTGTATGACAGCGACTACTTCATCATCGGCGCCATCGTCGTCGGCGAGGGCAAGGGCAGCGCTGCCAACATTGCCTACATCATCGACGGCGCCAAGAGCGAGGAGTACAAGGACGGTACCTATTACTGGACCTTCGAGTGCGTCATGGACGGCACCGTGCAGACTCTGACTGCCAAGAGCAAGTATGTCGACACCATCCGCGCTCTGCGCAGCGATAAGGACGGCATCGTGGAGCTGCGCTTCGACGGCGAGTATGTCGTGAACGTCAAGGACGTGAAGGACATCTACAACGAGGCTCACTTCGACAAGTCCGACGCCACCGGCAAGCCCACCTATGTGACCTCTGATTTCGACGTCTATGACGTCAAGCAGGCCAACGAGCTGAGCCTGCAGGGCCGCACCCTGTACGTCCTGAACGACCAGGACGACAACGGTCTGGCTCTGGCCAAGGACGCCAAGGCTGTTGTGATCCAGGATGAGAACAACAAGGAGGACGTCAAGACTGAGTTCACCTCTGTCGAGGCTGCCAAGAACTACCTGGCTGACGCCAACACCGACAAGGCTGGCCTGCAGTACAAGGGCCGCATCATCGCTGCTCTGGACAGCACCGGCGCCGCTACCTGGGTCCTGTTCATCAGCGACACCAAGCTGACCACCGGCTCTCAGCAGGACGGCAGCAGCAGCCAGACTCCTGTCAATGTCCCCGGTGTGTCCTGGAACGACACTCTGCAGCAGTTCGAAGTTCGTTACTACAACCCCGGCAACAAGATGAACGAGCAGCAGGTCCGTAACTATGTCATCGAGAAGATGGAGGCCTATGCTGGCGCTCCCGTGAAGAGCTACATTGGCAACCTCATGACCTTTGCTGACGGCTCCCTGTTCGGCACCCGCGTGACGGTGATTGCTGTTCAGCAGAACGCTCTGAAGGTTAACGGCGGAATCGTTGGCTACTATGACAATGGCACTGCTGTGGGCGATGCTCAGATTGATGCTCTGAAGCTGGCTGAGGGCAGATACATTGACAACAGCAAGCTCTCTGGTAGTTCCAAGTTTGTCGTTGACGCCAATGGCAATAACTCTACCCGCTACAGCTTCGCCAACAACGTTGCTGGCGTCGATATGGAGCTGTACACCGCTTATATCGTCACCGACAGCACTGTGGGCGGCAAGGTGTCCTTCACCCTGAACGATACTGATAAGACTGCGTTCACCACTGGTTACCTGGTGGCTGATGGCCAGCAGATCGTTGTGAACTTCGCTGTCGATACCGCTGCGAAGGATTACACGATCAATAACCGGCTGGTCCGTGTTGGAACGACCGACGCTGTCAAGGAGATCGTGACTGTGGACGGCGCTGTTACCGTTAAGGATGTGGCAGACTATCAGACCGCTGCTGATCTGCAGGCGACTATTTCCAAGGGCCTGACTGATGCTGGCTACACTGAGGGTACTGAGAAGACCGTTACCAACGCCAAGATCACCTGGAAGGGCAACACCCTGAACGTTGTTATCGACAATGGCAAGACCGCTGGTGATGTGGCCGGTACTGGTCTGCTGGCCGGCGCTGCCGCTCTGATTAACGATGGCAACACCGTTACCCTGACCTTCGCCAACGGCGAGAAGATGGTGGTTGATTCCAGCGCTAACGATCTGGGTGCCCTGAAGGCCACCCTCGTGGGTATGATCGGCAGACAGACTCAGCCTACCGCTGTGACGGTCACCGTGACCAACACTGCCAGCGGCCAGAGCGTGAACTACACTGTGAACCTCTCCACCGCTTCTGTGTGAGAGATTTTCACCGTGATTCCGCAACCTGACCGGTTGTAACAAAAAGGACCCCGGGCCACTCGGCCCGGGGTCCTTCTCTGCTCTATTTATCGGAATTATCGGTCTGCGGCGGTGAACGCTGTCACGTAATAGGTGACGCCGGATTTATTCAGCTGTTGTTCAGAATTACCGGCAGAGTACCAGCTGACAGTTTTTCCACCGTTCAGGAAAGATGCAGGCAGTTCCACACTGCCGCTTGTGTGGAATGAACGCATCGTCCCGCCCCAGGTCACAAATCCGTTGTTGCCCCGCGTTGCAGAGATGATTACCAACAGGATTCGCTCAGGCATGGTGATCTGCGTCGGATGACTGGAATCGTACCCACCGTTTCCTACATAGGATGTGGTGTAAATCTTGCAGTTGCCCAGTTTGCTCATAGCCGCCGCCTGAGCGGCCACGGTGCCTGCCAGAGCTTCCCGGGCGGCCCCCTCCGCTGCCAGCGCCGCGTCGATCTTCTTGTTGTCATTGTTAAAATCGTCCATCAGGACCCGGTCCGTGCGCTCCCACTGGTTCAGTCCGAACTGCGCTGTCTGTTTCATAAAAAATCCCCTCCGTTTTTTCTCCGGAGTTGACTAGCCCCACAGCCCCCCTCCCGCCCCGGCCCTCCTGCCCTGATCCGTGCAGCAGCCGGCAAAAAAGACGAAAAAACCGCCCCGCGGGGCGGTTCATCTTGACTTTCTCCAGGCAATGACGTAAACTAAAGGTGAAAAGGGGCTTACCAGCAAGCGGTTGGCCCTGCGAAAGTTAGAATTTCAGACTAGAAACCGTCACTTGGCAGAGTGACGGTTTCTGCGTTTTACGATGATCGTGACCGTGTACGGTCCGATATGTAACGTAATGTGCATGGCTTCACCCCGTGTCGAAAAAGCCTCGCAGAGTTTCGCCGCCCACAGGCGGCGAAAGAGATAAAATCCGTTTTTGGCTGCGGCGTGTACGTAGACAAAAACACTTCTCACCCTGCAAGTGTGGAATTTATCCGCTGCAAGCGGATAAATTATGCGCGCGGCAGGGTGCAGCCTTTTCGAAAAAGTGGCCGCGGCCACTTTTTCGATAGTCTGTTATCCCTTCAAAATGTCCGTGTTCCGGTACTGGATGGCCTCCGCCAGGTGGGCGGGGCCGATCTCCGCTGCGCCGTCCAGGTCCGCGATGGTCCGGGCCACCCGCAGCACCCGGTCGTGGGACCGGGCCGTGAGGCCCATCCGGGCAAAGGCGGCCTGCATCAGGGCGTCTCCGGCGTCGTCCAGGCGGCAGAACTGGCCCACCTGGTCCGGGGTCATCTGGGCGTTGCAGGGGGTGTCCGTCCCGGCAAACCGGGCGGTCTGGATCGCCCGGGCTTCGTCCACCCGGGCCTTGACCACGGCGGAACTCTCCGGCGTCTCCCGCCGCCGCATGGCCTCATACTCCACCGATGGCACGGTGACGTGGAGATCGATCCGGTCCAGCAGCGGGCCGGAGATCTTCTCCACGTACCGCTCCACCTCCCGGTCCGAGCAGGTGCACCGGCCGGAGGGGTGGCCCCGCCAGCCGCAGCGGCAGGGGTTCATGGCGCACACCAGCTGGAACCGGGCGGGCAGCTGCAAGGTGCCCCCGGCCCGGGATACGGTGACGGTCCCGTCCTCCAGGGGCTGGCGGAGAGCCTCCAGCACGTCCCGGCGGAACTCCGGCAGCTCGTCCAGAAATAAGACGCCGTTGTGGGCCAGGGAGATCTCCCCGGGCCGCATGGCGGGCCCGCCGCCGGCCACCGCCGAGGCGGAGGCGGTGTGATGGGGCGCGCGGAAGGGCCGCCGGGTCAGCAGGGGGCGGCGGGGGTCGGTCAGTCCCGCCACGGACCACACGCCGGACACGGCCAGCGCCTCCTCCCGGCTCAGGTCCGGCAGGATGGAGGGCAGCCGCTTTGCCAGCATGGACTTGCCCGCCCCGGGAGAGCCGATCATCAGCAGATTGTGGCCGCCGGCAGCAGCGATCTCCAGCGCCCGCTTCACGTTCTCCTGGCCCATCACGTCCCGCAGGTCCGGCAGGCCGCTCTCCTCCGCCTCCGGCTGCCACACCGGCGCGGGGGAGAGCAGGGCCTCGCCCCGCAGGTGGGCCGTCAGGGCCCCCACGTCCGGCACGCCGTAGACGGTCAGTCCCTGGGCCAGGGTGGCCTCGGCGGCGTTTTCCGCCGGGACGAAGAGCTGGCGGATGCCCGCTTCCCGGGCGGCCAGGGCCATGGGCAGCACGCCGGTCACCCCCCGCAGGGCCCCGGTGAGGGACAGCTCCCCGAGAAAGGCGGCGTCCGGCGGCAGGGGCGGCAGGTCGCCGCCGGCGGCCAGGATGCCCACGAAGATCGGCAGGTCGTAGACCGTGCCTGCCTTTTTCTGCCCAGCAGGGGCCAGGTTCACGGTGATCCGGCTGACGGGGAATTTGGCCCCGCAGTTTTTCACCGCCGCCCGGACCCGCTCCCGGGCCTCCCGCACGGCGGCGTCCGGCAGACCCACCACGTCAAAGGCCGGCAGGCCGCCGGAGAGAAAGCACTCCACGCTGACCTCATATCCGCAGATGCCGCTGAGTCCCAGGGACCGCACCGTTACCACCATAAAACCGCCGCCTTTCCGTCCACTTTTTCGGCGCGATTCCGCCGATCTTTGGGCAAAGTATAGCACACCATGGGCAAAAAGGAAAGGCGGACAGGGGAAAACGTCCAAAAATGCCGGAAGTTTTGCTTTTTCTTACAAAAACGAGATAATTTGTATAAAAAATAACAAGGTAACGGTTTACATCCTCAAAACGCCGTGCTATAATGATGACGCATGAAAACCGGGGAGGAGAGAGTCCGGAATTCTGCTTTTGGTAAGAATCGCCGCCAGCGGCGGCAAAACAGGAGGTAAGAGTTTATGGCAAGAAAGTTCAAGTCCATGGACGGTAACAACGCGGCGGCGTATGTCAGCTATGCGTTTACCGAAGTGGCGGGTATCTATCCGATCACCCCGTCCTCTCCCATGGCAGACCTGGTCGACCAGTGGTCCGCCGCTGGCCAGAAGAACATTTTCGGCACCACCGTCCGCGTGTGCGAGATGCAGTCCGAGGCCGGCGCTTCCGGCACGGTCCACGGCTCCCTGGCCACCGGCGCGATGACCACCACCTACACGGCCTCTCAGGGCCTGCTGCTGATGATCCCCAATATGTATAAGATCGCCGGCGAGCTGCTGCCCTGCGTGTTCCACGTCTCCGCCCGTACCGTGTCCAGCCATGCGCTGAACATCTTCGGTGACCACTCCGACGTGATGGCCTGCCGCCAGACCGGCTTTGCCATGCTGGCTGAGGGCAACGTCCAGGAGGTCATGGACCTGGCTCCCGTGGCCCATCTGAGCGCCATCGAGGGCCGTGTTCCCTTCATCAACTTCTTCGACGGCTTCCGGACCTCTCACGAGATCCAGAAGGTGGCCGTGTGGGATTATGAGGACCTCAAGGAGATGTGCAACATGGACGCTGTGGAGGCGTTCCGCAAGCACTCCCTGAACCCCGAGCGTCCCAACATGCGCGGTTCTCACGAGAACGGCGACATCTTCTTCCAGCACCGCGAGGCCTGCAACGCCTACTATGACGCCCTGCCTGCCGTGGTGGAGAAGTACATGGACAAGGTCAATGCCAAGCTGGGCACCGACTATAAGCTGTTCAACTACTACGGCGCTGCCGACGCGGACCGGGTCATCATCGCCATGGGATCCATCTGCGACGTGGCCGAGGAGGTCATCGACTACCTCAACGCCAACGGCGAGAAGGTGGGCCTGGTGAAGGTCCGTCTGTACCGTCCCTTCGCTGCGGACAAGCTGCTCTCCGCCATCCCCGCCACCGCCAAGAAGATCGCCGTTCTGGACCGGACCAAGGAGCCCGGCGCCCAGGGCGAGCCTCTGTACATGGATGTGGTCACCGCTCTGGCCAACGCCGGCATGACCGACGTTCAGGTGATCGGCGGCCGTTACGGCCTGGGCAGCAAGGATACGCCCCCCGCCTCTGTCTTCGCTGTGTATGAGGAGTTGAAGAAGAGCGAGATGAAGCGTCAGTTCACCATCGGCATCGTGGACGACGTCACCCACCTGAGCCTGGAGGAGAAGCCCGCTCCCAGCGTGGCCCCCGCCAGCACCATCGAGTGCAAGTTCTGGGGTCTGGGCGGCGACGGTACCGTTGGCGCCAACAAGAACTCCATCAAGATCATCGGCGACCACACTGACAAGTATGTGCAGGCCTATTTCCAGTACGACTCCAAGAAGACCGGCGGCGTGACCATCAGCCACCTGCGCTTCGGCGACGAGCCCATCAAGTCCTCCTACTACATCAACAAGGCCGACTTTGTGGCCTGCCACGTGCCCGCTTACATCACCAAGGGCTTCCCCATCGTCCGTGACGTCAAGCCCGGCGGCGTGTTCCTGATCAACTGCCAGTGGAGCGACGAGGAGCTGGCCCACCACCTGGACGCTGCCTCCAAGCGCTACATCGCCAAGAACAACATCCAGGTCTATACCATCAACGCCATCGATCTTGCCAAGGAGATCGGCATGGGCAAGCGGACCAACACGATCCTGCAATCCGCCTTCTTCTCCCTGGCCAAGGTGATGCCCGAGTCCGAGGCCATCGGCTACATGAAGGACGCCGCCACCCATTCTTACCTGAAGAAGGGTCAGGACATTGTGGACATGAACCACAAGGCCATCGATGCCGGCGCTACCGCCTACAAGAAGTTTGAGGTTCCCGCCGACTGGGCCGACGCCCAGGACGTGGCCGAGACCACGAAGCTCTCCGGCAAGCCCGAGCTGGTGGAGCAGGTCCAGACCATCCTCTTCCCCGTGGGCAAGATGGACGGCGACAGCCTGCCCGTCTCCGCTTTCGTCAAGCACGCCGACGGCCAGTTCGAGCTGGGCGCCGCTGCCTATGAGAAGCGCGGCGTTGCCGTCAGCGTTCCCACCTGGGACGCCAACAAGTGCATCCAGTGCAACAGCTGTGCCTATGTCTGCCCCCACGCCACCATCCGTCCCTATGCGCTGACCGCTGAGGAGGCCAAGAACGCTCCCGCCGCGGCCAAGATCGTGGACATCAAGGCCGGCAAGGGCAAGGGCGTGTACCAGTACACCATGGCCGTCAGTCCTCTGGACTGCATGGGCTGCGGCGTGTGCGTGGGCCAGTGCCCGGTGGACGCTCTGACCATGGTTCCCCAGGAGCAGGAGAGCGCCCAGCAGGAGGTCTTCAACTACTGTGTTGCCGAGGTCTCCGAGAAGAAGGATATGCAGGATAACACCGTCAAGGGCAGCCAGTTCCGTCAGCCCATGCTGGAGTTCTCCGGCTCCTGCGCCGGCTGCGCCGAGACCAGCTATGCCCGTCTCGTGACCCAGCTCTTCGGCGATCGGATGTACATCTCCAACGCCACCGGCTGCTCCTCCATCTGGGGCGGTCCTGCCGCGACCTCTCCCTACTGCACCAATAAGGCCGGCCACGGCCCCGCCTGGTCCAACTCCCTGTTCGAGGATAACGCCGAGCACGGCCTGGGCATGTATCTGGGTCAGAATGCCATCCGCAGCCGTCTGGCTGACCGGACTCAGGCCATGATGGCCCTGGACTACACTGACGGCGCTCTGAAGGCCGCGGCCCAGAAGTGGCTGGACACCATGGAGGACAGCGAGGCCAACGGCGAGGCTACCGACGCCTACATCGCCGCTCTGGAGGCCGGCATCGTGGAGGGCTGCAAGTGCGAGGCCTGCACGCTGGCTCGGGAGATCCTGGCTGACAAGGAGTACCTGCGCAAGAAGTCCCTGTGGATCTTCGGTGGCGACGGCTGGGCTTACGACATCGGCTTTGGCGGCGTGGACCACGTCCTGGCCTCCGGCAACGATGTGAACATCTTCGTCTTCGATACCGAGGTCTACTCCAACACCGGCGGTCAGGCCTCCAAGGCTTCCAACATCGGCCAGGTGGCGCAGTTTGCCGCTGCCGGTAAGGAGGTCAAGAAGAAGTCCCTGGCGGAGATCGCCATGAGCTATGGCTACGTCTACGTGGCGCAGGTGGCCATGGGCGCCAACCCCGCTCAGACGCTGAAGGCCATCCAGGAGGCCGAGGCCTATCACGGCCCGTCCCTGATCATCGGCTATTCTCCCTGCGAGATGCACTCCATCAAGGGCGGCATGGTCAACTGCCAGCACGAGATGAAGAAGGCCGTGGAGTGCGGCTACTGGAACCTGTTCCGCTTCAATCCCGCTGCTGAGGGCTCTAAGTTCACCCTGGACTCCAAGGAGCCCAAGGGCGGCTATCAGGAGTTCCTGATGAACGAAGCCCGTTACAGCCGTCTGACCCGGGAGTTCCCCGACCGCGCCGGCGAGCTGTTCCAGCGCAACGAGAAGGCCGCCATGGACCGCTATGAGCACCTGCTCAAGCTCAAGGCCATGTACGAGGGCTGATCTCTCTGAAAACCTAAAAAAGCGAGGAGCCGCAAGGCTCCACGCTTTTCGCTTCCCCGGCAGAAGCGCGAAAACAGGAACAGCGACAGCCCGTCA
>CAUWNE010000064.1:0-9166 GCA_963560095.1 uncultured Dysosmobacter sp. | reverse complement strand
AGAGGTGTAGGAGAGTCGATTATTCCTCGATTACTCCTACACCTTGACCGTTTTTTGCCCCAGAATTACGGGATAATTGGTTTTCATAATAAGATGAAATCATATCACGTATAATAAAAATTTTCTCAAATGGATGATCTTTATTATGTCTCCTTCCTTGGCTTATGCCTCAGGAACAAACAATTCCCATGAATTCAACACAAGCCCCGATGTTCTTGCTCGCTTCAGGAAAAATCCGCTTTACAACTCAAATCTTTTTCCATCACAACCGTTCCATCCAGCTGTTGATCAACAGGAACAAAATCGTTTTCTCGGAAAAGTGCATACGCCGGATTTTCTTTATGCAACCGTATCCGAAGTTTTGTTAATCCCTGTTCCATTGTATTTTGAACTGCCTGCCCTATCAACTGAACACCTAACCCCTGTTTTCTCTCTTCGGGATTTACATAAAGAATCTCAATCCATCCGCTCTTACCCATCTGAAGCAACGCAGACGGTTTTGTTTCACCGTTGAATCCAAATAAAGCTCTCCGCTCTGTAACGGCAGTCATCGTCCTTCCCTCACAAGACCATGCTTCCCCTGCCTCCCGATATGCGTCGGCAGACATTTTCAACAACATCTCTTGATCCTTCGGCAAAACAGGCTTTTCATAGTACATACCATCTTCTAATACGCTACCTCTCTTTCTTACAATTTTTTTGCCATCACCCGTAAGGGCGAAAAGATGACTATTGTCGCTCCGGTAAACCACCCTGAGTTTATCGCCATCTAACTCCAACATAGAAACGGCAGTATTATCTTCCTGGGGAGATTCACCAATCTTTTCTAAGGGATATCCCTGTAACTTTCCCAAAAACATACGGATAGCAAAGCCATGGGAAGAAATGGCAACTACTTCTCCATCGTGCTTCTTTCCGATTCGGCACACGGCACGATGCAGGCGGTCTTGAACTTCTGCCGCAGTCTCACCCCCCTGAACATGCCAAAGGTGGGGCTGAATACTGAACCTCACAAGCTGTTCTGCATCCCTTCTGGAAATTTCCCCCCAAGGCAATCCTTCCCACACGCCCAGATTGGCTTCGCGTAATGCTGCATCTGTGTGAAGAGGAATTCCTTTAGGAACATAAATGGCACTGGCTGTCGCACAAGTCCGATACAGATCGCTGGAATAAACCGCATCCACATGAATGGTTTCAAACCGCTTGGACAGCGCTTTGATCTGCGCCCACCCACACTTTGTTACCTTGCCATCTGTATGTCCCTGCGCAATGCGGTAAAGGTTGCCTTCCGCCTCCGCATGACGAATTAAATAGATTGTTGTCATTCTTTACCTCTCTATGTTATTTCCTTTTCGGGTCAAAAAAACGACCCCAACACCCGCTTGTATCTCGGATGTTGGAGTCACCGTAAGATACAACCTATTTCATCGTATCTTAAGCTCGCTTATCAAAGAAAATCGGATTGGACCAGGCAGAATGTCCGTGATGATCCACACAGACAACCCGCACATAGCTCTCACGGCCCGTTAATGTATAACACGCTTCTTTCAGAACACCGTCAGGCTCTGCAAACAGAGATTTCCCTCTGGGGGAATAGGTAACAAAATGAATCTCGCGGCACTCCGAACAAGACACATATACCTGTTCCCCATCCAGACCGAAATCATAGATTTCCGGACCGGTGGAAGAATAATAGGTTCCTCGGAACAGAGCATCCAGAATCGCATCCCGGCTGCGTTCCGCCGCTTTGACCCAGATCCATCCACCGAACAGATCCTCTGCTACGTGGACATCATCCACCGCGGTGGCAAAGACCCGCTTTCCCTGCCGCAGCAGCATGTCCCACCAGATTTCTCCATTTCCTCCATGACAGAGATGCTCTGTACCATTGTTAAACACTTCAACGGCGTGCAGACCCTCTAGGTCAAAAATCTCATCCGCGTTCATTCTGGACCAGACTGGGTGCGCCAGAGAGACAAACTGTCCGTCTCCCCGCATCATGTCCACCAGGCGCTGATCCTTCAGCTCTGTGGGCGAATATCGCTTACATAAATACTCTGTCTCTTCCTTGCCGGCAGCGGCAATCCCCACCACATGGATACATTTGTCTGGGCTGTATTCAAGATCATGCTCCAGCCCCGTAAGCAGGATAATCTGATCCTCCGGCAGTTCACTGTGAGAAACCAAAACATTGTGGTCCGTCATGGACAAAAACGCATATCCGCGGTCGCGATACAATTCCGCCAGTTCCTTGGGACTGAACATCCCGTCTGACACCGTAGAATGGCTGTGGATATTTCCTTTCAGCCAAACACCATCATCCGGGAACAATGATTTTTTCATATATGTCCTCATTTTCTGAAAATGAATTACTTCATAATGGCCGGCAGCAGCGTGGAGATGCCGGGGACAAAGGTAACGATCAGCAGCGCAATTAGCAATGCGATAATCAGCTCCTTGCCCTGTTTCAAAAATTCCGGCAATTCAATCTGGCACAGATTGCAGCACTGGTACATAGTGGCGCCGAAAGGCGGCGTCAGCGCACCGATAGACAGATTCAGAATGCATACAATACCGAAATGGATCGGATTGATCCCGAGCTGCATCGCCACTGGGTATAGCAGCGGAACCGCAATCAGCAGCACTGCTGCACTGTCGATCAGCATACCCATGACCAGCAGCATCACGTTGACCAACAGCAAAAATCCAATGGGTCCCACATCCATGCCCAGGATCAGAGATGTCAACTTCTGAGGGATCTGGGCGTAGGTCAAGTACAGGCCAAATACCGTGGCAGAGATGATGATTCCGAACACATTGGCTACCGAAGCAAAGGACTCCTTTGCAACTACAATCAAATCCCGGAAGTGCAGTTCCTTATAGATGACCATGCCCACAAAGACGCACAGCACACACAGCACCGCACCACCCTCCGTTGCCGTGACAATGCCGCTGCGCAGTCCAACAATCAGAACCACGATCATCAAAATCGCCCAGAAGCACTCCACCAGGCCCCGCAGCACCTCCTTGGCAGAGGCCCGTTTCTCCCGCACTGGCCGATAGCCGTCCCGGTGAGAGACAAGAGTAACGGCCAGCATCAGCACAATGCACATCAGGATGCCAGGAAGATATCCGGCCATAAACATATCCAGCACGGAGTTCTCCGTGATAGAGGCATACAGAATCAACATGACCCCCGGCGGGATCATGGGAGAAATCAGTGCGGAAGATGCCGTGACTGCGGCGGAAAACGCCCGGTTAAAGCCCCGGCTCTCCATTTCAGGCACCAGCATCTTGCACTGCATAGCAGCGTCTGCATTCGAGGAGCCGCACAGGCCACCCATCAAAGTAGACAGAAGCACGTTGACCTGCGCCAGACCACCCCACATATGTCCCACACACAGGTCTGCAAACTTCATCATGCGGGAAGTAATGCCGGTATAGTTCATCAATAGTCCTGCTGTAATGAAAAACGGGATGGCCATTAGGTTCATGTTCATGCCAGCGGAGACCATTTTGGAAAGGATCATGTTCAGCGGCATCTCCGTGGCAATAAATCCAAAGTAAAAAACTGCGCCACCAATAAAGGCCATACACACCGGGATACGGATGGCCAACAAGACAAAAACCAGGATCAGAGGCAGCCAAATCTCCATACTATTCATGCTTCAGGCTCCTCCTTCCTCTTTTTGAACAGGCGGGCAACGATTGCCCAAAAGCTCCGGACTGCTCCCACAAAAAAGCCAAATGCAATACTGGCATAGCCAAAGGCCAGGGGGATCTTAGTTCCAGTCGCATACCGGGTCAGATTGGAGGCGCACAGCTTGACGCCCCAATAGACCATATAGGCAGAAAACACCAAGATCAAAAGATCCCGCAGCAAGTCAAATACCGCCCGGACAGAAGGGGACATCATGTTCACCAGGAACTTCATATCCACATGGGCATCCTTTTTATAGAGATATCCGAAGAACGCATAGCCGATCCAGACGTAGGCCAGCAGCGCCACGGTCTCTAAATTGATGGAATAAAATCCAAATACAGACCGGTTCACGATATTGACGATGACCGGAATGATGACGGTCAGGATCATCAGGCAGCCCAGCAGCTCCTCAAATTTTCCGTCCCGAAAGAATGAGATCAATTTTTTCATAGACACCTTATATCTCGAAAGACCTTTCGAATCCCCAAAAATGAGACATAGTCCGAAGAAGGACCGGCCCTCCTCGGACTATGCCTTAGAAATCCGATTTCAGATAGAGTTTTTCAATCGCATCCGGCGAGATTACTTCCCGGCACGGATCTCAGCCAGCGTATCCAACAGCTCCTGACCGATGCCATACTTCAGCACCAGATCGCTGCAGCCCATGTCCAGGAACGCCTGGCGGTCAGCCTCGTGGAACTGGACGCCGGCGGCCTCCATCTCCTCACGCATCTTGCTCTCGTTCTCCACAGAGTACTGGTTATAGCGCAGGCCAGCCTCGTGGAGCTCTTCCTCGATGATCTCCTGATACTCAGCAGGGATCGTGTTCCACCACTTGGTAGAGCAGAACAGCGCGTCCGCCAGAGGCTGCTGGGCCAGCAGGGTAACCTGGTCCACCAGCTCATAGCTCTTGGTGGAATACATCAGGGAGATGGACTGATCCAGGGCGTCGATCGTTCCGGCAGACAGCGCACCCATCTGCTCAGAAGCAGCCATGCCCATGGGGCTGGCGCCCATGGCCTCGAAGCACTCCAGATAGGTGGTGGAGTTGGGCACACGCAGCTTCAGGCCCTTCATCTCGGCGGGCGTGGTATAGGGTTTCTTGCCGATGACATGGCGCATACCGCCCACAAACGCACAATTCAGCGCATGGACATTGACCTTGTCCATCTCGTCTACGATCTTCTGGAACAGGTCGGTCTCCATAACGTCCAGGAACTCCTCACCGGTCTCAAACACGAAACCGCACTGCAAAGCGCTGGCATCATAGTACAGATCCTCCCACTGGCTGTAAGCAGCCATCAGCAGCAGCGGAGAATCAGCGGCGACAGCCTCCACGCCGTCCACCAGGTTGCCGAAGGTGTTGTTAGGATACAGATTCACAATAACAGCACCGTTGGTACGCTCCTCAATGTTCTTCTTTGCGTTGTTCAGCTCCACGCTGACCTGATCCAGCTCGGTGTAGGAGTGGGAAACACTGATGGTAATGGGTTCATCGGGGGGTCTGTGCAGGCTCCTCGGTGTTGGAGGAATCCCTCTCGGGAGCGGCATCCTGAGACTTTCCGCCGCAGGCTGCCAGGCTCAGCACCATGGCCAGAGCCAGGGCAAGCGCCAAAAACTTCTTCATCTTTCATACCTCTCTCTTCTTAAAATTGATTATTTGCAAACCCGCAAGCGGGTTAAGCAACAAAAATTTTTCTGTGCGCTCAGTCATTTTTCGACAGAGAGCTCTTCGATCACCTGATCGGAAAGCCGGTCCAGAAGATCCAAGTCCCAGAGCATCTGAAGGATCGTATAGCGGGCCCGAACCTCCTTGCAGTAGCGGAAGGTATCCCTCAGCAGTGCATAGTCCACGCCGATCTCCTGAGGCAAACATGGAGACTCCAAAGACCGCAGGAGCTCCATGACAGTTTCCGAGGCAGGCAGTTCTTCCAGAAGCACGGAGATCTCCGCCCAATGGGCCTCCATGGTGTTGATCCGGCGCAGGCGGCTGACGGGTTCATTTTTCCGGGCCTGGGCCTCCATCGCGATGACACCATCGGCGGCAGGGCCGTAGGCCCTGCGGATCTCCCGCTCCCAGGCCTTGGGGTCATAGGTCTTTGCAGCAGTCCGGGCCATCTCAAAGTCCACTTCCATGCCACGCAGAGCTTCCACCAGCTTCAGCACCAAAACAGTGCCGACTCCAACCTGGGTCCCATGGGGGACTGGCGTTTTGCCCATCTGCTCAAACATCATCTCCCAGTAGTGGGACATATGATGCTCACAACCGGAAGCCGGTCTGGAATTTCCATAAAGGCTCATCGCTACGCCAGCCAGCACTAAGCCCTCCATAATCGTTCCCAGCGTCCCCGGGTCTCGTTCCCTGGCCTTTCCGGCGTCAGCCAGAACGCCGCGAACACAACTTTCCACCAGCTCTGCGATCGTGTCACAATAGTGCTCTCCTGTAATTAGTCGCGCCAGCTTCCAATCGCACAGGCAGGTAAATTTTCCAAGCAGATCTCCCAGGCCGGCGGCGATCATTCGATACGGCGCCCCCTTCAAGATCTCGGTATCGCCCAGAATCGCCACTGGCGTCTGTGCTTCAAACGTCGTCTTCAAACTGTTGACGTTGATTGCCGCAATCGAAGATGCAAAACCATCCATGGGAGCAGCTGTGGCCACAGTATAAAATGGACGCCCCATCTTGTAGCTAAAAAAGCGAGTCATATCGTTGATGGCTCCAGTTCCCACCGCCACCATCAAGTCGCAGTCAGCTGGCATATGAATCAGCAATTCTCCCAACGTCGCCTCATCAAAGCCAGTGTGCATCAGTTGGGCGACCGTACTGCGGATACCTGCCTCATCCAGAATCTGTTTGCAGACTGCCCCGGCGATCTCATAAGTGATCGGATCGCAGATCAAATAGAGGCTCTCAAACCCCATCAGCTTGACCAGACTGGGCAGTTCCCGCAACGCCCCGCTGCCAATGCGGACCGCTCGCAGTGAGGCATAATGTTCTTTTCCGCAGGAGCAAGTAAAGTGCTGATTCAAATAGGTGTTCAGTTCCACCGGTTTCTGGGGCAGTTCCATAGGATGACCTCCGGCAATATACCCGTTCCCCAGCAGACCTTACTCAGCGGCATGCATCCGCATCTCTGAGCATCGGGCACTCACTCTTGATATGTCCATCATAAAAGCCATGAGACAAAAACACAAACGTAATCTTTTTGTGGGTTTGGCCCTGTAAGCGCACCCTTTTGAATAAAATTTTTAGTAAATCAAAGTGAATATTTCACTAAAATTTTTCAAAGAGATCGCCATTCTCAAGGATTTCGATTACCTGTGGAAAATCCCTCCGGCACTCTCTGCACAGTTGCTGTGCCCGGCAGTAAAAAATTTAATAAAATATTTTTCACGCAGAAAAATTTCTACATTTTATACAAAGGAATGCCAGGGGGCGCCCCCTGACATTCCTTGTATCCAAGCTCCTACACCTGGCGTTTTTCTCTTTTTTCGCATGGTCCCGTGCTTTTTCGAACGATCAGCTTAGGGAAATACTCGACTCGGGTCACCCCGTCCGGGTTATCCTCCAGCTCAGACAGATAGTTCCCATCCTCGATATTCCGGGTCAAAATGTCGATTGCTTCCCGGCCAGTCTGCCTGGCATAGCACTCCACAGAAGTCAAGGAGATTCCCTTATATTTGGAGACACTGGTGTTGTCGCAGCCGCACACCGAATAATCCTCCGGAATACGGTTTCCGCTGTCTGTGACCGCATCCATGATCCCTACGGCGATCATATCATTGATGGCCACGAAGGCCGTAACCTCCTCCTGACGCTCGATCAGCTTTTTTGCCATTCGATAACCCAACTCATACCCTTCTGGGACTACCTTTACATCAGAGAGCTCCAACTCCGGCGAACAGACCAACACACTTTTCTCAGGATCAAATCCATGCTCCTCATACACTGCCCGCAATCCCTCTAGGCGGCGGACGCGGGTCACCTGCCGAGTCTCAAAGGTCGAGGTGACGAAAGCCACACGCTCATGCCCCAGCCCCAGCAGATACTCTCCGATGATCCTCCCGATTCGAAAGCCGTCCAGTTCCAATGTATCCGCGTCGTTGCGGACTCCCTTATCATAGATGTGGACAACCGGTTTGGCCCATTCCACCTGCTCCATCAACATATTGTTTTCCAACGGGTAGAGAAAGCACACCCCTGCAAACGGAAACTGGCTGCAAAGCTGCACGATCCGGGTCTCCTGTGGAATCTCCCGAAAGGTATCAAAAGCCAATAGGACATACCCAAGCTCTTTTGCTCGGCGCTGCATAGCCTCTACCATATGTACATAGTAGAGATTGGAGAGTGTCGGCGTGATCGCCACCAGAACCTTGTCATCCGGCACAGAAGATCTGGGAAGCCCGTTCCGGACATAACCAAGCTCATTACAGGCGTTAATCACTCGGTGGCAGGTCTTCTCCGGAAACCTGCTGCTTCCCTTTCCGTTGAGGATCATGGATACCGTCGAGGCAGAAACCCCAGCCCGCGCCGCCACATCCTTCACTGTTACTCTTTCTTTTTTCATAGAGCACCACCTTATGAGAAAATTATAGCGTATTTTTAAGTAAAGAGCAAATCAAATCCGGACACAAGCATTAACATCGGACCGCTGACTGTGAACTATGTGTCGGAACAGCTATGTTTCCCTCCTTCGGTTGTAATGTCATAATCACTCTGCCCGCAGTGCGGGCAGTTACGGTGCCCTGAAATAGGGTCAAAAACAGAGAAGTGCTATCACTTTTGCGGTCCTTATCCCCAAACACTTACTGTCACAACAAAAAATCAGGGGTCAAACCCCGGAAAGGAACCTATTTTGAGCAAGAAAGAGAAGTTTGCCCTATACCTGACGCCGGAGAAAAAAGCGGTGCTGGAACGCCGCTACCGGGAGGATGGGAGCCGCAGTCTCACGGCTTTCATCGAACGGGCCATCGACTTCTATCTGGACTACCTCAGCGCCAACGACGCCGGGCTGTTCCTCCCCACCGCTCTCAAGTCCTATGTGGATGGCCGGCTGGGACAGATGGAGGACCGAATGTCCTCTCTGCTGTACAAGCAGGCCGTGGAACAGGATATGGTAGCCGGCATCCTGGCGGACACCTATCAATTCAGCGAAGAGGATCTTAAGCGACGCCGTGCGGAAAGCGTGAAGAATGTGAAGCGGACCAATGGCCGCGTCTCCCTGGACCAACGGGTGCGGGAAGCCTGGGAGGAGGGAGATGAGTGGCAAGACTGATTGTCAAAAGTCCCTACTACAAGTGCAGGGGCTTCCTCGTCGGTCATGTCCTTTGCTTCCGGTACAATGCTTTCAAAGAACGCACCCCGGACGATAAGGCAGTGGCTGCGCGTTCTGTGTTCCTCTTTGGACAGCTTCTGACGCAACATCTTTTCCCGGTTCTCAAACTGCCGGATTTTCTTCTTTC
>CAUWNE010000063.1:0-9556 GCA_963560095.1 uncultured Dysosmobacter sp. | reverse complement strand
GCCGACAATACTTGGCTGGCGACGGCCCGGGAAGATAGGTAGTGCCAACACAAAGACACTTGACAGATGCTTCTGTCGGGTGTCTTTTTTCTTGTGTTTTGTCCTCTCGATTGATAAAATCAGAAACATGATAGAGGGGGGCTGATGAAGAATGGTGAATCCCAACGATCGGCAGCTGCATCCACCGATCCGCCGCAGTTGGCTGCGGCTGCGGCTTGGAAAGGCATATTATGCGGGGAGACGTTATTTGCTATGGCGCTCGCCGAAGTTTCACTGGGCGAGAGAACGATGTCCCCAGAATCGATTGCCAGCAGTGCAGTTTTCTCATGGGACCCCACTGATCCGCCATCTTCGAGGAGAGGATATGGATTTGCAGCGCAATAAAATTGTAAATCTGCGGCTGGCTGCTGCCCGGCTGGATGGCATCCTGCTGCGGCCGGGGGAGACGTTCAGCTACTGGAAATTGATCGGCAAGCCCACGCGTCGGAAGGGATATCTGGATGGCATGGTATTGTTCCTTGGCCAGATCGGCAGCGATGTGGGAGGAGGGCTATGCCAGCTCTCCAATCTGATTTTCTGGATGACGCTCCATACACCGCTGACAGTCGTGGAGCGATATCGCCACTCCCATGATGTTTTCCCGGACGCCGGCAGGACGCAGCCCTTTGGCAGCGGCGCTACTTGCGCATATCCTCACCGGGACCTGATGATCCGCAACGATACAGATCAGACCTTTCAACTGCATGTGTGGGTGGGGGAGGATATGCTGGAGGGGATGTGGCTGGCAGAACGTCCTGCGCAATTTCGCTATGAGATCCAGGAGCGGAATCCTCGGATCGATCAGGCGGCCTGGGGTGGATATATCCGCCATAACGAGCTGGTTCGCCTGACGTACGATCTGACGGGGGCCTGCCTGGGGGAGGAATTTCTGTTTGCCAATGACGCCATCATGATGTACAGTCCGCTGCTTTCAGAGCCTATGAGTTGAGTTGGATATTGGATAGAAGTTTGCAGCAGCCTGTTGTCATTTCCTGACTTGCGTGCTACACTGGGGACAGAATTCGACAAAGGGGCGAGAGCATGTTCTATATCCTGCCAATGCTGCCGATTCTGCCGATCCTGGCAGTTTACGTGCTGGCTGCGGTCCTGCCGGCGGCGTTTTTGCTGCGCTATATCTACCGCCATGACACCGTGGAAAAGGAGCCGCCCAGCCTGCTGGCGCTGCTGCTGATCATGGGCGTTGTGTCGGCCCTGTGTTCCGGATTTTTAGAGAATCTGGCGGAGACCGTGCTCAAGCACCTGGTGTCTCCCAGCAGTCCGATCTATGTGGTGCTGCTGGCCTTTTTAGTGGTGGCCGTGGTAGAGGAGGGGACGAAGTTCTGGCTCTTGAAGCGGTGCACCTGGAACCATCCCGCGTTTAACTACCGCTTTGACGGCATCGTTTACGCGGTGTTTGTCTCCCTGGGCTTTGCAGCCTTTGAGAATATCCAGTACGTGCTGCACTACGGGCTTTCCGTGGCGGTGCCCCGGGCGCTGCTGGCAGTGCCGGGACACATGGCCTTCGCCGTGTATATGGGGCTCTTTTACGGCAGAGCCAAGCTCTGTGAGGGCGTTGGCGATGAGGACGGCATTCGGATCAATCTCCGGCGGGGCTACCTGTGGGCAGTGTTTCTCCACGGCTTTTATGATACCTGTGCCATGACCGGCACGGTGACAGCCAGCGTGGTCTTTGTGATCTTCGTGGTGGTGATCTATCTCCGGGTGTTCCGCCTTTTGAAGCGGGAGTCCGCCGCGGATGAACCAGTTTGAGTGGAGCAAGGAAAGAGCTCCCGGCCCAATGAGGGCCGGGAGCTTTGTTAGCTCTGTAAGCTTCGCTGGAGGTTCTCTGTGACGCGGCGGGACAGGGCCAGGTAGGTAGACCGCTCCTCCGGAGTAAAGCCAGCCAGACGGGCCGTAAGAGCGTCCTCCTGGGCAGTCTCCAGATCAGCCAATACCGGGGCGGCCTCCGGCGTCAGAACCGGCTGACGCTCCTCCAGATAGCCAGAGGGCTCGCTCTCTAAAAAGCCCCGGGCAGTGAGCCGCTGGAGCGCCAGAGAGAGGGAGGCCCGGGAGAGGCCGGTGAAGTCCGCCAGCTCCCGGCGGGTACAGGAGCCGTCCAGCTGCCGCAGGGACAGCAGGAGCAGCGCCTCTTGCAGGGAGAGGTCGTTTTTCAGAGCTGCCGTCTCCAGGTGGGATTCCAGGAGCTTGCGCTCCCGGAAGGCGTCACAGAGGCTGCCGCAGCCCTGGAGACCGGCGCCAAAGGCCCGGACCCGCTCATCCCCCAGCCGCTGGCTGGTGGGCAGCAGGGGCGGCACGGCGCCATCCCCGGCAGCGTCCAGCAGAAAACGGTAGACCTTGGCCCGGCACCGCTCATAGTTCTCCTCGTCCAAAACCTCCTTGAAAAACTGCTGATAGTATTCAAAGAGCATCAGCTTCATTTTGACGGTCTTGGAAAAGCTCAGGCTCTGGGAGGCCAGGGAACCCTTGGTCTTGACATAGTAGTAGATGGGGACGGACAGGGCGTAGAGCCGGTCAGCGTGGCGGATATACTCCAGATTGAACAGAAAGTCCTCACACCAGCTGATCTCCGGGTCCATCCGCAGATGATACGTCTCCACCAGATCCCGGCGGTAGAGCTTGTTCCACAAAACGCCGTAGTAGAAGTCCGCGGGATTCTCCATCATGTGGGCGGCGTACTCCTCCCGGGTCAGAAGCCCGTCCTCGTCGATATCGCCTTTCCGGGAGAGCCGCTCTCCCACCACCCGGTAGAAGTCCGCGATCACCAGGTCGCAGTGATGGGCCTCTGCCGCCCGGACCAGGGAGCGGGTGGCGTCCGGCGTGATCCAGTCGTCGCTGTCCAGGAATTGAAGATAGACGCCCCGGGCCTGATCCAGGGCATGGTTTCGTGCGGCGGAGACGCCGGCGTTTGGCTGATGGATGGCCTGTACCCGAGCGTCCTGGGCGGCGAATGCATCACAGATGGCGCCGGAGGCGTCGGTGCTGCCGTCGTCCACCAGCAGCAGCTCCAGATCGGTATATTGCTGTTCCAGAATACTCGTCACGCAGCGCCGGAGAGTCTGCTCCGCGTTGTACATCGGCACGATGACGCTGACCATTGGTCTCATGTGGGATGCTCCTTGTTTTGAAATATGGGATAGTGTACCACAGCATGCGCGCACCGTCAAACGGCATATCGATAAACGCGTCCGGATATCTTCATCCGAACGCGCTTGCCGTTTGCACTTACAGGGGGCCCAGCGCCTGGCGGAGCCGGTCTGTGATAGCGCCCTCAAAGAGACGCCCGCCATGGATGTGGAGCGTCTCCAGTGCGCCGGCGGCCATGGTGCAGGGAAGGTGGTCTCCCATGTAAAGATCCATGTCAAAGAGGAATTGGACCTCCTGGGCCTGCGGGGCGGCGTTTTGCGGGTGGAGACGGCCCAGGCCGGCGTGGATCTTGGCCCGGCTGCTGTTGTCCAGCCGCAGGTTCAGATCACAGCCCCAGCCCAGCAGGGACTCCTCGTCCTCCTCCTGGAAGGGGCCGGTGTAGGCCGGGGCAAACAGCTCCCGCCAGGGCACTCCCTCCAGCCCCAGCCGGGTCCGGGAGAAGAGGTTCAGATACCGCAGGCCCACCCGCTGGAAATAGGCCGGCTGATACAGCCGGATGAAGGCGGCCAGGGGCCGGTCCAGGTGGCGGGCGAACTCCTCCCACCCCGGATAGCGGAGGGTGGAGAGGGCGATGAAATCCTTGGTGAGATTCAGCTTCCACTTGCCGTCCTCCGAGAGGAAGTGGTAATTGGTCACCGGCGGGAGCTTTTGACCAGAGGGGGGCGGCGGGTCCTGCCGGCGGGCATACTGGGGAAAGGCGGAGCGGATCTCCTCCTGGAAGTCCGCAGGCTCCGCGTGGTTGATGGTAAGGATGGGGGGAAAGCGCAGCTGGCAGATGACCTCATGGGCGGGGACATTCTGATAGCGGACGCGGGGACGGTTGTCAGAGAGCATAGAGACGGCTCCTTTGCAGATGTGCTCCACAGGCCCTGGGCCTTACGTGGAGGGATGCTGCTATTGTAGCCATTTTTCCCGGGAAAGTCAACCAGAGTGCCGCGTCAGAGGTAGAAGCGGTGGCAGCCGATGGTCATGTGATAGGGCCGGTTGGCGTTGATCCAGGTACCCGGGGAGAGGGCCGGGGCATAGAAGTACAGCGCCTGGCCGACGGTGTTCTCGCCTGCCAGCACCCGGCGGGCGGCCTCCTCCGACTTGGCGGTGGGGGTGCGGTAAACCGTGCCGTTGGCCACCGGCTCAAACTGGATGGCGTGGCGGCGGTCAAAGATGACGCCGGGGATGGTGTTGGGGAATTCCGGGTCCCGGACCCGGTTGAGGACCACGTTGCCCACGGCGATCTGACCCTCCATCGGCTCGCCGCCGCTCTCTGCGCTGATGATCCGGGAGAGCCAGTAGAAATCCTCGGCGTCATGGTCTGCCTGGGGCGTGGTGACGGAGGCCCCCTGGAGATGGTGGTCCCAGGCAACGGTGTTTCCCAGAGCCTCTGCCACGATGCGCAGAGGCACATAGGTCCGGCCCTGGGAGAGGGAGACCTGCCCCCGCAGCGTCTTCTCACCGATCTGGATGGTGTCGCCAGAGGGGCTGGCCGTCAGGCGGGTGGAGCCGGAGACCGCCACCGCCGCGCCCTGGGCGCTGTCCCAGCGGATCTCCCAGCCGCCCAGGGCGTCCAGCAGATACCGGAGGGGAACATATGTAACGCCGCTTTCCAGATAGGAGGCCCCTGGCAGCTTCGCGCCGTCCACCTGGACGGGGACCGTTCTGGCTGCACCTGCGGGGACTGATAAAACGGCGGCCGCCAAAAGCCCGCATAAAAGGTTCCGTTTCATAGATACTGATTCCTTTCTGTGTGGATTGGTACAATCTATGGTAACGGACAGCCGCTTTTGGAACAACCCTCAAAATCTGGCGGTGCTGGCAGGCGTGCCCTATCCGGGGGGTGGAGGAGGAAAAATAGGCTGGGATCTGCCTGTGCTGCCGGATTTTGTCAGGCAGTCAGCACCGTATCCTGAGAGAAAAACCGCCCCGCCGCGAGAAATCGCGGCGGGGCGGTGAAAGCATTCAGGGGAAACAGCCGTTATTTGTTGCCGGAGACAGCGTCCTTGAGCAGAACATCGTGAGCGCCGCCCTCCACAATGGAGACGGAGGAGACCATGGTCAGCTTGGCCTTGTCCCGCAGCTCAGGAATGGTCAGGGCGCCGCAGTTGCACATGGTGGAGCGGACCTTGGCCAGGGTGGTGGCCATGCCGTCGCTGATGGAGCCGGCATAGGGCACATAGGAGTCCACGCCCTCTTCGAAGGAGAGCTTGGAGGCGCCGCCCAGATCATAGCGCTGCCAGTTCCGGGCCCGGGCGCTGCCCTCGCCCCAGTACTCCTTCATATAGCTGCCGTTGACCAGGACCTTGCTGGTGGGGCTCTCATCGAACCGGGAGAAATACCGGCCCAGCATGCAGAAATCCGCGCCCATAGCCAGAGCCAGCGTGATGTGATAGTCCTGCACGATGCCGCCGTCAGAGCAGATGGGGACATAGATGCCGGTCTCTTCAAAGTACTTGTCCCGCTCCCGGGCCACATCGATGACCGCGGTGGCCTGGCCCCGGCCGATGCCTTTGGTCTCCCGGGTGATGCAGATGGAGCCGCCGCCGATGCCGATCTTCACAAAGTCCGCGCCGGCGTCCGCCAGGAAGCGGAAGCCCTCGCCGTCCACCACGTTGCCGGCGCCCACCTTCACCGTGTCACCGTAACGCTCCCGGATCCATTTCAGGGTCCGCAGCTGCCACTCGGAGTAGCCCTCGGAGGAGTCGATCACCAGCACGTCCACGCCGGCCTCCACCAGAGCGGGGACCCGCTCGGCATAGTCCCGGGTGTTGATGCCGGCGCCTACCACATAGCGCTTCTGTCTGTCCAGCAGCTCCAGAGGATTGCCCTTGTGGGCGTCATAGTCCTTCCGGAAGACGAAGCTGACCAGATGGCCGTCGTCAGAGAGGATGGGCAGGGCATTGAGCTTGTGGTCCCAGATGATGTCGTTGGCGGCTTTCAGGCTGGTGCCCTCAGGAGCGGAGACGATCTTCTCCGCCGGGGTCATGAAGGACTCCACCTTGGTGGAGGGGTCCATGCGGCTGACCCGGTAATCCCGGCTGGTGACCAGGCCCAGGAGCTTGCCGGTGCCGGTGCCGTCATCCGTGACGGCCATGGTGGAGTGGCCGGTGCGCTCCTTCAGCGCCAGCACGTCTGCCAGGGTGTCGCCCAGGCGGAGGTTGGAGTCGCTGGTGACGAAGCCGGCCTTGTAGTTCTTCACCCGGCGGACCATCTCGGCCTGCTCCTCAATGGGCTGGGAGACGTAGATGAAGGCGATGCCGCCCTCCTTGGCCAGGGCGATGCCCATCTGCTCGCCGGAGACGGCCTGCATGACTGCGGAGACCATGGGCACGTTCATGGTCAGGGGGCACTCCTCGCCCTTTTTGAACTTCACCACAGGGGTCTTCAGGGAGACGTTGGCAGGGATGCACTCGGAGGAGGAGTAGCCCGGCACCAGCAGGTACTCACTAAAGGTGCGGGAGGGTTCATTGAAATAATATGCCATATCGGCCACCTCGTTTCAAAGATTTTGCAGGGGAGAGACTAGAGCTCCAGTTGCAGATAGATGGTTTCCGCCATGGGACTGTCGTTGTAGCAGGGAATATCGGTAAAGCCAAGCTTTCGGTACAGGGCGATGGCCTCCCGGAGGAAGGGCAGCGTATCCAGCCGCATCCGGCGGTAGCCGATGGCCCGGGCATCCACCAGGAGCCGGCGGACCAGGGCAGAGGCGATGCCCTGCCCCCGAAAGGCGGGGCGGACATAGAGCCGCTTGAGCTCGCAGGTGTCCTGATCCAGCTTCCGCAGGGCGATGCATCCGGCGCTTTGGCCGTCGGCCCGGGCCAGGTAGAGCCGCCCCTCCGGCGGGCCGTATTTGGATTCCAGACACTGAAACTCCGCATCGTAGTGCTGGATGTCCAGATAGGCCCGGAAGCCGGGGCTCTCCCTCAGGAGCATGTCCATATATTCGGTGAACAGGGCCTGGATCTCCGGCCCATAGTCCAGCGTCAGCGTGAGGGTCATCGCCGCGCTCACAGGCTGAAGTAGTCCTTGGCGGCGTCGAACAGACCCAGGTCATACTGGCCGGGGACGTTCTTGTACAGCGCCGGGCCGACCCGCTCCGCGTGGCCCATCTTGCCCAGGACCCGGCCATCGGGGCTGGTGATGCCCTCCACAGCCCAGACAGAGCCGTTGGGGTTGCCCTCGATGTCCAGCGTCGGCACGCCGGAGAGGTCCACATACTGGGTGGCGATCTGCCCGTTCTCCGCCAGCTTGCCCAGCAGCTCCTCCGAGCAGAGGAAGCGGCCCTCGCCGTGGGAGATGGGCACGCTGACCACATCGCCCACCTGAACGCGGGACAGCCAGGGAGAGCGGTTGGAAGCGATCCGGGTCCGGACAATCCGGGACTGGTGGCGGCCGATGACATTGAAGGTCAGGGTGGGGCAGGTCTCATCGGTGTCGATGATCTCGCCGTAGGGCACCAGGCCCAGCTTGATCAGGGCCTGGAAGCCGTTGCAGATGCCCAGCATCAAGCCGTCCCGCTTTTTCAGCAGCTCCATGGTGGCGTCTGCCGCCTCGGGGTTGCGGAAGAAGGCGGTGATGAACTTGCCGGAGCCCTCGGGCTCGTCGCCGCCGGAGAAGCCGCCGGGCAGGAAGATGATCTGGCTGTCCCGGGCTGCCTTGGCAAAGCGCTTGACAGACTCTGCCACGTCCTGAGAGCTCTGGTTATTCACCACCAGGATCTCCGGCGTGAGGCCGGCGCGCAGGACGGCCCGGGCGCTGTCATACTCACAGTTGGTGCCGGGGAATACGGGGATGAGCACCTTGGGCTGCTTCACGCCGACCTTGGGGGCGGCCCGGGTGAAGGCCGGAGCCTCCAGGACCGGCACCGTCGCGGGTTCCGCGGCGGCGTGGTTGGGATACACATCCTCCAAAACGGCTTCATTCAGCGTCAGCAGCTCGTCGATGGGAGCGGCGTCCGCCCCCAGGTCGATGACCGGCTCCGCCGTGGTGACACCCAGCTTCATGCCGCAGGCGGCGTCCTCCGTCAGCTCTGCCACAAGGGCGCCCACCTGAGGGCTGTACCAGTCACGGGCGGCTTCGCCCTCGGCCCGGAAGCCGATCTGGTTGCCGAAGGACATCTTCATCACGGCCTCGGCCAGGCCATTCTCCACGGCCCAGGCGGCCCGGACCTTGCCGGCCTGGCACAGGGCGTGGAACTGCTCCCAGACTGCTTTCAGGCTCTCGGCGCTGTCGTCAGCGGGAGTGAACAGGAAGACGGGGTGACCGGCCTCCTTGAATTCGGGGGAGAGGACCTTACCGGCTTTCACCGGGGCGATGGCAAAGGAGATCAGAGTGGGGGGCACGTCCCGGTCCAGGAAGGAACCGGACATGGAGTCCTTGCCGCCGATGGCGGCGGCCCCCAGCTCCAGCTGCGCGGTGAGAGCGCCCAGCAGGGCGGAGAAGGGCTTGCCCCAGCGCTGGGGCTCATCCCGCAGCTTCTCAAAGAACTCCTGGAGGGTCAGATAGGCCTTGCGGTAGTCCGCGCCGGCAGCCACGATCTTGGCCATGGAGCTGACCACAGAGGTGTGGGCGCCGGTAAAGGGATCAGCAGACAGCGCATCAGGGTCGCAGCCCCAGGACATCACGCTGGCCTGATCGGTCTCCTGCTCCGGCAGGACCGGGAACAGGGCGGCCATGGCCTGGGCAGGGGTGCGCTGAGTTCTGCCGCCGAAGGGCATCAGCACGCTGCCCGCGCCAATGGAGCCGTCAAACCGCTCGGTCAGGCCCCGGCGGCTGGCGGACTTCAAGCTGGCGGCCATCTCCCGCAGTCCGGCAGGGCCGTGGGCACGCTGGCCGGCAGAGACGGGGACGGAGACGGCGGCGTGCTTCACCGCGCCGTTGGTGTTGAGGAATTCCCGGCTGAGGTCGGCCACGGTCTGGCCCCGCCAGTGCATGACCATCCGGGGGCTCTCGGTGACGGTGGCCACAGGATAGGCCTCCAGATTCTCCGCCTGGGCGGCGGCGATCAGCGCCTCCGCGTCCTGGGGAGCCACCACCACGGCCATCCGCTCCTGGCTCTCAGAGATGGCCAGCTCCGTGCCGTCCAGGCCGTCATACTTCTTTCGGACGGCGTCCAGGTCAATGGTGAGACCGTCGGCCAGCTCGCCGATGGCCACAGACACGCCGCCGGCGCCAAAGTCGTTGCAGCGCTTGATGAGCCGGGTGACGTCGCCGTTGCGAAACAGCCGCTGGAGCTTGCGCTCCTCGGGGGCGTTGCCCTTTTGGACCTCGCTGGCCATGGTGGTCAGGGACTTGAGGTTGTGGCTCTTGGAAGAGCCGGTGGCGCCGCCGATGCCGTCCCGGCCGGTGCGGCCGCCCAGCA
>CAUWNE010000062.1:0-9600 GCA_963560095.1 uncultured Dysosmobacter sp. | reverse complement strand
GATCCCGGCCTCTTTCATTTTTTCAAATGCTCCCTGGTAGCTGATTGCCACTTTCACCACCTCCTTGTGCAGATATTGTACCACACATTTATGCACCCTGTAAAGTGCATAAAATACACAAATGCAAGCACCTTATTTCGTGTATATTGACACTTGAATATGCACCATAAAAGGACTATAATATAAACAGTTCAGGGGACAACCCCTGACGGAAAGGAGGGCGGTCCGATGGGTAAGCAAAAGAAAAAGCGCCGCCGGAAGAAACCGGCGACGCGGCCCGAAAGAATGAAACAGTTAGCGGCTGACATTCTGGCGGGTACAGTATCCGGCCTGATCACAGCGGCAATAATCAAATTGCTGAACTGGTAAAGGCCAGGGGTGCGGAGTCCCAAACCTCCGCACCCCAAATATAAACGAAATGCAGTTCTTTGTCAATAGGAGGGCAAGCAATGAAATTTCTAATTTCTCTGATTATATTTGTGGCAGTGTTCGTCCCGCTCCGGCGGTTGTTCCGCAAAATTCTGAAAGGTGGTAAGGACAATGTTGATTAAGCAGGGCAGGAAATATGGTGCCATGGTCGGCAATATCCGGGTTTTCACCATGGAGCGGGCCGTTGAAGTCTATAAGATGTTCGCCGCCCGGTGCTATGCGGACCTCACCATGGAGGCCAGCGTGGTTCTCTCCGATGTGGGGGACGATATGCACCGCTTGGGTTTCACCTGGGCCGAAATTGAAGATATGGAACTGGAGGCAATCGCCTGATCTGGTGGATCGGGCGCCCTCCAGTGGAAAGGGATCTTTTATGAAAATTAGAGAATACGCCAAATCGGTTGGCTTTGAAGTGGTCGGAAAGCTGACCCGTCACCCTGAATGGGAATACGAAACAAACATGTATGATGGAAGCAAGCGGCACAGCGGTGTGAAATCTTACTCTGACGATGGCGGCAATGTGTTCCATGTCGGAAATGGAGGTGTTTGCATTGTCTCCGCGGATGATAGTATAATTTAGCCTATAATATAACCCCCGGCGCCTGCATGGTGCCGGGGGTTCTCTTTACTCCTCGTTGCCTTTGTTCCAGTTGGTGATCTGCTCCAGTGCCTCCCGCAGTTTGTCGTAGCCAAACATGGCCGCGTAGCATACGAACAGGCCCAGGGCCACAGCGCCCGCCACCATGTACCAGGTGGCGGTCCACGCCATGATCTGGCAGGCCGCGAAGAACGCCAGCAGGGTCACAGACATGGCCACAATAAAGGCCAGGATGTTGGTGGGGATCTTGCCCCAGGTCATTTGTTTTGCCACCTGCACAATGATGTTGGTGATCACGGTCAGGATCAGGGCCGCCAGCAGGATGGCGGACACCGCCAGGGGAATGTACTGCATAATGGTTTCCATGTGTATGTCCTCCTTAAAATTATTTCACAGCCCCGCCCAGGGCGCACAGCAGCAGGTCCAGGGAGGGGAATGTGTCGTAGTTGGCCAGCCAATAGTCCGGGGTGTTGATCACGCCGGCGGCCACCAGGGCGGCCACGCCCTGCTCCGGCGTTGCGGTGCGGGTCCCGGCCTTGGCGATGGTCTGTGCGGCCTTTTTCAGCAGGATCTCCAGGTATTGCACCTTTCCGGCCTCCGCCGCGTCTGCCCAGTAGTCCGGGGAGTTGATCACACCCACGGACTCCAGCTTGTCCGCCGCCGCCTGTGTGGTGTCCTGGAGCATAAGCACCTGGCCCACCCGGATCAGGTTCCGGTTTTGGATGTCGTTGATCTCCGTCAGGGTGTCCACGGTGGTGCCGTACTTGGCGGCGATTTTAGAAAGGGTGTCCCCGGATTTCACTGTGTAGATGGTGGGGCCGCTCGGTGTGGTTGTTCCGCCGGAGGTTCCCCCCAGCTTCTTGGCAATGGCGGCAAAGTCCGGGCAGATAAAGCCACGGATGTACTTTCCATTGATGGCCATGGTGCGCTTGCCCACCTTGCCGCCGCTCATGTTGCCCTCTGTCACCACAAAGGTGCCCGCCGCCTTGTTTACCTGGGTTACAATTCCGATGTGGTCCCCGCTTCCGGTGTTGTCGCCTTTTCCGGTATCGTCCCAGTCGTACACGCAGGCGCCGCCTACATGGCACACATGGGCGTCATTTTCCACCCAAATGCCTTTGCCCTTTGCGATCTGGACGAACTTTTCCACGCCGCACTCGGTCCCCGTGAACTCTGCGATCCCGGCCTTGATATAGGCCGCGCTCACCGTAGCCGCGCAATAGGCGTCTTTCACCTGCATTTTGTAGCCGCGGGCCAGGGGCTTGTGGCCGTTGTAGATCTCCAGGATCTCCAGGTGCTTGGCACTGCCCTTGGTGGCGCCCACCCATGCGTTGATAATGCCAGCTACTTTCTGCCGCAGTTGGTTTTCTGTCATTGGTAATCCCTCCTAAATGCCCACATCCGGCGGTTCCGGCCTGTCCCCGGGCGGCTCCGCCCGGACGGTCTGGTGGCCGTTTCCGCTCGTTCTGGCGGCCTCTGCCGCCTTGTCCTTGTTGGTCTTGATCCAGCCCATGACCCCGTTTTCCAGGCCGCACACGCCGAACACACAGGCGGTCAGGGTGGACGGCTCCCCGCCGGTGTGCCAGAACACAGCCAGGGCGGCCACAGTGTAGGCCACCAGGATCACGCCCTCCAGCACCAGCACCTTGTCCATGGTTCCCATTTTCTTCTTTCCCGCCTCGGCCACACGCCTGGCCGTTGTGTGGCCGCCCCCGTTCAGGCGGTTTGCGGCCCAGCACAGGAAAAATCCCAGCGCGGCCCCTCCGGCCATAGCCGCCGCCGCGATCAGCAGCGTTTTCATTGCTACCGCGCCTCCTCATAGAAAATCCTTTGTTTTCAGGCAATCCTCATAAATATCTTTGATCCGCTGGGAGGTCAGCACCGTGGTGTTGTTCTCAAAGTTCGGGTGATCGTCACAATATCGCTCATAGGTGGTAATGTCCCGCAGGATCTGGTCAAAGTGTTCTTTGGTGTGCCGTACCCCGTGGATGGTTTCATCTCCGAAATGGAGGATCCTGGCCCGGCAGCTGATCGCGTCCCGCTCCTCCTGGTTTTCTTTCATGCCCAGCAGTTCCCGCTCCAGGCGGTCCACCTTGGCGATCACTTCGCCATTGATGGCACGCCCAATGGCCTTTGCCAGCGCGGACCATGGATTGAGTTTGATGGGCGCAATCTGGATCAGCGTCATGGCCGCCAGCAGGATCCCGCCGCCGGTGGCGATCTCCTCCATTGTCATGGTTGCACCTCCCCAATAGCCTTGGCATAGTCCCGGCGGACCGCCGTGATCTCCTCCTCATGGTGGAGCGCGTGGAGCTGCGCCAGTTCCATGGCCTGGGCCTGTATGATCACATTCATTCTGTCGATGATGGCGCACAGCTCCGCCGCCAGTTTTGTGTTGTCCATGGCCGTCACCCCCTTGCGCCGATCAGGGCGGCAATGTGCCGCAGATCCTCCACCGGGGCCTCATAGAACGCATGGCCCCACAGGAAAAAGTCCTCATGCTCCGGGTGCCGGTATTTCTGGCACACGGGATCCTCCCACACCAGATCCCAGCGCCGTTGATAGCCACCGTCCCGCTTCTCCAGCCGCTTGGTGATGGCCAATGTCAGGGCGCCCCGCTCCCGTCCCTGGCCGTCATCATCCCGCACAAAATACAGGTGTGCCTTTCGACTGGTTACCGCGCACAGCCGGCGCCCCTGATGGATCAGGTAATCCTCCACAGCCTCCACCGCTGTGCCGTATGGGAGATTGACCGGGCCGGTGATCGTGTCCATCCTGGCCCGCTGCTTAACAATGTACCTCTGGCCCATTGGTTACGCCCCCGTTTCTCCAGCGTCCACAGCCTCCCATTGCCACAGGCCGGCAGTTCCCGGCGCCCATACGCAGGGTTTCATGTCTGCTTTGCACAGGTACACGGTGCCGTTGTGGGAGTAATGCAGGCCATTGGTGCAGTCCATACCGTACACCCACGGGATCGGGTCCTCTTTGGTGCCCGCGTGGGCGGCGTCAATAGGTCGGTAAACGGCCAGCATACCCTCGCCGTGTGGCGGCTGGTGGGCCTGCGGTGTCACTGCCTGCACGACGCGGTACAGGGTCCCGCCGTCGTTTATGATCGTGTCCTTGGCCAGTTGCTTTCCTGCTGCCAGGACCTCCTCCCAGGTCTTGAACAGGTCCGGCATTTCCAGGGCCGTTTCGTCCGGCACATCTGTGGCTGTCTGAACATACAGCCGGGTTGCCACCTGCATTTGCCCGGCCATTTTCACATTTTCTGCGGCCAGGTCCTTGGCCTCGGTTATGGCTGCTCCGGCGTCTGTTTCCTCCAGGATCACGCTTTCCGCCCCCTCCACGGCCTCCCGGCCCAGGAGGTGGTACGCGGTTCCGTTGTATGCGATCCCCGTGGCCTCCGCCTCCTGGCACAGCACAAAGCACCCGTTTTCTGCCTGCCGCACATAGGTGGGGGCCTCGGTTATGCCCAGACTTGTCCCGTCTTTTACGATCCGATACATGCTTTTTCCTCCTCGGTTTTCCTGTCCTTGATGAACAGGGCATAATACAGTCGGCGCAGTTTCAGCACCCGCCCATGGTCGTTGAATTGCTCATAGTAGGCTATGGGACCTTTCAGCCATTCCGCTACCTGCTCCACGGTCTTTTCTCCGGCGTCCACCTGCTTGCGGAAATATCGCAGCTTCCGCCGCGCCCGCTTCATGCCGTCCCGGCACCCGTGGGTAATGATTCGCCCGCTGGGCAAAATCTGAAACTTGGCTTTGCAGAAGCGGAAAGGCTTGTCCAGGCGGATCACATGGCATTTGTTCCGGTTGATCGTCAGCCCCTTTCCCTCTGCCCGGCGGATCATGGCCTCCAGGACCTCCTTCGCCCGCTCCGTGCCGTCCAGGATCGCGTTGTAATCGTCCATATAGTGGCCCATGCCGTGTAGGGAAAGCTGGCATTTCATCCAGTTGTCCAGATAGGATGGCAGGGCCACCATTTCCTGTTGACTCGGTTCCACGCCCAGGTACATGCCCACCTCGCCCGGCACCGCCGCCACCATCAGATCCGCTATCACCATCAGGTCCGTGTCCAGGATCAGGTGCCGGTGCCGCTCATACAGCAGCGCATGGGGCGCGTCATGGAAAAAGTGGTGGAAATCTGCCAGCATGATGGCACCCTGCCGCCCATGCCGCCGGTAGTGCCAGTGCAGTTGTTCCTTTAACCTCTGGTAATGGAAGTGCAGGCCCTTTCCCTTTTGGCTGGCCCCGTTGTCGTAGATCATGCTGGGGCAGTAGAGCGGTGCCAGCACCTCCTTGGTGAAAACCTTATGGATCTGCCGGTCTTTGATGTGCGGCGCGTCAATGATCCTCGACTTTCCCCGCTCCTTCATTGGAAAGCGGACCGTTTTCCCCGGTTTCCATGTTCTGTCCATGATCTTACGGCGGCTCTTTGCTGTGCCGGAAAACAGGTGCAGTTCAAAGTTGTGGGTGGATCCTTTCCAGCGCACGCCATTGCAACACTTTTTCCCGTACCAAAATGTTTTATGGTAGCTGAATACGCCTTTCAGTCCGCCCAGGCTGTCGCTGCGGGCCTGTCTGTTTCTTCTCCGCCGCGCCTGTCGGCGTTTGTATCGCGCCTCCCGGCGCTCCTCGCTGGTCATAATAAAAAGTATTCGCCCTCCGCATAGCTGTCTTGTTGGTGCGCGTCTAAACTACTTTGGCCCGACACATGAAACGGGGATAGCGCAATACCCCGCCATGCAAGCAGCGTCCGTGTAAGGCTGTCAGTGGGCAGTTTTAGGGATTTTACCCAGGGAAGCATTTCTCCTTTTATACGGGTTCGAGACGCGCCTGGCGTCCGCTTTCAACCCACTTCTATAAAATCCGGGGGCCAACGCCCTTGAAGCGTCCGCGTTGTTGTTGTTGGGCGTGCCGTCCGTGTTGACAAGGCAGAAATTGTTGCTGTTGCCGGAATTGGCGGACCGGGTCCACGCATTGACCGCCGCCGGAGTGTCGCCCTGCCGCACGGCACTTGTTCAGAAATACACCCAATTATGACCTATTTTCGTTTCTTGTCGCTCTCCATGATATTCCGCAGCAGGGTTTCCTCCTGGTTGATCAGATCTCCCAGCTCCTGGGACATGCGGTCCAGCCGCTCCATGGCCTCCTTGGGGGCCACGCTCTTGCCCCTGTTATCTGTGAAAGCGCCCTGCGGGTTGCAGTACAGGATTTCATAACAGTGGGTCAGGCGCACATCCAGGGCAGACAGGGCGGACAGGGCCTCCAGGTGGTGCATTTTCCGCAGTTCCTTTCTCTGTGCGTCGGATGGAAAGATCTTGTTTGCCTGCTCGGCGTGGTCCATGACCTGGCCGGCCAGGTGGGCGGTGCCCGCTGCGATCAGCCGGGAATATCGGGCGGACAGCCGCGAAAGGAAATCCACGGTGTTCACATAGATCTGGTTGGCGGTATTCACATATTCCGCCTTGCTGGTGGTGCGCTTCTCTTTCAAAACGGACACGGTGGTGTCCTCCTCTCTTGGTTTCTGCGCTCCGGTCATCCCGCCCGCTTCCGCGGGACGGGATTGGGGCCGGATATGCTGCGGCGATTAGGCGGCAAAGCCGGGGGCCAACGCCCTTGAACGGTCCGCGTCGGTGTCGTAGGGCGTGCCGTCCGTGCCGACACGGCAGAAACCGTTGCTGTAGCCGGAATTGGCGGACCGGGTCCACGCACTGACCGCCGATCCCGTGTTGTCGTGCCTGCA
This sequence comes from uncultured Dysosmobacter sp., assembly GCA_963560095.1. Lineage (GTDB taxonomy): Bacteria > Bacillota > Clostridia > Oscillospirales > Oscillospiraceae > Oscillibacter. Next base: position 2,825 of record CAUWNE010000062.1, on the reverse strand, counting down.
ATGCACCTTGCTGTTGCCCGCCTTGTAATAGTCATACTGCTTTTGGTAATTCTGCTCCGCGCTGTTTGCATAGCTCCGTTTTCCGTGGTACTCGAACTCTGCCAGCAGGAAAAGCCAGTCTGTGGTGGCCGTCACATAGCCGGCATTATCAGATCCGCCGCCGGTGTTGTCGCTGTACTTGGACACAGATTTCATAACGGCTCGGAGATCCGCCGGCAGGGCCGCCAGTAGGGTGTTGGCCGGGGGGCTGGAGGGGGTTCCGCTGTTGCCCAGTAGAGTTTTCCGCATGTAACTGTTGTTCCATCCGCCGGAGTTGGTTCGGCTGGTGTTCATGCAAAATCCACTGCTCACATAGCTGCCGTATTGGTTATCACACAGGCCCACCAGCTTGTTGGAGATCTTGCCAATCTGGAAATGGATCCGGTTGGTGCCCTCTCGGCTGCTGTTGTGGTTGAAACCCAGGATAAAGACGGCAATGGACAGGTTGGAGAATGTAAAGCCCTGTACCGTCCCGTTGATGGTGATGGTCTTGGTGTCGCCCACATCCCAGTAATTATCACCCTTTCCGGCGTCGGAAACTGCCTTGATGGTGGCCCAGCTGTTGGAGTTCAGCGTGGTGCTGATCGCGGTCACCGTGATGGCCTGGGTGGTGGTCTTGGTCACTCCGCCCTCTGTGTAGGAAACGGTGATGGTGGTATTTCCCGTAGCCAGGGCACCGGATGGGGAATAGGTGTACCCGGTAACCGCGCCGCTGCTCCCGTCGGTGTAGTAGGCGGTCACCACCATGCCGGCGGTGCTGAACTGTTCCCCGGAGAAATAGCTGGTGCGGCTGGGCTTCGTTGTGACTGCGATCCGATCCAGCACCTTGGCCACCGTGATGGCCTGGGTGGTGGTCTTGGTCACATCCCCCTCCGTGTAGGAAACCGTGATAGTGGTATCGCTCAATTTCAGGGCGCCGTTGGGGGAGTGGGTGTACCCGGTTACCGTCCGACTCTGGCCGTCTGTGTAGCGGGCGGTCACCGCCATGCCGGATGGGTTAAAGGTTTCCCCGTATTTGTATGCCGTCTTTGTGGGGGCAGTTGTGATCGCAATGCTGGACAGCACCCGCACCGTCACCGGCACGCTGGCAGTTTTCTTGATCCCCGCCCGCTGGTAGTTCACCGTGATGGCCGTTGTTCCCTTGGCAATAGTGGCAGGGGAGAAAGTGCAGCCGTTTGTCACATTTTCGGTGGTGTCATCCGCAAAGGTGGCGGTTACCACCATGCCCGCCGGGTCAAATGCTTCCCCGATGTAATAGGTCTTTTTGTTTGGCTGGGTGGTCACGGCAATGCCGCTGGTGATCATCAGGTCCACCTCGTACAGCAGGGCACCGCTCACATCCACCACTTGGCTGGCGTTCTGCCCGCCCAGGGAGGCAGTTACGGTCCAGTCCCCCACATAGGGCAGCTCAAACTCCGTCGATCCGGTCCCCTCCAGGGTGGTTTTCCCATCCGAACAGGTCACGGACGCACCGGCGCAGGTTGTCACCTTGATGGTGGGGCTTTGCACGCCGATGGCCTCTTTCAGGCTCTGGAGCGTGGCCCGCATGTGCTGGCCGCTGGCGTGGTCATAGAACGGGATAAAGTCCTGTGTGGTCATGGCCTCCGCCAGTGCCAGCTTGTTGGTGGGCTGCTGGTAGTCGGTGCCCGGTGTGGCCGCGCCTACGGTGTAAGTGCCCCCGTCCTTTCCGGTGGCTTTGGTCCCTTTCAGCAGGCCCTCCACCTTGATGGCGTCCTGCTTGTCTTTCAGGGCGCCGTTGTGGGCTTCGGGGTCCTTGTTGTGATCGCCGATCAGTCCGCCCAGGCTTTTCTCCAGTTCCGGCTTTAGGGTCCCGTTGAAATAGGCCGCCACCTCCTCGGCGGTCATCCACGCCTCTGCGGGGTAGGACACCTCCACCTCTACGCTAGCGGTCACAGTGATGGAAACGGGGTAGCGGCGCACATCCGGGGCGGTCCCCTCCACATAGGCGCTCACATACTGCTTTTGCTCTCCCAGGGATCCGTAATAGATCATGGTTTCGGCCCCGTTTTCCACCTTGCCGAACACGGCAAAGCCACCGATCCAGAAACCATCCTGTAATCCGCCGTTCAGGTCGCTGCGGTACTCCACCAGCATGTTGACGGCTGCGCCGTCCACCGTCGGCTCCGTGCTGGTGCCGTTGGGGCCTGGGTCAATGGGGGCGGTCAGCTTCCGGGCCGCCTCCGCGCTCTCCGCGGTGCCCTTGTCCATGACCACCTTGGTAATGGTCAGCTTATCGCCGGCCACCATTTCTGCCAGCAGGTTATTGCCGGCCTCTGTGATTACAAATCCGTAAAACATGGTTGCCTCCTCTTACTCCACCGCCGGTATGGCGGTCTGTGTGATGGTCCCGAAAGTGCCGCCCGCCCGGATCGGCGCCTCCAGGTTGTAGTCCATGGCCGCCGCCGGCAGGGCAGTGGACATATACCCCCGGCCCATGGCGCCCGTGATGGTCAGGGCCGCCGGGTCCATGACCGCAATGGTGATAATGTCATCCAGCCAGGAGGAAAGCCGCTTGACAGACGCCAGGACCCGCCGGAACTCCTCCAGTTCTCCCGGCCCCACCTCGCCGCCGTCCCCCACATAGGCCCGGAAGTGGTGCGGATCCCCGTCGTACTCGTACCACTCCTCGATGTACCCGGTTTCAAAGATGGTTTCTATGATCCGGTTCACCGCCGCCGGGGTTCCCATCTGTGTGTAAAATAATAGGGATCCCTCGATCAGCGCCCGCTTGGTCTTGATGGAATAATTTTCATCATAGGACGGGG
>CAUWNE010000061.1:0-9893 GCA_963560095.1 uncultured Dysosmobacter sp. | reverse complement strand
ACAAGGTCTCCAAGGTCACCATCGGCGGTGAGGAGTACAAGGGCAACGTCAAGGCCTTCTATGACAAGGACGTGCTGAACGAGTACAACGAGAACCTGCTGACCGACAACACCTACACCGTGTATGTGGACGCCAACGGCTACTTCCTGGGCATCGAGCTGTTCGAGGGCACCAAGAACTATGTCTTCATCCCCGGTTTCGACCTGAACGGCAGCAACATCGCTTATGGCACTGCTGACGCTTCCGCCATCTTCCTGGATGGCACCATGAAGACCATCAAGGTCAACGTGAAGGACACCAACGACAACATCGCCAAGGCCAATGCCGCCAATGCCGACAAGGCCCACCAGGAGGAGTACTTCAAGGAGTGGGGCAAGGTTAACGGCCAGGAGGAGACTCCCAACCTGAACCTGTGGTTCACCTACACTGTGGACAAGGACGGCGCTTACACTCTCAAGCCCGCGGTCCGCATGACCAAGACTGCCTACAACACTGAGGAGATCATCAAGACCAGCAACCTGAGTGTGAAGGACAGCACTTATCCCACTGTCCGCGTTTACGGCGAGGATGCCACCGTGTTCCTGACCGTGGATCTGGATACTGTCAGCAATGGCAGCAAGAAGGCCATCACCGATGTGGATGGCGTGTACACCGGCGTTCAGAGCGTGGAGATCGAGATCGACACCAAGACCAACGCTAGTCTGCCCCAGGTCTACACCGTCTATGACAGCGACTACTATGTGGTGGGCGCCGTCGTGATCGGCGAGGCCAACGGCTCCGGCCAGAACCTGGCCTACATCCTCTCCGATGCTAAGAGCGAGGAGAAGAAGGACGACACCTACTACTGGACCTTCGAGGCCGTCCTGAACGGTGAGATCCAGACCCTGACCGCCAAGAGCAAGTACTCCAACACCATCAGCCCCCTGCGCAAGGGCGAGGTCATGGAGCTGCGCTTCGACGGCGACTATGTCACCAAGATCAGCCCCATGAAGGCCGAGGATCTGTACACCAACATGAAGGCTCAGATCGATGGTGAGGACGTCTATCAGATGATCGATCTGGAGGCTGCTAACACCACCCTGAACCTGCAGGGCCGTACCATGTACATCACTGAGAAACGTGAGGACGTGGGCCTGGCCATCGGCAAGGATGCCAAGGCGGTTGTGATCCAGACCGAGAACAACAAGACCGAGGTCAAGAGCGAGTTTGCCTCTGTCAACGCTGCCATCAGCCACCTGGCCGATGCCAACATTGACAAGAGCGGCACTCAGTACAAGGGCGACATCTTCGCCGCTCTGGATTCCAATGGCGTTGCCAAGTGGGTCGTCTTCGTCTCTGATACCCCGCTGAACACTGGCGCTCAGGGCGGTGACTTCACCGACAATGGCTCCGACACCACTCTGCCCAGCACCACGGACCTGTTCGTGGACTTCGCTGGCACTGAGAGGGGCAACGGCCGCTATGACGCCAAGAACGGCAAGCTGTATCTGCAGTTCACCGGTCTGACCGCTCAGGCCTCCAAGGTCAGCCTGCCCGGCGTGTATGTCAGCGATGCTGTTGGCAACGGCAGATATGTCAACATCAACGGCCTGGACGTGATCAAGACCACCAATCTGGATGGCACCACCTCTAAGGTCTATGTGATGGACTATAAGGCCACCGAGCTCTCCGGCACTGTGATCCTGGGCAACAAGATCACTGTGAACGCTGCCACTGAGGTCGTTGACGAGTGGTACGTGAAGTACGTGGGTGACACGAACACGAAGTTTGTCTCCAAGCAGGAGACTGTCGCCAACGTGAAGGACAGCGAGATCAAGTTCTCCCTGGGCCTGCCCACCGGCGCTGTTACCGCGACCTATGCGGATAATACCTCTGTCAACGTTACCATGCCTGCGTTTGCTGCGATCAAGGGCGACGCTGACTACACCGCGAAGCTGACCAATGCTGGCGCTGCTCCTGTGGTGAAGGTGGAGGTCAGTTCTTCTGCCGTGGTGACCGATCAGGGCACTGGCAGCCAGCTGAAGCCGGTCAACAGCAATCATGAGAAGATCGTTGCTGCTTACACCAAGGCGAACATCACGACCACTGTGAATGGCAACACCATCACCGCCAAGGGCTGGACTGAGGATTCTCTCAAGGCTCTGGGTGCTGGTGACCTGACTGCCATGAGCCACGGCGATAAGCTGTATGTCGGCGTTCAGTTCACCGCTCCCAAGACCGCTAGTGCCACTGCTACCCTGAAGTCCTACAAGCTGGACGGCCAGGTTCGCGATCTTGAGAACCACGAGGAGACCGATTTCAGCAATGGCACTCTGTACGAGTGGTTCAAGATTGCTGACTATACTTCTTCCACTGTGAGCGGCGTTGTCACTGGTCGCAACACCCACTCTGTTGAGCTCGTTTGGGAGCTGTATGGCGTGGAGATCGTCAAGAATTACACCGTTGTGATCGGCGGCTAATTACTTCTTGAAGTAGTTAGAAACGTTCATAAAAGAGAGGACCCCGGGCTTCGGCCTGGGGTCCTCTTTTTGTGCTTATTGTGCCGCATCCAGCAGCGCCAGTACCTTGTAAGAGGTATTGTATCCATTCATCTGCTGGTGCGGGTCTGCGTTGATATACCAGGAGATCTGGTTGCCGCTGCGGCTGATCGTACAGGCGGCAGCATTTCCACCGCCCTCCTGAGAATAGGCGATGCCGCTATCCGGGTGGCCCATAAACCAGCGGCTGCCCCCAAAAATGAAGACCAGCATAGGCCGCTTGGGAAATTGTAGCTGTGTGGGATGCTCTTGGCCAAACGTATTAGTGCCGGCATAGCTGGTGGTGTAGATCTGACAGTTGCCCAGTTTGGCAATGGCCGCGGTGTGCTGGGCCAGCGTGGCGGCGCTGGCCGCCGCCGAGGCGCTCACCTCTGCCAGCGCCGCGTCCAGCTTGGCGTTGTCCCGGTTGAAATCCTCCATGAGAATACGATCCATATTTTCCCACTGACAGAGCTGATACTGCGGAGTCTGTTTCATTTCCAAATACCTCCAGATTTATTTATGTGATACATAGTTGTAACACAAAACCCCCTCAAAACGGCCCTTTCTGCACGTCGCCGTGCAGGAGCTCGAAAAAACGGTCAAAAATTTGCTTACAAGTGTAACATAGAGGGGGGCAAAAAACCGCCCCCGGGCGGCTGTCCAGCGTGTAAAAAAGCCTCGCAGAGTTCGTTGCCAGCAGGCGGCGAATCGAGCGAAATCATGGCCTGCCGTGCCCCAGTGCCAGCCTCGCGGCACAGCCTCTGCGGCCTACGCTAAAAGCCGCAGGCAGGCAAAACCTGGGCCCCTGCGCAAATGTAAGTGGAACGGGTTGCGTGGGGAGAGGAGACGCAAGGGGGCGGACAGAGGTTTCTCCGTCAGGCGGGACCGAAGCGGAGGGGACTTTGCGGTGACGAGCGCGGCAGGGTGCATCCTTTTCAAAAAAGTGATTGCACCTTTTTGACACTAAAAAACCGGGCCGCCTACGTGGGCGGCCCGGTTTCTATGAAAGCGTTATTTCCGGTAGTTCTGCATTCTCCACACGATGGCGGACACCTGGCCCCGGTTCAGGGTGTTGTTGGGGCGGAAGGTGCTGGTGCCGTTGGAGAAGTAGCCCTCCACGATGCCCGCGGCATTCAGCGCCTGGACATACAGATCTGAGGTGTCGGTAAAGGGCTTCACGCTGGAGAGGTTGCTGGTGCTCAGTTTCAGCGCGCCGGCGGCCAGCTGGGCCACCTGGAGGCGGGTGATGGGCGCGGCCAAATTGATGTTGCTGCGGGTCACCAGGCCGTCAGCCTGGGCCCGGGCCAGATAGCCGCTGAACACGCTATTTTTGTTGGTAGGAGCCAGCTCCGGGTATCCGGCGGCCCGCATGACCAGCTTGAGCGCCGCGCCGTAGGAGATGGTGCTGGCAGGCTTGAAGCTGCCGTCCTTATAGCCGGAGATCACGCCCGCGTCCGCCAGCTCGGTGACATACTTGTAGCACCAGGTGGAGGAGGTCACGTCGGTGTAGCTGCGGCGGGTGTTCACCACGCCGATGGAGAACACACCAGAGGCGATGGCAGTGCCGTTGCTGTTGAGAGCCACGTAGGGGATCTCCACAGAGCCGGTGTAAGAGGTGGCGGGGACAAAGCGCAGCTGGCTGATGGCGTTCACACCGCTGGCGTAGGTGTACTGACTGGTGGTGTTGGCCCGGTTGGAGGTGCCGCTGCCAACGTACACCGTGCCCTGGTTGGAGGCCGGCAGGCTCAGCAGCTGGATGCTGTACAGAGCGGAGCCGGTGGCGCTGAGCACGGCGCTGTAAATCCCGCTGGCGGGGAAGCTGACAGCCGTGTTGCGCAGGGTGGTGCCGTAGATCTCAGACACGGCGGAGCGGCTGACGCTGATCAAAATCGCGCCGCTGACGCTGGCATAGTTGGTGCCGTAGGCCACAAAGGGGATGGTAGCGCAGTAGTTGGACCCGCTGGGCACATAGGTGAGCTCCGTCAGCGCGTACTGGGCGGTGGAGGTGGGATTGAGGTAGAAGCTCTGGCTGGAACCGGCAGTGAGCTGGAGCCGGGTGGGAGAGCCGTACTTGCTGGCGCCGTAGTAGTTGTAGTACAGACCGCCCGCAGAGGGGGCGCCGGTGAAGGTCACGTACTGGAGGGTGCCGCCGGTGGCCTTCTTGTAGTACCGGGCCAGGTCGTTGGCGTTGATCTGGACATTGTTGCCCGCCGCCACGGCATAGCGGACGCTGCCGACATAGTTGGAGGTGCCTGCCGCCGCGCCGTCCGGCTGGAAGACCAGGGTGCCCTCCACATAGTCGGAGTCGTCGTCATAGGCGGTGAAGGAGAGCTCCACAGCCTCCTTGAAGCCACTGTCAGCCACGAAGGTCAGGCTGTCCAGGGCATAGTCCCGGCGGCCGGTGGCGTCGCTGGCGTTGTAGTAGAAATAGGCGTCGTTCAGGTCGTTGCGGGTGAAGAGGACCTGCTTGGAGGTGTTGTAGCCGCTGTACAGCGTGGCGTTGGTAAAGGCGCTGCTGTCGGGCTTGTCGAAGATCACATAATCCAGCGTCTCATTGGAGTAGGTCTTGCGCAGGAAGTTCAGGAAGTCCGCCCGGGAGATGGTGTAGCTCTTGCCGGGGGCTACCTTGTAGGTGATGTCGCCGGTGACGCCGGCCTCGGTGGAGCGGATGCGGACCTCGCCCTCCACATAGCGGCTGGTGTTGTTCAGCGCGTAGGCGGTAAAGGGCAGGGTGATGGTCTCCTTGAAATTGCTGTCGGCCACAAAGGTCAGCTCATCCAGTTCGTAGTCGCTGCGACCGGTGGCATAGCTGCCGTTGTAGTAGAAATAGGCGTCGTCCAAATCGCTGCGGGTGAACTTCACCTGGCGGGAGCTGCTGCCATACTCGCTGTACAGCGTGCCGTGGTCAAAGGCGTCGCTGTCCGGCCGGTCAAAGACCACATAGCCCAGGGTGTCGTTGGGGTAGTAATTGCGGAAGACGGTGTCAAAATCCCGCCGGTCAAAGTCCATGGTCTTGCCCGGGGCCACCTTGTAGGGGATGGTGTCGCCGTCCACCTCCTCGTCGCCCACCACCAGCTTGACCGTGCCGCTCACCTGCTGGCCCCAGGAGGTGCCGTAGGCGGTAAAGTTCAGCGTGATGGTGTCATCCTTGTCGTTCTTGTCCGCCACCAGGGAGAGATCGTCCAGATCGTACTCGTTCCGGCCCGGATCGTAGTAGAAGCGGGAGTTGGTGAGGTCGGAGTAGCTGAGAACGGAGTTGTCCAGATAGATGTCGCCCTCAAAGCCGTTGTAGGTGCTGCGGTCCAGGGAGAACGTCACATAGTTGAGGGTGCCGGAGGCCTGATTGCGGTAGGCGTTGTAGAAGTCCCGGCTGTCAAAGCTGGTCTCCTTGCCGGGGTCCGCAGAGTAGGTGATGGTGGCGCTGTCATTGGTGGTGTAGACCGCGTAGAAGTTGGTGTTGCTGGTGACCAGATAGGAGTGCATGGGGATCAGATACTGATTGGTGTAGAGATACCCCGTGCTGCCGCTGTACGGAACGGTGGTCCAGCCTTTGAACGTATAGGTCTTGCCACCCACAGTGACCGTGGGGGTAGAGGGAGCGTAAGAGCCGGCATAGCTGTTGACGGGAACCTGATAGGTCTTGTAGGTCGTGCTGGGGTAATACCCAGAGGTGGTGAGATAATAGTAATTTACGGAGTACCCCACGTTGTTAATCTGCTGGCCGCAGACGGTGCATCTACCTGTGGTGGAATTAACGCTGTGCCCCTTGGCAGGAATAGATTCTGTTTTGGTTGTTTTGCACCCCGTGCAGGTATGCGTTCGAACACCAGTTAAAACACAGGTAGGCTCTTTAGATACATAACCAGCGTCCCAGGTGTGCTTTCCTGTGGCCTGAAGGGTCAGGGTCTGAGTAAGACCACAAACGCTGCATCTTTGAGGCTGGGAACCATTCTGACCGCAGGTGGCGGGAGTTCCGGCTCCGTCGTTTTCCCATTTGTGGCCGAGCGCATCAATGGAACGTGTAGTAGTTGCGTCACACCGGGAACATTTAATACTCATTTCTCCAGGAGTGGTGCACTCCGGTGCTTTTGATACCGTTCCTTGACCACTAAAATCGTGCCCCAGGGCAGGAACTGAGTCGGTTTCCTTAGCACCGCAAGTACAGGTACGCTCTTGTGTTCCCTGGGCAATACAAGTAGGCTTGGAGGTTACGTTCCATGCGGACCATGTATGTTTGCCGCCAGACCCTGGGTTTGTACATGTTTCCACCGCCCCGGCGAGGGGGACCAGGCTGATCATCATGATCAGGGCCAGCGCCGCCGCCGGCAGTTGTTTCTTCCAAAGTTTCTTCATAAAGATCCCTCCATTGATGCGCCGGTTCGCGGCGAGATAAAACGCGATAAGATACCTCTCTATACCATACCTGATAAGTGGCCTGCAATCATGAACAAATTATGAACAAACGGCCCAAACCGGGAATTTTTCACCAGACGGCAGGCGGCCTTCCGGGTCGCTTTTGGGCGAAATCCCGGCAGAAGACGCCCTATGACAAGGTTTCTCTTTACAAATAGTTCCCGCTCCTATATAATGTTATGGCTAATGAAATTCAAAGGATGGAGAGGCGTCATGGCACTGATTGAATACGACGTTTATAAACAAAAGCTGCGGGATTTGCAGCCGGAGCTGGACAAGCTGTCCGCCGCCCTGGATCTGGAGAGCGCCCGGCAGGAGGCTGCCCGTCTGGAGGACGAGACCGCTCAGGACGGCTTCTGGAATGACCTGGAGCGGTCTCAGAAGGTGCAGATGCGCCTCAAGCAGCTCCAGAACAAGGTCGGCCGGCAGGAGAAGCTCCTCTCCGCCTGGGAGGATCTGACCGTCCTGTGCGAGATGGGCCAGGAGGCCGACGATCCCGAGATCCTGGAGGAGCTCAAAAGCGAGTTCGCCGCCCTGGAGGAGAAGGTGGAGGAGACCCGGATGACCACTCTGCTCTCCGGAGAGTACGACAGCTCCAACGCCATTTTGCAGTTCCACGCCGGCGCCGGCGGCACCGAGGCCCAGGACTGGGCCCAGATGCTCTACCGGATGTATACCCGCTGGGCCGAGCGCCACGGCTTCGTCTACAAGATCCTGGATTATGAGGACGGCGACGAGGCGGGCATCAAGTCCGCCGCCATCTCTATCGAGGGTGAGAACGCCTATGGCCTTTTGAAGAGCGAGAACGGCGTTCACCGTCTGGTCCGGGTCTCTCCCTTCGACGCCAACGCCCGCCGCCAGACCTCCTTCGCCGCCATCGAGGTGATGCCGGAGCTGGAGAACGACGAGTCTATTGAGATCCGGGACGAGGATATTGAAATGCAGGTCTACCGGGCCAGCGGCGCCGGCGGCCAGCACGTCAACAAGACCTCCTCCGCCGTGCGGCTCATCCACAAGCCCACGGGCATCGTGGTGGCCTCTCAGCAGGAGCGCAGCCAGTTCCAGAACAAGGACAACTGCATGAAGATGCTCCGGGCCAAGCTCCTGGAGCTCAAGGCCCAGCAGCACGCGGAGAAGATCTCCGACATCAAGGGCGTCCAGCTGAAGATCGAGTGGGGCAGCCAGATCCGCTCCTATGTCTTCATGCCCTACCAGATGGTCAAGGACACCCGCACCGGGTTTGAGACCAGCAACATCGACGGCGTCATGGACGGCGATCTGGATGGATTCCTGAACGCCTATCTCACCCAGCTGGCCACCGGCGAGCTGAAAAAGTAAATGCCCCAAAAAGGCGTGGCTTCGAGCCACGCCCTTTTTTACCAAAGAAAGAGAAAGGAACGACCTCAATGGGAAATAAGACCCCTGCCGCCGGAGCGGCACCGAAAGAAAACAAGATGGGCGTGCTGCCGGTGGGCCGGCTGCTGGCCACCATGGCCCTGCCCATGATGATCTCCATGCTGGTCCAGGCCCTTTACAACGTGGTGGACAGCGTGTTCGTCTCCCGCCTGAGCGAAAACGCCTTTAATGCCGTGGGCCTGGCCTTCCCCCTCCAGAGCCTGATGATCGCCGTGGGCGCGGGCACCGCCGTGGGCATCAACGCCCTGCTCTCCCGCTCCCTGGGGGAGAAGCGGCAGGATATGGCGGACCGGGCTGCCGGAACGGGGATCTTTCTCTCCCTGTGCAGCGCCCTGGTCTTTGCTCTGATCGGCATCTTCCTCTCCCGGCCCTTCTTCCTGGCCCAGGCCAAAAGCGTGCCGGAGATCGTGGAGATGGGCACCGCCTACACCCGGATCTGTCTGGGGCTGTCGGTGGGCATTTTCAGCCAGTTCTGTTTTGAGCGGCTGCTCCAGTCCACAGGCCGGACCACCCTGGCCATGTTCACCCAGCTGATCGGCGCGGTGATCAACATCGTCCTGGACCCGATCCTGATCTTCGGCCTGCTGGGCTTTCCCCGGCTGAAGGTGGCCGGCGCGGCCCTGGCCACGGTGCTGGGCCAGATCGTGGCCGCCGTGGTGGCGGTGGTGATGAACCTCAAGTGCAATCCGGACATCGATCTGCGCCTCAAGCTGATCCGGTGGGATAAGCCGGTGGTTCAGGAGATCTACCGGGTGGGCTTCCCCTCCATCGTCATGCAGTCCATCGGCTCGGTGATGACCTTCGGCATGAATAAGATCCTCTTTACCTTTACCCCCACCGCCACGGCGGTGTTCGGGGCTTACTTCAAGATCCAGAGCTTCATCTTCATGCCCATCTTCGGCTTGAATAACGGCATGGTCCCCATCATCTCCTACAACTACGGCGCGGCCCGGCCGGAGCGGGTGTGGAAGACGGTGCGGCTGACCATCTTCACCGCCGTAGCCATCATGGTGGCGGGATTTGCCCTTTTCCAGACCGGCCCCGCCGTGCTGCTGGCGCTGTTCGAGGCCTCGGAAGAGATGACGGCCATCGGCATCCCTGCCCTGCGGATCATCAGCATCTCCTTTTTGCTGGCGGGCTTTTGCATCATCGCGGGCTCTGTGTGCCAGGCCATCGGCAATCCCTTTTACAGCATGATCGTCTCTGTGTGCCGTCAGCTGGTGGTGCTGCTGCCGGCGGCATGGCTCCTGGCCCAGACGGGGCGGCTGGAGCTGGTGTGGTGGGCGTTCCCCATCGCGGAGATCATGTCCACCACACTCAGCGCCATCTTTTTGCGGCGGACGGTCCGCAGCGCCGGGGCCCGGATGGCCCAGGCCGCAGCCCGTCAGACCTGAAAAACTACAAGCGCCCCGGACGCCATTGGCGTCCGGGGCGCTCCAGCGTATCGAAGAAACTCACAGAGTTCGCCGCCCGCAGGCGGCGAATAAATCGAAATTCAAGATTTACAATTCAAGTGCAACACATGGAGATAGGTAAAAAGGAGTG
>CAUWNE010000060.1:0-10230 GCA_963560095.1 uncultured Dysosmobacter sp. | reverse complement strand
TTTTACCTATCTCCATGTGTTGCACTTGAATTGTAAATCTTGAAATCATGTTCTGTCGGGGCGTGTACCTGGCAGAACATACTTCTCGCGGAGCGAGCGTCGCACCGGCCGCAGGCCGGAAGGCGCAGAGTGCAGCGCGATCCCCCACTCAAAAAAGTGGCTATGCCACTTTTTTGAAAGTCTCTTCCTCCATAGGCCACAGGACCAGCTCCGCATCCCGAAAGGGCACGCCGCCTGCCTCCAGCCGCTCCCGGACGTCCGCCAGGATCTCCGCCTCCCGCTGGGCAGTGTGCTCTCCCGGCACCCGCAGGTAGAGGACCAGATGGCCGCATTGGGCCCCCAGCTCCGCCATGTCATAGACCCCGTCCAGCTCCAGCTCCTCCTGGACCATGGCGTAGTCCGGCACGCCCTCTTCGCCCAGGGCCTCCCTGGGGCAGAACTCCAGGGTGGTAAAGGCGATGTGGGTCTCATAGGGGAACGCGGCGCTCTCCAGCACCCGGTCTCCCAGCTCCCGATAGGCCTGGTCCAGCCGGCGGGCGGTGGTCCATCGGCCGGCCACCTCGCTGTCATAGTTGTCCCATCGGAGGCGGCCCCCCATGCCGATGCCCAGGGTAAAGCGCCGGTCCTCGCTGCCGGGGACGGCCAGATAGGCGTGGTAGCCCCCCTCCTTAAAGCTGTATCGCACCTCCTCCAGCACATAGTCCGGATCAGGGCAGGTCTCCTCCAGATAGGTCCGGGCCGTCCGGGCGGCCAGCATCCGGGAGACCGGATTGCCCAACAGGCCGTTGGCCACCCAGCCAAGCCCCGCCAGCAGCGCCAGCGCCAGAATCAGCGCGGCGATCCGTTTGGGATGATTTTTCATCTCATCGCTCCTTTCCAAAGGCCACCCGCAGCAGCCACACCACCGCCATCCCCGCCAGGGCGAAGAGGCTGTAAATCCCGGTCCACAGCAGGACGGAGAGCAGGTCCAGCGCCTCCGTTCCCCGCAGCAGATCCACCAGCGCCGCCGCCAGATGGAGCACCAGTAGCAGCCCCGGCACCAGGTACACCGCCCGCCGCCGGAAGACCCAATAGCCCAGGGCCCCCACCACCGGCATGAGGACGCTGTTATAAAACATGCCGCTGCTGTTGGTCAGCCCCAGGCCCACCATGGCCCCGCAGAGCATCACCAGGGCCGTCAGCAGTCCCATCCGCCGCCGCAGGGCCCGAAACACCGCCGTACCGTCGCTCTCCGGCGGGACGGTCTCGCCGCCGTAGAGCGCCCGGCACTGGGGGCAGGACCGGAGATGGTCCTCCACCGCCAGGCGGCTGTCCTCGCTGGCAATGCCGTCCCGGACCAGGGGCATCAGGTCCATGCACATCTCACAGGTGATCTCACAGCGCATCAAACCCCTCCTTTCTCAGCTGTTCCCGGAGCTTCGTCCGGGCCCGGAATTCTATGACCCGGGCCGAGGCCTCGCTGATCCCCACCGCCGCCCCGATCTCATGGTAGGAATAGCCCTCCATCCGCAGCTCCAGCACCCGGCGGTTCCGCTCCGGCAGACCGGCGGCCAGGGCCCGCAGCCGCTCCACCGTCTCACGGCGGCGGTACTGGTCCTCCAGGCTCTCCCCCACCGGTTCCGTCTCCTCCGTCAAAAGGGGCGGCTGGCGCCGCTTTCTGCGCAGATGGGCAAACCACCGGTGCCGGGCAATGGAGAACAGCCACGTCTTCACGTCCGACTCGCCCCGGAAGCCGGAGATGGACCGCACCGCCTCCAAAAACACCTCCGAGGCCAAGTCCTCTGACAGGGCGGCGTCCCGGCTGAGGCTGTACAGGTAGCCGTACACATCCCGGTAGTGGGCGGTGAACACCTCCCGCAGCAGCTCCTCCATAGGCCATCCCCCCTTTCACTCCATCAGTGTCCGGATCGCGGTGTTTGTTACATAAGAAATGAAAAAGTGCTGGCTTTGCCAGAAGAAATTCCACCCCCCATTGTCGTCGTCGCAAAGTCCGCTTGGCTCCATTTCCGCCTGACGGCGAAAATTGCGCACGCTCCCTTGCTCCTCCTCTCCCCACAGGAACCGCTCCGCTGGGTTCCTGCGGGGGCCCCGTTTGGTCTTGCCGAAAAGAAAACGGGCCGTGCACGGTCCAAAAGAAAAGAACGCTTGGCGCGGAACTTGCGCGTATGCGCAAGTTCGCTTAAATACGGGGGCTGTTCTAGCGGACTGCCACCAAATCTGCACTCCCCTACCGGCGCGCGCCGTTCTTGTCCTTTGAATCGGATTCCCTCGCGTGCATACTCTGGCGGTCGTCGCTGGTGGTTGAAGAAAAGCCTGCCCTCCGAGCCCCGCTGACACTGCCCCGGCGCTCCCAGAGGAGCGCCAGCGGAAAACGGCGTTCCCCGCGTGCATACTCTGGCGGTCGTCGTTGGAGGTCAAAGAAAAGCCCGCCCTCCGAGCCCCGCTGACGCTACCCCGGCGCTCCCAGAGGAGCGCAAGCAGAAAGCGGTCTTCCCCGCGCTTACGCTACCCCGGCGCTCTCAGGGGAGCGCCAGCGGAAATCGGCGCAGGGAGTGTCCCAAACCTCCAAAACCCACGCGCAATCCACGCCGCGGGCAGAGACTTTCCTAAAACCCGACAGACACCCCCACCGCGAAGCGTTTTTTCTCTTGGACCGTGCACGGCCCGTTCTCTTTTTGGCGCCCCAAAAAGAGAATGGGGGGTGCATCCCCCGCCGGCAAAGCCGGCGTCCCCCGTCCCCGCGCCCGTGGCGCGAAAAAACGTCCCCGCGCCGCGTCGGCGCGAAACCCCCCGCGCCGGGGTCGGCGCGCCCCAGGGGGGCACCCCCTTAAAAGAGATGCTCCAGCAAGATCCTCCCCCCCAGCAGGATCAAGATCACCCCGCCGGAGAGCTCCGCCCGGCGCTTGTACCGGGCCCCAAAGGCGTTTCCCACAGCCACCCCGACAAGGGACAGGCCAAAGGTCGTCCAGCCGATCAAGGTGACGGCAGGCAGGATGCGCACCTCCAAAAAGGCAAAGGTCACGCCCACTGCCAAGGCGTCGATGCTGGTGGCCACCGCCAGCATGGTAAGCCGCCCCAGGTCCAGCCCCTCGGCCGGGGCGCAGGCGGTCTCGTCATCGTCGGGAGACAAGGCCTCCCGGATCATATTCAGCCCCAAAATGCCCAGCAGCACAAAGGCGATCCAGTGGTCCACGCTCTGGATATACCCGGCGAACCGGGACCCCAGCAGCCAGCCCAGAAAGGGCATCAGCGCCTGAAAGCCCCCGAAAAACAGCGCGATGACGGCGGCCCGGCTCCAGTCCATCCGCCTCATGGAAAGGCCCTGACACACCGCCGCCGCAAAGGCGTCCATAGACAGTCCCACGCCCACCAGCAGCAGCTCCAGCCAACTCATGCGATCTCCTCCCTCATTTCAAAGCGCCACCGGCACCGCGTCCCGGATCTCCAGGCTCTCCGGCGTCACGGCGCACGACCGGGCCAGGATCGTCACCCCGGCCTCCGCCGCCTCCCGCAGGGCCCGGCCAAAGGCCGGGTGGGTCTCGTCGTTGGGGGCCACGCTCCGGATGCCCTCCATCTGGACCACAAAGCACAGCGCCGCCCCCAGCCCGGCCTCCGCCGCCCGGCGCAGCTCCTGCAAATGCTTCACGCCCCGCTCCGTGGGGGCGTCGGGGAAGCGGGCAAAGCCCCCCTCCTCCAAGGTGACGCCCTTGACCTCCACCAGCCAGGGCCCCCGTTCCGTCTCCAGACAAAAGTCCAGCCGGGACTCCCCCCAGACCACCTCCCGCCGGACCGCCGTCACATCCGGCAAAAAGCCGCCGGCGGCGGCCCACTCGGCAAAGACCTGGTTGGGGGCCTGGGCATCCATGTTGATGAGCTTCTCGCCCTTCTCCACGGCGATCAGGTCATAGCGCGTCTTCCGGGCCGGGTTGGACGACGGCTCCAGATAGACCCGGGCCCCCGGTACCAGCAGCTCCCGGCACCGGCCGGTATTTTTCACATGGACGGTCTCCACCCCCGCCGCCGTCTCCACCTGGGCGATGAAGCGGTTGGGCCGGGCCAGGAACCGGCCCGGGATCACTCCGTGATAGCGCATCAGATACTCCCCTCTCTCTCCGGCGCGGCGCGCCGTGTCCGGATCAGTATAGCACACATTCCCGCCCCTGCCCAGCCCCCGCCGCCGGCGGCAGACTGTTTTTAAGCAACTTCAACAATTCACAGGAATAGAAATCAGAAGATACGTAATTGTTTTACTTGTGTCAAAATGTTATAATATCCACAAAGTCGATGTGCAGGGATCATCCGTTTTTTTCCGCCTCCGGCCGCAGGCGCGCGCCGCTGGCTGACAAAAGACGGTCTCCTTGTGCGCCGAGAGGAATCATTTGTCAGGAGGAACCCCTATGGACTACTCGCATATTTTCGTCTGTGTGATGGGAATGGGCACGGTGTTTTTCGGGCTGATCTGCCTGATCGTCCTGACCACGGTGATGGGGCGTCTGTGCCAAGGCCGCAAGGGCGCCGTCCCGGAAGCCCCCGCCCCCGCCCTGGAAGCGCCGGAGCCGGACCGCCAGCAGCTGGCCGCCGCCATCTCCGCCGCCCTGGCAGAGGAGCTGGGAACGGACATCACCGGCATCCGCATCCTGTCCATGAAGAAGCTGTAACCACCGATCAAACGAGAGAAAGGGAGAACCACCATGAAAAAGTACCGCGTGAGTGTCAACGGCACCGTCTATGAGATCGAGCTGGAGGAGCTGACCGGCGCAGCCCCCGCTCCCGCCGCCCCTGCGGCAGCGCCTGTCCCCGCCGCTCCCCCTGCTCCCGCCGGCGGCGAGCCTGTCACCGCCCCCATGCCCGGCACCATCCTGGCCGTCAACGTCCAAAACGGCGCTGCCGTGAAGAAGGGCGACGTGCTCTTTGTGCTGGAGGCCATGAAGATGGAAAATGAGATCATGGCCCCCCGGGACGGCGTGGCTGCCGCTGTCAGCGTCTCCAAGGGCGCGGCGGTGGAGTCCGGCACGCCGCTGTGCGTCATCCAGTAAGGAAGCGGAGGACGCATGATGGAAGCGATTTTAAATTTTTTCAATGACACAGGCTTTGCCCTGCTGTTCCAGGACGGCGGGTGGAAGAACCTGGTCATGCTGGCCATCGCCTGCTTTTTGCTGTACCTGGGCATCAAAAAGAAGTTCGAGCCCCTGTTGATGGTGACCATCGCCTTTGGCATGCTGATGACCAACCTGCCCGGGGCCAACATGTTCCATGAGATCCTCTTTGCAGGCGGCCACATCCACTGGGACCTGATCGGCGGAGAGCCGGTCACGGCAGCGTTCCTGGCAGAGATGCAGGAGCTGGGCGTGGCCCAAAACGTGCTGGCCCCCTATGTGGACCAGCTCCTGGCCACCGTTCAGACGGTGTTCAGCCCCGAGATGCTGGAGCAGGCCATGGCGGAGATCTCCGCCGCCGGCGGAAGCGCCCTGAGTACCTTTGACGTTCAGATCCAGGCCCTGGTCCAGGCGGAGCAGGCCGCCGCCTATTACGGCATGACCCTCTCCGACGTCACCGTGAGCACGGGCCTGATCGACATTTTGTACCTGGGCGTGAAGCTTGGCATCTATCCGTGCCTGATCTTCATGGGCGTGGGCGCCATGACCGACTTCGGACCCCTGATCGCCAATCCCAAGAGCCTGCTGCTGGGCGCTGCGGCTCAGCTGGGCATCTTCCTGACCTATGTGGGCTGCCGCCTGCTGGGCTTCACCGGCCCGGAGGCCGGCTCCATCGGCATCATCGGCGGCGCCGACGGCCCCACCGCCATCTTCGTCGCCGCCATGTTGGCCCCGGCCCTGCTGGGTCCCATCGCCGTGTCGGCCTACTCCTACATGGCCCTGGTCCCCGTGATCCAGCCCCCCATCATGAAGCTGCTGACCACGGAGAAGGAGCGCCAGATCGTGATGAAGCCCCTGCGAGAGGTCACCAAGAAGGAGAAGATCCTCTTCCCCATCGTGGTGACCATCTTCGTGGCGATGCTGGTGCCCTCTGCCGGTCCGCTGATCGCCTGTTTGATGCTGGGCAATCTCTTCCGGGAATGCGGCGTCACCGAGCGGCTGAGCAAGACCGTCCAGAACGAGCTGATCAACATCGTCACCATCTTCCTGGGCGTGTCTGTGGGCGCCACCGCCACCGCCAACACCTTCCTCTCCCTCCAGACCCTCAAGATCCTGGCGATGGGCATTGTGGCCTTTGCTTTCGGCACCGCCAGCGGCGTGCTCCTGGCCAAGTTCATGAACCTGTTCCTCAAGGAGAAGATCAATCCCCTTATCGGCTCCGCCGGCGTCTCCGCCGTGCCCATGGCCGCCCGGGTCTCCCAGATGGTGGGTCAGAAGGCCAACCCCGGCAACTTCCTGTTGATGCACGCCATGGGGCCCAATGTGGCTGGCGTCATCGGCTCGGCCATCGCCGCCGGCGTCCTGATCTCCCTCTTCGGCTGATCTTTTTCTTTCAAGAAAAAGATCCAAAAAGAACTTAGCTCGCTACTGGGTTGGGTGATGATCTCAGCCGAAGCGACGGCGACCCAGCCTGGCGGTCAGCGAAGGCTTTTTCGGAAACGATGCAGAACCAAAAAACGTGATCTCGCCACCGGGGCCGGCGATTCCCCTTCCCACAGCGGCGGCAGCCGGCCCTGGCAGGCAAGCGGAGGCTTTTTATGGAATTTCTATCAAATACCCCCCTGCGCATCACCGACACCATCCTTCGGGACGCCCACCAGTCCCAGGCGGCCACCCGGATGCGGGTGGAGGAGGATATGCTCCCCGCCTGCGAGGTGCTGGACTCCATCGGCTACTGGTCCCTGGAGTGCTGGGGCGGCGCCACCTTTGACGCCTGTATGCGCTTTTTGAACGAGGACCCCTGGCAGCGCCTGCGGGCACTGCGCCGCGCCCTGCCCAACACCAAGCTGCAAATGCTCTTCCGTGGCCAGAACATCCTGGGCTACAAGCACTACGCCGATGACGTGGTGGACCAGTTCTGCCGCAAGAGCATTGAAAACGGCATCGACATCATCCGGATCTTCGACGCCCTCAACGACGTGCGCAACCTGGAGCAGGCCATCAAGTCCACCAAAAAATACGGCGGGATGGTGGAGGCCACCCTCTCCTATACCATCTCTCCCATCCACGACGAGGCCTATTTCGTCAAGCTCGCCCAGGAGCTGGCCCAGATGGGCGCCGACGTCATCTGCATCAAGGATATGGCAAACCTCCTCCTTCCTATGAATGCCTATTCCCTGGTCAAGCGTCTCAAGGAGACCGTGGACCTGCCCATCCACCTCCACACCCACAACACCACCGGCACCGGCGACATGGTCTATCTCATGGCCGCCATGGCCGGCGTGGACATCGTGGATACCGCCCTCTCCCCCCTGGCCAACGGCACCTCCCAGCCCGCCACAGAGTCCCTGGTGGCCACCCTCCAGGGCACGGTCCGGGACACGGGGCTGGACCTCAATCAAATGAGCGAGGCCGCCGCCCACTTCCGCAAGGTGGCTCAGAAGCTCAAGGACCAGGGCAGCCTGGACCCCAAGGTGCTGAATGTGGACACCAACACCCTGCTCTATCAGGTCCCCGGCGGCATGCTCTCCAACCTGATCTCCCAGCTCAAGCAGGCCGGGAAAGAGGATCAGTATTACGAGGTGCTGGCGGAGATCCCCCGGGTCCGGGAGGACTACGGCTATCCCCCTCTGGTGACCCCCTCCAGCCAGATCGTGGGCACCCAGGCGGTGATGAACGTGATCCTGGGCGAGCGGTACAAGACCTTTACCAAGGAGTCCAAGGCCATGCTCCGAGGCGAGTACGGCGCCCTCCCCGGCCAGGTGAACGAGGCCGTCCGGGCCAAGGCCGGCATCGCGCCGGAGGACGTGATCACCTGCCGTCCGGCGGATCTGCTGGACCCGGAGGTGCCCAAGTACCGGGAGGAGTTCCAGGGCCTTGCCAAGAGCGACGAGGACGTGCTCTCCCTGGCCCTGTTCCCCCAGGTGGCCCCCAAGTTCCTTCAATGGCGGGACGGCCCCCACGAAGAGCCCCCCGCCCCGCCGGCGGCCCCTGATGACCCCAACGCGGTCCGGGAGCTGTACGTGGAGTTCCCCGGCTGAACGCCCCCAACAATCGATCAGGGACGGTATCGAACGATACCGTCCCCTTTTTCTGTTCCTTGCCCATCCGGCGGCGTCACCACCGCAGCTCATAGGTGTCCACCGACAGCTCCCAGGTGTCCAGCGCCTGCCCCTGGCCGCCGTACAGCGTCACCGTCACCGGCACCTCCACATGGGGAACACTGTGTCCGCTGACGCCCTTGACATATTCCCGGTACCACAGATGAGCCAGATCCTCCAGATTCCGCTCCGCCTCCGGCGTGGTCTCCGGCCATAAATGGGGCTCCCCCTCCCGGTAGCGAAAGAGAAGCAGGTTCTCCTCGGCCAGCTCCCCCTGAAAGCGGAAGGTCCGCTGCTCCGGCGCTTTCTCCATCGGCTGGATCACGCCGGTCTCCGGGTCCCGAACGGTGCGGCTCTGCTTCACGGTCACCTCCGCCACGGCGGAGACCGTCTCCCCCAAAGGCCCCGCCACATACAGCGTGCCGTTTCTGGCGGTGCAGAGGGTCCCCTGCCCCAGCTTCGGGATGTATCTCTGGTAATATTTCCAGCTCTGCAAGCCCTCCCGCTCATACTGAAAGGCGATGTAGTGCTCACCGCTCCGGGCCACCACAAAGGTGAAGTGATCGCTTCTGTCACTGTATTCCTTCCGGTCCCGCAGGACATACAGGGGCTCCAGGTTGGCCAGCAGATATTCCCGCTCCACCTCCCGGCACATGGCCTCCACGGTGTAGGCTGGGAAATCCAGCACCACCACGCTCCCTAGGGCCAGCAGCAGACAAAGCAGCAAATTTTTGAAGATCCGTCTCCGTCGTCTCATGCTCCGTCCCTCCATTCCGCCCGCAGGACCCAGTCCCCGCCGCCGGCAGATACCGCAGCTCCACCCAGGCCGGCCGCTCCGTCAGCACCAGCTCCAGCTCGTATATATACCGGGTCCAGCCCGCAGAACCGCTTTCGCTCCAGCTATAATAGCCGCTCTCCGGCCAGGTGCCGTCTGCCCTCCGCTCCAGAAGAGCCACCTCCCCCTGGTCCGTGGTAACTGACAGACCATAAAGCCAACCGGGCTGCATCGCCGGGCCGTCCATCTCGATCCAGAGCTTGGCCCGGGCGTGGATCAAGCCCTCCTCCTCGGTCACTGCTTCCGGCGCCAGCCAGAGATCCGTATGGGGCGCCGCTGCATAGTGGGCCGTCACCGGCGGGTCCGTCCAGGCCAGCTGGCCCTGGAGATTGCTCCAGAAGATCTCCCATTGGTTGCCGGAGAACACCGCCATCAGCGCCACCGCCGTCATGCCCAGCAGCATCCACTGGCTCAGCCGCCACAGCCAGCCCAGCCAGGGCTTGTGGGCCCGGTCCAGCGCCTTGCCCACGGCCACCGGGTCCCCCATGGCCGCCAGCGCCCGCTGCTCGGCCTCCTTGGGCGTCTCGCCCCGCCGCTCCCAATCGGCGGCGCTGTCCTCCAAATGGGCCAGCAGCTCCTGGCGGATGGCCTCCCGGTCCGGCCGGAACCGGACCTGCTCGGTCACCTTGTCACACCACTGCCCCCAGACCCAGACGAAGCGGGTGGGAGCCCTGTTCTGTTTCCATCCTCTCATAGGCCGTCCCTCAAACAGCGCCGCAGAGCACGGCGTTGACCTTCTCAGTGAACCAGCTCCATTCCTCTTTCTTCTCTTTCAGGGCCTTTTGTCCTTTCCGGGTGATGCGGTAATACTTCCGGACCCGTCCGGTCTCCGCCTCCCGCTCCCGGACCGTCACCAGTCCATCCGCCTCCAGGGTGTGCAGGATAGGGTACAGCGTCCCCTCCTTCAGTTCAAAAGTATCATCGCTGCGGCGAGCCAGCTCCGTGATCATCTGGTAGCCGTACATCTCCTCCCCGGCCAGCAGGGAGAGGATCAGCATGGTGGTGCTGCCGGTCATCAGGCTCTTGTCGATCTTCATGGGGGACCTCCTTTCTATACCTTGGTCATCTATGCTCATTTTACCTAGATGACCGATGCTTGTCAATACAAAAAAAGACACCCGACAGAAGCATCTGTCAGGTGTCCTTTGTGTTGGCACTACCTATCTTCCCGGGCCGTCGCCAGCCAAGTATTGTCGGC
>CAUWNE010000059.1:0-10259 GCA_963560095.1 uncultured Dysosmobacter sp. | reverse complement strand
ATTAGACTGTGCGAAGGCCGTTGACCTTTGCACAATCTAATATTAAATCCCGCCGAAAAGAATTCCGGATGAAATTCTGATTGACATTTCATCGAAGCCTGCATATAATAAAAGCAAGGGATGAGTATCCCGCCTTTGATGCAAGGATTTGGTTGGAAAGTGCTTGCGGAGGTTCTTTTAGGGTTGTGTGGTCTCCAAGTGCCAACTAGGCATATGCCGAAAATAAAAACACTCAAAACCAAGCATAGCCACCCTAACGATTGTTAGGGTGGTTTTTTTGTTATTTTGCTGTAATTGTGCAGGTGGAGAACGATATGGGAGAAATAGAAAAGACCATAGAAGTGTTCGAAAAATTACGAGAACATAGATATAAAATCTCCATTGAAACCGGAGATTCTTTTATCTTGAAATTTTCGCCGGAGTACTACCATCATTTAGCGGGATTTCAGCATTTGGATGACCTGCCGCATATTAGTGCACCTCAGTTGAAAGATAAGTTTTATCGCGAAATTAAAAAAGGTGCCATTTCGGAACAGGAGATTACTGCGAGCATAAAGTATTCTGAAATCGAGGAACGTATTCAGAACTTTGAGCAAATAGAAGATATGTTGTGTTCTGGAGAGTGCAAGATCATCGTATCTTTTGATGCGAAAACGGTTGGTTCAAAAATTGAAGCGGAGTATTATCTGTATAGAAGAAAGGGTGCGGCGATACAGGGAGATGTAATATATTATCATCTGTTCCTTGGATACAATCCGGATCGCGATATGTATTATCCGGCGACTTACATTGTTGAACACTCCAATTTGTACATGAGAGAGCAGAAACTCTTGGATTGCGAAATCGAAATGATTGACAAATAGAAGAATGGTATATCCTGCGTGGCTCAAAAATTAACCTTATTTTTAGCCTTAGGGGAATAACATTGGGCGGCTTTAGACGGGACAAGCTAAAAAGTTGAAATCAAGAAAACCATTGCGGCGCAACACTTTTCGACATTTGCTAGAACGGGCTAAAACCCGGCTTGCTCGATTCAGATCCGGGTGTCACCTCCAAAAAGAAAGACATGACTTATGGTCATGTCTTTCTTTTTGGGTTCCGTCCGTGAGTATTTCCAATGTTCGGGGCGGCAGTGGGTGTGCTGAAGTGCTGCACATCATGGGACAGGCAAAAATCGTTTGACCAACCTATCACAAGAAACTCCCTCCCGGAATTTGAACCGGGAGGGAGTTCTTTTGTTACAGTGGCGGAGTAGAACTTGTAGTTTATCATTTGGATACCGCTTATGAGCGACTGTATCATCGAAACCAGAGGACTTACCAAACGATACGGGGATCAGGTCAGCGTCTCCAACTTGAATCTCCATGTGCGCAAGGGGCGCATCTACGGTCTCTTAGGACGAAACGGAGCGGGAAAGACCACTACGATGAAGATGCTCCTGGGCCTGACCGCTCCCACATCCGGCACGGTGTCCCTCTTCGGCCAGCCGCTGAGGGGGAATGAAACGCGCATCCTGCCCCGCATCGGCAGTCTCATCGAGTCCCCGGGGTTCTATCCCAACCTGACCGGGACAGAGAATTTGCAGATCTTCGCCCGGCTCCGGGGCCTCAAGAGCCCCAACTACATCAAGAGCGCCTTGGAACTGGTGAACCTGCCCTACCGGGACAAGAAACGCTACGCCCAGTACTCCCTTGGCATGAAACAGCGGCTGGCCATCGCCCTGGCGGTGATGCACGACCCGGAGCTGCTGATCTTGGACGAGCCCATCAACGGCCTGGACCCCATTGGCATTGCCGAGGTGCGGGATTTCATCCGGGCGCTGTGCCAGGAGCGGGGCAAGACCATCCTGATCTCCAGCCACATCCTCTCCGAGATCG
This sequence comes from uncultured Dysosmobacter sp., assembly GCA_963560095.1. Classification (GTDB taxonomy): domain Bacteria; phylum Bacillota; class Clostridia; order Oscillospirales; family Oscillospiraceae; genus Oscillibacter. The sequence continues at coordinate 8,382 of CAUWNE010000059.1, read as the reverse complement.
CCCTGCTGGCCGATGACATCGGGATCATCGACCACGGTGTTCTTCTGGAGGAGGAGAGCCTTGTGGAGCTGGAACAGAAGAATGGGAAAGTCCTCCGATTCGCTGTGTCCAACGCCCCGGTGGCCGCCCAGCTGCTCCAGCGGGAAATGGGGGTGCGGGATGTTGCAGTGGAGAACGGGCGGGAGTTGACGGTCCGGGATCTCCGCCTGGACACCGGCGCGGCGGTGCGGCGATTTGTGGAAGCTGGGCTGGTGGTGTCTGACGCCCATCTCTATGAGGACACCTTGGAGGACTACTTCAAGCGTATCACAGGGGGTGAGGGCATTGCTTAATCTCCTGCGGTGTGAATTTGCCAAGCTGCGGCGTAAGCCTTTGTTCTTTGCCGCCGCTGCCGTGTCCGCCCTGATCCCTCTGGGATGCGCCCTGTTTCTGCCGGATTTTCAGGAGTTCACCAGCGGGGCCGAGGCGGTGGACGGCATGATGTCCACCCTGTTCCAAATGAGCGCCTATCTGCTTTTGATGCCGGCCCTGGTGGTGCTGGCCTCCAACCTGCTTTTTGAGGAACAGGACAACGACACGCTGAAAAACCTGATGACGGTGCCGGTGGGCAAGCCTGCTCTGGCCATGGCAAAAATGATGCTGCTGCTTCTCTTTGCCGTCGTCTTCATGGCGGTGGGCGGTCTGGTGATCCTGTTCATCGTGCTGGCCGCCGGGTGGGAGCCGGTGGGCTTCTTGCGGCTCTTCCTTGTAGGGATCGGTCAGGGGATCATGATGTGGGCCGGGGCCCTGCCCTGCATCCTTTTGGTGGTGCTGCTGAACCGGAGCTATATCATCTCCGTGATCATCACCTTTTTCTACACTGCCGTCAACTATATTTTCAGTATGAGCGAGATCTTTACCACCCAGCCTTTCGGCCTGAACCTGGGGACGCTGCTGCCCGGACCGCTGACCTTTCGCTGGTATTTTCAGTATCTCGACTTTTCCGGCCCCAGTGCCGAGATGGCGGCCCTGTTGGAGCGGATCAGCCCCTATTTCCTGAATACCGCCCAGGCGTTTCTGGTGACCGGTGTTGAGGCGGCAGTGTTTCTGGCCCTGATCGCGTTGGTCTACAAGCGCCAGGGCGTCTGAGGAGGTGCAGCATATGTGGAATATCATGCAAACGGAGTGGCGGAAGCTGCGGCGATGCCAGATCCTGCTGGTGGGCATTGTGGCCCTAGCCCTCTGCCCGGTGGCCCAGTATGGGACGCAGTTGGTTGTGAACCCGGAGATCCGGGACCCCAGCTTTGACTTTATCCACCTGTTCGCCAATGTGGTGTGGGGCAATACCCAGGTGTTTCTCCCCATCTCTCTGGTGATGATCGGCGGGTGGTTCACAGACCGGGAGAATACCCACGACACCATGAAGAACCTGCTCACTGTCCCGGTGTCCTACCCAAAGCTCTTAGCGGGCAAACTGGCAGTCACCGGTCTGCTGTCTCTACTGTTTGGCCTTTATAGCGTGGCCGTGACGGTGCTTACGGGAACGCTGGCAGGTCTTCCCGGACTGACGCCTGTGGTGATCCTCCGGCAGGGCGGACAGGTGGTGGCTGCGGCGCTGACCACCTTCCTGGTCTGTATGCCCATGATTTTGATATTCGGCCAGATGCGGGGTGCCTATCTGGGCGGCTCCATCCTGACCTTTTTCCTGGGGTACTGCATGTTGTTCTTCAAGAGCGGGTTCCTGCTCTCCGCCTACCCCTTCTCCGCGGCGCTGGTGCTGGCCGGCTTTGATATGCAGGCATACAACGGAGCAACACAAGCCCCCAGCATCCCGCTGGCCCTCCTGGGCATGGCGGCGGTCATCGCCCTGACGGCAGTGATCCTGCTGGCGTCCCGCCCCAGCAGCAAGGGCGCACCGGTGAAACGGAAGAAGGCCAAGGGCAGGGGCCGCCGGCAGGCAGGAAGAAGAACGCGGTGAAAGAGAATCGGAGAAAGCGGTCGCCGCTCCTGGCAGACGGCCTGAACACGGCAGTCAGATGTGTGGGAACACGCCTATTCTTTGAAACACGATAACAAGATGGCGGACGATATCAACGACTGGTGGAACCCGGCAAACTGGGATCTGGCGGAGCAGAAATGCGGATGTAGCTGCGTTTCGTTGAGAAGTACATCCATATCGTCTGATATCCCGCGCATACGGGCATACTGAGTCCATTCCTCAAAGGAGGGCTGTGACATGCGGATGTCGGGACAAAGAGGGTTTGAGGGCTGGTATTTTAAGCATCAAAAAGGGGATGACATGATGGCATTCATCCCCGGCCGGGCGGAGAGCGGCGCTTTTATCCAACTGATCTCGCAAGAAGATGCCCGACAATTTGAGGTGTCGAATCTGACCATCCGTGACGGTATGATACGAGCGGATGGATGCTGGTTTTCAAGGCGGGGGTGTCATATTGCGTTGCCCGGGATCAGCGGCGAGATCACCTACGGACCATTTGCGCCGCTCGGTTCCGATATCATGGGGTCATTCCGCTTTTTTCCCATGGAGTGCCGGCACGGCGTTCTCAGCATGGCGCATACCCTCCAGGGCGGCGTCATAATGGATGGACATCTGCACCGCTTCGACGGTGGTTTGGGCTATGCAGAAAAAGACAGTGGAACCTCCTTTCCGCGCTCCTACCTGTGGATGCAGTGCAGCGATTTCCCGGAACCATGTTCTGTGATGGTTTCCATCGCCCATATTCCGTTTTGCGGAGGTTCCTTCCGTGGATGCATCTGCGCCATCTTGCACCAGGGCAGGGAGTATCGCCTGGCAACTTACAGGGGCGTTAAGGTTCCATCATTTTCTCCGGAACATGTCTGCCTGTCGCAAGGCAGCCTTCTGCTGGAACTGGACATAGCGCCCTCTCATGTGGGACATCCCCTTCGTGCGCCGCGGCGCGGACAGATGTCCGGCACCATTCGGGAGAGTTGTAATGTGCACCTGCGGGCGAGACTGTGGAAAAGAGGAAAACCGGTGTTTGATCTGCAAAGTGACCATGCGGCCTATGAATTTGTTCCAAATCATGAGGCGTAAAAGAAGAGACATGCTTTTCTGCTTTTTGATCATACTATCATCAGAATGATCACGGGGAGAAGTATATGGAATCACTATGGGAGCAAACCTGGGAGCATCCGAGCTTTCCGGCTCAGGACGGAGATAAGAACACCGATGTGCTGATCATCGGCGGCGGTATGGCAGGCATTCTGTGTGCCTATCAGCTGCACTGTGCCGGTGTGCCTTATGTGCTGGCAGAGGCGGAGACCATATGCGGCGGCATCACGAAAAATACCACCGCCAAGATCACCAGCCAGCACGGGCTGATCTATGACAAGCTGATTTCCAAGTTTGGGATCGAGCGGGCAAAGCAATATCTTGATGCCAACGAGGCGGCGCTTCAAACATACCGGGAGTTGTGCCGGAAGATTGACTGCGATTTTGAGGAAAAGGCGGCCTGCACCTATTCTCTGGATGACCGGCGTAAGATCGAGCGGGAACTAAATGCTCTGGAAAGGCTGGGCTTTCCGGCTGAATTGGGGGACAAGCTCCCCCTTCCGTTCCCCATTGCTGGCGCGGTCAGATTCCCGAATCAGGCACAGTTTCATCCGCTGAAATTCGTCTCCGGCATTGTAAAGGGCCTGCATATTTATGAGCACACCCGGGTGCGTGAGCTGATCGGTACCACAGCGGTGACCAATCACGGTCGAATCTGTGCCAAGAAGATCATCGTGACCACCCACTTTCCCTTTCTCAACAAGCACGGCAGCTATTTCCTCAAGCTGTACCAGCACCGCTCCTATGTCATTGCCCTCCAAAATGCACCAGATGTGGACGGTATGTATTTGGACGAGGCACAGACGGGGATGTCCTTCCGCAATCAAAAAAATTTGCTGCTCATCGGGGGCGGTGACCACCGCACCGGAAAACAGGGCGGCAGCTGGCAGGAACTGCGGGAGTTTGCCCGGCGGCACTACCCGCAGGCAGAGGAACAATCTCACTGGGCCACGCAGGATTGTATGAGTCTGGATGGGGTCCCGTATATCGGGCCCTATTCCGCCTCCACGAAAGATTTGTATGTGGCCACCGGTTTCAACAAATGGGGCATGACCACCGCTATGGTGTCCGCTATGCTCCTCAGCGATCTTGTGCAGGGAAAGGAAAGCCCGTACGCGGAGGTATTTTCCCCCTCCCACTCCATCCTTCATCCTCAGTTGGCCGTCAATGGGTTTGAGGCTGTGGTCAACCTGCTGACGCCCACCACCAAACGCTGTCCCCATCTGGGCTGTGCCCTGAAATGGAATCCTATGGAGCACACCTGGGACTGCCCCTGTCACGGCTCCCGCTTCACCGAGGACGGGAGACTGATCGACAACCCGGCAACGGGCGATCTGAAAAACTGAGGTGAGGATTTGGGCAATCATCTGAAACACCAGACAAGCCCGTACCTTGTTTTTAATGGCGCTGTCGGATTTTTTGGAACCGCTGGTTCTGATCGCCGTGGTACCAAACGGGGAAGACTTGAGCGATCTTCCGTTTGCGTTGCCCTGTGATGCCATAGTCAAGATTTTGGAGCGTCCATTGGAGGGATAGGAGCTGTTGAACGATGAAGCGGTATATGCCGCGAAACTGCTTGCTCTTCTGCGTGGGTATGAAAAATAAGCATCTGAGAACTGGATCGATTGGAGAACCCCATTGATAACCCGGCCTCCGAGTTACAAATGGGGTTCTCCTTTTTGTGAATAACAGGCAGTTCTCACAGATCTGTATATTCCCCGACGGGCGGGAACTTCCCGCGTGAAAGAAGCCGGCCGCCTCTAATTGACGGGGCAAATCAACCACTGCCGGATCGTTCGCCGCGATCCCTCCCCGGAAAGCGGGAGGGCTTTCATACCATGTGCCACCTCCCCCTGCCATCATGATGCCAGGGGCCTTGGATCCGCGCCAGAGAAACCGCCCATTTTACATGCCGGCAGGCGGGGCGGCTTCTTGTGGGCGTGTGAGTTTGTCACAGACTTGCCGGGAAAACCGGGGTATACTACCCTCAACAAACAAAATAAAGTGTAAGGAGGACCCCATATGAGACTGAAGGATAAAGTTGCGATCATCACCGGCGGCAGCCGCGGCATCGGCTTCGCCACCGCCGACGCCTTCCTGCGGGAGGGAGCCTCTGTCATCCTGGCGGCCAGCAGCCTTGCCTCGGCGGAAAAGGCGGCCGGGAAGCTCCGGGAGAAGCACCCCCAGGGCGTGGTGGCGGCCATCAGCCCGGACCTGAGCAGCCTGGAGTCCGTCCGGGAATCCTTCCGGGCGGCCACGGAGACCTATGGCTGTGTGGACATCCTGGTGAACAATGCCGGCGTGTCCGAGAGCACCCCCTTCACCGAGTATACAGAGGCGGATTTTGACCGGGTGATGGATCTGAATGTCAAGGGCGTGTTCAACGCCACACGGGCGGCCTCAGAGTGCATGGTGGCCAGAGGACACGGCGTCATCCTCAGCACCTCCTCCATGGTCAGTATCTACGGCCAGCCCAGCGGCATCGCCTATCCCGCCTCCAAGTTCGCGGTGAACGGCCTGACCGTGTCCCTGGCCCGGGAACTGGGCCCCAAGGGCATCCGGGTCAACGCCGTGGCCCCGGGCATCACGGAGACGGATATGATGAAGGCCGTGCCCAAGGAGGTCATCGAGCCCATGATCGCCCAGATCCCCCTGCGGCGGCTGGGTCAGCCTGAGGATATTGCCAACGCCTTTGTGTTCCTGGCCTCGGACGAGGCGTCCTATATCACCGGCGTGGTGCTGAGCGTGGACGGCATGGCCCGGACCTGAGAACCGTGACAAGATCACGGAAGAGGCGGGGAAGATCTGATAGAATCCAATCAACAAGAAACGAGACAGGGAGGAATCACAATGTCAATTTTGAATATCACCCAGAACAATTTCCAGGAGGAGGTCCTCCAGAGCGATAAGCCTGTGCTGCTGGACTTCTGGGCCGACTGGTGCGGCCCCTGCCGGATGGTGAGCCCCATTGTGGATGAGATCGCCCAAGAGCGCACGGATATCAAGGTGGGCAAGATCAATGTGGATGAGCAGCGGGAGCTGGCGTCCGCCTTCCAGATCATGAGCATCCCCACCCTGGTGGTGATGAAGGAGGGCAAGGTGGTCAGCCACGCCATGGGCGCCCGGCCCAAGCAGCAGATCCTATCCATGCTGTGAGAGGAAGCGGCTATGGGATTGTTTGATTTTTTCCGGACGCCCGATATCAATGAGGGCGTCAGCCGGTACGGCGCCACCCCAGACGCCGTACTGCTGGATGTCCGGACTCCCGAGGAATTCCGCCTGGAGGGGCGGATCCCCGGCAGCCGGAATCTGCCGGCGGAGGAGCTCCAGCGGGCTTCCAGCCTGGTGGAGGACCGGAACACGCCGCTGTTTGTCTACTGTTACAGCGGAGCCAGAAGCAGCTATGCGGTCTCGGCCCTGCGCCGCATGGGGTATCAGCAGGTGACCAATATCGGCGGGATCAACAGATACCGGGGAAAGGTGGAATTCTGAGATGAAAACTGTGATTGTGGGCGGTGTGGCCGGCGGGGCCACGGCGGCGGCCAGACTCCGCCGGCTGGATGAGCAGGCGGAGATCGTGGTTTTTGAGCGCTCGGGCTATGTGTCCTATGCCAACTGCGGCCTGCCCTATTACATCGGCGGCGTCATTACCGACCGGGAGGAACTGACCCTCCAGACTCCGGAGAGCTTTTGGAGCCGGTTCCGGGTGGATATGCGGGTGCGCCATGAGGTGACGGCCATCCATCCAGACCGCAAGACCGTCTCGGTCCGGGAGTTGGAGACCGGCCGGGAATTTGAGGAGACCTATGACAAGCTGATTCTCTCCCCCGGCGCCCGGCCCACCCAGCCGGAGGTCCCCGGCGTGGGGCTGGAGAAGCTCTTTACCCTCCGCACGGTGGAGGACACCCTGCGGATCCGGGAGTTTGTGGAGCGTCACCATCCCAAGTCCGTGGCTCTGGCCGGCGGCGGCTTTATCAGCCTGGAGCTGGCGGAAAACCTGCGGGAGCTGGGGATGGAGGTCACCATGATCCAGCGGCCCAAGCAGCTGATGAATCCCTTTGACCCGGATATGGCCTCCTTCATCCATGCAAAGATGCGGGAACGGGGCGTCCGGCTGATGCTGGGCCACACCGTGGAGGGCTTTGAGGCCGCTGACGGCGGCGTTCGGGTCCTGCTCAAGGGCGGGGAGCCGGTCCAGGCGGACATGGTGGTGCTGGCCATCGGCGTGACGCCAGACACGGGCCTTGCCCGGGCGGCGGGACTGGAACTGGGCGTCAAGGGCAGCATCGTGGTCAATGACCGGATGGAGACCTCCGTGCCGGATATCTATGCCGTGGGCGACGCGGTCCAGGTCAGGCACTTTGTCACCGGCGAGGATACGCTGCTGTCCCTGGCAGGGCCCGCCAACAAGCAGGGCCGGATCGCCGCGGACAACATCTGCGGGATCACAAGCTCCTATCAGGGCTCCCAGGGCTCCTCGGTCATCAAGGTGTTTGATATGACCGCCGCCGTCACCGGCATCAATGAGCAGACCGCCCGGAGAGCGGGGATCGACTGCGACAAGGTCTACCTCTCGCCCAACAACCACGCCGGCTACTATCCCGGCGGCAAGGTCCTGACGCTGAAGGTGGTCTATGAGCGGGGCAGCCACCGGCTGCTGGGCGCGCAGATCGTGGGCTTTGAGGGCGTGGATAAGCGGATCGACGTGCTGGCCACCGCCATCCGGGCCGGGCTCACGGCCCTGGAGCTGAAGGATCTGGACCTGGCCTATGCACCGCCCTACTCCTCTGCCAAGGACCCGGTGAATATGGCGGGCTTTATGATCGAGAACCTGACTGCGGGTCTGGTAAAGCAGTTCCACTGGGATGAGCTGGACGCCCTGTCCCGGGACCCCTCCGTTACCCTGCTGGATATCCGCACGGCGGAGGAATATGGCCTTGGCCATGTGGAGAACTCCCTCCATATCCCTGTGGATGAGCTGCGGGAGCGGCTGAGCGAGGTGCCGGCAGGCAAGCCGGTGTACGTCATCTGCCAGAGCGGCCTGCGCAGCTACATCGCCTGCCGGATCTTAGAGCAGCGGGGCTTTGACTGCTGGAATCTGGCCGGCGGCTACCGCCTCTATGAGAGCGTGGTGCTGGACCACCTGGCGGCGGAGCAGGCCTTCCCCTGCGGCATGGATAAGCGCTGAGAACGTCGAAAAAGTGGCTGCGCTTTTTTAAGAGTCTCAAGGCGGCCCCTTCCTATCGGGAGGGGCCGCCTTCAGCCTGTCGAAAAAGGTCACCTTTTGGTGGCCTTTTTCTCGTATTGAG
>CAUWNE010000058.1:0-11017 GCA_963560095.1 uncultured Dysosmobacter sp. | reverse complement strand
AAGGATCAGGTTGCAGATGATCTTGGCAGCAGCACCACGGGTCAGGGTGTTGCTAGGCTTGAAGGAGCCGTCTTCGTAACCGTCGACAACTCCAACCTCGGAGATCACGGCGACGGCTTCGTCATAAGTGACGTCGGCGTCATCCTTGAACTCCTTGGCGCCGGCGCTGACAGTGACCAGAGACATGGTCATCACCAGAGCCAGAACCAGAGAAAGGAACTTCTTCATGGTTTCCTCCTTCTAAATTAGCGGAAATTACCGCCATCTTTGTCAAAACCTCGGGTGTTTCCCCTGCCCGGCGCACATACCGTGGCTAGCCGAATCCGTATCTGCTCCGGCCGAGAGTCCCGCCCTCCGTTTTGCAGGTTCAATTTACCAGCCCCGCCGTTCTTTGTCCATAGATTCGCGTTAGTTGTAATTTGAATGATAAATAGCATGATTTTTTAATCTAAATGTGAGAAATATTTGTAACAAGAAGTAAGAAAATACCAGCGGCAGAGGCCCACGCTCCCGCCGCTGGCGCTTGTGATTTCAAGGATTTTTGCGGATGACCGCCGCCCGGGGCAGATAACGCTGGCGCTCCTGGACGATCTGGCCTGCGGTCACCATCCTCTGCAAAATAGGCCGGCACTGGCTGGGCTCGATCCCCAGCAGCTGGGCAATATCCTGGCGATAGGCAAAGCCCTCCCGGCTAAGATAGTCCAGGATCACCGCCTCCTGCCGCTCCGGCGGCACCACCGCCGCGCTGAGGTAGTACCGGGCCCCGATCTGGGTCAGCTTGCCCCGGCGGACCATCTGCTTGAGCCGGTTGTAGGCGGTGCTCCGGGAGACTCCCAGCAGCTCCGCCGTCTCATTCCGGGTGATGGACTGCTGCCGCCGGAGACAGGCGGTCACCTCATTCTCCCCGCCCACCCGGATGTCGCAGTCCAGCCGCAGGTCCCGCAGGGTGATATTGTCCAGCCCCGCTTTCACCAGCGCCGCCCGGACCACCTTGGAAAGCCGGGTCCGGTCGTAGGGCTGGCCGCTCCGGGGCGCGGTGAGGACATAGGTGGTCTCCGGCTCCGCCGCCCGCAGATCCGTCAGCACCCCCAGCACGCCGCTGGTGAGGGGCACCGTCCGCTCCTCCAGCCTCAGCACCTCGCCGTCCACCTGGTCCCAGCGGAGAGACACCACCTCCTCCAGCCGCAGCCCCAGTTGCCAGGTCAGCCACAGCGCCACGCCTGCCGGCGTCAGCCGCTCCGCCTGGAGCAGCTTCCACAGCGCAAATTCATCCAGTGCCGCCGGCTCCTCCCGGCGGGCCCGGGTGGAGACCTTTTTCTCCGTTAAGTACGCGGCAAAGTGGGCGTTCATAGCCGCCGCCTCGATCCCGGTAATCCGGGAGACATATTGCCAGTCCTCCGTCTCCAGCTGCCGCAGCACAAAGTCGTGGCGCAGATCGATCAGGCGGACCTGGGTCTGTCCTCCGGCGTCCAGGGCCTGCCGGGCCAGGCGAGAGATCGACTGGGGCGTCAGGGGTTTCTGGTCCCGGTCTGAGAGCACCACCGTCTCTGAACGGCGGTTGCGGCCATCCCGCAGCTCCCGCAGCCAGAGCGCCAGCTCCTCCGATACCGGTACCGCCCGGTCCGGCAAGAGGATCTGCCCCTCTCCAAAGTCGATCTGTCCCCAGGTCAGGCGGTGGATCTCATCCCGCAGCAGCCCCGCCTGCCAGGCCAAACGCAAAATCGTACCCGCCGCGTTGTCCGGATTTTTTTGCAAAATCCGCTCCATGGCAACAGGCTCTGGTCGGTTGACGACGTACTCCTGCATGTCCTCCCTCCGTTCCGAATGTTACAACTATGTATCAAATAATTTGTCTCCTTATTTTTCCTTCCCCAAGCTCCCATCTTAGGGAATTCAAAAAATGTTCACGCTCTGTCGGATTCCTTTTTGTTACAATCATGGTACACAATTCCGCTTTTTCCAAATCAGCTTAAAACCCTTGTGCCGCAACGGTTTTCAGGTTTTCTATACCCGAAAAATACACCAAAAGATAACAAAAATCAATATCTTTCGACACATTTTTTATTCCCCCTCAGCACGCTAGACTTGAGGGAGAGGAGCGTGAGAAGCATGACAAAGCAGGAGCGGGTCGCCATCGGGCATCGGTTACGCCAGCAGCGCAATAAGCTGGGCCTGACCCGGGAGCAGTTCGCGGAGTTGGCAGATATCGGCGCGGGCTACTATGGACAGATCGAGGTCGGCACCTCTCAGATGTCCATCGACACCCTCATCAAGGTCTCCAGGACCTCTCGTCTCTCCATGGAGTACATTCTCTTCGGCCAGGAGCCGGAGACGGCGGACCTGACGCCGATCCAGACCCTGCTGGCCCACTGCACGCCCCGGGAGCTGCGGCTCGCGGAGCAGGTTTTACAGCTGTTTTTGCTGCGGGGCGACATTTAGGGCTTTTCCTACGGCAGATTCTGGCGTATAATGAAGTGTTATTATGGACGTGCCTCTCCGGCGATGGCCGGAAGGGGCAAGAATCTGACAAGGCGGAGGAATCATCATGAACAACAACGAAATGCTGCTGCTGAAGCTGGGCGAGGTGGTCCTGAAGGGACTGAACCGCCGCTCCTTTGAGGATAAGCTGGTGACCAACGTCCGGCGGCGGATGAAGCAGTGCGGCAGCTTCCAGGTCTATGTCCGCCAGAGCACCATTTACGTAGAGCCTCAGAAGGAGGACTGCGATATGGAAGCCGCCCTGGCCGCCGCCCGGCAGGTGTTCGGCGTCGTCTCTGTGGCCAGGGCCGTCCCCTGCGAGAAGACGGTGGAGGCCATCGTGGCCACCGCCAAGACCTATCTGGCCGACGAATTCGCCAAAGCCCGGACCTTTAAGGTAGAGAGCCGGCGGGCAGACAAGACCTTTTTCCTCAACTCCATCCAGATCTCCCAGGAGGTGGGCGGAGACCTGGCCGAGGCCTTTCCCCAGGTGGCGGTGGACGTCCACCACCCAGATCTGACGGTCCACGTGGAGATCCGGGAGAAGCACGCCTATGTCCACGGTCCCGCCATGCCCGGCGCCGGCGGATTGCCGGTGGGCACCGGCGGCCACGCCGTCAGCCTGCTCTCCGGCGGGCTGGACAGCCCGGTCTCCTCCTGGATGATGGCCCGCCGGGGCGCGGCGCTGGAGATGGTCCACTTCGTCTCCCCGCCCTACACCTCCCAGCAGGCCCAGGACAAGGTCCTGGAGCTGGCCCGGCTGCTGACGGCCTACTGCGGCCGCATGCTGGTCCACATCATCCCCTTCACGGAGATCCAGGAGGAGATCCGCCGGAAGTGCCCGGAGGAGTATTTCACTCTGATCATGCGGCGGTTCATGATGCGCATCAGCCAGGCTGTGGCCAAAAAGGCCGGCGCCCAGGCCCTGGTCACCGGCGAATCTCTGGGCCAGGTGGCCAGCCAGACTATGATGGCCCTGGGCGTCACAGAGGACGTCACCGATCTGCCGGTGCTCCGGCCCCTGATCGGCATGGACAAGGTGGAGATCATCCGCATTGCCCGGGAGATCGGCACCTACGAGACCTCCATCCTCCCCTATGAGGACTGCTGTACCGTCTTCACCCCCCGGCACCCCGCCATCCGGCCCCGGCTGGAGGACGTGCGAGAGGCCGAGTCTGCCCTGGACGTGGACGCCCTGGTGGCCCGCGCTCTGGAGGGGGAGACCTGGGTCCGGGTCAAGTCCTGACACAGCCGTAACGGAAAGAAGGTCCTTCCATGTCTCATACCGCTGAGATCATCGCTGTGGGCACCGAGCTGCTGCTGGGCAGCATCGCCAACACCAACGCCCAGGAAATCTCCCAGGCCCTGTCCACCCTGGGGATCAATGTCTTCTGGCACACCGTGGTGGGGGACAACCCCGCCCGGCTGAGCGAGGCCCTGGATATCGCCCGAAAGCGGGCAGATATCCTCATCACCACCGGCGGCTTGGGCCCCACCTATGACGATCTGACCAAGCAGACCATCTGCGCCGCCTTCGGGCAGACGCTGGTCCTCCACCAGGATATTCTGGAGGAGATCCGGCGCTTTTACGAGGGGGCCATCCACGCCCCCATGCCGGAGAACAACACCCAGCAGGCAGAGCTGCCCGAGGGCTGTACGGTTTTCGACAATCCTGTGGGCACCGCGCCGGGCTGCGCCTTTGAAAGCGGCGGCGTCCACGTGCTGATGCTGCCGGGACCGCCCCATGAGATGCGGACCATGCTGCGCCGCTGCGCCGTCCCCTATCTTCGGGCGCTGTCCTCCGAGGTCATTGTCTCCCATGACATCATGACCTTTGGCATGGGGGAGTCCTTTGTGGATCAGCTGCTCCACGAGAAAATGGCCGGGATGCGCAATCCCACCCTGGCCACCTATGCCAAGCCCTTTGAGGTCCGTCTCCGGGCCACCGCCAAGGCCGCCAGCGAGAGGGAGGCTGAGGCCATGCTCTCGCCGGTCCTGGAGGAGGTCTGCGCCACGTTGGGGCCTGTGGTCTACGGCGTGGATGTATCCGGCCTGCCCCAGGCCTGCTTCCGCCTGCTGGAGGAGCGGGGCCTTACCCTGGCCACCGCCGAGAGCTGTACCGGCGGCCGGGCCGCAGAGAAGCTCACCGCCCTGCCGGGGGCGTCCCGGGTGTACCGGGGCGGCGTCGTCAGCTACTGGACCGATATCAAGCGGGAGGTCCTGGGCGTCCCCGCCCAGCTTCTATCTCAGCACGGTCCAGTATCGGAGCCCTGTGCCCGGGCCATGGCCCAGGGCGTGCGGCGGATCACCGGCGCGGACCTGGGGGTCTCCGTCACCGGCGTGGCGGGACCGGACCCGGACGAGCGGGGCGTGCCCGTAGGCATTGTCTACATCGGCCTGGATACCCCGGATGGCACCTTCTGCCGCCGGATAGATACCGGCAATCGCCGCCGGGATCTGCTCCAGGGCCTGGCCGCCAATCACGCCTTCGACGTGGTGCGGCGCTATCTCACAGGCCTGCCGGTGGAACAGGTCCCATGACGTAAAAAAGCCCGGAGTCTTTGAAAAAGACTCCGGGCTTCTCATTTCCTTGATTACGTTTTCGTCTCGCTTCCAAAGGCCAGCTCCCGGGCGTGATCGTCCCACACCGGCAGGCACAGCTGCCCCACGCCAAAGGCCTTGGCCAGCTGGACCCGCTCTTCCATGGACTGCCGGTCCAGATACCAGGCCACCAGATCTTTGCCGCCGGCAAAAGACTTGGTGAGATAGGCGCAGGCATAGCGGTTGGAGTAGTGGCTCTCCCCGCTGGTCATCAGCTCTGCCAGCTCCTCATCGGTCAGCGTCTGGCGGCTGCTGCCGCTCCAAACCGAGATCTCCGGGTCCAGCAGCAGCGTCAGCTTGTCGGGCTTTGCGATCCCCTTGAAGTAGGCCAACGCATAGTAGACCTCCTCCAGCGGGTTCACCGGCGCGGTGGGGACGCTGCCGGAACGATGCTGGTAAGACGGGACCCGCAGCACCAGATGGTCTGCGGCGGCAGCCAGGGCCTGATAATCATAGCCCTCGTAGCTCTTCCCCGCCCAGGTGGGGGCCTCCACCGCCAGATACAGCGCCTTGTCTCCCAGTGCGCCAGCCAGCTTCTCAGCCAGCTGGGTCAGTGTCCGCCGGCTCTCCCGCTGGGCCTGGGGAATATCCAGAAACAGCCCGTCATAGCCGCCGGCGGTCACCGCCGCAGTCAGCACCGCCGCGCTCTCCTGGGCGGCGGCGTTCAGAGCGGAGGTGCCGCCGTCTACATACAGCAGAGCCTTCGCCCCTGCCTTTCGGACGCTCTGGCACAGCTGGGCGGCCGTCTCCTCCGGCAGGGTACCGGTGAGGGAGGCCTTCCCCGCCACGCCGATCAGGTGCCCGCCGGGGATCGCCGCCGCGGCAAGACCTGTCAGATCCACCGCCGTGCCCCCGGAAAGCACCGCCACCTGCTTGGGCGGGGCGCTGTGGAGCTTGTCATACAGCCGCATCAAAATCACCGCCACCTGCTCCCGGGGGGCGGTCTTGTCCGGAGAAAACGTCGTGGCGGAGGTGCCGTCCATCAGTCCCAGATCATAGGCCATGGTCAAATAGCCGGCGTTGGTGGTCACATCCTGAAAGGGCATTTCCAGGTCCTGCACCAGCCCCGCGATGGTGCCGTAGCCCAAAGCCCGCACCAGCATCACCGCCAGCTCCTCCCGGGTAATGGCGTCATTGGGCCGGAAATCCTCCCGCTGGCCCGTGACCGCCCCGTGGTCATAGGCGGCCTCCACCGCCCCGGCATACCAGGCAGTCACCGGCACATCCTCAAAGGTGGCCGTCTCCGGCTTTGGCGTCTCCCAGCCGAAGAACCGGCACAGCACCACCGCGAAGGCAGACCGGGTCATCTGCTCCCCCAGGCCAAAGGCGCCGGCACTTTTCCCCTGGAAAAAGCCCAGGCTCACGCACCGCCGGATGCTCTCCGCCGCCCAGTGGTTGTTCGGCACGTCCCGGAAGCCGGCAGCAGCGGCGGGGACTGCCGTCACCCCGGCCAGGACCGCCAGAAGCGCCAGGCACGCCAGGGCGCGCCTCATCTTGTTTTTCATATCCAAATTCCTCCAAAACAGGTAAATTCCTCTGATGTGGGGAATATTATAGCAAATTCCGCCCCATTCGTCAAACATACCCCGTCGAAATCCGCCCATCCGGAAAAAAAGTGGGCCGGAGCCTCCTCAGAGACTCCGGCCCGCGTATGCCTGTGCTTACAGATTCTGGTCCAGCACCTGGGCAAAGACCGCCGGGGGCATCACGCCCACCTTCCGGTCCACCTCCACGCCGTTTTTCAAAAATACCACCGTGGGGATGCTCATGATCCCAAAGCGCCGGGCAAGCTCCGGCTCCTGGTCCACGTTGACCTTACCGGCCAGGACCTTGTCGCCGTACTGCTCCGCCAGGGCCTCCACCGTGGGGCCCAGCATCTTGCAGGGGCCGCACCAGTCCGCCCAGAAATCCACCATGGCCAGAGGCGCGCTCTGGACCGTCTGATCAAATTCCGCCGTTGTCAAATTCCGCATCGTTGTGATCTCCTTTATCGCTTTTCGCTCTTTGGTTTGTCGGTTATTGCTTCGCCGTCTGGCTTGCCGCGTAAGACGCCGCGCTCTGCCCCGCGATCAGTCCCTCGCCCACGGCTTTGGATACCTGGAGGGGCGTCCCGGTGCAGTCTCCCGCCGCAAACAGCCCCGGCAGGTTCGTCGCCATCTTCCGGTCCACCCGGACATAGCCGGTTTCCATCTCCAGCCCCGGAAACAGGTCCGTAGGGGCCATGGCGGGCCGCAGGAGGAACACGCCCTCCGCCGCCACCGTCTCGCCGTCGCAGGTCACAGAGGAGACCCGGTCCTCTCCTGTAATGGCACAGCTCCGGGGCCGGTCAAAGTAGGTGACGGAACAGCCGATCTCCGTGAGGAACTCCGCCTCCCGCCGGGCGGTGGGGCTGTATCCCAGCACCGCTACGGGCTTGCCCCGATAGAGCATCCCGTCACAGGTGGCGCAGTAGCTCACGCCCCGGCCCAGGAACGCTTCTTCACCGGGGAATTTCTTCCCCCGGGCCACGCCCGCCGCCAGCACCAGGGCCCTGGCATGCTCCATATCGCTGCCGATGCTGACATACCAGCTCTCTCCCGTATAAACGGTGCTGAGGACCTTGCCCTCCCGGAACTCTGCCCCGGCGGCCTCGGCTTGACGGCGGAAGGCCGTGAGCATCTCCGCCCCGGTGACGCCGGGCAGCCCCAGGTGGTTGTCCACCAGCTCCGCAGCCCACAGAGGACTCTCCTCCATGGGATTGGACACGACCAAGACCTGCTTTCCGCGGGCCCTGGCATTCACCGCAGCGGACAGTCCCGCAGGACCGCCGCCGATCACCAGCACATCATAGGGCATATACGCCGGCCTCCTCTCCCATCAAAGCCGCGATCAACACGGCCATCTCCCGGGACGACACCCGGTAGTATACCTCGTTTCCGACCCGCTCCGTCTCCACGGCCCGGGCGGCCCGCAGCCGCTGCAGATGCTGGGAGATGCTGGACTGGCTGACGCCGGTCCGGCTCTCCATGCAGCGGACGTTGTGACACCCCTCCATCAGCAGGCTGTGAACGATCTGCAGACGGATGGGATGAGCCAAAGCCTTCAAAAGCGCCGCCCGCGCCTCATAGTCTACACGCTGTTCCATGGTCTTTCCATCCTTTTTTGATGTAATATTAGATTATCACGATATTCTAAGGTGTGAAGTCGTTTTTGCAACAATTAAAAAATTGTCTCCGTCGGTTGCTTTTGCAGCCGGAGTTTGATACACTTTGTTCAGTCCATAAAAGAGGAGCCGGCGGGCACGCCCACCGGCTCTGTATCTGAAAAAAGCGGCGGCGCCTCGCCAGGGGCGGGGACTGCGGGGAAGTGCATACTGGGGGCGTCCGGGCCGCTTGCACCATCCTATGCGCGCCTGTGTCCCGCTGTCACCCCCTCCCCCCTGCCCGTCCCGGTCCACTGCCGCTGTTCTGAAAGAAAAGAGGTTTTTTTCATGGTCAAAATTGCCCCGTCCATCCTCTCCGCCGATTTTGCCAATCTGGAGCGGGATATCCAGCGCATCGCCGACGCCGACTATGTCCATGTAGATGTGATGGACGGCGTCTTTGTCCCCAACATCTCCATCGGCATCCCCGTGGTGGCCTCCATCCGCAAGGTGACGGAGCTGCCTCTGGACGTCCATTTGATGATCGTGGAGCCGGGGCGGTACGTGGAGCAGTTCTGCGACGCCGGCGCCGACCTGGTGACCCTCCACGTGGAATCCGACACGGAGAGCAATCTTCTGGACGCCATCGACAAAATCCACGCCAAGGGCAAAAAGGCTGGCGTGGTCCTCAAGCCCAAGACCCCCGCCGAGGCAGTTCTTCCCTTCCTGGAGAAGGTGGAGCTGATCCTGGTGATGACCGTGGAGCCAGGCTTTGGCGGTCAGAAATTCATGGCCGACCAGATGCCCAAGGTGAGCGCCCTGCGCCGCATGATCGACGAGAAAAATCCCGCCTGCGAGCTGGAGGTGGACGGCGGCGTGGCCCCGGATACCTGCCAGGTCTGCATCGACGCCGGCGCCAACGTGCTGGTGGCCGGCAGCGCCGTGTACAAGGCCGCCGATATCCCCGCCCGCATCGCCGAGCTGAGAGGTGCCCGCCATGGCTGAGCTGACCTATCCCGCCAAGGCGGCCCTGGGCGTCTTTCCCACGCCCTTTTACAAGCTGGAAGCCATCAGCGCCCGGTATGGCCGGAACATCTGGATCAAGCGGGACGACCTGTGCGGCGTGGCCCTGGGCGGCAACAAGGTCCGCAAGCTGGAATATCTCCTGGCTAAGGCCCAGGCCGATGGGTGCGACACGGTCTTCACCACGGGCGGCGCCCAATCCAACCACGCCATGCTCACCGCCGCCTGTGCTGCCCGGCTGGGCATGAAGTGTGTGCTGCTGCTGAAAAAGCGGGGCGTCACAGCGCGGATGGGCAACCTGATCCTGGACGAGATCTACGGCGCGGAGGTCCGCTTCATCGACACGGACCGCTATGAGGACATCTACGCCGAAATGGACCGGCTGGACGGGGAGCTGGCCAAGGAAGGCCGCAAGGCCTGCCACATCCCTGTGGGCGGGTCCACAGCCCTGGGCTCTCTGGGCTATACCGCGTGCGTCCGGGAACTGAGCCAGCAAGCCGCCGGCGTGCCCCTTGCCCACATCGTCTCCGCCACCGGCTCCGGCGGCACCACTGCCGGTCTTCTGCTGGGCGCCCGGCTGTATCTGCCCCAGGCCCAGGTCACCGGCATCGCCGTGGACACCGATCCCTTTGAGGAGATCGTCCCGGAGCTGGCCGCCGGCGGCGCGGAGCTGCTGGGCGTCTCCCTGGACCGCGCCGGCGGAGATTTCCGGATGGTGAGCCACGTGGGCCAGGGCTATGCCATCCCCAACCCCGCCGACACCCCCTACATCCAGGAGTTGGCCCGGACAGAGGGCATCCTGCTGGACCCGGTCTACACCGGCAAGGCCTGGAGCGGTATGCTGGAGCTGGTGAAAGCGGGCGGCTTTGGCAGCGAGGGAGACATCGTCTTTGTCCACACCGGCGGTGCGGCGGCGCTGTTCGCCATGGACCTGGGCTGAGTTTTCCCCAGACCATCCGGCCTAAATTCTCTTGCCTGCCCCGCAGGCAACGCAAAGGAGCAGCAAACCATGGAACATTTTCCCGCCCCACTGGAAAAGCTGGTGGAGCAGTTCGCCCGTCTGCCGGGAATCGGCGGAAAGTCCGCCCAGCGGCTGGCCTTTTATGTGCTGGGTCTGCCGGAGGAGGAGGCCCGGGAGTTTGCCGACGCCATTCTGGACGCCAAGCACAGCGTCACCTGCTGCCCGGTGTGCCAGAATTTTACCGCCGGCGGCCTGTGTCCCATCTGTGCCTCCTCCAAGCGGGACGGCACCACCATCTGCGTAGTGGCAGACCCCCGGGACGTGGCCGCCATCGAGCGCAGCCGGGAATATAATGGCCGCTACCACGTTCTCCACGGCGTCATCTCCCCCATGAATCACGTGGGGCCGGACGATCTGGCCATCAAGCCCCTGCTGGAGCGGGTGGCTCAGGGGGATGTACAGGAGATCATCATGGCCACCAACCCCGACACCGAGGGCGAGGCCACCGCCATGTACCTGGCCCGGCTCCTGCGGCCCTTTGGCGTGCGGGTGACCCGGCTGGCCTATGGCATCCCGGTAGGCGGCCATCTGGAATTTGCCGACGACGCCACGCTGATGCGGGCCCTGGAGGGCCGGCGGGAGCTGTGAGCGGCAGCACACAATCCGAATCAAAAGCCAAGGAGGTCCGACGCATCAGCGCCGGACCTCCTTGCTGACTGTCGAAAAAGTGGCCGAGCCACTTTTTCGATTCAGAGATAACGCTGCGCTCTGCGCCTCGATTGTCCGCCTTTGGCGGACAATTCGACGCTCGCTCCGCGAGAAGTATTTTCTGC
>CAUWNE010000057.1:0-11523 GCA_963560095.1 uncultured Dysosmobacter sp. | reverse complement strand
GGTCTTGCTCTGCGGTCATCAAGGCGGGCAAGCCCCAAAGGTGCTTGCCCGCCTCCTTTGATTTTGGGTGAAGGCCGGTTGTCGAATTGCGTCCCATAGTGGGATTGATTTCCGCCAGGGGCAGAAATCAATCCCCTATTGCCTGGGTGCGTCTACGCTCCCAGGCGGTGGTCGAAATCAGTCTCCATTTGAGACTGATTTCGACAGAAACTTACATCAAATTGAGGTAAGTTTTAATAGTAGCCGTTTATAGCCTGAAAACCTTGCAATTTCAGGGTTTTTGTGATACTATTTTGATACTAAGAAAATGAACTGCCCCAAATAGGTAAGCGAAATATTAACATATTTGCGAATGCTTTGTCTATAAAATCACCCTAAATACACCCCCATATACTTGAATTTGCCGAGTGGGAATAATTTCAGAGGCCCGAAAAAGCCCGGAATGACTGAGTTTTCTAAGGTTTGATGCCCTCTGTGGCAGTAATTTGTCAACATTTTTCATGATTCATAAAAAGAGAGCCAACTGACTTTGATTCGTCAGTTGGCTCTCTTTTTATTGCTTCTAGTTGAGCAATCCAGCAGCCATGACTGCTACATTGATCCACCTGTATGCCGGCGCGATGTCCTTGCGAGGCCTGCAAGTTCATTTGTGAACTTTTGATGACCTCGATTTCAAATGGGAGATCTTCGTGATATAATAATTAAATTATGCAAAACTGCTGCACGGGAATTTCTCAGACTCCGGTCCATGTTCCCGAGAAAGGAGTTCCTTGATGAAAGACGATTCCAAAGAAACCGGGCTGCGCCTTTTGAAAAAGGGCAAGCAGGGGATCTTCCGGATGATCTTCAGCCGTTCCGGATTGATTCTCGTCCTGCTCGCTGTGCAGGTCCTGTTCCTGTTCAGCATCTTCCACTGGTTTGAAGCATTCCTGCCCCACATTTACGGCGGCGTTGTGATCTTCACAGTTTTTATGGTGCTGTACCTGCTCAACAGCTCTATGGACCCCACCTCCAAAATCACGTGGCTGGTGGTGGTCATGCTCCTGCCGGTGTTCGGCGCCCTGCTGTTTCTCTATACGCAGAAAAATATCGGACACCGGGCCCTGCAAAGCCACTACGCGCAGTTGAATACGGAAACCGCGGGAACCCTCAAGCAGTCCCCGGAAACAGAACAGGCCCTGCGGCAGGCCGATCCCGGAGCCGCAGCTCTGGCCCGTTATGTCCAGCGCAGCGGGTGCTACCCGGTATATGACCATACCGCCGTCACCTATTTTCCCCTGGGTGAGGACAAATTCAAGGAAATGCTGGTCCAGCTGGAGCAGGCAAAGCGGTTTATCTTCCTGGAGTACTTCATCGTGGATGAGGGTGAAATGTGGGGCAAGATCCTGGAGATCCTGGCCCGGAAAGCCCAGGAGGGCGTCGAGGTCCGCATGCTCTACGACGGTACCTGTGAACTGTCCACCCTGCCCCACGACTACCCCAAGCGGCTTCAAAAGCTGGGGATCAAATGCAAGATGTTCGCTCCGATCAAGCCCTTCGTCTCTACTCATTATAATTACCGGGATCACCGAAAGATCCTGGTGATCGACGGAGAGATCGCCTTCAACGGCGGCATCAATCTGGCGGACGAGTATATCAACGCCTATGAAAAGCACGGACACTGGAAAGACACCGCTGTGATGGTAAAGGGCGAAGCCGCCCGCAGCTTCACCAGAATGTTCCTGCACATGTGGTATCTGGATGAAAAGTCACCGGATTTCGATACGTTCCTGAATGTCCCGATCACGCCCCAGGCCGAAAACGGTTTTGTCATGCCTTACGGAGACTGCCCCCTGGATCAGGACAAGGTGGGCGAGCAGGTCTATATGGATATGCTGAACCGGGCGCAGAAGTATGTTCACATCATGACGCCTTATCTGATTTTGGACGGCGAGCTGGAAAACGCGCTCAAGTATGCCGCCGAGCGCGGCGTCGATGTGCGGATCATCCTTCCCGGTGTTCCAGATAAGTACATTCCCTTTGCCCTTGCGCTGACCCATTACCGGTCCCTGATGGAATCCGGAGTGAAGATCTACGAATACACCCCCGGATTTGTCCATGCAAAGGTCTTTGTCTGCGACGACCGGGAGGCTGTTGTCGGCACGATCAACCTGGACTACCGCAGCCTTTACCACCACTTTGAATGCGCGACCTATCTGTGGGGAACGGACTGTATCCCCCAGATCGCAGACGATTTTGAACAGACGCAGGGAAAATGCCGGGAAGTCACACGCGAGCTGCTCCAGGCAGAGCCCCTCAAGCGCCGGATGCTGGGCTTTATCGCAAAGGCCGCCGCGCCGCTGCTGTAACCGGCGCAGAAATCGGAGGTTTTCCCATGCTGAATATGATCCTTTTGATCTTCTATATTGCCGCCATTTTGGCAGTCATCTTTTTAGAGCGGAAAAATCCAACGGAGGCGCTGCTCTGGGTGTTGGTCATGGTCTGCATTCCCTATGCAGGCGTCCTGCTCTATCTGGTCTTCGGCAGCACCACCGCCATCAAGCTGACGTCTGTGTTCCGCCGCAAAAGGCTCAGCAAGCGTCTGCCTGCCGCCAAGGCCCCTCAGGACCTGCTGACCGGTCAGCAGCTCTCAGACGAGGATCTCCAGGTCATGCAGTTCAATGCCAATTATAACAACAGCCCCGTGACCTGCTATGACGATTATCAGCTGTTCATCACCGGCGAAGCCCATTACCGCGCCCTGTTCCAGGATATCAAGGAGGCGAAAGACTGCATTTACGTGCTCTTCTACACCATCCACCATGATGTGATGGGCGAGGCGCTGGTCCGTTCCCTGACGGAGAAGGCCAGGGAGGGCGTCACCGTTTTGGTAATGTGCGACTTTATCGCCAATCTCTCTTCCCCGCAAAAGATGTTCAAGCCCCTGGTGGATGCCGGGGGAAAGGTGATCCGCGTCAAGCCCTATCTGACCCATTACCGCAGCCACCGGAAAATCGTTGCCATCGACCATAAAATCGGGTATATCGGCGGCATGAACATCGGCAAGCAGTATGCGAATCTGGCAGAGAAGAAAAATCCATGGCGGGATACCCAGATCCGCCTGACAGGCGCCTGTGTCGCAACCCTGGACGCATATTTTATGGAAGACCTCTTATGTGCCGTGCGTCAGAAGGATTGGGAAGATATGGTCGCGCATATGGAATCCATTCAGATCCCTCCGCAGCGCCGATCCCCCAATCTGTGCCAGTTCGTGGTCGGCGGCGTGGACAATGACAAGGAATCTGTCAAGATGAACTATCTGAGCATGATCCGCAGCGCCAAAAAGAAAATCAGGATTCAGTCTCCCTACTTCATCCCGGATGCCTCTGTTCTGGACGCGCTGAAAACGGCTGCCGCATCCGGCGTGGAGATCGACCTGATGATCCCAGGCATCAAGGCCAGCTTCTTTTTGGACCCTGTGACCACCTATTATGCCGGCCAGATCATGGCATTTGGCGCAAGGGTCTATAAATACCACGGTTACATCCACGCCAAAACCATGACCATCGACGATGAGCTTTGCTGCATTGGGTCGGTCAATATGGATATGCGGTCCCTGATGGTGGACGATGAGATCTGCGGCATCTTCTATGCAAACGACATGGTGCAGGAATACATCCGCATTTACGAAAATGACATCCAGAACTGCGATCCCTACTCCTATGATCAGTTCCTAAAGCGGGGGCAGAAGGAAAAGCTGGCTGAGTGCATCTTTCTCCCCTTCGCTCCCTTGATGTGAGCCTTAAGAAATCGGTGATCCCACGCGCCCCCTCCCAGGCTCCGGGCGAATGTCCGCCACGCGCCGGGGGCATCCCCACTTTTGATGAACGGAGGCACAGCCATGCAGCTGCCGGAGCACTACGAGACCGATCTTCTCTTCTTTTTTCAGCGATCCCCTGCCGCTCTGACCCTGTACCGAACGCTGCTGCGCCGGATGGAGCCCTGCTTCTCCCAGACCGCCCTGCGGGTGCAGAAGACCCAGATCAGCTTCTATGACCGCCATCTCTTCGCCGCCGTCTCCCTGCCCCGCAGCGCCCGGCAGTTTGGGCCGGAGGCGGTCCTGGTGCTGACCCTAGGCCTGAACCGCCGCCTGGACGATCCCCGGGCGGCAGCGGTCGTGGAGCCCTACCCCGGCCGTTTCACCCACCACATCCCTCTGAGCGGAGAAGCCGATCTGGACGCGGCGCTGCTGGACTGGCTCCGGAAGGCCCGGGACTTCGCCCGAAGCAAATAAATCTGTGATCAGGAGACACGCCATGGAACTGCACACCCCAGAGGAACTGCAAGAGGCCCGGCGGGCCATCGCCTCCACCCTCAGCAAATGCGAAAAGGCCCTGCCCAAGCTCCAGCCGGGCAGGGCCCAGCACACCCTGATCGTCCGCCGCATCCGGGCCTTCCAGATCGCCCTGGAACTCATCGACCAGGCGCTGGAGGACCGGGAGGGCCCCCGGTAACGCCCGGCGAGCCCCGGTCGGACCCTCAAATCTGTTTCCCCGAAAGGAGCTTTTTATGAACACAGACTATGCCGCCCTGAACCAGCAGCTCCGCGCTCTCATTCAGGACGTTCCCCACCCGGTGGCCAATCTGGCCAACGCCTCCGCCCTGCTCTATCAAACGCTGGAGGATCTGAACTGGGCCGGCTTCTACCTGCTGGAGGGGCAGACCCTGGTGCTGGGGCCCTTCCAGGGCCGGCCCGCCTGCATCGAGATCCCCCTGGGGCGGGGCGTATGCGGCACAGCAGCTGTCCGGAACGAGACCCAGGTGGTGGCGGACGTCCACCAGTTTCCCGGCCACATCGCCTGCGACTGCGCCTCCAACTCTGAGATCGTGATCCCCCTCCGGCGGGCAGGGCAAGTCCTGGGCGTCCTGGACCTGGACAGTCCCCGCCCCGGCCGCTTCACCCAGGAGGACCGGGCCGGACTGGAGGCCTTTGCCGCCATCATTCAAGAGACGCTCCCCTGAGCGTCGTCTCTCTCCCGCGCACAATTCTCAGCGCCGGGGCAGGAGTTTTCTCCTGCCCCGGCGCTCTTTTTCGACACCGAAACGTGGCAAAAGCATCTTTTTTCCAGGCCCTTGTGCTTTTTTGCTAAATCCTTTTTCGGAATTTTGTCATTTCTCCGTATTGTTGAAATGGGAAAAGTGGTGTATGTTGATAGTGGATTAATTAAATTAAATAACAAATGAACCACTACGTGAAAATGGAGGTCTCTACTATGCCACTCGTACCCATGAAAGCGATTCTGGATGCCACCGAAAAGTACAATTATGCCCAGGGTGCGTTCAATGTGAACGCCGTCTGCCAGGCCAAGGCTGTCATCGAGGTCCACGAGATGTTCCGCTCCGCCGCCATCCTGCAGGGCGCGGACCTGGCCAACGCCTTCATGGGCGGGCGCACCGACTTTGCCAACGGCACCCTGGAGGACAAGAAGAAGGGCGCACTGAACATCGCCAACGCGGTGAAGAAGTACGCGGAGACCAGCCCCATCCCTGTGGCCCTGCATCTGGACCACGGCAAGAACCTGGACTCCTGCATCGCCGCCATCCAGGGCGGCTACACCTCCGTCATGATCGACGGCTCTTCCCTCCCCTTTGAGGAGAACGTGGAGCTGACCCGCGAGGTGGTCAAGTACGCCCACGAGCGGGGCGTCACCGTGGAGGGCGAGCTGGGCGTTCTGGCCGGCGTGGAGGACCACGTCTTTGCCGCCACCTCCACCTACACCAATCCCATGGACGCGGTGAAGTTCTTCCGCCAGACCGGCGTAGACGCCCTGGCCATCAGCTACGGCACCAAGCACGGCGCCAACAAGGGCAAGGACACCGTCATCCGCAAGGAGATCGCCATCGCCACCAAGGAGTGCATGCTCCACGAGGGCATCGAGGGCACCCTGGTCAGCCACGGCTCCTCCACCGTGCCCCAGTATATCGTCAGCGAGATCAACGCCCTGGGCGGCGAGATCCACGACGCCTACGGCATCAAGAAGGAGCAGCTCAAAGAGGTCTCCAAGCTGGGCATCCGCAAGATCAACGTGGATACCGATATCCGTCTGGCAGTGACCCGGAACCTGCGGGAGCTGTTCCGGGACGAGCCCCGGCTGCGGGACAGCGCCTCCATCGGCGGCATCTACAAGCTGCTTCTGGAGAACCCCTCCGCCTTTGATCCCCGGGTCTTCTTCCCCCCCATCATGGATACCGTCATGTTCGGCAACGTGCCCGACGAGGATGTGGCCCGGATCGTGGACTGCATCGAGCGGGGCGTGAAGGAGGTCGTGGGCACCTTGATCGTGGAGTTTGACTCCGTGGGCAAGGCCCCCCTCATCGAGGCCGTCAGCCTGGATGAGATGGCCGAGCGTTACAGAAAGAAGGGCATCTGAGTATGGGCAAGAACATTCTGGTCGCCCACGGCGGCGGCCCCACGGCGGTCATCAACTGCTCTCTCCAGGGCGTAGTAGAGGCCGCCCGCGCCTCCGGCCAGGTGGATAAGATCTATGCCGCCCGCTTCGGCGCCGAGGGCATCCTGGCCGGGGACCTGATCGATCTGACCGACGTGCCGGCGGAGACCATCGCCCGGCTGCGTCACACCCCCGCCTCCGCCATCGGCTCCTGCCGGCGCAAGCTGGGCGAGGCCGACTATCCCACCGTGCTGGAGACCCTGCGGAAATTTGACATCGACTGCTTCTTCTATAACGGCGGCAACGACTCCATGGACACCTGCAACAAGGTCAACGAGCTTGCCAAGAAGGAGGGGCTGGACGTCCGGGTCATCGGCATTCCCAAGACCATGGACAACGACCTGGATATCACCGACCACTGCCCCGGCTTTGGCTCCGCCGCCCGGTACGCGGCTCTCAGCGCCGCCGAGCTGGCCCTGGACGCCTCCGCTCTGCCCATCCACGTGGTGGTGCTGGAGCTGATGGGCCGGAACGCCGGCTGGGTCACCGCCGCCAGCGCCATGGCCGCCCGCCTCACCGACTGCGAGGTGCTGACCTATCTGCCGGAGGTCCCGGTGGACGAGGAGAAGATGCTCGCTGACATCGAGCGCTGCTATGCCAAGGGCAAGGGCCTGCTGGTCAACGTCAGCGAGGGCATCTGCGGCCTGGACGGCAAGCCCCTGGCGGACACCGGCATCGTGGACGGCTTCGGCCACACCATCCCCGGCGGCACCGCTCAGCACGTCACGGACCAGATCATCCAGAAGCTGGGGCTCAAGTCCCGGGCGGAGAAGCCCGGCCTCCTGGGCCGCGCCAGCATCCCCTACGTCTCCTCCACCGACCGGGACGAGGCCTACGCCGTGGGCAAGTTCGCCCTGGAGGCGGCTTTGAAGGGCGAGAGCGGCTATATGGTGGCCATCGAGGCCAGCCGCACGCCGACTTACACCAGCAAGCTCTTCCTGGCCCCCCTGGACAAGGTGGCCAACGTGGAAAAGAAGTTCCCCCTGGAGTGGATCGTGGAGGGCAACCGGATCGCCGACGCCTTCTTTGACTACGCCGAGCCCCTGATGGGCGGGGACTTCCCCCAGTACGCCCTGCTGAGAAAGTGAGTGTCACATGAAGCATATTTATCTGAACCTGAAGCGTTTTGACGTTCCCGTGGAGCTGGGCGGCGTAAACCGCCTGGCCCCCGTGAAGGACTGGGGCGCCGCCGTGGTGAACGGCACCCAGGAGGCCCTGCGCCAGTACGATCCCGCCGAGGTGGAATTCGTACAGTACCTGCCGGAGGCCCATCTGCTCTCTGCCGCGGCGGCCCGGACTGCGGGCAGCCCCGTGCAGCTGGGAAGCCAGGGCGTCTACCGGATGAACACCGCCGTGGGCGGCAACTTCGGCGCCTTTACCACCAACCGTCCCGCCTCCATCGTCAAGGCCATGGGCTGCACCTCCACCCTGATCGGCCACTGTGAGGAGCGCAACGACAAAAAGGGCATCCTGGCCGAGGCCGGCGTCACCGACGCCGCTGCGGTCAACCGCCTGCTGAACCAGGAGATCCGCTGTGCCCAGGAGGCCGGCCTGAGCGTGCTCTACTGCATCGGCGAGACCAGCGAGGAGCAGCCCCAGTGGGAGCAGGTCCTGGGCGAGCAGCTGGACGTGGGCCTGGCCGGCGTGGACAAGAGCCGCGTGGTCATCGCCTATGAGCCCGTGTGGTCCATCGGCCCCGGCAAGACCCCGGCAGGCAAGGACTACATCACCAAGATCGCCCGCTTTGTCAAGGAGCGCACCGGCGGCTTGGATGTGGTCTACGGCGGCGGCCTGAAGGCCGACAATGCCGAGATGCTCGCCTCGATCGAGGAGATCGACGGCGGCCTGATCGCCCTGACCCGGTTCCAGGGAGAGATCGGCTTCTATCCCGCCGAGTATCTGGAAATCATCCGCCTGTATCTGGGCGCGTAAAGGAGGTCCCCATGAAGCTTGATTTTGAATACGGCCACGGCCTCATGTCCGCGGAGCTGCCTGACAGTACTGAGGTGTTCATCCCCGGCGTCACCGTGCCCGATCCCCCCTGCCTGCCCCAGGACTGGGACAGCCTGTACAACGCCACCCTGGAGAGCATCCGGCACCCCTTGGGGATGGCCCCGCTGAAAGAGCTGGCCGCCCCCGGCAAGACCGTGGTGTTCGTCATTCCCGACATCGTCAAGGGCGGCACCCAGCCCACCAGCCACCGCAAGGTCTCCATCCGTGCCTGCCTGGATGAGCTCTACGCCGGCGGCGTGGAGAAGAAGGACATCCTCTTCATGTTCTCCAACGGTCTCCATCCCCGGGCCACCGTGCCTGAGATGCGGGCCATCCTGGGCGAGGAGCTGTTCAACGA
Organism: uncultured Dysosmobacter sp.; assembly: GCA_963560095.1. Taxonomy (GTDB): domain Bacteria; phylum Bacillota; class Clostridia; order Oscillospirales; family Oscillospiraceae; genus Oscillibacter. The sequence continues at coordinate 2,685 of CAUWNE010000057.1, read as the reverse complement.
GTTCTACTATACCAACCAGATCACCAGCCACGACAGCGAGGACTATGACCACATGGTGGATCTGGGCGTCACCGACCGGGGCGACCCCGTGCTGATGAACAAGTATGTCTTTGACTGCGACATCCCCATCCTCATCGGCCACACCCAGGGCAACCCCTACGGCGGCTATTCCGGCGGCTACAAGCACTGCGCCACCGGCATCACCCACTGGCGCAGCATCGCCAGCCACCACGTGCCCAAGGTCATGCACCGCCAGGACTTCACCCCCGTCTCCGGCCACAGCCTGATGCGGACCAAGTTCGACGAGATCGGCATGCACATGGAGGAGAAGATGGGCCATCCCTTCTTCTGCTGCGACGCGGTGCTGGACACCTACTCCCGCCAGATCGCCATCTACTCCGGCTACGCCAAGGTCATGCAGCCTGAGAGCTGGAAGCTGGCCAACAAGCGCACCTACGTCCCCTTTGCCGAGGAGAAGTACGATGTGATGGTCTTCGGCATGCCCCAGAACTTCCACTACGGAAACGGCATGGGCACCAACCCCATCCAGATGATGCAGGCCCTCTCCGCCCAGGTCATCCGCCACAAGCGGGTGATGAAGGAGAACTGCGTGATCATCTGCTCTTCCATCTGCAACGGCTATTTCCACGACGAGCGCTGGCCCTATCTGCGGGAGCTCTATGAGATGTTCCAGCATGACTACATGAACATCCTGCCGGATATGGACCGCTACGGCGAGTATTTCGCCACCAATGAGGAGTATATCCGCAAGTACCGCTTCTGCAACGCCTTCCACCCCTTCCACGGCTTCTCCATGATGAGCTGCGGACACATCGCCGAGATGAACACCTCCGCCATCTACATCGTGGGCGCCCAGGAGCCCGGCATCGCCCGGAGCATGGGCCTCAAGACCCGGGCCACCTTCGAGGAGGCTCTGGCGGACGCCATGCGCAAATACGTGGGCCCCAATCCCCGCATTCTGGCCCTGCCCCAGACCTTCAAGGTGGGCGCTGTCCATCTGTGCATGAAGGACGACGACCTGTCCCAGGTCTGATCCCCCCTGTACCTAACCGAAGGATCGGTTTTTAATAGGTAAAATTAAATTTGGAGGAATACACATGAAAAAGGTACTGTCCCTGCTGCTGGCCCTGACGATGGTCTTCTCTCTGGCCGCCTGCGGCAACAACGGCGCCCCCGCCGACGAGCCCGAGGCTCCCGAGACTGAGAACAACGAGACCGCCGAGACCACCACGCTGCGTCTTGCCTATATGCCCAACTGGGGCGCCCTGTGGGCCGCCGCCACCGCTGAGGCCAAGGGCTTCTTCGCCGAGGAGGGTCTCACCGTGGAGATGACCGCCTTTGAGGACGGCCCCACCGAGATCGCCGCCATGGAGTCCGGCAAGATCGACATCTCCTACATCGGGCCCGGTGCTCACAAGCTCTGCTCCACCGGCAACGCTCAGGTCGTGCTGCTCCAGCACCTGGGCGACGGCGACTGCATCATCGGCCTCAAGGGCCTCAAGACCCTGGAGGAGCTTAAGGGCAAGACCGTGGGCTATGCCGCCGGCACCTCTTCCGAGACCATTTTGAACGTGGCTCTGGAGTCCGTGGGCCTGACCCTGAGCGACGTGAACGCCATGTCCATGGACGCCACCGCGCTGACCACCGCCGCTCTGTCCGGCACTGTGGACGCCGTGGCCGCCTGGGCTCCCCTGTCCCTGACCATCCTGGCCGAGGCTGAGGACGCCACCGACATCTGCTCCAACGTGGACTTTGCCTCCCTGGTCTCCCCCGGCTCCTGGGTGGTGAACCCCAAGTGGGCCGCTGAGAACGCTGACGCCATGACCCGCTTCGTCCGCGCCATGTACAAGGCCATGGACTACGCCGCTGCCGCCACCACCGACGACGCCATCGCCGAGGAAGTGGCCGGTTACATCGCCGGCGTCATCAAGTCTGACGCCGCCACCGTCATCGAGCAGCGCTACACCGGCAGCTGGATGACCAGCGCCCAGGTCCTGGAGGCCGTGGAGAACGGCGAGGCCCTGCGGATCTACGGTGACCAGCAGGCCACCTTTATTGCCAACGGCGCTCTGGAGGCCGAGGGCAATCTCACTCCCGAGGAGTTCGTCCTCACCGACATCATGGTTGAGGCCGGCAAGTAAACTTTTGTTCCCCTGGAGGCGGCGGCCCCACCGGGCCGCCGCCCACCCCGCAAATGCCGGGCGCTGCGCGACAGCACCTTGCGGAAAGATCTTCGCCGGAGATCTGTGGGGAGGTTTTTCCGCAGGCTGTTTTCTGCCTGTCATCGGCATTTGATCCCTGATTATTATGAAATGAGGAGGCCCTGTCGTGAACGCGAAGAAGAAAAAAACGGACTGGGTCAGCAAGGTCCCCAACTGGGCATGGCTGTTGATCTCTCTGGTCGCCGCCATCCTCTTCTGGACGCTGCTGTCCTTCGGTGAGACCACCGGCCGCGCATTCCCTCCCCTGCCGGAAGTATTCGGCTCTTACTCCAAGATGGCTGTGGACCGGGGCGTGTTCTGGGGAGATATCGCCAGCTCCCTGACCTCCGCAGGTCTTGGATTCCTGCTGGGCTTTGTCATCGGTGTGCCTGTGGCATTCCTGATGGCCTGGTACCGCCCCTTCCGCTATATTGTGGAGCCCTGGATCCAGTTTGTTCGTAAC
>CAUWNE010000056.1:0-11589 GCA_963560095.1 uncultured Dysosmobacter sp. | reverse complement strand
CCTGCGGGCGCGACTGCGCAGCCGTTGGCAGCTTTGCTGCCTTACGGATGCGGCGTACCCCTTGCGGGTAAACTCTGCGAGGCTTTTTCGATACGCTCAGCGCCCCCGGTCGGATGACCGGGGGCGCTGGTGGTTTCAGGGGTTGTACTTTACAGCAGGGTGATGCCGGCCTTTTCGCAGGCGTCCAGGGTCTCCCGATCCCAGAGGCTGACCTGGACCTCGCCGATGTGGCAGGTGCCCAGCAGCAGCATGCACAGCCGGGACTGGCCGATGCCGCCGCCGATGGACTGGGGCAGCTCGCCCTGGAGGAGCATCTGGTGGAAGGGCAGCTGGCGGCGGTGGTCGCAGTGGGCCTCGGTCAGCTGGCGGTCCAGGGCCGCGGCGTCCACCCGGATGCCCATGGAGGAGATCTCAAAGTTCCGCCCCAGCACCGGGTTCCACATGAGGATGTCGCCGTTGAGCTCCCAGTCGTCATAGTCCGGGGCGCGGCCGTCGTGCTTGCTGCCGTCGGCCAGGGTCTTGCCGATCTGCATCAAAAACACGGTCCGGTGCCGCCGGCAGATCTCCAGCTCCCGCTCGCTGGGCGTCAGGTCGGGGAAGCGGTCCGCCAGCTCCTGGGTGGTGATGAAGTACACGTCCCGGTCCGGCCGGTAGGTGAGGACGGGGAAGGCGTTGCGCAGGGCGGTGGCCGTGTCGCAGATGCAGCCCACGATCTCCCGGACGGTGTCCTTGAGATAGAGGACGTTTCGGTTCTGGGGGTCGATGTGCTTTTCCCAGTCCCACTGGTCCACGTAGATGGAGTGGAGGTTGTCCACCTCCTCATCCCGGCGGATGGCGTTCATATCGGTGTAGAGGCCGGTGCCCAGCTTGAACTCATAACGCTTGAGGGCCAGGCGCTTCCACTTGGCCAGGGAGTGGACCACCTGGCCGTCGGTCCCCACGTCGGGGATGTCGAAGGACACGGCCCGCTCCACACCGTTGAGGTCGTCGTTCAAGCCGGTCTTGCCGTCCACGAACAGGGGGGCGGAGACCCGGTGGAGGTTCAGCCGGACGGTGAGATTGTGCTGAAAGTCCGCGTGGATCAGCTCGATGGCCCGCTGGAGCTCGTTGTTGGTCAGGGGCATATGGTAGCCGGAGGGAATCGTCAGTTTGCTCATGTTTGTTCCAGTCCTTTATGTTTCAGTTTCTAGCAGGGCTCAGCCCGCCAGTTTTTCCATGCCAAGGCGCAGGCGGCGCAGCGTCTCATCCCTGCCCAGGATGCGGCAGATCTCCACGGCGCCGCCGGGGGTCACCAGCTTGCCAGCGGCGGCGATCCGCACAGGCCACATCAGCGTGGCGTTCTTCACGCCCAGCTGCTCTGCCAGGGACACCAGCGCGTCGTGAATGGCCTCGTCCGTCCAGGCGGGCAGGGCCTCCAGAGTGGGGACGGCGGCTTGCAGCATGGCCAGGGATACCTCGGAATTGGTCTTGGATTTCTTATTGGTGAAGCACTCCACGCCGTAGTCCGGCAGCGCGTCGAAGAAGTCCACCTTCTCGGGGATGTCCGTCAGGCGCTCGCACCGGGCCTGGAGCAGCGCCGCGATGGCGCTTACGTCTATGGCGGGGTTCTTCACGCTCTGGCGGATATAGGGCTCGGCCACCTTGGCGAAGGCCTCCGGCGTCAGGCGGCGGAGATAGGTGGCGTTGAAATAGGTGAGCTTTTCGATATCGAAGATGGCGGGGGACTTGGAGATGCCGGCGATGTCGAAGGCCTCCACCAGCTCGTCCATGGTGAAGATCTCCTGCTCGCTGCGCTCGCCCTTGGGAGACCAGCCCAGCAGAGTGACATAGTTCAAGATGGCGTCGGTCAGGTAGCCCTGGGCCTTGAGATCCTCATAGGAGGGGTCGCCGTGGCGCTTGCTCATCTTGTTGTGCTGGTCCCGCATGACGGGAGAGCAGTGGACGTAGGTGGGGATCTCCCAGCCGAAGGCCTCGTAGAGGAGGTTGTACTTGGGAGCGGAGGAGAGATACTCGCTGCCCCGGACCACGTGGGTGATGCCCATGAGGTGGTCATCCACCACGTTTGCAAAGTTATAGGTGGGCAGGCCGTCCCGCTTCAAGAGCACCTGATCGTCCAGGGTCTTGTTCTCCACGGTGATGTCGCCGAAGGAGACGTCGTGGAAGGTGGTGGTGCCCTCGTGGGGGATGCGCTGGCGGATGACATAGGGCTTGCCGGCGGCCAGGTTGGCGGCCACCTCCTCGGCGCTGAGAGAGCGGCAGGGATCGTCGGCGCGGTCAAACTCGCCGGAATCCTCCTCAGACTCCGCCTTCTCGCAGAAGCAGTAGTAGGCCGCGCCCTTTTCCACCAGCAGCTGGGCGAAGGGCAGATACAGGTCCCGCCGCTCCGACTGGATATAGGGGCCCACAGGGCCGCCCACATCGGGACCCTCGTCGTGATTCAGGCCGCATTCGGCCATGGTGCGGTAGATGACGTCGGTGGCGCCCTCCACCAGACGGCCCTGGTCGGTGTCCTCGATGCGGAGGATGAAGACGCCGTGGTTGTGGCGGGCGATGAGCCAGGTGTAAAGAGCCGTGCGCAGATTTCCCACGTGCATATAGCCGGTGGGGGAGGGGGCGAACCGGGTGCGGACCTGCCCCTTGGGGATCCGGCTCTCCAAGTCCTGGAAGAAAGTCATATCAAGAGCCATGAAAGTACCTCCGTGCAGTTATTCACTTTATTATTACCATATGACCGAAAAATGTCAAGGGCGATTCCGGGGTTGAAATCTTTCGGCGGGGATGCTATGATGTTTTGGAAAAAAACCGGGGGAGGAAAGAGGAATGGAGCGGACGGAGCAGGGAAGCGGGATCGCCCCGGAGAGACGGCGGAGGGCGCTGCTGGCGCTGGGCGCTGCGGCGGCCTTTTCCTTTGCCGCCCATGGCTTTTTGTTCGCCAATGAGTTTTTCTCCCACGACTCTGTGTCCTATTTCACCTACGCCACGGGCACGCCGGCCTTTTATGCCGGCATCGGCCGCTTTTTGATCCCCCTGTATGAGCTGATTAAGGGCGCTGGGGCGGCGCCCTGGCTGATCGGGCTGCTGTTTACGGTGTGGATGTGGCTGACGTCCTGGATCGTGGCGGAGACGCTGGAGATCCGGAGAAGCGCGGGCGTGGTGCTGACCTGCGGTCTGCTCACCACCAACCTGGCCCTGACGCTGACGGGAGCCACCTATATTTACTGCATGGATGAATACGCCTTTGCCCTGCTGGCGGCATCGGCCGCGGTGTGGCTCTTTGGCCGGGGCGGCTGGCGGATGACGGCGGCGGGGCTGGGAGCCCTGGTGGTGTCTCTGGCGGTGTATCAGCCCTATTTCACCGTGGCGGCGGCGCTGTGCCTGCTGGTGATCCTGCGGCATCTGGCGTCCGGCGAGGCGGTGGGCCGCGTCTTCCGGCGGGGCCTTCGGTATCTTGGGCTGCTGGCGGCGGGCTTTCTCCTCTACTACGGACTCTGGACCGGCGTGTGTGCCGCCCTGGGGGTGGACAAGCGCCGGGTGGAGGAGTCCGTGCTGGGAGAGGGCCTTGGCAGCTTGCTGAATCTTTGGAAGACGGCCAATGTGGAGTATGTGGGCCGGCTTTTGGATACGGAGGGGGTGCTGGGCCCGCTGCTGGCGATGGTCCACATCCTGCTGCTGGCCTTTTTGCTCTGGCGGCTGGCAGTGCTGCTGGCGGACCGGGAGCTGACCGTGGGCAGCAAGGTGCTGGCCGTGGTGCTGACGGCCCTGCTGCCCACCGCCTTGAACGCCGTGTCGATCCTGATGGCCGGCGGGGCGACCCAGCTGATGACCTTTGGCGGGGAGCTTTTCTACCTGCTGGCGGTGATGTGCCTGGAGCCTTCCCGGGGGAGCCATCCGCCGCTCTGGCTGCGGCGGGCCGCGGCGGCGGCGCTGTGCCTGGTGCTGTGGCAGCACATCGTGTATGCCAACCAGGTGTATTTGAAGAAGGATCTGGACAAGAATGCCACGCTGGTCCTGGCGGCCCGGGTGCTGGACCGGATCGAGGGAACGGCGGGCTATGTGCCCGGCGAGACGCCGGTGGCCTTTGTGGGCCGGCTGGACCGGAACCAGGCGCTCAACCGGGGCCGGGAGGTCTTCTCAGAGCTGGAGGGCACGGTGGGCCTTTGGAGCGACTATGCCGCGACCTATAATCTGGGCCGGTATCTGACGGACTATCTCAACGCGGACCTGGCGTGGGATACGGAGACGGACTTCACGGACCGGGCCTCGGAGATGCCGCTGTTCCCGGCGGCGGGCGCGGTGGCGCTGATCGACGGCACCGTGGTGGTGAAGCTGTCTTGATGGAAGAAAGAGAGGTGACAGGGGATGATGGTCTCTATTATCGTGCCCTGCTATAATGAAGAGGCGGCCCTGCCCTATTTTCTGGAGGCCATTCGGAAGACGGAGGCGGAGATGACCGCCGCCTGGGGCTGTACCTTTGAACTGGTGTTTGTGGACGACGGGTCCCGGGACGGGACGCTGGAGGCCCTGCGGGCGGCGGCCCGGGAGGACCCCGGCATCCGCTATCTCTCCTTCTCCCGGAATTTCGGCAAGGAGGCGGCCATGTACGCCGGTCTCCAGCACGCCCGGGGAGAGTATGTGGCCATCATGGACGCCGATCTTCAGCATCCGCCGGAGATGCTCAAGGCCATGTATCAGGGGCTAGAGAGCGGGGAGTATGACTGTGTGGCCGCCCGGCGGGAGAGCCGGAAGGGAGAACCCCGGGTCCGCAGCTTTTTTGCCCGGTGCTTTTATAAGCTCATCAACCGCATCTCCGACACGGAGATCGTGGACGGGGCCTGCGATTTTCGGATGATGCGGCGGCGGATGGTGGACGCCATCCTTTCCCTGGGGGAGTACAACCGCTTTTCCAAGGGGATCTTCGGCTGGGTGGGCTTTCGCACCCAGTGGCTGCCCTATGAGAATGTAGAGCGGGTGGCGGGAGAGACCAAGTGGTCCTTTTGGAAGCTGCTGCTCTACTCCCTCCAGGGGATCGTGGGCTTTTCCACGGTGCCGCTGGCTCTGGCCTCAGTGCTGGGGGTGGTGCTGTGCATCTTCTCCGGGATCATGGTGGCCTATATCATCATTAAGACCCTGCTCTTCGGCGATCCGGTGAGCGGGTGGCCGTCTTTGGCGTGCATGGTGATGTTCATGGGCGGCATCCAGCTCTTTTGCATCGGCATCCTGGGCCAGTACCTGGCCAAGACCTATCTGGAGACCAAACGCCGCCCCATCTATATCCTGGCGGAGACCAACGAGGAGCGTGAGCATGAGACGTAAGCTGCTGGACGGCACGGTGGTCCGTTTTCTGCTGGTGGGAGTCATCAATACCCTGGTGGGCTGCGGGGCCATGTTCCTGCTCTACAACCTGGCCCACTGGTCCTATTGGCTCTCCTCCGCCGCCAACTATGTCCTCGGCGGCGTGGTCAGCTTTTTCCTGAATAAGTATTTTACCTTCCGCAAGCGGGAGTGGTCCTGGAAGCAGGCGGGGCGGTTCGCCATCAATGTGGCAGTGTGCTGGCTGCTGGCCTACGGGCTTGCAAAGCCGCTGGTGCTGGCGGTGCTGGAGGGCCGGCCCGTGTGGCTCCAGGAGAATGGGGCCATGGCGGTGGGCATGTGCCTGTACACGGCGCTGAACTACCTGGGTCAGCGGTTTTTCGCCTTTCGGAAGTGACGTTTGCACTTTTGGAAGAAAGTTGGTATAATAAAACGATCCGGCTGAGATTCTCCGCCCTTTGGGCCGGAGATGGAGAGGCCGCCTCGGGCGAAGCTGCCGGGGCGGAAAATAAAGATTGAGGTGCGAAGCTATGGAAGATCAGAAAAAACGGATTTTGAGCGGCATCCAGCCCTCCGGAGACCTGACGCTGGGGTCCTATCTGGGGGCGATCCGCAACTGGGCGGCGCTGGCCGACGAATATGACTGCTACTACATGCTGGCGGATCTGCACACCATCACCGTGCGGCAGGTGCCGGCGGAGCTGCGCCGCCACACCCTGACCCAGGTGGCGGCCTACATCGCCAGCGGCCTGGACCCGGAGCGCAACGTGCTCTTCGTCCAGTCCCATGTGCCTGCTCACGCCCAGCTGGGCTGGGTGCTGGACTGCTACACCATGTTCGGCGAGCTCTCCCGGATGACCCAGTTTAAGGATAAGTCGGCCAAGAATGCCGACAATATCAACGCGGGCCTCTTCACCTATCCGGCCCTGATGGCGGCGGATATCCTCCTCTACCAGGCGGATCTGGTGCCCGTGGGCGGCGATCAGAAGCAGCACGTGGAGATCTGCCGGGACGTGGCGAACCGCTTCAACGGCATTTACGGGGACGTGTTCAAGATCCCCGAGCCCTACATCCCCAAGGTGGGCGCCCGGATCATGAGCCTGACTTCCCCGGAGAACAAGATGTCCAAGTCCGACAAGGACCCGGGCGGCTGCGTCTATATGCTGGAAAAGCCCGAGGACATCCTGCGCAAGTTCAAAAAGGCCGTCACCGACTCCGAGGCCTGCGTTCGCTATGACCCGGCAGCGAAGCCCGGCGTCTCCAACCTGATGCAGATCTATTCCGCGGCCACGGGCCGGGATTTTGAGGCCATCGAGCGGGAGTTTGCCGGCCATGGCTACGGCGATTTCAAGGCCGCCGTGGGCGAGGCTGTGGTGGAGCTGCTGCGGCCCATCCGGGAAGAGACGGAGCGGCTGCTGGCGGACAAGGCCTATTTGGAGAGCGTGTACCGCGCCGGTGCGGAGAAGGCCGCCCGGGTGGCGGACCGGACGGTGGCCAAGGTCTACAAAAAAGTGGGCTTCCTGGCCCGCTGAGGAGTGAGGGCATGATTTCCTTTGAGACACAGCTGATCACCCTGGTGGCGATGGCCCTGGTGGTGGCGCTGGTGGTCAGCTTCCTGATGACGCCGGTGGTGAAGACCTTTGCCTATAAGGTGGGAGCCATCGACGTGCCCAAGGACAACCGGCGGATGCACAAGGTGCCCATCCCCCGGCTGGGGGGCCTGGCCATCTTCATCGGCTTTATGGTGAGCATCCTGCTCTTTGTCCCCATCACGCCGGAGATGCGCAGCATCCTGCTGGGCGCGGTGATCATCGTGGTGCTGGGCGTGGTGGATGACATCATGGCCCTGCCCGCCATGCTGAAATTTGTGATCCAGATCGTGGCGGCGCTGATCCCGGCCCTGGGCGGGGTGCGGATCCTGGCCTTTTCCAACCCCAATATCTTCTCCAGCAACCTCTACTGGGTGCTGGGGAGCCTGTCCATTCCCTTTACGGTGCTGTGGATCGTGGCCATCACCAACTCGGTGAACCTGATCGACGGCCTGGACGGCCTGGCAAACGGCGTGTCCGCCATCTCGGCCACCACCATGCTGGTGATCGCCCTGCTGACCGCCGAGGCCCAGGTGGCCATCGTCATGGCGGCCCTGGTGGGGGCCTGTGTGGGCTTTATGCCCTATAACCTCAATCCCGCCAAGATGTTCATGGGAGACACGGGAGCCACGTTCCTGGGCTATATCCTGGCGACCATGTCCATCCAGGGACTGTTCAAGTACTATGCGGTGATCTCCTTTGTGGTGCCCTTTTTGATCCTGGGGCTTCCCATCTTTGACACCGCCTTTGCCTTTATCCGCCGGATCGCCCATGGCCAGAGCCCCATGCACGCTGACCGCAGCCACATCCACCACCGGCTCATTGACATGGGCCTTAACCAGAAGCAGGCGGTGGCTACGCTGTATGTGATCTCCGCCATCCTGGGCCTTTCCGCGGTGGTGCTGACCACCAGCGGCGAGCAGAAGGCCATGCTCTTTTTCGCGGCCCTTTGCATCGTGGCGGTGGTGGCCGCTCGGGTGGTCTTTCCCAAGGAGGTCAAGGAGGAGCTGCGGGGGGAGCTGGAGGAACTGAAGGAGCACGGCCACCACGGCGTCCAGACGCCGGCGGCGGACGAGAAAGACGAGGAGACTTAAATGGACAAGCTTCGTATCATGAGCGTCTTCGGCACCCGGCCGGAGGCCATCAAGATGTGCCCCCTGGTGAAGGAGCTGGCCGGACGGGAGGAGGTGGAGAGCCTTTGCTGCGTCACCGCCCAGCACCGGCAGATGCTGGACAGCGTGCTGGAGGTCTTTGATCTCAAGCCCGACTGGGATCTGGACATCATGACCCCCCGGCAGACCCTCTCTTCCATCACCAGCAAGTGCCTCACCGGCATGGACGAGGCCATCGACGCCTTGAAGCCGGATATGATCCTGGTCCACGGCGACACTTCCACCACCTTTGCCGGGGCCCTGTCGGCCTTTTACCATCAGGTGCCGGTGGGCCATGTGGAGGCGGGACTGCGGACGTATGACAAATACTCCCCCTTCCCGGAGGAGATGAACCGCAAGCTGGTGTCCTCCATCGCGGATCTCTATTTCTGCCCCACGGTGAACAATCAAAAGAACCTCTTAAAGGAGGGGATCACAGAGGGGCTGTTCGTCACCGGCAACACGGTGATCGATGCGCTCAGGACCACGGTCCGGGAGGACTATCACTTTGCCACCGAAGAGCTCAACCATCTGCCCTATGGGGAGAAAAAGGTGATTCTGGTCACCTGCCACCGGCGGGAGAACTACGGCGAGCCCATGAAAAACATCATGCTGGCCCTGCGGCAGATCGCCGAGGAGAACCAGGATGTGGAGCTGGTCTATCCCGTCCACCTGAGCCCGGTGGTCCGGGAGGCGGTGGACACCTATCTGCGGGGGGCGCCCCGGGTCCATCTGATCGACCCGCTGCCCGCCGACGAGATGCACAATCTCATGGCCCGGTGCTACCTGGTGCTGACGGATTCCGGCGGACTCCAGGAGGAGGCGCCGGCCCTGGGCAAGCCCGTTCTGGTGCTGCGCCGGGAGACGGAGCGGCCCGAGGCCGTGGCCGCCGGCACGGTGAAGCTGGCGGGTGTGATCCAGGATGATATCGTCACCATGGCCCAGCGGCTGATCCAGGACAAGGACGCCTATGCCCGGATGGCCCACGCCGTCAATCCCTACGGCGACGGCCAGGCCTGCCGCCGGATCGCCGACGCCATTCTTTGGCATTTCGGCCGGGGAGAGCGGCCGGAGGATTATCAGGGCTGACCGGACAGGGGGGAGAGCAGGGTGGACAAGCGGAAGCTGAACTGGATCACGTGGAGCTTTGTGGCGCTGACGGTGATCGTGCTGGCGCTGATGATGACCAGCATCCTCCGCCGCCCCGTGGAGATCACCCTGCCGGACCCGGAGTCCGCCCAGGAGCCATCCGGCGACGGCTCCGGCGGCGAGAGCGCCTTGCAGGTGGTGGAGGTGTCTCCCACCACGGTTCAATCGGCGGTGGCTACCCTGGCAAGACCCCAGGCCTACCGGCGGACGGTCACCGTGGAGCAGCTGTGGAAGGGCGGCAGCGGGTCCTATGAGATCGCTGTGGCCGTCCGGGGCGACTGGACCCGAACGGACCGGACCATGCCCGACGGCCGGGTACGGCACACCATCACCGGGCCGGAGCAGGTCTCCATCTGGTACAACACAGAGCGGCAGGTGTACACCGCCCCGGTGGGGACCATCACGGCGGACCAGGAGCAGCCCATCCCCACCTATGAGGATCTGCTGAAACTGGAGACGGAGAGCATCACCGCGGCAGATTACCGGGCGGTCTCCGGCGTACCTTGTATTTACGCCGAGGCCCAGGAGGGGGCGTACACCCTGCGGTACTGGGTCAGTGTGGAGACCGGGCTGCTGGTGGCGGCGGAGAAGCTGACAGGCGAGGAGACGGTGTACCGCATGGCGGCGCTGTCGGTGGATCTGACAGAGCCCACGGCGGAGGAGTTCACCCTGCCGGACGGCACCAGCCTTTTATAACGGAGCGCCAAAAGGCGGACGGTTTTCACCGTCCGCCTTTTTCTGTCAAAAGAGCTGTGCAGAGGGTTGCCCTTTTCTCAAAAACGTGCTGGCACTTGTTTGACAGTTACAGGATCAGCAATAGGCCCAGGGCCACCAGCAGCTCCTCGTCGGCGTCCTCCCGGAACAGGAAGAACAGCAGCCCCAACAGCAGCAGGTCCCCGGTGTCCACGCTGTCCAGGTGGAACTGGTCCAGCAGGTGCCGGAGGATGCCGGTGATGCCGTCTCCGCCATGGCCGCCCCGTTCTCCCTCCCGCCGCGGCGGGGGAGGGGCGCGGAAGGCATCCTCTGAGGGAGAGTCATTCCTGGGCGGGGGACGCTCTCCCGTCTGAGCGCCGCTTTCTGAGGACGGGGGCCGTTCTGTGCTGCCGGCGGGGGCAGGACCGCCTGGTGGGGAGGATTGAGCCGGGGAAGTGGGATGATGGGCGGAATCCTCCTCCTGGGGAATCCGGGTATAGGTCCCCTGATCGTTGGGGATATAGCGGTTATACATCGCGCCATCCCTCCCACTCCGACAGGAATTTCTTCCCCAGGTGGAACAGGCGGGCCAGCTGGAGCGCCCGCTCCACCTTCTCCTGCCGCTCCGGCTTCAAATAGGGCCGCAGGGCATAGAGCAGCTGCTTGGCGTTGGAGTCCCGCTGTCCGCCCAGCTCCTGGATCAGGGGCATCAGCCGCAGCAAAAGCTTGGAGTCCAGCCCGCCGGCCAGAGAGGAGAGGAGATCTCCGCTCCGCTCTGCCGGGGGAGTCTGCTGGGCTTGCTGGGGCTGCTGGGCGGGGGATGCGTCAGCGCCGCCGATGGACTGGGCCAGCTGCATGATCTGGGCCATGGCGTCCGGATTGGACAGGATGCTGTTGAGCTTGTCGTCAAATTCCGCCATAGCCGCCCGTGTCCCTCCTTACTTCTGCATCGCCTTTTGAATGCGCTCTGCCAGCGCCGCCCCCTGGGGGCTGCCCATGAGCTGGCGTACCATGGCCGTGAGCTGGGCGGTGTCGCCCTGGGCGGCGGACTGGGCCGCCTGCTGGAGCCCGGCCCCCTGGTCTCCCTGGGTCAGCATCCGCATCAGCGCCTGACCGTCCGGAGACTGCATCAGGGCACGGAGGGCGGCTGGGTCAGCTTTCAGCTGCTGGGCCAGATGGGCTGTCATGTCTTTCATAATGCCTCCTCAAATTCCCGATGGGAAGTGGTTTCAGCCCAGTATATGAGGCAGCGGCGGAAAATGTGCCTGGAGATTCGGACGTTGTCAAGAGCAAGAAATGTTCAGGCGGCCCCGGGAGGGGCCGCCTGAAGACTGTCGAAAAAGTGGCTGCGGCCACTTTTTCGAAAAGGCTGCACCCTGCTGCGCTCGTCACCGCAAAGTCCGCTCTGCTCCGGTTCCGCCTGATGGCGAAACCTCCGCCCGCTCCCTTGCGTCTCCTCTCCCCACGCAAACCGTTCCACTGGGTTTGCGCGGGGGCCCCAGGTTTTGTCTGCCTGCGGCAGACAAATTCCACACTTGCAGGGCGAGAAGTGTTTTCAGCCACGCCGCAGCGTTTGAAAATATGCCTGTGGCATATTTTTAGCGTAGGCCGCAGCGGCTGTGCCGCGAGGATGGCACTGGAGGCCGCGGCAGAAAACAAATTTGCGAATTGTCAAGTCAAGTGCAACAAAGAGCCAA
>CAUWNE010000055.1:0-11889 GCA_963560095.1 uncultured Dysosmobacter sp. | reverse complement strand
TTTGGCAACACAAACACTACCACAACATCATTGAAATAGCCACCTAAAAATGAAGAATTTAGAGAGAAATGATCAGCTTTGTACCGTTCTCTGCTGTGATTCGAGCTACTACTTTCTTTAGTTCCTTTTCTGTAAAGAATCCATTGTCACGGAGTTTACGGAGCATAAGAATGATGCCATAGAAATCAATATTTTGATCCATGTTAAATTCTCCTTGTATTATAGAGTAGTAGTTTTTAAAGCCCCTCTCCAAGGGCTGTGCTACACTGTAAGGGATGCTGTGGATTGGTTGCGTTCTCCTACCGCATGACGGTTCACGAAAGGCTCCGACCACAGTCCTTTACAGTATTGTTAATCAGTTAGATACCGCCAGACGGTTTATGTGGAACAAGGTTACAAGAGTAAAGTGTCCTGTGGATCCAGCATCAAATAAATATGCCGGAGGTATCATCATGATCTGTGTGGGTATTGACGTTGCTAAGGACAAGCACGACTGCTTCATCCTCAGCTCGGAAGGCGAAGTCCTGGCAAAGCAATATGCCAGTTCAACGGAAAACTCGATTGAACCAGTTCGCTGGCTGTTTTCAATTTTCACAATGTAGGTACTGGTCACATTCATCTTCTCAGCAAGCTGCTCCTGAGTGAGTCCCGTGCTGATTCGCAGTCGTTTGATTCTTTTTCCATAGGCTGTACGGTCGAATTGCATGATCAGGCTCCTCCATTTCTGAATTTTTGAAATTTAGAAACGGAGGCGGGCCACGGATCTGGCGCAAAATGCAGACATTCCAACCAGGTGAAATCCTTCTTAATGCATTTGAGGGCAGAAAATAAACTACCAGCAGTTCATATTGCGGGCCGGACTCTGTTTTCCCGTATATGCTACGGAATTTTCCGTTCCCTTCATGAACTGTTGGTAGTTTGGTGGCTGTTTACAACCAGAAACTCATAAAGAGTTTCCGCAGGGAGAGAATCTGCATAAAGCCCTCCATTCTGGCAGAATGGAGGGCTTTCATCGGCATGATATTCTTCCCGGCATCCTGCCATTTTTTTATATGGTGGGATACCGGGATTTTCTGATGCACTATTAGGGCCAAAATTCAAACACCATTAGAGCATTCCGGGTCATTGTTCTTCCTCCTACAATAGCAACGAGGGAGGTGAACCAGTAGTGTCTAAAAATAATGGCCAATTTTCAGAGCAGCTTGGCTCTATTCTGCGTGTATTGCGAGAGGAAAAGGGCCTGACCCGAGATTGGGTCGCCGAACATTCTAATACCGGATCACGTCACCTTGCTGCAATCGAATTGGGAGAGAAGAATCCAAGTGTAGATACACTGTCACGGATCATACGGTGTCTTGGCTCGTCGGCAGATCGTATTTTCTATCATGAAATGTTCCAAAACGACACAGATATAGCAGAAATCTCCCGTCTTATCGCAGTGTGTAATCCAAAACAGCGGCGTTTGGTTCTGGCATTTATCAAAATGCTTCTGGAACAACCAGAGTTTTGTGTATAGAGAAGTGATGTTCCACTTGAGAGCGTCAGTTTTCTTTTTCCCGCAAATACATCATCACTGCAGATAAAATGTCCTGAGTCAAGACGCTTTCATTTCTCCCCATCGGCAACATAGGAAGTTCACTACTTCCGAAGGGGTAGTTTTCCAGCGTATCCATCAAAAAATAGTCGATCGAGACATGGAACACATTTGCGATCTGCAGGTAAATGGACAATCCCGGTCGGGCTTTCCCTGTCTCAATTTTTGAAATCATTTTTTGATCCCCATTGATTTTCTCAGCGAGTTGCTCCTGTGTCATATTGCGCTGTCTGCGAATCCTCCTGGTATTTCGACCAATAAGGGGATATAACTGATCTGGTTGAATCAAAGTGATTTTATACATATCCATCTTAACTATTCATATTTTAATGGATAACGATATTTTTCGGAACCACACGATTGAGATATTTTATGGCATCTTTAGCATAAAGTTGCGTCAATAATCATATCCATTGTATATTTCCCTTTTTAGATTATCTATCCTTGAAATGTCCAGACTTTTTTCATACACAATGATTCCTTTGCGCTTGTGCTCACTTTTCTCATGCATCTGCCGGATCTTTTGCTTTGCGGTATTGGAGATGGCCTCACCGGAAAGATACGCATCCAAGTCACGATATGTGATCCCCAACTCCTGTTCATCCGTCTGGCCGTCAAATAAGCCGGCGGATGGTTTCTTTTCTATCACACATGGAGGCGCATTCAGCCAGCGAAGGAATTCATAAATTTCAGTCACGGTCAGATCTGATATGGGGTTAAAATCATGCGCGCCGTCGCCCCATTTGGTAAAATACCCAACATATGCTTCGCTGCGGTTGCCGGTGCCAGCCACCAGCCGGTTCTCAGTGGCCGCGACAGCGTAGAGTGCCGCCATGCGAAGACGGGGGGCAAGATTTGTGAGCCCCGATGGAGTAAGCTTTGTGACCACAGTAAGCTGTTGTACGGCCACATTTTTGAGCAGAGTCAGGTCAAGTGTTCGTGTCTCGATCTGATATTGCCTTGCAACCGTTAAGCCGTCCTCCAGATCCTGTCCATAGTTTCGCTTAGATCCGCAGGGCATGATGATCCCAAGTGTGTTCTGGCAGGCTGCCTTGCAGAGGATTCCCACCAATGCAGAGTCTTTTCCTCCGCTGTTACCGTAGACGATACCTGCAGCGCCGCTTTTGGTGAGCAGGGATCGAATAAAACCAACTCTTGCATCAAATTCGTGCTGATAGTTCCGCATAGTAACACCTCATTGCTCCATGGCCAATTTAGCATGCATCGATAGTGGAAATGCCCATGGTCGTTTCCTCCAGTACATCCAAAAGGACTTTTACCGTGTCCAGATTCGTCAGCATGGTGATGCCGTTCTCAATCGCGCAACGGCGGATCATAGCGCCGTCCTCGTAGTGAACGCCGGACAGGATCGCCCGGGTGTTGATGACATAGCTCACATATCCGGCCCGAATGGATTCCAGTATTTCTTCACTACCTTCGCTGAGCTTCTTGCGGACTCTGGTGCGGATGCCATGCTTTTTCAGAAACTGGGCGGTCATAGTGGTAGCTTCGATGTTGAAGCCCATTTCATAGAAGCGGCGCACCAGAGGAAGTGCTTCCTCCTTGTCCTCATCCGCCAACGTGACGATGACCGTCCCGTAGTTGAGCATGTGGACACCGGAGGCTACCAGCGCTTTATACATGGCGCGGTGCAGCTTTTTATCATAGCCGATGGCCTCTCCGGTGGACTTCATCTCCGGCGAGAGATAGGCATCCATACCTTGCAGTTTGGAAAAGGAGAAAGCGGGTGCTTTGACATACCAACGGTCTTTTTCTCTGGGGCAGATCTCTGTAATCCCCTGTTCTGAAAGTGAAACACCGAGATTGACCATTGCCGCAATATCGGGCAGTGCGCAGCCCGTGGCTTTAGAGAGAAAAGGAACAGTACGAGAGGATCTGGGATTGACTTCGATGATATAGACATTGTCCCTTTCGTCCACAATGAACTGGATATTGAACAGTCCCTTGATTCCAATGCCAAGCCCCAGCTTTTGGGTGTAATCCAGAATTGTCCTCTTTACTGCTTCTGAAATGCTAAAAGGGGGATATACGCTGATGGAGTCCCCGGAGTGGACGCCGGTGCGCTCCACCAATTCCATGATGCCAGGGACAAAAACCTGACTGCCGTCGCAGATTGCATCCACTTCCACCTCTCTGCCGCGGATGTACTGGTCTACCAGGACCGGCTTGTCCGCATCGATCTCGACAGCGGTCTTCAGATACTCCCGCAAGGCTTCTTCCTTGGCGACGATCTGCATGGCGCGGCCGCCCAGCACAAAGCTGGGACGGACCAGGACCGGATACCCGATCTCCGCGGCGGCTCTCACGCCTGCTTCGATATCGGTCACCGCCCGGCCTTTTGGCTGGGGAATACCCAGTTCCAGCAGGAGCCTTTCAAATGCGTCGCGGTTTTCAGCCCGTTCAATGGCGGCGCAGTCCGTGCCGATGATCTTGACGCCCCGTTCCATCAGCGGCTGGGCCAGATTGATCGCTGTCTGCCCACCCAGCGTGGCGATCACGCCCTCTGGCTGTTCCAGCTGGATGATGTTCATCACATCCTCCGGCGTCAACGGCTCGAAATAGAGCTTATCCGAGCAGGTATAGTCAGTGGAAACTGTCTCCGGGTTATTGTTGATGATGATGGCCTCGTAGCCTGCAGCCTGAATCGTCCGTACCGCGCGGACCGTTGAATAATCGAATTCCACGCCCTGTCCGATTCGGATGGGACCGCTGCCCAGCACTACGATCTTTTTCCGCTCTGAGACCACAGACTCATTTTCGTCCTTATAGGTGGAGTAGAAGTATGGGATGTAGCTCTCAAACTCTGACGCGCAGGTGTCGATCATCTTGTAAACCGGGTAGATTCGCTCTTTTTGCCGCAGCGCATAGACCTGAGATTCCGTCCACGCCCACTGGCGGGCAATCTCTCGGTCGGAGAACCCCATCCGCTTGGCAAGATACAGCTCTTTTACACTGCCGGGATGGTGCTTCAGCATCTGTTCCATCTGGACAATGTTTAAGATCTTTCTCAGAAACAGCGGATCGATTTTGGTTGCCGCAGCGATACTCTCCACCGTAGCCTCTCGGCGCAGCAGTTCCGCAATGGCGTAGATCCGATCATCTGTGCCGGTCTGGATATAGTCTTTGAGTTGGCCATCCGCCCACAGATCGAACTTTTCCAGATAAAGGTGCCACGCGCCGGTCTCCAGTGAGCGCACTCCCTTCAAAAGACTCTCCTCCATGGTGCGGCCGATGCTCATGACCTCGCCGGTGGCCTTCATCTGTGTGCCCAGAGCGTTGTTTGCATCGGTAAACTTGTCAAAGGGGAAGCGGGGCATTTTGGTGACTACATAGTCCAGCGCCGGTTCAAAGGACGCCGGCGTGTTGGCGATAGGGATCTCATCCAGCGTCATCCCAACAGCAATTTTGGCGCTGACTCTGGCAATGGGGTAGCCGCTGGCCTTGCTGGCCAGTGCGGAGGAACGGGATACCCGGGGGTTGACCTCGATAAGATAGTACTGGAAGCTCTGCGGGTCCAGAGCGAACTGCACATTGCAGCCGCCTTCGATCTTCAAGGCCCGGATGATCTTCAGTGCGCTGTCACGGAGCATCTGATATTCCCTGTTAGTCAGAGTCTGGGAGGGGCAGACCACGATGCTGTCTCCAGTGTGGATCCCAACCGGGTCTATGTTTTCCATATTGCAGATGGTGATAGCAGTGTCGTTAGCGTCCCGCATGACTTCATATTCGATCTCTTTGAAGCCCTTGATGGAGCGTTCCACCAACACCTGATGGACGGGAGACAGGGCGAGGGCATTTTTCATGATCTCATGGCATTCCGCCTCGTCATTGGCAAAGCCGCCGCCTGTTCCCCCCAATGTAAAGGCGGGACGCAGCACCACGGGATAGCCAATCCCTGCGGCAATCTTCAAGCCCTCTTCAACGGAATTTGCAATATCCGAGGGAAGCACCGGCTCGCTCAGGGACTGGCAGAGACATTTGAACTGATCCCGGTCCTCCGCCTGAGCGATGCTGGCGCTTTTGGTGCCCAGCAGCTCCGTGCGGCATTCCCGCAAGACGCCCTTTTGCTCCAGCTGCATGGCGAGGTTGAGGCCGGTCTGTCCGCCGATACTGGGAAGGATGGCATCGGGCCGCTCATAGCGGACGATCTTAGCAATGTACTCCAGCGTCAGCGGCTCCATATACACCTTGTCGGCAATGGCGGTATCAGTCATGATCGTAGCAGGGTTGGAGTTGCAAAGGACCACCTCATAGCCCTCCTCCTTCAGCGCCAGACACGCCTGTGTCCCGGCGTAGTCAAATTCCGCCGCCTGACCGATGACGATGGGACCGGAACCGATCACCAGAATTTTTTTGATATCCGATCTCTTAGGCATCTCTATTTTCCTCCATCTGCTGACAAAAGCGGTCGAATAAGTATGCGCTGTCCTGAGGACCGGGAGCGCTCTCCGGATGGTACTGTACACTGAATACCCGGTCCGCCGCACATTCCACCCCCTCGACTGTGTCGTCCAGCAGATTGATATGGGTACATTCTAGAGAGGTGCCCCTCAGGCTGTCGACATCAACGGCGTAGGAGTGGTTTTGGGAGGTAATCTCGATCTTTCCGGTCCGTAGATCCTTGACCGGATGATTCCCACCCCGGTGTCCAAATTTCAGTTTGTATGTCTCCGCGCCGTAGGCCAGCGCAAGGAGTTGGTGCCCCAGACAGATCCCAAACATCGGATATTTCCCGCGCAGACGGCGGATGGTGTCGATGACCGGCTGAACATCCGTCGGGTCACCCGGCCCGTTGGAGAGGAACACACCGTCCGGCCGCAGTTCTTCTATGTGCTCTACCGGTGTGTTCCATGGGACCACCGTCACATCGCAGCCCCGCTCGTTCAGAGACCGGACAATATTGCGTTTCATGCCGCAGTCAATGGCGACCACATGAAGCCTGTGTTCTGCGGACATGGACTGCCATACCCTGCCGCAGCTGACCCGCGATACGGCATCCCTTACGGTGTTGGCGCTGCGAAGCCGCTCCAGACCTGCCTCCAGACTTGTGTCCGCAGCGGTGATCAGGCATCTGCGGCTGCCCTTGTCCCGGATCGACCGGGCCAGCCTGCGGGTATCGATTCCGGAGATGCCGGAGATGTGATATTGCTCCATGACCTGAGCCAAGGTACGTTCGCTTCGGAAATTGGAGGGTGCATCATTGTAATCTCGGACGATCATTGCTCCGATGGTGGGGATGGGCGTCTCATAGTCATCGGCGGCCATACCATAATTACCGATGAGGGGATAGGTCATGACGACCGCTTGGTCGGTGTAGGAGGGATCAGAAAGGATCTCCTGATACCCCACCATCGAGGTATTGAATACCAGTTCCAGCACCTTTTCTCCGGTGTATCCAAAGGCAGAGCCCAGATATTCTTCGCCGTCTTCCAAAATCAACTTTCTGTTATAATAATCAATCAATCATTTTTCTCTCCTTCCAATGCAGCTGCGAGGAACCCTTGAAACAACGAATGGGGGCGGTTGGGGCGGCTCTTGAATTCGGGGTGATACTGTACGCCCACATAGAAGGGTCTGTCGCTCAGCTCTACCGCTTCCACCAGCCGTCCATCAGGGGAAAGACCGCTCATGGTCAGTCCTGCCGCCTGCATGGCCTCCCGATAGTCGTTGTTGAATTCATAGCGGTGGCGGTGGCGCTCCCAGATCTGAGAACTCCCATAGCACTGCGCCATGGTTGTTCCGGCGGCAATCACACAGGGATAGCGGCCCAGGCGGAGGGTGCCGCCTTTATCGACGTCCTCGCTCTGACCGGGCATGAAGTCGATGACCTTATGAGGGCATTCCGGGGAAAATTCACCCGAATCGGCATCGGCAATACCCAGCACATGACGGGCAAATTCGATAACCACGATCTGCATCCCCAGGCAGATGCCCAGATAGGGGATATTGTGCTCCCTGGCATACCGGGCTGCCAGGATCATCCCGTGGATGCCTCGACTTCCGAAGCCGCCCGGGACGAGGATTCCGTCAAGGGGAGCGAGAAGCTCCTCTTGGGTCTCTTCTGTGACAGTTTCCGAGTCGATCCATCGGATGTCCACCACCGCGCCAAGGGCAAACCCAGCGTGGCGCAGGGCCTCCGCGACAGAGAGGTAGGCATCGTGGAGCTGCACATACTTTCCCACAAGGCCGATGGTCACCGATCTGCTGCGGCTTTTGATGGCAGCAACCATCGCCTGCCACTCGCGCAGATCCGGCTCGGGCGTGGACAGCTGCAACTCCCGGCAGACCACCGTAGACAGGTTTGCCTGCTCCAGATACAGCGGCGCCTCATAGAGAACGGGAAGGGTTAGATTCTCAATGACGCAGTCCGGCTTCACATTGCAGAAGTCCGCGATCTTGCGGAAAATACTCGGGTCTGTGATGGGCTCGTCACAGCGCAGGACAATGATATCCGGGGCAATCCCCAGCCCCTGCAACTCCTTTACGGAGTGCTGGGTGGGCTTAGATTTGTGCTCTCCAGACGCTTTCAGATAGGGGACCAGAGTGACATGGATGAACAGGGCGTTCCCCGGCCCCACCTCATGGCCTACCTGCCGGATGGCTTCAATAAAGGGCTGACTCTCGATATCGCCGATGGTCCCGCCGATCTCAGTGATCACAACATCGGCTGCTGCCTTGCTGCCCACATTGTAGATAAACCGTTTGATCTCATCCGTAATGTGAGGGATGGTCTGGACGGTGGTCCCCAGATACGCGCCCCGGCGCTCCTTAGAGATGACGTTGGAATAGACCTTTCCGGTGGTCAGGTTGGAGTATTGGTTCAGATCCTCATCGATGAAGCGCTCGTAGTGCCCCAGATCCAGATCCGTCTCAGCCCCGTCCTCGGTGACATAGACCTCACCGTGCTGATAGGGACTCATGGTGCCAGGATCCACATTGATGTATGGGTCCAGCTTCTGGGCTGCTACCTTCAGCCCCCTGGCCTTCAGCAGTCGCCCCAATGAGGCCACAGTGATGCCCTTCCCCAACCCGGAAACAACGCCGCCCGTCACGAAAATATACTTTGTCATGTGCCGCCCTCCCATGAAAAACTCAAAAAAGAGAAGGCGTCCATCAGGGGACAGAAGTCCCTTGATGAACGCCTTCGTTCAATTGTCGGTATTATACTGCGATTCCCTGAAAGTTGTCAACTATTTCGATGTTGTGCTGTGAAGTTTTTTTGTTCAGATATTTTGCCTATTGACTTGGTAGGTAAATTGTGCTAAAATCCACCAACATACCAGATTGGTAGGTGATTGAGTGCTTATGCAGAAACACTTTTTCGATCTCCTGAGAGAGAACTTCCGCTTTGGACGAATGTGTCATCAAATCTGCTCCTGAAATCATCCGACTGAAAGGAAGATCACAATGTCCGATTACAGATTTGAAACAGTCCAACTACATGCGGGGCAGGAGTTGCCCGATTCCGCGACCGACGCCCGTGCGGTCCCCATATACGCAACGACATCCTATGTCTTTCATAACAGCCAGTATGCCGCGGATCGCTTCGGCCTGACAGATTCCGGAAACATTTATGGCCGCTTGACCAATTCTACACAGGACGTTTTCGAAAAGCGCATCTCCGCGTTGGAGGGCGGCATTGCCGGCCTTGCGGTCGCCTCCGGCGCCGCCGCAATCACTTATACGATCCAGGCCCTTGCAAAACAGGGAGAACATATCGTTGCACAAAGAACGATCTACGGCGGAACAAGTAATCTCCTGGCCCACACCCTGCCCCTCTATGGAATAAATGCCAGCTTCGTGGATGTGCATGACCTGACTTCCGTAGAAAATGCAATCCAGCCCAACACAAAGGCAATCTACATAGAGACGATGGGTAATCCTAACAGCGATATCCCCGACATCGATGCAATCGCAGCCATCGCCCACCGCTATGGACTGCCGCTGGTCATAGATAACACCTTTGCTACCCCTTATTTGATCCGCCCCATTGAACACGGCGCCGACATTGTGATCCACTCTGCTACAAAGTTTATTGGCGGACACGGCACGACCTTGGGCGGCATCATTGTGGATGCCGGCAGCTTTGATTGGGCAGCCAGCGGAGCCTATCCGTGGATCAGCGCAGAAAACCCCAGCTATCATGGTGTAAAGTTTACAGAAGCCGCAGGAAAGGCCGCTTTTGTCACCTATATCCGTGCAATCCTTCTGCGGGACGAGGGCGCCTGCATCAGTCCCTTTGCAGCTTTTCTGCTGCTCCAAGGTACAGAGACCCTGAGCCTTCGTCTGGAGCGTCATGTAGCGAATACGCAGAAGGTCGTGAAGTACCTGCATGCTCATCCTCAGGTCGAGAAAGTGAATCATCCGTCTCTGCCTGAACATCCGGATCACGCGCTATATGAAAAATACTTTCCAAACGGCGGTGCGTCTATCTTCACATTCGAGATCAAGGGCGGACGGAAGCAGGCCTTCCAGTTCATTGATCATTTGAAAATCTTCTCTCTGCTTGCCAACGTAGCAGATGTGAAAAGTCTGGTGATCCATCCGGCATCCACGACACACAGTCAGCTGACAGAAGAGGAACTGAACTCTGTAGGGATCTATCAGAATACCATCCGCCTCTCGATCGGTACAGAGCATATTGATGATATCATCGCAGATCTGGAACAGGCATTTCAAAGTATAAAGGAGGAATGAGTACATGGGAAAGATCTATACTTCCGCTGACCAGCTTATCGGCAATACTCCGCTGCTGGAACTCACTCACATTGAAAAATCTGAGCATCTGGAGGCCAGAATTCTTGCAAAGCTGGAATACTTCAATCCTGCCGGCTCTGTTAAGGACCGCATTGCAAGAGCCATGATCCAGGAAGCGGAGAGAGAAGGTCTACTAAACGATAAATCCGTTATCATCGAGCCCACATCAGGTAATACCGGGATCGGTCTGGCGGCTGTCGCCGCAGCCCGGGGATACCGCATCATTCTTGTGATGCCTGAAACCATGAGTGTAGAACGCCGTCAGCTCATGAGAGCATATGGGGCTGAACTGGTGCTGACCGAGGGGGCAAAGGGAATGAAAGGCGCGATTGCCAAGGCAGAGGAACTTGCAAAGGAGATTCCCGGAAGCTTCATTCCAGGTCAGTTTGCAAACCCCGCCAACCCGGCCGCCCACCGCGCAACGACTGGCCCGGAGATTTGGGCGGATACGGACGGAGAAGTAGACATTTTTGTTGCCGGCGTAGGGACAGGCGGTACGATTAGCGGCGTGGGCGAATACCTCAAAGGCAAAAATTCCGCCATAAAGGTCGTGGCTGTGGAGCCATCGGCGTCCCCAGTCCTCTCTCGCGGAGTTGCCGGCGCACACAAGATCCAGGGAATTGGCGCGGGTTTTGTGCCGGACAACCTGAATACCAAAATCTATGATGAAGTTCTGTCCGTTTCCAATGAGGACGCCTTTGCGTACGGAAGACGCATCGGACGGGAGGAAGGCGTGCTGGTGGGAATCTCTTCCGGAGCCGCCATCCGGGCGGCCGTAGAACTGGCAAAGCGTCCTGAAAACAAAGGAAAAACAATCGTAGCTCTGCTGCCGGATACCGGGGAGCGCTACCTCTCCACTCCCATGTTTGCAGAGTGACCCTGGCCTGACTGCCTGCACCATGTGCTGTCTCTCCTGTGCGCTCCCTCGTTTTATAGGATGGAGACGCTGATTCATCCGGAAAAAACTTCAAACGCTCAGCAATGCCTTGATACTGCTGCAATCTCTGTGTTAAGATTTAGTTTAAAAAAAGGAGGGAGCATCATGATGGTATCCACCAAAGGCCGCTATGCTCTGCGCGTCATGATCGACTTGGCAGAGCACGGAAACGGCAAGTATATTGCCATGAAGTCCGTGGCAGAACGGCAGGAAATATCTCTTAAATATCTGGAAAAGATTTTGCGATCCCTCGTTTCGGCCACCCTGATCGAGGGAGTACATGGAAAAGGCGGAGGCTATCGGCTTACGCGGGCCCCTCAGGAGTATTCTGTCCGTGAAATCCTGCAGCAGACAGAAGGAAGTCTTGCTCCGGTAGCCTGTCTGGAATGCGGCGCGGAGGTGTGCAGGCGAGCGGCCGGATGCCGCACACTCCCCATGTGGACAGAATTGGATCGTTTGGTCAGCGATTATCTGGGAAAAATCACCTTAGCCGATTTGGTAGAGACCGGCGGTCAGATATAAATCCCATGTCAGCTTTCCGCCATAACAAAGTCAGGACCATCCGCACTGCGGATGGTCC
>CAUWNE010000054.1:0-12431 GCA_963560095.1 uncultured Dysosmobacter sp. | reverse complement strand
AACGTCCATGACTGGTGCATCTCCCGTCAGCTGTGGTGGGGCCACCAGATCCCCGTGTGGTACTGCGCCGACTGCGGCAAGATGACCGTCAGCCGCACGGACCCCACCGTGTGCCAGCACTGCGGCTCTGCCAACATCGAGCGGGACCCGGACGTGCTGGACACCTGGTTCTCCTCTGCCCTGTGGCCCTTCTCCACCATGGGCTGGCCCGACAAGACCGAGGACCTGGATTTCTACTATCCCACCTCTGTCATGGTCACCGGCTATGACATCATCTTCTTCTGGGTGGCCCGGATGATCTTCTCCGGCTGCGAGCAGATGAAGAAGATCCCCTTTGACACCGTGCTGATCCACGGCCTGGTCCGGGATGACAAAGGCCGCAAGATGTCCAAGTCCCTGGGCAACGGCATCGATCCGCTGAAGATCGCTGAGCAGTACGGCGCCGACGCTTTGCGCTTCAACCTCATCACCGGCAACAGCCCCGGAAACGACATGCGCTTCTACACTGAAAAGTGCGAGGCCATGCGCAACTTTGCCAACAAGGTCTGGAATGCCAGCCGGTTCGTGATGATGAACCTGAGCATCGACAGCTGGCAGCTGCCCAAGGCAGAGGACCTGGCCCCGGAGGACAAGTGGGTCCTCTCCAAGCTGAACACCCTGGTGAAAGAGGTCACGGAGAACCTGGACGTCTACGAGATCGGCGTGGCCGCCGCCAAGGTCTATGACTTCCTGTGGGACACCTACTGCGACTGGTATATCGAGCTGACCAAGACCCGGCTGAACGGCCAGGACGAGGGGGCCAAGCTGGTGGCCCAGAACGTGCTTTGCTGCGTGCTGACCGAGCTTTTGAAGTTGCTGCACCCCTTCATGCCCTTCATCACCGAGGAGATCTTCCAGGCGCTGCCCCATCAGGCGGGGACGGAGGACCGCTTCCTTATGACGTCCCGCTGGCCGGAGTATCAGGAGAGCCTGAGCTTCCCGGCAGAGGAGGCCGCTCTGGAGGCTGTGATGGATACCATCAAGGCCATCCGGGCCCGGCGGGCGGAAATGAATGTGCCCCCCTCCAAGAAGGCCGAGGTGCTGCTGGTCACCGCTACCCCGGAGATCTATCAGCAGGGTCTGCACTTCTTGCAGCGTCTGGCCTATGCCAGCGAGGTGAAGTTTGCCGACGCGGCGCCTGAGGAGCTGGGCGGCATGGTGACGGTGGTCACCCACAACGCCACCGCCTACCTGCCCCTGAGCGAGCTGGTGGATATCGCCGCCGAGCTGGAGCGGATCGCCAAGGAGCGGGAGAAGGCCGAAAACGGCCTGCGGATCGTGGAGCAGAAGCTCTCCAACGAGAAGTTCGTCTCCAAGGCCCCGGAGGCGGTGGTCAACGCCGAAAAGGAGAAGGCTGCCAAGTACCGGGAGCTGATCGCCAAGCTGGAGGAGTCCGCCCGGGCCATGCAGGGCTGATCGAACAGCATTCTATGAAAAAAGGGCCTCTGCTCCGGCAGAGGCCCCTTAATTTCAAATGAAGACAAGTAAAAGTCCTTCATGGAGCTTCTGGGCAAAAATCTCCCGGAAGCTCCGCCGAAGGGCAAAAAGCTGGAAAAACATCCCCGCCGTTCAGGGTTTCGACAGAAAGCCGGGCGGGAACATGCTATCATCACCGTAAGGCAGATCGCCTTGCGGTGATTTTTTAATAGGATGCCCACAGGGGCAAATACGCACAAAAGAGGGAAGCAACATGGAGATACAAGCCAAGAGCGCGGACCGAAACCTCCTGCTGGAGCTCAGCGGGGAGCTGGACCACCACGGGGCCCGGAACGCCCTGCGGGAACTGGAGCTGGCGGTGGACGCGGCGCTGCCCAGGGTGCTGGTGCTGGACATGGCCGGGGTGACCTTTATGGACAGCTCCGGCATTGCTCTGATCCTGCGGGCCCAGCAGCGGATGCAGCTGCTGGACGGCAGCATTCTGGTCCGAAACGTGCCCGCCCAGGCCCGCCGGGTCCTGGACGCCGCCGCTATCGGGCGGCTGGTCAACATACAATAAGGGAGGTTTACATCATGAAAACAAAGGCGCTGAATGAAGTGACACTGGAGTTCGTCAGCCGCAGCAGCAACGAGTCCTTTGCCCGGTCCGCGGTGGCCTGCTTTGCCGCCCAGCTGGATCCCACCCTCAATGAGCTGGAGGATATCAAGACCTCCGTCAGCGAGGCGGTGACCAACGCCATCGTCCACGCCTACCCCGAGGAGCTGGGCAAGGTCCAGCTCAAGGTCCGGATCTGTCCGGGAAATGTGCTGGAGATCACAGTTCGGGACCGGGGCCGGGGCATCCCTGACGTGGAGAAGGCCCGCCAGCCCATGTTCACCACCGGCGGAGCGGAGCGCAGCGGCATGGGCTTTACCATCATGGAGAGCTTTATGGACCATTTGAGCGTCCGTTCCACTGCGGGACGGGGGACCACCGTGGTGATGAAGAAGCGGCTGGCCTCCCGGGTGAAGGGGCAAAAATGAGCGCCGCGCTGGAGCTGCTGCGGGCGGCCCAGGAGGGAGACCGGGAGGCCTGTGAGCAGGCGGTTCTGGAGAACAACGGGCTGATCTGGAGCGTGGTACGGCGGTACTATGGCCGGGGCGTGGAGCCGGACGACCTCTATCAGCTGGGGTGCCTGGGGTTTTTGAAGGCGGTCCAGGGCTTTGATTTCAACTACGGCACCTGCTTTTCTACATACGCCGTGCCGAAGATCGCCGGGGAGATCCGGCGCTTTCTGCGGGATGACGGCGCGGTAAAGGTGGGACGGGCCATCAGGGAGCAAGCGCAGACCCTTTACAGTGCTAGGGAGCGGCTGCGGCAGAGTCTGGGCCGGGAGCCGGCGCTGTCGGAGCTGTCCGAGGCCACCGGTTTTCGGCCGGAGGAGATCGCCCGGATCGAGCTGGCCACAGACACGCCGGAGTCCCTCCAGCAGGAGACGGCGGAGGGGCTGACCCTGGAGGGGATGCTGGGCACCGAGGCTCCGGAGGAGAGCCTGGTGGAGCGGATCGCCCTGCGGGAGGCCATCGACGCCCTGCCGGAGAAGGAACGGATGACGATCCTGCTGCGCTATTTCAAGGGCCTGACCCAGGAGCAGACGGCCCGGCTCCTGGGGGTATCCCAGGTCCAGATCTCCCGGCTGGAACGGCGGGGGCTGAAACGGCTGCGGGAGAGCTTTGAGGCGTGAAGTGCTCCGGGCCCTGGAACTCCGTCATCTCGTCCCAATAACGCTTGGGCATGTGGGTCATCCGGCACCGGGGGTTCTCCCGCTCCCGGATGGCCACGGTGTCATAAAACCGCTTCCACAGCGTCCGGTAACGGGCCTCGGTCTCGTCCGGCGGCGCCATCTGAAAGTCCTCCAGCGGGCGGATCACCGCCTTTCCGCCGGCATAAAACAGGGCCTCTTGATGGGTCCGGTCATAGAGGAAAAAGGACTCCCCCTGATAGCGGGCACAGAAGTGGCTGCGCAGCAGGGGGAGCACTCTGTTTTTGGGCCGGATTTCCCCGCCCAGGACGCCGCCCAGCTCGGAGAAGCGGACAAAGCCCTTGAGCTGATGGGCCTCGCCGTTGAGGTGGCGGACGGCGGCGGCCACCGGGTGCAGCGTCTCGTCAGAGAAATTTCCCAGGAAACGGGGGCCCTCTCGCAGCAGCTTGACCACCAGGCGGTAGAGGTGGAGCTCCTTGTCCGGCAGACAGGTGAGATACCCCTTTCGCAGGAGCTCTGCCGCAAAGGGAGAACATTTTATAACTTTTCGGAGCACCCGGTTGGCGTGATCCCGGTCTGTGGAGATCGTCCGGGAGGCGAAGAGGGTGGGGAGGGCGTCCGTCTCCGGGCAGATGGCGGTGGGGACCTCCTTGCAGGCGTAGCTTTCAAAGATGCAGGAGAGAAGCCCCTCGAAGCTGCCGTCGTAATAATAGATCAGATCTGTCATGACAGGTTCCTCATGCGGTGTCAAACAGGGACAGCTGTTCCCCCTCCTGCTGGGGCAGCAGGGGGCGCTCTGCGGCGATCAGGCTGCGCAGCAGAGAGTCGGGGGTGAAGCGGAGCCCCTCGGCCATGCGGCCGGAGGCGGTGAGAAAATACTGGGCCCGCTTCATGACCACGCCCAGCTTTTTCAAATCTTCGATATGGAGGGGGCCGGCCCGGCGGGCTGCCAGGATTCGGCGGGCGGAGAGGACCCCCACGCCGGGGACCCGGAGCAGGGACTCCCGGTCCGCCCGGTTGACCTCCACGGGGAAGAAGTCCAGATGGGCCAGGGCCCAGCTGCACTTGGGGTCCACCCGGGTATCAAAGGCGGGATGGTCCTCGTCCAGCAGCTCCTCCGCCCGGAAGCCGTAAAACCGCAGCAGCCAGTCCGCCTGGTAGAGGCGATGCTCCCGCAGCAGGGGCGGCTTGACGTCCCGGGCGGGCAGCAGGGCGTGCTCCACCACCGGCACATAGGCGGAGTAGAACACCCGTTTGAGCTGGTAGCGGTCATAGAGCCCCTGGGTCAGCCGGAGGATGTGGAGATCGGTATCTGCCGTGGCCCCCACGATCAGCTGGGTGCTCTGCCCTGCCGGGGCGAATTTGGGGGCGTGGCGGTACTTAACCAGCTCCTCCCGGCTCTGGCGGTTCCGGACCTGGATCTGCCGCATGGGGGTCAGAATGGC
The DNA here is from genome assembly GCA_963560095.1 of uncultured Dysosmobacter sp. Classification (GTDB taxonomy): domain Bacteria; phylum Bacillota; class Clostridia; order Oscillospirales; family Oscillospiraceae; genus Oscillibacter. The sequence continues at coordinate 7,768 of CAUWNE010000054.1, read as the reverse complement.
CTCCTTTGTCTTGTCCGGGGCCAGGGAGCGGAGCCCTGCCTCGGAGGGCAGCTCGATGTTCACGCTGAGCCGGTCGGCCAGAAAGCCCAACCGCTCCACCAGCTCCGGCGACGTGCCGGGGATGGCCTTGGCGTGGATATAGCCGTTGAATCGGTAGGTCTCCCGCAGGAGGGCCAGCGTCCGGATCATCAGCTCGGTGGTGTAGTCCGGATTTCGGAACACGCCGGAGGAGAGAAAGAGCCCCTCGATATAATTCCGGCGGTAGAATTGGATGGTGAGATCCGCCAGCTCCTCCGGGGTGAAGGCCGCCCGGGGCGTGTCGTTGCTGCGGCGGTTGACGCAGTATTTGCAGTCGTAGACACAGCGGTTGGTCAACAGGACCTTCAAAAGGGAGATACAGCGGCCGTCGGCGGAGAAGGAATGACAGCACCCCGCCACAGAGGCGGAGGTATTGCCCAAGAACCCCCTCTTGGGGGCCCGGTCTCCGCCGCTGGACGTGCAGGCGGCGTCATATTTGGCGGCGTCGGTGAGGATCGTCAGCTTTTCCAGAACATCCATGGCGGATCGTCAGCGGAGGGGAGCCTTGCGGGCGGGGCGCTCGATGGCGTCCACGATCCGGAAGAGCTGGGAGGTGAGAGAAGTCACGCCCACCAGAATGAAAAAGAAAGTCCAGCCAGTCATCACACAGTCCTCCTTGTCGAACTTTTGTTCTATACACAGTGTAACTCGAACAAACGTTCTTGTCAAGGGGGTGGGGGAATTTTCATGCTTGCGTAAGATGCGGAGAGCACATATGAAAAGCACCTCTGCGGCCAGGGCCACAGAGGTGCTTCGCTGATAGATTGTATGATATTGATATTGTATGTGGGAAAATCTTTGGCGCGTCACGCTTGGCAGCGGGACAGGTCTTCCAGGAAGGTCTCCACCGCCGTCTCCGGGGTGGCCCAGCTGGTGACGAAGCGGACCATGGTGTGGCCCTCGTCCCAGACCCGCTCGGTCTCAAACTCATAGCCCATGGCCCGGAGACGGTCCACCGTCTCATTGGGCAGCACCGGGAACTGCTGGTTGGAGGGGGAGGGGACCGGAAAGGGGAACCCCAGGGCGGCCATCCCGTCCCGAAGGCGGAAGGCCAGGGTGTTGGCGTGGCGGCTGAGGTCGAAATAGAGACCGTCCTCCAGCAGGGCCTGGAACTGGAGCCCCAGGAGACGGCCCTTGGCCAGCATGGCGCCCCGCTGCTTCATCTGCCAGCGGAAGTGGGGGGCCGGCGCGGAGAGGATCAGGGCCTCGCCGAAGAGGGCGCCGTTTTTCGTGCCGCCGATGGTAAAGGCATGGGTGAGGGCGGCCAGGTCCCTCAGCTCCAAGTCGCTGGCAGGGGAGACCAGGGCGGAGCCCAGGCGAGCGCCGTCCAAATAGAGGAGGAGACCGTTGCGGTCGCAGCAGGCCCGCAGGGCTTCCAGCTCCGCCCGGGTGTAGACGGTGCCCACCTCGGTGGTGTCGGAGATGTAGACCAGCCGGGGCAGGACCATATGCTCGGTGCTGTGGGAGCGGACCACGGATTCCACCAGCGCCGGCGTCAGCTTCCCGTCAGGGGAGAGGGCGGTGCAGACTTTGTGGCCGGTGGCCTCGATGGCGCCGGTCTCATGGACGTTGACGTGGCCGGTATGGGCGGCGATCACCGCCTCATAGGGGCGCAGCAGGGCGGCGATGACCAGCAGATTGGTCTGGGTGCCGCCCACCAGGAAGTGGACGGCGGCTTCCGGCGCGGCGCAGAGACGGCGGATGGTGTCCGCGGCGGCGGCGCACCGGGGGTCCAGGCCATAGCCCACGGTCTGGTCCAGATTGGTGTCGGTCAGGGCCTGGAGGACCCTGGGATGGGCCCCCTCGCTGTAATCATTTCGGAAGCTGTACATGATTTTTCACCACTTTGTAACAATTTGATGTTGAAATGATAGCCCAGTTCCGCTATAAATGCAAGGAGGATGATAAAAAATTTTTTCAAACGGGTATACTAAACCGGGAACTATTTTCGATCTTCCTGCGTCCATAGAGAAGACTACACAAAAGGAGACTGACATGAAAAAGATTGTAACGATTGCGATGAGCGCCCTTATGATCCTGGGACTGGCCGCCTGCGGCGGAGACAGCGGCAGTGGAAACAGCGAGACGGCGGATGTGGACCTGGAGAGCTTCTACACGGGCCTGGCTGAGGAATACGGCTGGACCGAGGATGTGGAGAACATCGGCCCCAACGACCTGTTGCTGAGCACCATTGAGGGAGAGATGCTGGAGAGCTATTATCCCGGCCTGAGCGAGATCCCCGCCAAGCAGCTGGTGGCCAAGGCCCCCACCATGTCCGCCGTGGTCAACGAGGTGGTCTTCATCCAGTGCGAGACGGCGGAGGACGCGGAGAAGGCCGCGGAGATCTTCCAGGCCCGGATCGACTATCAGGTGGGCGACGAGACCAACCCCGGCGGCGCCTGGTATCCCGAGTCCATTGAGTCCTGGAAGCAGGCCCAGGTGGTCCAGGAGGGCACCTATGCGGCTTTGATCGCCGTGAACAGCAACGGCGCGGAGATCGCGGAGGCCTTTGCCCAGCAGTTCCAGTAAGACCGGATACGATCAGCGGACAGCCGCGGGGCTTCCTGCGGCTGTCCCATTTTGCTTTAGGAGGTTGAAGCCCCTTGATTTTCAGTAGCCTGACCTTTCTCTTTGCCTATCTGCCGCTGACGCTGGCGGCCTATTTCCTGGTTCCACTGCGGTGGCGGAACCTGGTGCTGCTGGTGGTGAGCCTGTTCTTCTACGGCTGGGGAGAACCGGTGTATATCATCATCATGTTCCTGTCCATCCTGATCGACTACTCCCACGGCCTGCTGGTGGAGAAGTACCGCGCCAACGATAAAAAGGCCCGGTGGTTCGTGGCCCAGTCGGTGATCTTCAATCTGCTGCTCCTGGGCTTTTTCAAGTACGGGACTTTTCTGGCGGAGAACCTGTATCTGCTCACCGGCCTGCGCATCCCGGAGAGCGTGACCCTGGGCGGGATCACCATCCCGCTGCTGGGCATCCCCCTGCCCATCGGCATTTCCTTCTATACCTTCCAGACCATGAGCTATACCATCGACGTCTACCGCAAGGACGCTCCGGCCCAGCGGGACATGGTGGCCTTCGGCGCGTTTGTGACCATGTTCCCCCAGCTGATCGCCGGACCCATCGTCAAGTACAAGACCGTGGCGGCGGAGCTGAAGGAGCGGCGCTATACGGCGGAGAATTTCGCCCTGGGCGCCCGCCGGTTCTGCGTGGGCCTTGCCAAAAAGGTGCTGCTGGCCAACTCCATCGGCGCGCTGTGGGACGCCCAGCTGGCAGCCCAGTCCGCCGGAACGCTGACCGTGGCCGGCGGCTGGATGGGCCTTTTGGCCTTTGGCTTCCAGATCTACTTCGACTTCTCCGGCTATTCCGACATGGCCATCGGCCTGGGGCAGATCCTGGGCTTCCGCTTCAACGAGAACTTTGACCACCCCTATCTCTCCGCCTCGGTGACGGAGTTCTGGCGGCGGTGGCACATGTCCCTGACCAGCTGGTTCCGGGAGTACCTGTACATTCCCCTGGGGGGCAACCGGGGCGGCACGGTCAAGACGCTGCGAAACATCCTGATCGTCTGGTTCTGCACGGGCTTCTGGCACGGGGCCAGCTGGAACTTTATCCTGTGGGGGCTGTATTTTGCGGCGTGGCTGATTTTGGAGAAGTACGTTTTCCGGGGCCTGCTGGCCAAGACGCCGGCGGCCATCAAGCACCTGTATACCCTGATCGTGGTGTTTGTGGGCTGGGGGCTCTTTGCTATGGAGGACCTGTCGGTGTGCGGCGGGTATCTGGCGTCCTGCTTCGGGGCGGCTCCGCTGTGGAGCGCCGCGGACGGCTACACCCTGCGCAGCTATGCTGTCACCTTTGTGATCCTGGCGCTGGCCTCCACCACCCTGGGGGTCCGGGGCTGGGCGCGGCTGTCGGAGCGGACCCGCCAGGTCCTGACGCCGGTGCTGATGGGCCTTTCGCTGGTGGTGTCCACCGCCTATCTGGTGGACGGCAGCTACAACCCCTTCCTGTATTTTAGATTCTGAGAGGAGGCCGACCATGACAAAAGGATACAGCCGGTTTCTCACGGCGTTTTTCTGCCTCTTTCTGGGGGGCCTTCTGGTCTGGCACGTGCTCCTGCCGGACCGGGACAAGTCCGAGACGGAGAACCGGACGCTGGCCCAGCTGCCGGAGTTCACCTGGAATGGATTGAAGGACGGCTCCTATACCAAGGCTATTGAGACGTATTTTGCCGATCAATTCCCCCTGCGGGACGGCTGGACCGGCCTGAAGGCCCGGACCGAGCAGCTGGCGGGCAAATCGGAGTTCAACGGCGTCTATCTCTGTGACGACACCCTGATCTCCAAGGTGGAGACCCCCGATGCCCAGCAGGTGGAGAAGAATCTCTCGTACCTCGACCGCCTGGCGGGGAAGACCGACGCCCAGGTACTTCTGGGGCTGATCCCCTCGGCGGCGGAGGTGTGGAAGGCCCAGCTCCCCGCCGGGGCGGGCAGCTGGGACCAAACGGACCTGCTGGCCGAGAGCGACGTGGACTTCCTCGCGGCTCTCTCCGCCCATTCTGACGAGCCTATCTACTACCGCACCGACCACCACTGGACCACACTGGGGGCCTTTTACGGGGCCAACGCCCTGCTGGAGACCCTGGGCCGGGAGCCGTTGGATCGGGCGGAGTTCTCCCCGGAGACCGTCAGCGACAGCTTCTGCGGCACGCTGTACTCCCAGTCCGGCATCCACTGGCTCCAGCCCGACAGCATCGAGTTCTGGGCGTCGGAGGAGGGGATCTCCGTCACCTCCTGGCGTGAGGGAAAGCCCCAGGCCGCCGGGCTCTATGACCGGTCCTATCTGGAGGTGAAGGACCAGTATTCCGCGTTCCTGGGGGGGAACCAGCCCCTGTGCGTGATCCGGAACGAAAACGCCCCGGCGGGCAGCGGCAAGCTGCTGCTGCTCCGGGACTCCTATGCCGACTCCATGGCCCCGCTGCTGGCCCAGCGGTTTGAGGAGGTCCATCTCGTGGACCTGCGCTATTACCGGGCCCCGGTGGCCCAGTACGCGGCGGAGAACGGCATCGACCAGATCGCGGCGGTGTACAGCGTCCAGAACTTCATCAGCGACAAGAACCTGGTCCTGCTGACCCAGTGACCACAGCGCAAAAAAAGAACGCCCGATGGGCGTTCTTTTTTTTGCACAGCCTATCGGAAAAGCCTAGCAGAGTTTACCCGCAAGAGGTACGCCGCATCCGTAAGGCAGCAAAGCTGCCAATGGATGCGTGGTCGCGCCCGCAGGCGCAAAACTCTGCAAGTAAAAAGCCAATAGGGAAATGAAGAAAAACGGTGAAAAGAAAAATGGGACACCAAAGTGACTGGAAGATAAAGGAAACTGGCCGGACGGGTAGGTATGTAGCAGTGAGCGTTACTTCTGAGGCAGGATGATCGTTGCTTTGGAGAAGTCGTTCCAATCCAGACATTGCCCGCAGCGGTCGCAGTAGGGCTGGTATTCCCGGTCCATGGTCCTTCCGCATTGTGGACAGACCGGGAAGCTGGTAAGGCCATAGAGACATCGGAAGCAGCGGATCTGCATAACCGGCATTGGTTCACGGAAGGCCATCTCTCTCCAGACCTCCGAGGGGATCAGCAGATCATTGGGCGTCAGTTCAAAGCCAACACAGAGCTTTTCCAGCGTCAGGATCGTAGGCGCAGTCTTGCCCCGGGCGATGTCGGCAAAGTATCTGGAACTGAGGTCACATCGTTCCGAGGCAGCTTCATAGCTGAGTTTTTGAGAATCGCACAATCTGAGGACGGAGGTGGATAAATTGGCTAAAAACATCTTGATCTCTCTCTTTCTGTCATAAGATGCTTTTAGCGTATGAGCAATATGGTTCAGCTACAAGGAAGGATGCTTCATGAATTTTCCAGTTGTGCGGGGGGCTCGTTCACCCTCCTATAGTAGATGCGCAGGAACTTGTTGGCGCCGGCTGTCATGTAAACCAAGTAGGGCTTGTCCTCGGCTCGTTTCTTGTCCATAAAGCAGTACACCGGATTATCTTCAGGCATGGTTTTTAACCAATAGTCCATAACGAGAAAAGATGGTTTACCATACATAGGCGTAGATAGTACATGGAACACCGTTTGCAGGCAAAACTGACGGAAGCCATCATAGTCAAGAAATAGCAAAGCCAAAGGAAGCCGTCAAGGGTCAAGATAAACGCTCCGTGCCCTTGATGGCTTCCTCCGTCTTTGCTGTGTGGTAATCAAGTGGGTGCAAGCAGAAATCCGCTTGCACCCGGTGCTATTATGACGTTTGTGCCTACGCATTTAGGGAGTAGAGAAGTCCGACGTTATCGGGCCTTTCTGGCATGGTTGGGCTGCTGGAAGTATTTTACCATTCTTACCCTTGCAAATGCGGCTTGAAATGCGTAGAACGTAAACTCCTCTCCATATACGCAAGCTGCCCAGACACTAATACTCAAAGCTGAAAGCTTTCGCGTGGACTTTAAAATTTATTAAAGTCCATATATTGACTTTGCAATAAGCTTGTGATATGCTGAATACATCAGGAGGTGACAGGCATGAGTGCGAAGCCTAGTGAAGCTGCCAATAAAAAGCCCCGTGAAAAAAGCGCATTATATCCTGCCGTTTCTATTTCTGAATGTTACGACTTCATAAAGCAGATTGATTCGCTTGGCGGAAAGTCAGTCTCTTATGCCAGCATATTGAATTTGATGGGACTTACAAGCCCAACAACAAAGTCGTTTTTGAATCGGATCGGCGCTTCAAAACAGTTCGGATTCATTACGACAGGCGGAAGCACGGCCCAATTAACCGATCTCGCGCGTCGAATTCTCTATCCCAACGCAGGGGAATTTGAATCGAAGAAGCTATTAATCGAAGCGATTAGCAATCCTCCGCTCTATGCAAAGTTAATTGCGCGATTTAAAGATAAGGCTGTTCCGCCTCGGTCTCAACTTGGCAACATATTGATGAATGAATACCGAATCATAAAGCAGGTAAAGGACAATGCGGCCAAATGCTTCATAGAAAGTGCAGACTATTTGGGACTGCTTAACAACGGAGTCCTTTGTATGGACGAGGCAACGAATCAATCGCAAAAGGATTCTTCTTTCCAAGAAGATCAAACTGTACAGCCGGATTATGCAGAATCCTTGCAGACAATCGAATCCACTACTCGTCAACAGGAAGATGGTTATTTGTTTGAAATCCCCACCATGGGTAAAAAAACAGCACGTTTCTATATACCAGACGGAGTAACAGAGAAAGACATCGATTATATTAAACTATATATTGAAAAAATGCTGCCAGTTTTCCTTGAAAACCTAAAAACAGAGTTATAACAAGAAAAGCCAGCTCACACTTCTGTGGCTGGCCCTCTTGCCAATCGGTGGTTATGCGCCGACTGTACGATATACTGTAGCAAGTTAAGTATAGCAGATCTATTCGAGTTGTGCAAGGGGGATACACTCCTTTTAGAAAGGAGGTGTATCCATGGAAGAGTATATTATTATATATACCCCTTACATAACCATAAAGGGCAAACGAATTTACGCCAGCAGTTATGGCTTAAAGGCCTTTAAGTTATGTATCCCAAAAGATCGCTATAGAGTGAAATAAGAAGTTTCAAGATTTACAATTCAAGTGCAACACATGGAGATAGGTAAAAAGGAGTGACT
>CAUWNE010000053.1:0-14716 GCA_963560095.1 uncultured Dysosmobacter sp. | reverse complement strand
CCACATAATCATGTTCAATGAGCCGATTAAAGAAACAATAAAGAAAATACTAAAAACGAGTGGCGGAAATAAATCATCTTGTTGAATGGCACTTGCTATCGTAGCCCATCCAAACAGAAATACAGCTACAATAAAAAATGCAGTAAGTATTTTTTCGGTTTTTATGATATAATGTGTTCGAATTATCCCTTTTTTGTTGTTCCTCACGCTCTTTCGCTCTCTTTTGTTGAAGTTTTACGATATATCCTAAGATAGCAAATACAACTAAGTAAGGCATAACTTGTATAAATATTTCAAAAAGCGATTTTATAGCCTCCATTGTCATCATTCCAAACTTTTATATGATACTTAAGATTATATCACGCTAGAAATGAACAGTCATTCTTTTTCATTCATCTAATGTGAATTTTTATGAAAAAGACACTATATTCCAAGTGTAAGTGTCATTCTCTTATACAACAGTATTCTGCAAGCAGGCAAACACCGGATATTTCTTAATATCCTTTTGCTTGGGAAACTCCGCGCCCCCGGGGCGGGGAGCTCACTTCTGGCGGGCTCGCTGCTGCGGCGGGTAGAGGAGTTCTTCAAAGCTTTCGATGTACACATCGCAAAAGGCGCGCATCTCCCGCTCATCGCTGGAAAAGAAATTGTCGTGGACGCCCACCACCCGCATTCTGGCGGCTCTGGCCCCCCAGCAGGCGGCCAGGCTGTCGTCAAAAACGGTGCAGTCCTCCGGCCGGACGCCGTTTTTCGCCGCGGCGGCCAGCCACACGTCCGGCTCCCGCTTGTGCATCCCCGCCTGCTGGGCGAAGGTGACATTTTCAAAATACTTCCCGATCTCCAGAGTCTCCAGGGCAGTATAGCAGTGCTCCGGCACGCTGGAGGTGACCACCGCCATCCGCCGCCCCTCGGCGCGGCACTGCTTGAGATAGGCCCGGACGCCGGGCTTGAGGGCCACATGGGCGTATTTGTCCCGGGAGAGCTCCATCCACTCGTCGATGATTTCCTGACAGGATTCGCTCAGGTGACAGAAGGACTTGGTGAATTCTGCCGCCATGGGCAGGGCGGTGTGGGCCACCCCCTCGGTATAGGCGTGGGTATAGGGAATGCCCCGACGGGCCAGAAATTCCCGGTCCACCTCCTTCCAGATCCCGTTGGAGTTGATGAGAGTGCCGTCCAGATCAAAGAAAAACATGATTCAATCCTCCTCTTCCAGCCAGAAGCGCCAGGGAAAGTCCCTGGCCTCCTGGGCGTAATCCACACCGATCCGGGGTCCCCGGCAGATCCGCTCCCGGCGGGGGGCGGGGCAGGGAAGCCCCAGGTCCTCCGGCCCGTCGCAGAGAAAGAGCTCGTCCCCCGTCAGGTCCAGGCCGTTCTGGGCCCGGGTCAGGCCAAAGCCCTGGCAGACCTTGCCGGGGCCGTTGAGAAAATTCCGTATACGGTAGGGCGTTAGGGGCTTGTCCCCATAGCGCAGGCGCTGGATCGTCTCCAGCCCCGCCACCGGCTCCACGGCCCGGAGCAGCACCGCCGCCGGCTCGCCCTCCGGCTCGGTGACGAAGTTCAGGCAGTGGTACATGCCGTAGATCAGGTATATATAGGCATGGCCGGGGGATAAAAACAGCGTCTCCGTTCTAGGGGTGCGGCGGTAGTTGTAGGCGTGACAGGCCTTGTCGCACCGGCCGATATAGGCCTCGGTCTCTGTGATGCGGCCGGCCAGCAGCTGACCGTCCAGCCGCCGGACCAGGAGCTTGCCCAGCAGGGCCTGGGCGATGGCAACCGTGTCGCCGGCATAGAAATCCCGGGAAAGCCTTGCCATTTTCTCACCTCGGTGTTAGAATAAATGCTTGTTGTGACTGGATGTCACGACTATACCACGGAATCGAAACAGGAGCAAGACCAATGAGAGTGAATCACATCCGTCAAAATGTCCTGCCGCTGCTGGCGGCCTTTATCTGGGGTACGTCCTTTGTGGCCCAGAGCGTGGGCGCGGACCACGTGGGACCCTTTACCTTCAATACCGCCCGGTCGGCGGTGGCCTTTGTCTTTTTGCTGGTGCTGTCTCTGGGGTTGTGGGCAGTCCGGCGGCGGAATCTTCCGGACCAGCCGGAGCGGTACGGCTCCCTGCGGGACATCGTCATCGGCGGCATTTGCTGCGGCGTGGCGCTGACGGTGGCGGCCAATCTCCAGCAAAAGGCGCTGGAGACCACCACCTCCGGCAAGGCGGGCTTTATCACGGCGCTGTACATCGTCATTGTGCCCATCGCGGGGCTGTTTTTGAAGAAAAAAGCTCCCCGGTCCATCTGGATCAGCGTGCCGCTGGCGGTGGTGGGCCTGTACTGCCTGTGCGTGACGGAGACCTCCGCCCTCACGGTGGGGGACTTCTATCTGCTGCTGTGTGCGTTCTGCTTCTCTGCCCATATCATGGTGATCGATTATTTTACGCAGAAGGTGGACGGCGTATACCTCTCCTGCATGCAGTTCCTGGTGGTCACGATCCTCTCCGGCATCGGGATGTTTGCCCTGGAGAGCCCGTCCCTGGCAGCGCTGCAAAGCTGCACCGGAGCGGTTCTGTACGCAGGCCTTCTCTCCAGCGGATTGGGCTATACCTTCCAGATCCTGGCCCAGAAGGACTCCAACCCCACGGTGGTGTCGCTGCTTTTGAGCCTGGAGTCGGTCTTTGCCACCCTGGCGGGGGTGGTGATCCTCCACGACCAGATGAGCGGCCGGGAGTACCTGGGTTGCGCGCTGATGCTGGGGGCGGTGGTGCTGGCCCAGCTGCCGGACCGGAAAAAGCAGCCGGCCTGAGACAGGGACGGCGGGAAACCGCCGTGCCCTCAGAGAAGGGAGGGATCTTCCTCCAGACCCGGCGGTGGGGGACAGCCGTTTATTTGACAGTCCTACCGGGGAGCTTGGCTCCCCGGTTTTTTTGTCTCCGGCGGAGAGGGGGGAGATTCCCTTTGATCCTTTGGAGTGACCTAGGATCAAACAACCTCCCTTCGTCGAAGTGACGGAGGGAGGTATGTTTACAGATGATAACTGCTCGATAAACTCGAGGTTATGATTGTTCCAAGCTCCATTTAACATAAGCCCATTGACGATTGGTACTATCTACTACATGTTCGCTTGCTGGGGTTCCGCACTCCTGATAAACATAGAAATCTTCAATAGACTCCGCTCCATCCGGCAGGTAATACTTTTCCCCATTTATATAAGCAAATTCTTTTTCTTGGTCAGTTAATTCACCTGCGTAAGAATACCCTTCTGGAAGTTCATTCACGATAACCAGTTCTGTGGCTAAATAGACTTGATCATCTAACACAATTTTGGGTGCTCCGGCATAAGGCTGTTCGGTATTTGCATGACTGGTTGCTTTTGATCCACACCCCACCAGCGAAAGAACACATAATATACTAATCGCAAATACAATGATCTTCTTCATACGCAACACCTCCACAACTTCAAATTTATCTTTTTATTTACTTTATCATATTTTTATGCCTGAATCAACACATCGTGAAATTGATGGAGTTAAAATCCATCCGTCCAAACGTAAAAAGGAATGGGGCAGATTTGGACTTGTACATCGCCCCTGGATTATGATATACTGTATACTCGTATGAGTATGTAGTTTCATAGCGAGGTGGTTCCATGAGGATCGACGTGTTGGGCGTCGGCTTTGACAATGTGACCCGGGACGAGGCCGTGGATCGGGCCATGGCGATGATCGAGAAGGGCGGAAGCCACTATGTGGTCACCCCCAATCCGGAGATCGTGGAGGTCTGCCGGGAGAATCCGGCGGCCATGGCGGCCGTCAGCGGCGCGGATCTGGTGCTGGCGGACGGGATCGGCGTGGTCAAGGGCGCGGCGATGCTGGGCACGCCCCTGCGGGAGCGGGTCCCCGGCATCGAGTTTGCCGCCGGACTGATGGCCCGGCTGGCCCAGGCGGGCCGGTCCCTCTATCTGCTGGGGGCCAAGCCCGGCGTGGCGGAGCAGGCGGGAGCGCGGCTTGCGGAGCAGTATCCCGGTCTCCGGATCGCCGGGACCCACGACGGGTATTTTCAAGAGGATGAGCCGGTGGTGGAGGAGATCCGCCGCAGCGGCGCGGACGTGGTGTTCGTGTGTCTGGGCGCGCCCAAGCAGGAGCTGTGGATGGAGCGCTGGGGCAAGGAATGCGGCGCAGGGCTGCTGTGCGGCCTGGGCGGCAGTCTGGACGTGTTTGCCGGGACCGTGGAGCGGGCGCCCCGCTTCTGGCGGGAGCATGGGCTGGAGTGGTTTTACCGGCTGTGCAAGGAGCCCAGGCGGGCAGGGCGGATGATGAAGCTGCCGCTGTTTTTGATCCACGTGAAGCGGGAGAAGAGACGGAAATGAGCGGAAAACTGATGGTATTCGAGGGGACCGACGGCTCCGGCAAGGCCACCCAGGCGGGGCTGATGTGTCAGTATCTGGAGCGGCGCGGCATCCCCTTTCGCAAGATCGACTTTCCCCGGTACGGCCAGCCCTCTGCTGTGATGGTCCAGGAGTATCTGGCGGGAAACCTGGGGAAGAATCCCGGAGACGTGAACGCCTATGCTGCGTCCCTCTTTTACGCGGTGGACCGGTACGCCTCTTACAAGCAGGACTGGGGCAGCTTTTATGAGGGCGGCGGACTGGTGGTGGCAGACCGCTACACCACGTCCAACGCCGTCCACCAGGCCACCAAGCTGCCGGAGGCGGAGCTGGGACCCTATCTGAGCTGGCTCTTTGATCTGGAGTACCGGCTGCTGGGCCTGCCCAAGCCGGATCTGGTGGTCTATCTGGATCTGCCCGCCGAGGTGTCCGGCCGGATGCTGCGCAAGCGGGAGGCCGACACCGGCACCCAGGCCGACATCCATGAGCGGGACGGGGAGTATCTGGCCCGCTGCCATCTCAACGCCCAGGAGGTGGCCCGCCGGTGCGGCTGGTCTGTGGTTTCCTGCGCCGGGGCAGAGGGCCTGCGGACGCCGGAGGACATCCACCGCCAGGTGGTGGAGCTGGCTGAAAAGCACGTGCTGTAAGGCTTGTCCGGCGGCGGGGCGGCAAAAGGCGGGACGCGGCGCGTCCCACCCTTGCCGGAGCGGATCAGCAGCAGGTGTCGTTGCAGTTACAGTTGCAGTTGCAGTTACAGCCGCAGCTGCCGCAATTTCCGCAATTTCCGCAGTTGCAGCAGCTTCCGCAGGTGTTCCCGCCGCCGCAGCAGCAGCACACCAGCACCAGGAGCAGGATGATCCACAGGCAGGAGTTGTTTCCGTTATTTGACCACATATCCGTCACCTCTCTTTGAGACTTTGGGATATTCTATGCGCCAGGGGAGCAAAGGGAGCCTGACCCCGGGGAAAAAATCCGGGAAGATCGAAAAAAACGCAATTCACATGGCTCCGCGGCAGGCGGAGAGACTGGAGGATTCCATGGCTGATTACAAACGCGGGGATACCGCAAGCTGGAACAAAGAGGAAGTCCGCCGGAGCGAGCGGCAGGCCCCGCCCCCCAAAAAACGGCGCAGACGCCGGGTCAATCCGGTGTTGTACCTGGTGTGTGTGGTGCTACTCTCGGCACTGCTGGCAGGGGTGGGCTGGCTTTTGGCCTCGGACCTGTGCGGGTTCAATAAGCCGGTGAAGGAGGTCACCATCGAGGTCACCTCTGAGGACACGGTTTCCACCGTGGCCACCAAGCTCAAGGACGAGGGGCTTATTGAGTATAAGTGGTTCTTCCGGCTTTTTGCCGCCTTTGCCAACGCCGATGAGAAGATCGGCATGGGCACCTATACCCTGAGCACCGAGATGGATTACCGGGCCATGATCATGGGGATGCGCAGCGGCACTGGCAACATGAACGCCGATACTGTGACCGTCACCATTCCGGAGGGCTACACCGTGGAGCAGATCATCCAGCTGCTGGCGAAAAACGGCGTGGCCAGCGAGGAGCTGCTCCGGGAGGCGGCCCAGACCTATGACTTCCCCTATGATTTCATCGACAACACCAGCGAGAGCATCACCCGGCTGGAGGGCTACCTCTTCCCGGACACCTACGAGTTTTACACCAACATGACCAGCGTCAGCCAGGTGGGCAAGGAGGCCCTGGGCAAGCTGATCTCCACCCTGAATAAGCGTCTGGATGACGAGCTGCTGGAGCAGGCCGCCGCCCGGGGCTATGACCTGAAAGAGATCCTGACCATCGCCTCTTTGATCGAACGGGAGACCGATGGCACCGACCGGGACCGGATCGCCTCTGTGATCTACAACCGGCTGGAGGGCCCCGGCGACAAGGCCGGCACTTACGGGATGCTGCAAATCGACGCGTCGCTGCTCTATGCCCTGCCGGACCACAAGGGGCCCATCACCAAGCAGGACATGGAGGTGGATTCTCCCTACAACCTCTATAAGTACGCGGGGCTGCCGCCCACGCCTATCGGAAATCCGGGCCTGGCCTCCATCCAGGCGGCGCTGGAGCCGGATCAGACCGACTACTACTATTACGCCCTGGGAACCGACGGAGTCCATCACTTCTTTACCAATTATCAGGAGTTCAACCGCTTCGTCAGCAGCGATGCCTATGGCGGATAAGGGGAGAAGACCGGAGCTGCTGGCTCCGGCGGGGGACCTGGAGCGGCTGAAAATGGCGGTCCTCTACGGAGCGGACGCCGTGTATCTGGCGGGGACGGACTTCGGGATGCGGGCCTTTGCCGGCAACTTCGATGAAAAACAGCTCCGCCAGGGTGTGGACTTTGCCCACAGCCGGGGCGTCCGGGTCCACTGCACCATCAACACCATGCCCCGCAACGACGAGGCCGCCCGCCTCCCGGCCCATCTGGAGCTGCTGGAGGACGCCGGCGTGGACGCGGTGATCGTGGCGGATCTGGGAGCTTACACCCTGGCGGGGCGCTATGCCCCCCGGTGTGAGCGCCATATCTCCACCCAGGCCAGCATCTGCAACTATGAGACTGCCCGGGCCTGGCACGACCTGGGGGCCCGGCGGGTGATCCTGGCCCGGGAGCTGAGTCTGGAGGAGATCCGGACCATCCGGGACAAGACGCCGGCGGAGCTGGAGATCGAGGCCTTTGTCCACGGAGCCATGTGCGTGAGCTACTCGGGCCGGTGCCTGCTGTCCAACTATATGACGGGCCGGGACGCCAGCCGGGGCGCCTGCGCCCAGCCCTGCCGCTACCGCTATGCCCTGATGGAGGAGAAGCGGCCTGGGGAGTATTTTCCCATCGAGGAGGACGAGCAGGGGTCCTATATCTTAAATTCCCGGGATATGTGCATGATCGACCATCTGCCGGACCTGCTGGACGCGGGGCTGGACAGTCTGAAGATCGAGGGGCGGGCCAAGTCCGCCTACTATGCCGCCGTGGTCACCGGCGCCTACCGCCACTGTCTGGACGACGCCCTGGCCGGCCGGCCTGCGGACCCGGTCTGGCGGGACGAGGTGGAGCATGTGAGCCACCGGCCCTACGCCACCGGCTTTTACTACGGACCGCCGGGGCAGTACTATGAAAATTCCCGGTATGTCCGGGAGTGGCAGGTGGCGGCGTTGGTGACGGCCTGCGACGAGGCGGGGAACGCCACACTGTCCCTGCGCAACAAGTTCCGGGCTGGGGACGCCCTGGAGCTGGTGGGGCCGGACCTGCGGCCTTTCTCCATGACCGCCCCGATGATGACCGGCGAGGCAGGAGAAGTGCTGGAGGAGCCCCGGACGCCCCAGATGACCTTTCACATGAAATTGCCGCAGGCGGTGCCGCCCTACACGCTGGTGCGCCGCGCGGTGGAATTATCAGCGAAGTAAGGAGAGAGACATATGAATACAGACGTTGTCATTGTCGGCGCAGGTCCTGCGGGCATCTTCACCGCCCTGGAGATGCTGAAAAAGGGGAGCCGCCAGAAGATCGTCATGGTGGAAAAGGGCCAGGCCATTGAAAACCGCCACTGCCCCAAGGACAAGACCCACAAGTGCGTGAACTGCAAGCCCTATTGCCACATCACCACCGGCTTTTCCGGCGCCGGCGCCTTTTCCGACGGCAAGCTCTCTTTGAGCTATGAGGTAGGCGGCGATCTACCCACGCTGATCGGCGAGGAGCTGGCCCAGGAGACCATCCACTACGCCGACCAGATCTATCTGGAGTTTGGCGCGGATACCCACATCGAGGGATTGGAGCACGAGGCCGAGCGCAAGGAGATCCGCAAGCGGGCCATCCACGCAGGGCTCAAGCTGGTGGACTGCCCTATCCGCCACATGGGCACCGAGAAGGCCCAGGACATCTACTTGGCCATTGAGAAGTACCTCCTGGAAAACGGCGTGGAGATGTACTTTGGCTATGAGTGCAGCAACCTGATCCTGGAGGATGACGTGTGCAAGGGCGTGTCCATCTCTAACGGGAAGACCGACCTGGAGATCTATGCCAAGCACACGGTGGTGGCCACCGGCCGCCGGGGCGCGGACTGGCTGGAGAAGCTCTGTGCCGAGCACAATATCGCCCACGCTCCCGGCACCGTGGATATCGGCGTCCGGGTGGAGGTGCGCAACGAGGTCATGGAGATGGTCAACCGGGTGCTGTATGAGTCCAAGCTGGTGGGCTATCCCAAGCCCTTTAAGAACAAGGTCCGGACCTTCTGCCAGAACCCCGGCGGCTTTGTCAGCCAGGAGAACTACGACAATAACCTGGCAGTGGTCAACGGCCACTCCTATAAGGATTTGAAGAGCGACAACACCAACCTCTCCATCCTCTGCTCCCACAACTTCTCCGTCCCCTTCAACCAGCCCATCGCCTACGCCCAGAAGGTGGGCGAGCTGACCAACATGCTGGCCAACGGCCAGATCCTGGTCCAGCGCTTCGGCGATATCCTCGACGGCAAGCGGACGTGGCAGAAGGAGCTGGCCCAGTCCAACATCCGGCCCACCCTGCCGGACGCCGTGGCCGGCGACATCACCGCCGCCATGCCCTACCGGGCCATGACCAACATCATCGGCTTCATCCAGGCCATGGATTACGTGGTGCCGGGCTTTGCCGCCCAGGAGACCCTGCTCTATTCTCCCGAGCTGAAGTTCTACTCCAACCGGGTGAAGATGGACACGGACTTCAACACGAGCCTGCGGGGCCTGCACTGCCTGGGCGACAGCTCCGGCTGGACCCGGGGACTGATGATGGCGTCCATCATGGGCGTGCTCATGGGCCGCAAGATCGCCCAGGAGGGCTGATCCGCTCAATAAAAACATGTCCGCCGGATTTCCGGCGGACATTTTTTGCCCATGTGCCAGAACAGGAAGGTATGGTTCGTTTTATATATGAGAGGCGCCAATCAATGAAGGAGGTGGTAGTACGGAGAAGATCGTATATTCCCGCCAGGAGGCCGAGACTATGGTGGAGCGATGGGCGGACACAGTGCTGCGGATCGGCTGCACCTGGACCGGCAGTGTCCACGATGCGCAGGATATCTGTCAGACGGTGCTTTTGAAGCTGCTCACCAGTTCCCACCATTTTGAGGAGGAACGGTTAGAGCGGGCCTGGGTGATCCGAGTGGCGATCAACTGCTGCAAGGACTGGAAGAAATCTGCTTGGATGCGGCGGCGGGTCCCCCTGGATGCCGCTGCGGATGCGGCAGTCTATCTGCCAGAACCGGAGGACACCCCAGTGCTGCACGCTGTTCAGGCACTGCCGGAGAAGTACCGACAGGCGATCTATCTGCGCTATTATGAGGAATATGAGCCTGCCGAGATCGCGGAGCTGATGGGGTGCAAGGTCTCCCAGGTCAGTACCTATCTCTACCGGGGCAAGGAAAAATTGCGGACCATGCTGGGAGGCAGCTATGAAGAAGAATGTTTATCAAAGTGAGCTGGACCGGATCGGATTGAGCGATGCCGGGAAGGCTTTTATGGTGGATGGGCTGATGGAGAAACAGCTTGAAAGTCGGTCAGATCGTTCCAGGTGTTGGAGACGGCATGGGCTGGCGGCGGCCTTGGCGGTAGCACTGCTGGTGGGAACCGCAGCGGCAGCAGTGGTCTCTTTGTGGGATGGTTATTTTGGCCATCTGGATGAAGAGCAGCGGGGGGTGGTGGAGCATCTCAGCGAAACGCTGCCTGCCGCCGTTACCTGTAACAGCGCGACCATTACACCGCTGGACGCCTTTGGTGCAGGGGGAGTCCTGTATTTGATGCTGGAGGTGGAGGCCCCGGCAGGGACCAGATTACCGGTGTTGGAGGAAGAAGGGCTCTACTATCTCGCTGGAGGGGCTGAGCCGGAGGTGCAGGCCCGACTGGAACTGCCGGATGGGCAGGCGGTGGAGAATTTCTCTTATGCGCTGGACGTCACCTGCCTGGAGGATGAGGAGCCTGATGACAACAGAATCTGTCTGGTGATGAAAGTGACGGCTCAAGGAGATCTGGCGGGACTGGTCCTTCGGATTCCGGGCCTTTGGATATGGGGGACGGACGGAAGCTTCACGCCGGTTTTCACTGGTGAGTTTACGTTCCCACTCTCTGAGAATATGGGAGCGGAGAACACGGTGAAACTGGATGTAAAGAGTATTGCTACAAAGACCCCTTGGGGGCCGATCACTCTGGAGACCTTGGAACTCTCGCCTCTGGGAGTTCAGTGGACGTATCGGATTGACGAGACAACCGCTCAGGCGGCTGCTCAGGAGGCCGCCCAGATGTCGGAGAACCAGGCGGCAGTACAATCGGCAGATGGCAGTGACAGCCCAATGGAGGTGGAACTTGTCCCCGGTGTGCGGATGACGCTGGTAATGGAAGATGGCAGGGAGATTGAGGTTAATGAAGAATTCTCTGGGAAAAAGAAGGACTTGCAAATCTGCTCCGGCATCTTTGGGGCTCCGGTGGACCTTTCTCAGGCATCGCATCTGCTGTGGGGTGATGCGAAGATCCCGGTGAACTGAATGGACGACAGGACGGCGGAAGCCGTCCTGTTATTTTGACAAAATCCAAATGGCGTGGTATGATACGAGACCGAAGCTGATATTGAAGACGGAGGGACTTATGGAGTTTTTGAAGAAGAATGGATTTGGGATGCTGGTGTGTCTGGCGATCGCGCTGCCTGCATGGCTGCTGGGGCAGCGGTTTGAGGTGGTGGGCGGCCCGGTGTTTGCCATCCTGATCGGCATGGTCATCGCCCTGTTCTGGCGGGACCAGGGCAGGGCCAGAGCGGGGATCACCTATACCTCCAAGAAGATCTTGCAGCTGGCGGTGGTGCTGCTGGGCTTTGGCATGAACCTTAAAAGCGTGTTGGAGGTGGGGGGACAGTCGCTGCCCATCATCCTCTCGACCATCGCCACGTCCCTGATCGTGGCCTACGCCTTGTACCGGCTGCTGCACATGGACGCCAACATCTCTACGCTGATCGGCGTGGGCTCCTCTATCTGCGGCGGCAGCGCCATCGCCGCCACGGCGCCGGTGATCGGCGCGGACGATGAGGAGATCGCCCAGGCCATCTCGGTGATCTTCCTCTTCAATGTGCTGGCGGCGCTGATCTTTCCCACGCTGGGCGGCGTGCTGGGGCTCTCCAACGAGGGCTTCGGCCTCTTCGCGGGGACGGCGGTGAACGATACGTCCTCCGTCACTGCGGCGGCGGCCGCCTGGGACGGGATGCACCCCGGGGCCAATACCCTGGATGCGGCGGCCATCGTCAAGATGACCCGGACGCTGGCGATCATCCCCATCACGCTGGTGCTGGCGCTGCGCCGGACGGGCCGCGCCGCCGGGGGCGTCCAGGTGGACCTGAAAAAAATCTTCCCCTGGTTTGTGCTGCTGTTTTTGCTGGCCTCTGTGGTGACCACGGTGCTGCCCATTCCGGCGGCGGTCACCGCCGGGCTGAAAACCGCCAGCAAGTTCTTCATCGTCATGGCCATGGGAGCCATCGGATTGAACACGGATCTTGTCAAGCTGGTGCGGACCGGGGCAAAGCCCATCCTCATGGGCCTTTGCTGCTGGGTGGCCATCGCCGCCGTCAGCCTGGGCGTACAGCATCTGCTGGGGATCTGGTGATCCGAAGATCCCTTGGGCCCCAAGGGATGCAACCTGGGGTTGACAAATTACCACCTGCCGCGTTCTTGCTTTTTTGAGGGCGGGGCGTGTATCATGGGCCCATCAAACGGAAAGTGAGCAGAGCGAGTATGAGCATCCAATTTTCAAGAAAGCTGGCGGACCTGCGCCGCCGGGAGGGACTGAGCCAGGAGCAGCTGGCGGACCGGCTGGGGGTCACCCGGCAGTCCGTGAGCAAGTGGGAGAGCGGAGCGGCCATGCCGGAGCTTGCCAAGCTGGTGGCCCTCTCAGAGCTGTTCCACACCAGCGTGGACTACCTGGTGAAGGACTATCTGGATGAGCCGGAGATCCCGGCGGAGAGCGGCGGCGACACCGCCCGGCTGGAGCGGAAGGTGGACGATCTGACCCGGTACGTCCAGGGGAAGATCTATGCCTATGACAGCAAGACCCGCGTGTTCGGGCTGCCGCTGGTGTCGATCCGGTTTGGCTTTGTGCGGAACCAGCATGTCTCCTGGGAGCACGTGGCCAAGGGGATCATCGCCATCGGAAACTGCGCCGTGGGGGTGGTGTCTCTGGGGATCATCAGCGTGGGCCTTGTCAGCGCGGGGGTCATCGGACTGGGGCTGATGCTGGCAGGGGGCATCATCGCCATGGGCCTGGCGGCCTTCGGTGTGGTGGCGCTGGGGCTGGTGGCCCTGGGGGTCTGCGCCCTGGGGATGTACGCCGGTGGCGTGTGCGCCGTGGGCGGGGAGATCGCGGTGGGCGTGGCGGCGGCCTCCGCCGGAACGGCCATCGGCCAGGAGGCCCAGGGCCAGCAGGTGCTGCTTTGGGGCGACGGGCTGACCCGGCAGGAGGTTTGGCAGTTCCTCCGGACACACCACCCGGATCTGTGGGAGCCTCTGGGGCGGCTTCTCGCCCTGGTGGGGAGCCACATTCAGTAAAAGCGCAAAAAACCAGCACGTTGGGAAATCCAACGTGCTGGTTTTGGTTTGTTCAACAGCAGGGAACAGGGAGATCACCGCAGGACTGCGCCGCAGTCCTTCTCCAGCGTCTCCAGGATGCTCTTGACGTCGGCGTCCGCCTCCTCAGCGGTGAGGGAGCGGTCGTCGGCCCGGAGGACCAGGCTGAAGGCCACGGATTTCTTGCCCTCGGCCACGCCCTTGCCCCGATAGACGTCGAACAGCGTGACCTCCTTCAAAAGGCCCCGGGCCCCCTTCTGGATGGCAGCTTCTAGGGTGCCCACGGTCACGGTCTCGTCGCAGACCACGGCGATGTCCCGGGTGACGGCGGGGAACTTGGGCAGGGGCACATACTCCGCGTCCGCGCCTCGGGCGTTCATCAGCGCATCAAAGCGCAGCTCGGCGCAGTAAAGCTCGCCGTCCACGCCGTAGTTCTGGGCCACCAGGGGGTGGATCTGGCCGAAGATGCCAAGGCAATCGCTGCCGGCCCACACGGTGGCCACCCGGCCGGGGTGATAGGAGGCGTCGCTGGGAGCGCCGGTGGGGCCCTCAAAGTGGACGTTCTCGGCCCGGATCTCCCGGAGGATGGCCTCAATGGCGCCCTTCATGGCGTAGAAGTCCATGTCCGTGCCGTAGGCGCCTATGGACAGCACCTTGGACTCGTTGGCAAGGCCGTCCTCGCCGCCGGGCAGGTAGATCCGGCCGATCTCATAGAGCTTGGCGGACTTGTTGCGGTAGTTGTAGTTCCGGGTCAGGATCTCCAGCATGGAGGGCAGCACCGTGGTGCGCATGATGGAGGTGTCCTCGCCCAGGGGGTTGAGGATCTTGAAGCTCTTGCGCTGGGCGTAGTCCTCCGGCCAGCGGATCTTATCGTAATAGGTGGGGGAGATGAAGGAGTAGGTGATGATCTCGTCATAGCCGCAGGCACGGCAGACAGAGCCCAGGGTCTGCTCCAGCTTCTGCTCCGGGGAGTAGCCGCCCTTGGTGGTCTCGCCCCGCTGGAGGGTGCAGGGGATGTTGTTGTAGCCGTAGAACCGGGCAACCTCCTCGCTGAGGTCCGCGATGCCCTCCACGTCGGCCCGCCAGGAGGGGATAAGCACGTCGGCGGGGCCGTTGGGGAAGTCCCGCTTCTCCGTGACGATGTCCACCCGCTCCAGATACTGATACATGTCCACGGCGGGGATGTCGGTGCCCAGCAGGGCATTCACCCGCTCCGGGTCCATCCGGATGGTCCGGGGCTGGGGCACGTAGTTCAAAATGTCGATGACGCCGTCTACCACCTCGCCGGCGCCCAGCAGCTCCACCAGCTCGCAGGCCCGGTTCACGGCGGGCAGGGTGTTCAGGGGGTCCAGACCCTTTTCAAACTTGGCGCTGGCCTCGGTGCGCATACCTAGGGCCAGGGCGCCCTTGCGGATGCAGGTGCCGTCGAAGTTGGCGGACTCGAAGACCACGTCCACCGTGTCGGAGACGATCTCACTGTTCTCGCCGCCCATGATGCCCGCCAGGCCCACGGCCCGGGTGTCATCGGCGATGACCAGATGGCTGGAGGTGAGCTTGCGCTCCTGGCCGTCCAGGGTGGTGAGGGTCTCGCCCTCCTCCGCCAGCCGGACGATGATCTTGCCGCCCTTTACATAGCGGTAGTCAAAGGCGTGCATGGGCTGGCCGTATTCCAGCATGACGTAGTTGGTGATGTCCACGATGTTGTTGATGGGGCGCACGCCCATGGCCCGCAGCCGCTCCCGCATCCACTTGGG
>CAUWNE010000052.1:0-15233 GCA_963560095.1 uncultured Dysosmobacter sp. | reverse complement strand
TCCCGGACGGCCTGCAAGCCGCAAAATTCAACGGGGCCGCGGCCCCGTATAGCTCTGGTAAGAGCTATTAGTAGAGTGACCAGCAGGCCCAAAGGAGGAGTACACCATGGCCTATGTCCACAGGAGGGTAAGGGCTGGCCGCACCATCGAACACAGGAAAATGCAGTCATACCGGATCCACACCAAGGGAGTCCAGAGGGGACCCAACCATGGGGCCACATCGGAGAAGCAGGCAAAGGTCAACGAACGGGTGGCGGAGGAACACCTGCGCTGGGACCTAAACGCCAACTTTGACCACCGGGATCTCCACGCCGTCCTGCACTACTACACCAAGGACACCACTTTCCCGGAGATACTGGCGGACAAGGCAGCTTTTCTGGCCAACCTGCGGAAAGCCTGCCGAAAGCGCGGGATCAAGTACAAGGCGGTGGTGGTGATCGAAACCAAGCGCATGACAAACCCGCACATTCATGTGGTAATAACGCGCATGGCCCCGGAGATCATCACCGAGGCATGGGAGAGCGTCCCCAGGGGCGGAGGGGGTATCAGCTTCAAACCACTGGACCGCAGAGGAAACCATGAGAAGCTGGCGCATTACCTGGTCAAAGAAAGCAGATCCACCATGGAGAAGTACAGGGAGCTGGGGAAACGGGGAAAGCGGTACAGCAAGACCCAAAACATGGACAAGCCCGTGATTACATACACCCCCGTGTCTGCCTCCTCCTGGCGCAAGGAGCCAAAGGCCAGCAAGGGCGCCGTGCTGTACAAGTTCGATGACGGATCCACCGCCCGGAGCGGGTGGCATGAGATCAGCGGCTACCCATACCAGGAATATTTCGAGGTTTTCAACGAATAGGAGGCGCAGTATGAAAGATTTT
The DNA here is from genome assembly GCA_963560095.1 of uncultured Dysosmobacter sp. Classification (GTDB taxonomy): domain Bacteria; phylum Bacillota; class Clostridia; order Oscillospirales; family Oscillospiraceae; genus Oscillibacter. The sequence goes on along the minus strand of CAUWNE010000052.1, from coordinate 14,355 downwards.
GCAGAACAATACCGGGACGCCAACGCACTGGCCTGGAAGTACATAGAGGCAAAAAGGGCCGGATGGACAGAACCCGGAAAACGGACGCGGGACAACCACGCGATCCTGATCCCGCGCCGGGAGGCAGTGGCTATGGCGAACGAACTGGCCACGGCCATCTACGCCAAGGAGGTATATATAACCTGGGCCATGAACCTGCGGGGCTTCATGGTGCAACTGGCCACTGGAGAGCATGACGCCATGACATGCCGGGAATGCGGTGGCATTTTCCGCGCCGGATGGATGAATGGGGAATGTCCATACTGTGAGGCGAAACTGGAGGCCACCAGGTATGTGGACGGCATGAGAGAGGCGGCAGGAAAATGAGCAAGGCGCAGATCAGCATGTGGGAGGAGAAGATCGTGGACAGTTTCGCCGGCGGCGGGGGTGCCTCCACGGGGATTGAACTGGCCACGGGCCGGGTGGTGGACATAGCGATCAACCACGACCCGGACGCCATTCTCATGCACAAGACCAACCACCCGCACACCGTCCACTATCAGGCCAGCGTATGGGATGTGGACCCGCTCGAAGTTACAGGAGGCAGTCCGGTGGGCCTGCTATGGGCCTCTCCTGACTGCAAGCATTTCAGCAAGGCCAAGGGCGGCAAACCCGTGGACAAGCGGATCAGGGGGCTGGCCTGGATCGTCCTACGGTGGGCCGGGACAGTCCGGCCCCGCGTGATCATCCTGGAGAATGTCGAGGAGTTCCAGACATGGGGGCCGGTCCGGCGCGGACACCCGATAAAGTCAAAGACCGGGCAGACATTCCGACGCTTTATTGACCAACTGGAGGGCCTGGACTATACCGTGGAATGGCGGGAGTTGGTGGCGGCTGACTATGGGGCACCAACAACCAGAAAGCGGTTTTTCCTGATCGCCCGCTGTGACGGGCGTCCCATTGTATGGCCGGAGCCTACCCACGCGCCGGCGGCAAGCCCGGAGGTACTGGCCGGGAAGAAACTGCCCTGGCGGAGCGCGGCGGAGATCATAGACTGGAGCCTGCCCTGCCCCTCCATTTTTGACACGCGGGAACAGATCCGGGAGAAATACGGACTTTCCGCCCAGCGCCCCCTCCGCCCCAACACCATGCGGCGGGTGATCCGAGGGGTGGACAAGTTCGCCATCAAGGCACCGGATCCGTTCCTGGTGGTGGTGAACCATGCCGGGGACTTCCGGGGACAGAACGCAGAGGACCCGCTCCAGACCATAACCGCAAAGAACGGGTATGGCGTGGCCTCCCCCGTCATGGCGCCGCTGACCATGCACAACAACGAGAACGCCACGGGGACCAAGATCACGGAGCCGGTTAACACGATCACCAGCAGCGGGGCGGGCGGCCATCAAATGGTGATCACGCCGGCCATGATCCAGTACCACACCGAGCAGACCGAGCGGGTACGGGGCCAGGGAGTGACGGCCCCCATTATGACCATTGACGCCTCCAACCGCTACGGCCTGGCGGCGGCCAGCCTGGTCAAATACTACGGGAGCGACAACCAGGGGCAGAGCGCAGGGGTGCCGCTCCACACCGTCACCACAAAGGACCGGGAGGGCGTCCTGGCGGCAAACCTGGCCAAGTTCTACGGCGGAGCATATACCGGGGACGGGTCAAAGCTGTCCGACCCGCTCCACACCGTAACGGCGGTGGACCACAACGCCCTGACGGCCACCCACCTGATCAAAATGAAAGGGACCAACCTGGGCGGCCCCATGTCGGAGCCAGTGCAGACCATCACCGCCGGCGGCGGCCACCATGGCGTGGTCACCACGCAGATCACCAGAGCGGAGCCGGGGGCGGATCTCCGACACTGGCCGGAGATCCGGGAACTGCTGAATACATATTGCGGCTATGACCTGGGGCCGGAGGATGTGATCCTGTTCCAGATCGGCGGCGCCTGGTATTTCATGGCGGACATTGGCCTGCGTATGCTGACACCGCGGGAGCTATACAGGGCCAATGGTTTCCCGGATGATTACAAGATCGAGCGGGACTACACCGGACGGACCTATGGGAAAAGCAAGCAGGTGGCCCGGTGCGGAAATGCTGTGCCACCTCCCTTTGCCACAGCCCTGGTTAGAGCCAACCTGCCGGAGTGGTGCGCGGGGGTTGAGATCAACACCATGGAGGAACTGGAAAAGGCGGTGGCGGTGTAATGCTTGAAATCGTCCCCATGACACTGCGAGAAGCAAACGCTTTTGTAGAGCAACACCACCGCCATCATGGGCCTGTGGTGGGGCATAAATTCTCCATAGGGATTTCAGATGGGGAGAAAATCGTGGGTGTGGCCATTGTGGGGCGCCCGGTATCGCGCCACCTGGATGATGGATGGACCCTGGAGGTAAACCGCCTTTGCACGGATGGGAGCCGCAACGCCTGTTCTGCGCTTTACGCAGCGGCATGGCGGGCGGCCAGGGCAATGGGGTATAAGCGCCTAGTGACATACATCCTGGAGAGTGAGAACGGCGCAAGCTTGCGGGCAGCGGGGTGGAAGTGCGTAGGACAGGCCGGCGGCCTGCGCTGGACGGGACGCCGCCGCCCGGAGGTGGATCTATACCCAGCACAAATGAAAATCAGGTTTGAACAGACAGCGGAATGAGGTGGAACCATGAGCGGAAAGAAAAATATGCGCCGGATCAGCGTCCTGGTGACCGCACAGACGGTCTATAACCTGGACAAACTGGCAGCCATGTGCGGCTACCGGGAGCAGGGCCATGTGATCGACAAGCTGGTGAGAGAAAAAATGCTGCAACTGAACGGAGGAAAACGACATGAACAAGACGAAAATTGACTGGGCCACCATGAGCTGGAACCCTGTAACCGGGTGCCGCCATGGGTGCCCATACTGCTACGCAAGACGGACCGCCCACCGCTTTGACGCCGGGCGTGTGGATCCTGACCCGCTGGCTGACGGCCTCCATGTGCTGGAGGAGAAGATCAAGGCCACGCCATACCCATACGGATTTGAACCCACCATGCACAGATACCGCCTGAACCAGCCGGAACGCCAGGAGGAGCCGCAGACGGTTTTTGTGTGCAGTATGGCGGACCTGTTTGGCCGCTGGGTGCCGACCTCCTGGATCGTGGAGGTGCTGGACGCCTGCCAACGCGCCCCGCAGCACCGCTATCTGTTCCTGACAAAGAACCCGGCCAGATACCTGGAGCTGGATCACATGGCACTCCTCCCCCATGCAGAAAACTTCTGGTATGGGTCCACGGTGGCCAATGAGGACGCGGCAGCCATGTACACCATGCAGGGCGTGGCAATTAACAGCTTTTGGTCCATGGAGCCGCTGCTGGGGCCAGTGGACATGAGCGCAGCGGAGGGCCTGCCCCAGTGGGTGATCCTGGGGGCCGAAACCGGGAACCGGGCGGACAAGGTGACACCGTGGCGGGAGTGGGTGGACCAGATCGCGCAGTTTTGCGCGGAGAATGAGATCCCGGTTTTCTACAAAGACAACCTGCGGGCGCATTTCCCGGATCTCCCGCCCTCTGCCTCTCCGTGGGATGACCGGGAGGACGAAACGACGGAATGGGCCGCCCATTATATGAGGCGCTTTGAAAGGCAGGTGTGAGCCGTGGAGTCAGGAAAGAGGATCGAATACCTGGAACACCTGCTGAAACTGGCCAGAGCGGAGCGAGACATGGCATATAAGACGATATTCAGGCAGGCGGAGGAACTGGTAATGCTCAAAAAGGCAACAGAGGGGGCGTAACTTGTGGGTGAAATCAAAATCGGGTACACCGTGGAGAAAGAGCGGTGGATGGAGGCGGCGGAAAATCTGCATGAGTTTGGGCAGATCATGGCGCGGAACCTGCGAAACATGAACCGGGACGGACGCGGCCAGGAGGACGCGGACGATCTCATGGCGGACATTATGCTGGCCTGTACGGCCATCGGATATGTGGCGGAGTTTGCCGTGGATAAATGCCGGTTTATTCCAATGTCGGGAGGTGGCCAGGAGTGAACGGACAGAAAAGGCCGCAGCAATGCGAGGGCTGCGCCCTGGCGGAGCATGACGCATATATCTGCGCCCGCTGGCGCCTGCCCTATGCCATGAATGAACTGAAAAAGGCCATCCCCGTGGTGCGGAGGATGGCGGAGGAAAACATGAAATGCCCGTACCACTACCCAGCCGACCTTTTGGGCAAAGGGAAACCGACGGAGGATTGATAAATGGCCATCAACCTTTCAGACCTGCCGCCGAAATATCAGCAGCAGGCCGTGGAAAAGTACATGAGGCAGCAGAAGCGGCGGGGGCCTGCGCCCTCCGCCGCCGTTGCGCAGAGTACGGACGGGGCGGCGAAATACCGAAACACCCCCACCGAGCGGGTCACCGCCTCCGGGGCCGTTCTCCGCTTTGACAGCCAAAAAGAGGCCCGGAGATACGACCAACTGATCCTCCGCCAGCAGGCCGGAGAAATCCGGGATCTGCGCCTCCAGGTGGATTTTACTTTGCAAGAGGCATATACAGACCTAGAGGGGCGGAGAGTGCGGGCCATCCGATACCGGGCGGATTTCACATACAGGGAGCGGGACCTGGTAGAGGAAACCATGGCGGCCTCCAAAGGGTGGCCGTGTGAAAGCTGGCGCCTGGTGGTGGAGGATGTAAAAAGCAAGCCCACCAGGACACGGGAATATCTGATCAAGCGAAAACTGATGAAAGAGCGGCATGGAATTAACATAACCGAGGTGTAAACATGAAGCAGCAGACAACGGGCGGGGCCACCCGCGAAGCCGTGAAAGAATATTTACAGCAGTACCACATGGCACGGGAGCGGCGGCGCATATTGGAGCGGCGGCACGATGTACTGGCGCGGGAGCTAAAGGCCCCGGCGCCAGGATCGGCATACATGACCATGCCGGCCTCCCGCCCTGCGGCAGACAGCGAGGGGGCCGTGTCCGTTGTCTTTCGCCTGTCAGAAGTGGAGGAGCGCATAGAGGCACAGAGGGCCGCCATGGGCCGCGCCGTCACCATGGTGATGGATCTCATTGACCTGCTACCGGAGAACAGCATGGAGCGCACTGTGGTGGAGCTGCGGCATATCGACTGCAAGAAATGGGAGCGGATTTGTAAAGAGGTCCACATGAGCAGGTCAAGAGTGAATGTCTACTACAACGCCGCCCTGGATATTATCCTATCCAATGCACGGGCACAGAAGTTAGTACAAGAGTTCGAGCAAGGGCAGACACCAGAGAATGGCACGGAAAAAAGCGGGTCATTCTGAAAAGACAGGACACAACAGGACATTCACCTGTGGTATTCTGGTATCGTGGAAAACGGCAGGGGCAAGAGCAAAGCCCAAGCCAAATAGTGAAAGGCCGCCAGGGCATGAGAACCTGGCGGCCTTTCTGTTTCCATACCATGGGCCAGGGCACGGGACCGCAGGGGCTTTCCTTCTTTCACCCTGCCCCGCCGCATTGTACACGAGCGCGGCGGGCTGGCCCAAACATCCCTTTGCCCTGGGCCATCTATGCCGAGGGTGGCCAAGGGCCTCCCTTGTGAATTTGCTACCCCCCTCCCCCTTGTGGGTCCTTCCTGGAAAAAGGCGGATTGCGGGGCAAGTGAAGTCCGATGTTTTTTCACAAAAAATGAGAAAAAAACAGGGGTGTTTCGTTACGCTTTTTTGAAAAGCGGCGGCGGCATACCCCCTAAAGGGGGTATCAGGCGGAAAGGGGACACGGAAAACGCGAAATCGCCCACGCCGAAAGAGCGAAATGCGGCGGAGCTGGGCGAACCGGGCCAGCGGCACAAAAGGAGGTGCAGCCGGTGGCGGAGAAAAAAGGGGCCGGAAAGGCCAAAGCAGGGGCGGCCAGTAAGGCGGCGAAAGCGCCGGCGGCCCTGAATACAGTCCCGGAGTGGGCCAGCACCACGGCGGTGGCCAAGCTGCTGGGGAAAACCACCCGGCGGATCCAGCAGCTCACCCAGGACGGCGTGCTGGAAACCGAGGTGCCGCCCGGCGGCGGTGCCAGAAAATATAAAACCTGCGAAACGATCCAGCGTTATATTGCCCACATCGAGCAAAAGGCCCAGGAAACCGCGGCGGCCAGCTCCACTGCGGAGCTGAACCTGCGGAAACTGGAGGCGGAGGTGGAACTGAAAGAAAGCCAGGGCCAGCTCCACAAGCTGAAAACAGCCATTGCCGAGGGAAAGTACATCAAGGCGGAGGAGGCCACCAGAGATCTGGCGGACTTCATGGCCATGTTTAAGAAATTCGCCATGAACATCCCGCCCCGGACGGTGAAATCCATAGCCGGATATGCGGACCCGCAAACGGCCAGGGCCATGGAAAGGGCAATGCGCAAGGAGCTGGAGGACATGCTGGCTGTGTTCGTTGACGCAGCGGAGATTGGACCGGAGGAGGCGGAGCCATGAGGCCGTACAGGGTAAAACCGTACATGGTGCCGTCGTGGATCCACCGGGCGCTCCTGTCCCTGCGGCCAGCGGAGCGCCTGCCGGTTTCCGAATGGGCGGAGAAATGGCGGATCCTGCCGGACACCAACGCCATTCCGGGACCATTCCGCAACAGCGTGACCCCGTATCTGGCGGAGATCATGGACGCCTTTTCCGACGATGATGTGGAGCGGATCGTTTTCGTGAAGCCAACCCAGGTAGGCGGAACCACGGCACTGGAGAATATGCTGGCCAGCGCGATTGACCAGGACCCGGCGCCGGCTATGATCGTCTACCCATCCGACAAACTGGCGGAGCGGACGGTGGAGGCGAAGCTGGACCCGATGATCCGCCAGTGCAAACCGCTGGCGGCCAAGTACCGGGAGGCGGAAAGCCAAAAGCTAAAACTGAAATTTGAAACCATGTTTGTTTTCCTTTCTGGAGCAAACAGCCCGGCCTCCCTGTCCTCTACTCCGATCCGGTATCTGTTTCTTGACGAAGTGGACAAATTTCCGGGCGCCTCCAAACGGGAAGCGGATCCCGTTTCCCTGGCCATCGAGCGCACAAAGACCTACACCACAAACCGCAAGATCTTCATGGCCTCCACCCCCACGCTGAAATCCGGCCACATCTGGAAAGCCAAGGAGGAGGCAGAAGCGGAAAAGCATTACTTTGTCCCGTGTCCACATTGCGGGGAGTACATCGAATTTGTATTCGCGCAGCTGAAATGGCCAAGCAAGGATGATGTGCCGGACAGTGCCGAGCGGGCGGAAATGGCAACCTATGTCTGCCAAGCCTGCGGGGCCGTGATCACAGACCAGGACAAGGGGAAAATGCTGGCCGCCGGCAGGTGGCAGACGGTACGACAGAGCGCCGCCAGGCCCTCCAGCGTGGCCTACTGGCTGAACACCCTGTACTCCCCATTCACACGGTTTTCGGAGATCGCCAAGGAATTTCTGCGGTGCAAGGATGACCCGGAGCTGCTGCAAAACTTTGTCAACAGTTGGCTGGCGGAGCCGTGGGAGGACACCAAGCTGCGGACCAACGCGGAACTGGTGCTGGAACGGCAGACCGAGGTGGAGGCATACGCCCTGCCGAAGTGGGCGAAGCTGATCACCGGCGGCATTGATGTGCAAGAAAATTGCCTATATTGGACGATCCGGGCATGGGGCGATTACATGACCAGCCAGAACATAGCCCACGGCCAGGCTCTTTCCATGAACGAGGTAGCGCAGATCATGAACACCGAATTTATACACCCGGACGGGCAAAGGCTTTTGGTGTCGCTGGCCCTGATGGACAGCGGCGACCAGACGGATGAAGTCTACGGCTTCTGCCTGCTAAATTCAGACTGGGTGCTGCCCAGCAAAGGAACGGGCACCATGCTGTCCAACTACCGCCTGTCCACAATCAACAAGGCCGGAAGCAGTGCCAACGGAATGACGCTGGTACTGGTGGACGGCGGGAAGTACAAGGACATGATTGCCGCCCGCATGAGGAAGCCAAACGGGACAGGATCCTGGATGGTCCACAAGGACTGCGATCTGGAATACGCGGAGCAGGTCACCGCAGAGCATAAAGTGACCGAGCGGGCCAATGGAAAAGTGGTGCATAAGTGGGTGCCGAAAGCCACCCACGCAGACAACCACTATCTGGACTGCGAGGTGTACGCCGCGGCGGCGGCAGACATGCAGGGCGTCCGTTCTCTCTATCTGCAAAGCCAGGAGCGGGAGAAGCCCAAGAAGCCAAAGCAGGAGCCTGCGCCGACCCCGGAGGAAAACTGGATCCGGCAGAATGAGAGCTGGGTATAAAAACGGGAGGACGAAATGGAAAACACACAAATGAAGCCGGCAGAACTGCTGGAACAGGTGAACAACGCCATTGCGGCGGTGCTGGTGGGCGGCCAGTCCTACAAGATCGGCAGCCGGTCACTGACGCGGGCGGACCTGTCCATGCTGAAAGCCATGCGGGATGATCTGGAGGCCCAGGTGGTGGCGGGAACACCCTCCCACCTGCTGGATCGCACCTATGTGGCCTACTTTGACGGGAGGTAACCACATGGATGGAAAAATGTCACAGCTGGCCAGCAAAGTGGCCAAGCACTACGGATATTCAGATATTTCTACATTCCGCGGCATGTGGCCTATCCAACCAGGTGTCTTAGAAGAAATCAAACTGCTGCCGGAGGTCCTGGACGAAGCAAAAAAATTCCGGGTCATCATCGACTATGACCCGGAATTTACAAGGGCGCTGGTGCAGATTTTTACGGATCAGACCTCACGGCAAGGACACCCGCGCGGAAAGATCGGGGACTTTGTGAAATCCTCTGGAGAGGTCCAATAAACGACGATAGAAACCAAGCCGCGGCCATGTTCATATTGTCCGTTCGCCATGAAAGAAAATCCATCCAGACAATTTAGCACAGCCTCCCTTTCGTCAGCGGGAAGTCCACTGACATCAACAAGATACCGTTTGATAATTTCACCCCCTTTCCCGCCTAAATACTACCACACGGCGCGGAGCGGGGCAATAAGACCTGAAAGGAAGTGACCGCCATGGGATTTTTAGATAACATCATCACCGCTATTTCCCCGGAGGCGGGTTACCGGCGGGAGGCGTGGCGGCAGGCCCTGGAGGAGCTGCGGGGATATGACGCGGCCAGCCATGGGCGCCTAAATGCCGGGTGGCGGGTTTTCAACGAGAGCGCGGAACTGACGGACCGATACAGCCGGGATGTGATCCGCGCCCGTGCCCGCGACCTGGAGCGCAACAGCGATATTGCCCAGTCTGTGATCCACGCTTTCAGGCGGAATGTGATTGGGAAAGGTTATAAGCTCCAGGCAAAGACCGAAAGCGAACTGCTTAACGACCAGCTGGACAAGCTGTGGAAACAGTGGTGCCGCAAGGAAAACTGCGATATAACCGCGTCCCAGTCTTTCAACCAGATCATGCGCATGGCGGTGACCAGGAAGCAGGTGGACGGCGGGATCCTGTTCGTCAAGCGATACACCAGGGGCGGCCTGGTGCCGTTCAAACTCCAGATGATCGAGGTGGACGAGCTGGACACCACCGCCTCCATCCCCAGGCACAAGGGCAACACCGTGGTGGGCGGGATCGAGTATGACCCGGCCCGCCGGGCGGTGGGCTATTACATCCAGCAGTACGATGTGGAGGGCTGGAAGCTGACCACGCCGGTGTATATCGAGGCCAAGCATGTGATCCCGTACTGGACCAAGAGCAGGCCCAGCCAGCTGCGTGAGGTTTCGGACCTGTCCCCCACCATTACGCGGGTGCGGGACACCAACGAATTTATTACCGCCGTTTCCGTCAAGGAGCGGATCGCGGCCTGTCTGGCTGTGTTCATCAAGCGGGCAACGCCAACGGGCGGATTTGGCCGCGGCGGCGTAGCCACAGGCGGGGACCGGGTGAGCTATGAGGGAAAGAGCCTGACCCCAGGCATGATCAAGGAAATGAATGTGGGCGACAGCATAGAAACCGTATCTCCGGGAAATGCCGGAACGGACGCGGCCCAGTTCCTGAAAATGCAGCTGCGCCTGATCGGTGCGGGACAGGGCATGAGCTACGAGGCCACCAGCCGGGACATGTCAGAAAGCAACTACTCCAGCGCCCGGCAGGGAGCGAATGAGGACGAAGCCACATTCGCGGCGGAGATCGAACTGCTGACCGAGATCATGAGCGAGATCTACGAAACATTTGTTATTTCCTGTTATCTCACCGGGCTGATCAACCCACCCGGATTTTGGGATAAAAAGGCGGATTACCTGGCGCACAGATGGGTGCAGGCCCCGAAAAAATGGATAGACCCGGCCAAGGAAACCACCGCCACCAAAACTGCCCTGGCAACAGGTCAAAAGACATTCCAAGATGTCGCAGCCGAACAGGGCAAGGACTGGAAAGAGGCCGTGGACGAAATGGCCGAGGTCCTGAAATATGGCCGTAAAGCCGGCATTGAGATGGGGGGTGTAATTTATGGCCAAGGAGCAGCAGCACAGCAGAACACCGGAACCCAGGGACAAGAGCCAGGGAACCAGGAGCATGGGGGAAATCCTGATCCGACAGGAGGAGGGGCAGGACAGCCGCCGGAGAACAGTTAGCTTTTCCAGCGAAACGCCATACCGCCGCTATTTCGGAATGGAGATCCTGGACCATGCGGAGGGCGCCGTAGACCTGGGGCGCCTGAACACCGTGGGTGTCCTGCTTTTCAACCACGATGTGGACAGAGTGGTGGGCCGCGTGATCCGCGCCTGGCTGGAAAATAACCGCGGAATGGCAGAGGTGGAATTTGACACCGACGAGGACGCGGAAAAGGTTTTCAGCAAGGTGCAGAGTGGGACACTGAAAACCACATCGGTGCGGTACAGAGTGGACAGCTGGGAGGAAGTCCGGGCCGGGGCAACATCGGCAGACGGACGCTTTACCGGACCATGCCAGATCGCCAGGCGGTGGACGCCCATGGAAATCTCCATTGTTTCCGTACCGGCAGACCACACCGTGGGCGTAGGAAGAGCCGATGAAAACGCAGACGCGCCGGACCTGTCCGCATACGAGCGGCAGATCCAGGTAAACAAAAACACTTTCAGGAGGTAAGGAAGCAATGAACATTCAGGAAATGATTGCCCGCCAGCAGGCGATTGTGAACGGCGCCCGGAGTGAGGGCCGGGGCCTGACCCGCGAGGAGCAGGCGGAGTTTGACCAGCTCCAGGGCAAAATTGACGCCGCCCGGAGCGCGGGCGGCCAAGACGGCGGAGAACCACCTGCGGAGGGCAGCCGCGGCGCCGGTGACCCCAACAGCGGCGAGGGCGGCAGCGACGAGGGCGGCAGCGACGAGGGCGCACGCCAGGCGGCAGTACAGGCAGAGCGCCAGCGCAACAGCGACATTGTGGCCCTGTGCCGGCAGGTGGGCATGGATCCGGCGGAGTACATCAGCGGCGGACAGACCATGGACCAGGTGCGCCAGGCGGCGGTGGAGTTCATGATCGCCAACAACGGCCCCGTAGGCACACGGACCGATGACGGCCAGGGCAATGAGTTCCGCAACGCGGCGGTGGACGCCCTGCTGCTGCGCGCTGGGGTGCCTGTGAGCAATCCGGCCAGAGAGGCGGACAGCCTGCGTGGCATGTCTGTACGGGATCTCATGATCGAGTGCATGGCCCGGAGCGGCGAGGGGTCCACCACCTCCCTGCTGCGCATGGGCAAGAATGACCTGTGGGACATGGCGGTGCGCCAGTTCCTTTCCCCCACGGCCTCTTTCCCTGCTATTCTGGATCAGGCGATCCAAAAATCCATTGTACACCAGTACCAGCTTGTGCCCACCACCTATGACCTGTGGACCAGCAAGGGCAGCCTGCCGGACTTCAAGCCCAGCAAGGCCCATGAATACACCATCGGCGGCGGCCAGTTCGACAAGGTGACCGAGGGCGGAGAACTGAAGCACAGCACCCTGGACACCAGCATGAACCCCCTGCGCAAGCTGGACACCTACGGGACCCAGTTCACCATGACCCGTGAGGCGTTCATCAATGATGATATTGGTTTCCTCTCTGAAATGCCGGGCCAGTACGCCCGCGTGGCAAAGCGGAAGATCAATAAGCAGGTGTATGAGGTCATCGTGAAGAACCCTGCCGTATATGACGGCGTGACTCTGTTTGAGGCCGACGCACACAAGAACCTGATCGCCGACGGCACCGCCCCCACCATTGAGAGCGTACAGAAAATGATGATGAAGCTGCTGCGCCAGACGGATCCTTTCGGGGAGAGCATTATGGTGCAGCCCAAGTACATCCTGGTGCCCGTGGGCTATGGCTTCCTTATGTCCCAGCTGCTTGAAACCGCACAGGTGGATGTGGAGGGCATCGGCAGCCACACTGCAAACGCCCTTTACAAGTACCGGACCCAGCTCCAGGTGGTGGAGGAGGGCGCGATCAACGCCCTGGCCGGATCCAGCGCGGTGCCCTGGTACATCGTGGGCGATAAGACCACGGCCAAGAGCGTACAGGTGGACTACCTGAACGGCATGGAAACCCCCAGTTTCCGCCGGAGCGAAAAGGCCGGCTACCTGGGCTTTGTGTGGGACATTTGGATGGACTGGGGTATCACCGTCATGGACTACCGCGGCATTGTCCGCAATAACGGCGTAGCCATTACCGAGTAAGGAGGTACAGAGCAATGAACGCAAGATACTGGCAGAGAGGCGAAACCCTGGACTACACCACCACCGAGGCCGTGACCAACGGCCAGGTGGTGAACCTGGGAAATCGGATCGGCGTGGCCGGGAATGACATTGCGGAGAACGCGACCGGCGCCCTGCATGTCACCGGCGTGTACATCATGAAAAAGAAAGCCTCCGAGAAAATCACCATGGGAACCCCGGTGTATTATGACGCCACAAAGGACGAAATCACCGCCACCGAAAAAGGGAATGTCCCCGCCGGATATGCCGCCGCTACCGCAGAAGCCAGCGACGCAACCGTGCTGGTGAACATCGGGGACCCGGACGGCGCCCCGGCAGTCCACAACAGCCTGGCCATGAAAGGCGAGGACGGAAAGGTGTACGACATCACCGTGGCCTCCGGTGGGGCACTGAAAGCCACTGGGCGGACATAAGGAGGGCGGGAGGCATGAAAAAGCTGATTGCCAAGCGCCCCGTGCTTTACCTGGGGCGGATGTACGACCTAGGCGACACCCTCCCCGCCAATGATCAGAAGATGGTCACCGCATGGCTGAACGCCAAGAGCGCGGCATGGAGCGGCCAGGAACCCAAGGAAAGCCACCAAGAGGCCCAGGAGAGCGCCAAACAGGCGGACGGGTCCCAGGGCAGCAAGGAGCAGAACGAGGGCCAGGAAGCCGAGGAGAACGGCCAGAAGGCGGAAATGGTGGAGAGCCACCTGGACGCTGACCAGCTGGCCACCATGAAAAAGGCCGAGCTGGAGCAGCTGGCCGCAGACCTGGGCGTGGACATTTCCGGCGCCAAGAACAACAGGGAGCGGGCGGAGCTGATCGCGGAGGTCCCCGTACAGGCCCCAGCTAAAGAAGCAGGGAGCGCCCAGTGATGGGCGCCCCCGACTTCAAGGATCTGATGGCGGCTGATATTTCCGCTGTGTTTCTGAACGGCCAGGAGTTTGCGGGCACCCACACCATAGACGGCAGACCCATGACCGTGGTGGTGGATGAAAACGAACTGCTGGAGCGGGACAAGTCAAAAATGGGGATCCAGGTGGATGGGACCTACAAGGCACGCCGGCTGATCTATGTGGCCAAGGAGGAATACGGCCCGCGGCCCGCCCATGGGAAGCAGATCAATTTTGACGGGCGCCTGTTCCGGGTGGCCGACTGCACCGAGGAGGCCGGTATGCTGGCCATTACGCTGGAGGCGGTGAGATCGTGAGTGAAAGCGTTATACAGATCGATGAACAAGCGGAAATCCAAAAGATTATACGCCAACTGAACACACTGCCCAACCAGCTGAAAGCCCCCAATGTGCTGGCCAACGCCATCAACGCGACGGCCAACGAAATGAAGCGGAAGATCGGCCAGAGGACCAGAAAACGCTATGCCATCAATGACAAGAAGATCCTGACCGACAAGAAGCGGGGCGGCATGTATCTGGAGAGGGCCAAGGGGTCCACCACATCCGCCACGCTGATCTCCAGGGGCGGCATGGTGGAGGCCATGGCCTACATGACCAGGAAGAACACCGGAACCACGGCGGCCATGCTGAAAGTCCTGAATGAAAGCGCCATGACGGCGCTGGAGGTGGATGGGCGGAAAGCCTTTGAAACCACCTTTCAGAGCGGACACACGGCCATTGTACAGCGTATGAGCAACGCCAGACTGCCGATCAAGAAACTCATGGCCCCGGCGGTGCCTATGCTGTACGGCAAGACCTACGAGGAGGCCACCC
>CAUWNE010000051.1:0-15237 GCA_963560095.1 uncultured Dysosmobacter sp. | reverse complement strand
GCCCATGGGCCGCCGGGGATCGTTCTCTTGGGGAATGGTGCCTGGGTCACTGGACCTCCGGGGTAAAGCCCAGGTCCTCCAGCTCGCTGACGGCGGTCTTCACGCAGTTCTCGCAGCCGTCCACGGTGACGGCTTTTTCTTCCAGGCTTACCTGGAATTTGAGGTCTGCCTCCGTCAGGGCGTTGGTGATCCGCCGCACGCAGTTTTCGCACATCATGTCGGGTACTTTGATGGTCTTCATGGAAATTCCTCCTCTATATAATATCATCATTTCTGGTCATAACAGCTTGGGTCTCCTGGGCGGTCCGCTCACTTCATCAGCCGCTCCACCGTCCGCACCAGCTCGTCCACGATCTCCGGGTCGTCCCGGCGGATGCCGTCCACCACGCAGGTGCGGATATGGTTGGCCAGCAGCTCCCGGGAAAAGGCGTTCAGGGCGGACTGGATGGCGGAGACCTGGGTGAGGATGTCGGTGCAGTAGGCCTCTTTTTCCACCATGCCCCGGACACCCCGAACCTGGCCCTCGATGCGGCTGAGGCGCTTGAGCAGAGCCTGATATTCATCGGCCTCCCGGTGCTTGTGCTTGCAGCAGCACGCCGGAGGGTCCTCCTCGGCGTCCTTGACGGCCACTTGCAGATCCAGCCCCATCTCCCGGTTCAGCCGGTCCAGCTGGCGCTGAGCCTCCCGCTCTTCCTCTGTCATAAGATCTCCTCCTCTTAAAAATCGATCCAATGGATCGCCGTCACAGCTTGGCCCGGCCCAGCCGCAGGGCGTTGCCTACCACACACACGGAGCTCAGGCTCATGGCCGCTCCGGCGAACATGGGGGAGAGCAAAGGTCCGCCGAAGAGATGCAGCAGGCCCGCCGCGATGGGGATGCCGATGGTGTTGTAGCAGAAGGCCCAGAACAGGTTCTGCTTGATGTCCCGCAGGGTCAGGGCAGACAGCCGCAGGGCCCGGGGCACATCCTGGAGGTCCGAGCGCATCAGCACGATGTCGGCGGACTCGATGGCGATGTCGCTGCCGCTGCCGATGGCACAGCCCACGGTGGCCGCTGTCAGGGCCGGCGCGTCGTTGATGCCGTCGCCCACCATCATCACGGTGCGGCCCTCCTGCTCCAGCCGCTGGACGACGCCGGCCTTCTCCTCCGGCAGCACCTCGGCAATGACCTCGTCCGCCCCCACCAGGGCGCCGATGTGGTTGGCGGCGGCGTGGTTGTCGCCGGTGAGCAGCACGGTCCGGATGCCCAGCTCCTTCATCCGGGCGATGGCGGCGGCGCTGGTCTCCTTCACCGGGTCCGCTACGGAGATCAGCCCCAGCAGCACGCCGTCCCTGGCGAAGAACATGGGGGTCTGGCCCTGGCTGGCCAGGCGCTCCGCCTCCTCCAGCAGGGGGGCGGGGTCTACGCCGGCTTCCTCCAGCAGCCGGCGGCTGCCGGCCAGCACGGTCCGGCCCTCCAGGGTGGCCCGCAGCCCTCTGCCGGAGAGATTTTCAAAGTGCTCCGGCCGGGGCAGCTCTCCCAGGGACTGGGTGGCGGCGTAGGCGGTGATGGCGTTGGCCAGGGGGTGGGCGGAGACGGACTCCACTGCCGCCGCGGCGGTAAGCAGCACGTCGCCGCCGCACTGATAGGGCACCACGGCCATCACCGTAGGCTCTCCCTTGGTGACGGTGCCGGTCTTGTCCAACACCACCGTGTCCACCCGGTGGGTGATCTCCAGGATCTCGCCGGAGCGGATCAAAATGCCGTGGCGGGCGCCCAGGCCCGTGCCCACCATGATGGCGGTGGGGGTGGCCAGGCCCAGGGCGCAGGGGCAGGCGATGACCAGCACCGACGTAAAGACCCGCAGCACAAAGGCGAAGGGTTCTCCCGCCGCTGCCCAGGCGATGGCGGAGAGCACCGCAATGCCCATCACCACCGGCACGAAGACGCCGGCCACCTTGTCAGCGGTCTTGGAGATGGGGGCCTTTTTGCCCTGGGCGTCCTCCACAAAGCGGATGATCCGGGCCAGGGTGGTGTCCTCTCCGGTGCGGGTGACCTGGACATAGAGAGCGCCGTTTTGGTTGACGCTGCCGCCGATGACCTCGCTGCCGGCGCTCTTTTCCACCGGCAGGCTCTCGCCGGTGAGCATGGCCTCGTTGACGCTGCTTTCGCCGTCGGTCACCACGCCGTCGGTGGGGACCCGGGCGCCGGGCTTCACCAGCACCACGTCGCCGCTCTTTAAGCTCTTGGTGGGCACCTCCCGACCGGAGTCGGCCAGGATGGCCGTATCCGGGGCCAGCTTCATCAGGGCCGTGATGGCCCCCTTGGTCTTTTGCATATTCCGGCTCTCCAGGAACTTGCCCAGGGAAACCAGGGTCAGCACCACCGCCGCCGACTCATAATAGAGGTTGTGGACGTAAGTGTGGGGGTCGTCAGAGATCAGAAAGGTCATGACGACGCTGTATGCAAAGGAGCAGGCGGAGCCGATGGCCACCAGGGAGTCCATGTTGGGGTTTCCGTGGAAGAGAGCCTTGAAGCCGCTGGTAAAGAAGTTCCGCCCGCAGTAGAGCACCGGAACGGTCAGCAGCAGCTGCAAAATGGCGAAATTCACCGGGTGGGTGTGCATGGAGAAGAGGTCCGGCAGGGGCAGCCCCGGCAGCCCGAAGGGCAGCATCTGCCCCATGGACACATACAGCAGCACCAGGGAGAAGATGCCGGCGGCGATCAGCTCCCATTTCTTCCGCCGCAGCTCGGCCGCCTCAGCGTCTGCCGGGTCCTGCTGGGCGGTCTCCTGCTTTTCCGCGTGGAGGGCACAGCCAAAGCCGGCCTTTTCCACCTTGGCGGTGATCTGCTCCGGCGTCACCTGGCTTTCGTCATAGCAGATGGTCATGATCTCCGTGGTCAGATTCACGTCGCTGCGCTCCACGCCGGGGAGCTTCCGGGTCACCCGCTCCACCGACGCGCTGCACGCCGCACAGTGCATGCCGGAGATGTCGTATTTTTCCTCGCGCATAGAGCCTCCTTCTCTCCCAGGGATAGATACCCCTGGGGGGTATTTGATTCTGGGAATAGAATATACCCCCGGGGGGTATTTGTCAACTCCTTTTTTCCAGGGTGAGCAGGAGAGATCGAGACCGCTGGCAGAGGGCGCGGAGAACTGTGTGAATCACGGCGTGAAGAACGGTCCCGGCAAAAAGCCGCCCGCTGAAAAGGCGGGCGGCGGGAACTGGCGAAGCATGCAGGGGAGCTTTGCGGCGGGGCAGCTGATCATTCCGGCGATGCCGGGTCGGCGGCAGGGTGGTAGAAGCCCTTGGCGTAGTCATAAAAGGCCAGGGCGGCGGGGGAGAGGAGACCGCCTTTTCGGCGGAGGAGGTAGAGCCGGCGGCGCAGCACCGCTCCCCGGAAGTCGAAGGCCAGCAGCTTTTCAAACTGGCAGTAGTCCTCGCAGGCGCTGTGGGAGAGGATGGCCACCCCCACGCCCTCGCTGACCATTTTCTTCAAGCTCTCTGTGGACCGGACCTCCACCGCTGTGGGGAGCTGGTCCGGGTCCACCCCCAGCTGGCGGAGGAAGTGCTCCGTCTCGGTGCGGGTGCCGCTGCCCGGTTCCCGGCTGATGTAGGACTCCCGAAGGAGCTGCTCGGCGGGAAAGCCGCCGTCCGCATACTGGCGGAACCGGGGCTGGTTGGGGGTGATGACCACCAGCCGGTCGTCGGCAAAGGGGCGGCAGAGGCACTTGGGATGCTCCGGCAGGGTGCCGGTAAAGCCGATCTCCGCCGACCGGGAGAGGACCTGCCCGGCGGCCTCGGCACTGTCCATCAGCCGCACGTCAAAGGAGACCTCCGGGTAGCTGGCCCGGAAGGACTGGAGGAGCCGGGGGAGAAAATACTGGCCGGGGATGGTGGAGGCGGCCACCGTCACCGTGCCCCGGATCTGGCCGGAGAGGGCCCCCAGGGCCTCCAGGGACCGGGCGCGAAGCTCCAGGATCTCCCGGGCATAGCCGTAGAGCACCTCCCCCGCCTCTGAGAGGACGGCGGAGGGCCGCCGCAGCAGCTGGACCTGGAGTTCCTGCTCCAAGGACGCGATCCGGGAGCTGACGGTGGGCTGGGTCAGATGGAGCACAGACGCCGCCTGGGAGAAGCTGTGGGTCTGGGCCACCTGGACGAAGGCCTCCAGCTGTTTCATGTCCATAATCGGGTGCCTCCCTTGCAATTTTGCGGAGAAAATGATAATATATGCAGGAAATCTACTGGGAAAATGGGGTGATGGAGCCATGGCCAAGGAGCTGCCGCTGACGCAGATGACCAGAGCCGCCGGTTGAGCGGCCAAGCTGGGGCCGGGTGCCCTGACAGAGATCCTGACCGGACTGCCCAATCTGCGGGATGAACGCCTGCTGGTGGGGTATGACAGCAGCGACGACGCCTGCGTTTACCGGGTCAGCGAAGACCTTGCAGTGATCCAGACGGTGGACTTCTTCACCCCCATCGTGGACGATCCCTATACCTTTGGCCAGATCGCGGCGGCCAATGCCCTCAGCGACGTGTACGCCATGGGGGGCACGCCCCGTCTTGCCATGAATCTTTTGTGTGTGCCGAACTGCCTGCCGCCGGAGATCATCCGGAAGATCCTGGAGGGGGGGCATGACAAGGCGGTGGAGGCCGGCTGCGTCGTTGCCGGCGGGCACACCATCCAGGACGAGGAGCCCAAGTACGGGCTGTGCGTCACCGGCTTTGTCCATCCGGACCGGATCTTGAAAAATGTGGGCGCTCAGCCGGGGGATCTGCTGGTTTTGACCAAGCCCCTGGGCACCGGCGTCCTCACCACCGGGGTCAAGGCGGGGCTGGTATCGGAGGAGGACTATCAGGCCTTGACCGCCAGCATGGCGGCCCTCAATGACCGCACCGGCGGGGAGATCGCTGCCGCGGGGGTCCACGCCTGCACAGACGTCACCGGCTTTGGTCTGTTCGGCCATGGGCTGGAGATGGCCCGGGGCAGCGGCGTCGCCCTGCGTCTGAGCAGCCAGGTCCTTCCGCTGCTGCCGGGGGCCCGGGAGCTGGCGGAGATGGGGATCATCCCCGGCGGGGCCTATCGGAACCTGGACCACGTCCAGTCCTGCCTGCATGTGGCGGACACGGTGGACCAGGCGCTGGCGGATCTGTGCGCGGACCCCCAGACCTCCGGCGGACTGCTGGCGGCGGTGCCGCCGGACCGGGCGGAGGCGCTGGTGGAGCGGCTGCGGGTCCATGCGCCCCAGACCGCCGTGATCGGCCGGGCGGAGCCCCTGGGGGAGTTCCATCTGATCCTGGAATGAGCGAGAGGACGCCGCGTTTGCGGCGTTCTCTCTAATTGTCGAAAAAGTGGCTGCGGCCACTTTTTCGAAAGGGCTGCACCCTGCGGCGCGCTCGTCGCCGCAAAGTCCGCTCTGCTCCAGTTCCGCCTGACGGCGAAACCTCAGCCCGCTCCCTTGCGGTTCCTCTCCCCACACAAACCGCTTCGCTGGGTTTGCGCGGGGGCCCCAGGTTTTATCTGCCTATGGCAGATAAATTCCACACTTGCAGGGCGAGAAGTGTTTTCAGCCACGTACACGCCGCGGCAGAAAACAAATTTCATATCTTTCGCGCCTACGGGCGCGACTGCACAGCCGTTGGCAGCTTTGCTGCCTTACGGATGCGGCGTGCTCCTTGCGGGTAAACTCTGCGAGGCTTTTTCGACACGCTGAGAGGACGCCGCATTTGCGGCGTTCTCTTTTTTGCTGCCGCCGGGGCAGACAGGGGCGGCGGTATGGCGGGAGTATGTGGGAATCGAACCCACCCGGGCGGCTGTTCACCGCCCACACCGGTTTTGAAGACCGGGGGGCACACCAGCACCCAGCTACTCCCATGTAGATCCCGCCGTGTCCGGCGGGGCGGCCAGACGGCGAACGCTGCCGTCTCTCTGGGTCAGGCCCTGGCGGTCCAGCGTCTCCAGCACCAGCAGGGCAAAGTCCCGGGAGGTGCCCAGCAGGTCCCGGAATTGGGCCAGGGTCAGGGTCTCATGGTGGGCCAACCAGTCCAGGGCCGTCTGGCGGAAGCGGTGAAAATCCTGGGCGTGGCAGAGCTGCTCCGGGCCCAGATGGATCAGCTCTCCGCTGGTGAGCAGGCTCTCCAGCACCTGACGGCAGTCCGCCTGGGCGCTGAGGGGAAACTTCTGACAGAGCTGGGCTGGCGTGGGGGTCTTGGGGGCGGAGCCCAGGCAGAGGGCCAGCATGGTATCCCGGATGGATCGCTGGCGGCGGGTGAAGCGGATCTGAAACTCCGCCAGGGCATAGCGGTCTCCGGCCCTGCGGAGCGTCCCCTCCCGGATCAGCAGGTCCAGCAGGGCGGAGGCGGCGGGGCCGTCCGCCCCGGGTAAAAGCTTTTGCCGCAGCTCCGCCGGACGGATGCCGGCGTGGAGGGGATGGCCCACGTGGTAGCGGTCCAAGACCTGGCGGCAGCGAGCGCGGAGCTGGTCCAGGACCTGGGCGGAGAGATACCGCCCGGGCAGGGGCTCCAGCACCTGCCCCCGGTGGAGCAGAGATACAAGGGCGGCTTCCTCCGGCGGCGTCAGGCGGTCAAGCTTTGGAAGGGACCAGCCCGCCGCCGTCACGCCCAGGCAGAGCCGCTGGGCAAGACTGCCCGATTCCAGGAGAGACAGGGTCTCCAAGGCCGCCGGGTCACCTCGCTTGTGCCGGACAGGGGCGGGGTCCAGGACCGTGCCGCCGCCGATGGTCTCCACGGGGGAGAGGAAGCGGATCACAAACCGATCCCCCGCCCGGGCGGCCAGAGGCTGGCTGAGCCGCAGCTGGGCCAGGGCGCTCTGGCCAGGGTCCAGACGGTCCCGGTCCAGCAGATTCACCCGGGCCAGCTGGACGGAGGCCCCGTGGTGCAGGTGGACCTGAGAGCCGGTCTTCACCTGGCGGTGGGCGCCGGGGAGCAGATGGAGCCGGACATCCAGCAGGGTGCTGGGGGTCAGGGAGCCGGCAGGGGCCAGCACGTCCCCCCGCCGCAGATCCTCCGGCGAGACGCCGGCTAAGTTGACGGCCACCCGCTCTCCGGCCTGGGCCTGGTCCGTGTCCTGGCCGTGGACCTGGAGCCCCCGGACCCGGACAGAGCGCCCGGCGGGAAAGAGGGCGGCGGTCTGGCCCCGGCGGAGGACGCCCTCCAGCAGCGTGCCGGTGACCACCGGGCCAAAGCCCTCCACAGAGAAGACTCGGTCCATGGGCAGGCGGAAGGGCGGGCGGAGATCCGGCTCCGGGGCTGAGAGCACCAGCTGGTGGAGCTGGCAGCGGAGGGCGGGGAGCCCCTGGCCGGTTTTGGACGAGACGGGGAGGATGGGACAGCCCTCTAAAAAGGTGCCCCGGAGCCGGGTTTGGAGATCTGCTATGACGGCGGAGCACTGGGCCTCGTCCACCAGGTCCGTTTTCGTCAGGGCCACCAGACCGGCCCGGAGACCCAGGAGCGTCAGAATGTCCAGGTGCTCGGCGGTCTGGGGCATGAAGCCCTCGTCGGCGGCCACCACCAGCAAAACAAGGTCCATGCCGGCGGCGCCGCAGAGCATGTGGCGGATGAACTTTTCGTGGCCGGGGACGTCCACGATGCCGGCCCGGAGCCCGTCGGAAAAGTCCAGGTGGGCAAAGCCCGGCTCGATGGTCAGCCCCCGGGCCTTCTCCTCGGGCAGGCGGTCGGTGTCCTGGCCGGTGAGGGCCTGGATCAAGGCGGTCTTGCCGTGGTCCACATGGCCCGCTGTGCCGATGATGACGTGTTTCATGACAGGACCTCCTGAATCGCCTGGGCGACGTAGGGAAGCTCCTCCGGCCAGAGGGTCCGGAGGTGGAAGAGAAAGTCTCCCCGGTGGATGCGGCCCAGGATGGGCCGGTCCAGGGCCCGGAGACGACGCTCCAGAGCGGCGGGGGCGGGGACCGTCACTGCTACGGCAAAGCCGGGGAGAGTCTGGCCCGGGAGACTGCCGCCGCCGGCGGGGTCTGCCGTCTCGACGATCCGGGCGGGAAGGCCGGGCAGCAGGGCCAGCAGCTCCTCCGCCCGGCATCGCAGCTCCTCCGCCGGCAGGGCCAGCATGGCCAGTGTGGGGATCTCCGCCCAGGGGGCGGCGGGGTCCAGATAGGTTTGAAGGGTGGTCTCCAGGGCCGCCAGAGTCAGCTTGTCCACCCGGAGGGCCCGGGCCAGGGGATGGCGCTTGAGGGGGTCCAGCCACCGGGCGCGGCCTGCCAGCAGCCCCGCCTGGGGGCCGCCCAGGAGCTTGTCACCGCTGAAGGTGACGATGTCCGCTCCGGCCCGGATGCTGTCCTGAACCGTGGGCTCTCCGGTAAGGCCCAGGGGCGTGAGGTCTACCAAACAGCCGGAGCCCAAGTCCTGGATCAAAGGCAGATCCTGGCTGTGGGCCAGGGCGGCCAGCTCCGGCAGGGGGACGCTCTCGCTGAAGCCCACAATCCGGTAGTTGCTGGTGTGGACCTTCAGCAGGGCCCGGGTGTCCGGCCCCAGGGCGGCGCGGTAGTCCCGGAGATGGGTTTTGTTGGTGGCGCCCACCTCCCGCAGGCGGCAGCCGCACTGGGCCACGATCTCCGGGATCCGGAAGGAGCCGCCGATCTCCACCAGCTCCCCCCGGGAGACCACCACCTCGCCGCCCTGACCCAGGGCGGTGAGGGCCAGCAGCATCGCTGCGGCGTTGTTGTTGACCACAAAGGCGCTCTCCGCCCCGGTGAGGGTCTTCAGCAGAGCTTCCACCCGGCTGTGCCGGGTCCCCCGGGTGCCGGCGTCCAGGTCATATTCCAGGTTGGAATACCGGCTGCCCGCCTCGAAAGCCGCCTGGGCGGCGGCGGGGGAGAGACAGGAGCGGCCCAGGTTGGTGTGGAGGACCACGCCGGTGGCGTTGACCACCTGCCGCAGCCGGGGCTGGGCGGCGGAGCGGTCCAGGATGGCCTGGCAGAGAAGTTCTGTGGAGGGGACCTCCGAGATCTGGCCGGAGAGCAGGCCGGCGCGGAGCTCCGCTGTGAGCTGGCGGGCCAGGGACGCGGCCAGAGCGGGGGAGAGGGAGGCAAGCTCCGGGCGGCGGAGCAGATCGTCGATTTTGGGGATGCGCCGGAGCAGGGCGTTGGCGTCCATGGGGAGGCCTCCTCTCAACGTGATACTTTCATTATAGCGGATCTCTATGGGACTGCAAGATAAAAAAAGAAAATGGGGAGCGGAGATTAAAAAAATCAATAACAGAAAGCAACAAGGCCGCCCCGGGAAGGGGCGGCCTTTGGCTTAGAGGTTGGAGAGGATCTGCTGGTAAATTTCGTCCTGCTGGCGGTAGAGGGCTTCCAGCTCCGGCTCTTCCAGCGGGGGCAGGGCGTCGGCGGTGAAGCGGACACAGGTACCGCAGGAGGAGCTGACCCGCCGGGGCACCGGCATCAGGACATGCTCCACCCCCAGGGCCCGGAGGGTCCGGCCAAAGCGGACCGCGCCGATGTGGGAGAAAAACGTGGCGATGTAGGTCCCCATGGGCTCACTCCGCCGTCAGGGTGATGTCCTCGCCGGAGATGGCGGCGGTGACGGTCTTGCCCGCCCGCTTCAAGCACCGGGTGACATTCTGCTGGGCGGTGTGGTTGTCCACCACGATCTCATACCGGGGGGCGTTTTGCTTCAGGGCCTCCATGGTCAGCAGCACCGGCTGGGGACAGGACAGGCCCCGGGCGTCGATTTTCAAAGCTTCCATCGGGATGCTCCTTTCCAAATGTTTGAGAATACTCCCGTCAGCGGGAGGACTTGGGCAGGTGGGTCAGGGCGATGATTCCCATGACCGCCAGGGCCAGCAGGGCGGCAACGCCGCCGGCGGGGGTGGCGCCCTCGGCGGAGGAGGCCAGGCCGAAGTTATGGCAGAAGGCGGCTCCCACGGTCATGCCCAGCACCGCCACGGCAGAGTCGGTGTTGCCCTCGCCGGCCAGGACCAGCTGGCGCAGAGGACATCCGCCCAGCAGCACAGACCCCAGGCCCACGGCGCTCATCCCCAGGAAGTTCCACAGCCCGTCGGTGTGGGCCACCGGCTGGCCCGTAAAGGAGAGGGTGAAGCTGCCCAGGATCAGATTGCCGATCAGAGCCGCGGCGAAAATGGCCAGAAAGCCGGAAAGCAGGGTCCAGTCCCGGAACAGCACCACGTCCCGGATGCCGCCCACCATGCACAGTCTGGTCCGCTGGGCCGCCGCGCCCACAGCCAGACCGGCAGCCAGGGCCGCCGCCAGAGGCGCACGCATGGAGCCGGGGCCCTCGGCGCTGAACAGCAGCAGGCCGGGCAGGGCGATCAGCAGGACCAGCAGAGCGCCGTTCACAGCCGGCAGGGCCAGGCCCTCCGCTCTGCTCTGGCGGTAGCTCCGGCCCAGGGAGAAGCCCTTTTTCAGGAAAAAGACCCCCGCCAGGATGCCGCATACAAAGCCTGCCAGTCCCACCAGGGCGTTCAGGTCGCCGCCGGCGAGCCGCAGCACCATCCGCAGGGGACAGCCCAGAAAGACCAGCGCGCCCACCATGACGCCAAAGCCCAGCAGGAACCGCAGCAGGGGAGAGGACCCGCCCCGGGGAGAGAAGTCCTTTTTGGCCAGGGCCATGATGCAGGCGCCCCAGACGATGCCGATGATCTCCGGGCGGAGATACTGGACCGGCGCGGCCCGGTGGAGACCCAGGCTTCCGGCCATGTCCCGGAGGAAGCAGGCGATGCAAAAGCCCATGTTGGCGGGATTTCCCAGATAGGTCAGCAGTACGGCGCTGACGCCCACCAGGCCGCCGGCTGCCAGGAGCCATTTCTGTTCACGTGTCAATATAGGTCGACCTCCTTTCTCGATACCTCTACTTTACAAAATCTGCAAGGTTTTGTAAAATCATTTTTCTCGATAGCAAGAAATGGTATTGAAAAAATCAATACCGGACGCCTTGCGGCGAACAGGGGCCTTTGCTATCATGAAGAGGAGAAGAAGCTCTGTATGGAGAAAGGAGAGGACGGCGCGGTGGAGACGATCTATCTGGACAACGGCAGCACCTCGTTCCCCAAGGCCCCCGGCGTGGGCCGGGCCATGGCGGACTATGTGGACCGGGTGGGGGTGAACATCGCCCGGGGCGGCTATGGGGCGGCCTATGACGCCGCCGAGGCGGTGCTGGAGACCCGGGAGGCGCTGTGCCGGCTGTTTGGCTTTGACCGGCCGGAGCAGGTGGTTTTCACCGGCGGGGTCACCGCCGCGCTGAATCTGCTGCTCAAGGGCCTGCTCCGGCCCGGAGACCGGGTGGCGGCCACCTCTATGGAGCATAACGCCGTGCTGCGGCCCCTGGCCCAGCTGGCGGAGGAGGGGGTGGAGGTGGAGATCATCCCCTGTCAGCAGGACGGGACGCTGCCCCTGGACCGGCTGGAGGAGGCTCTTGGGCGGCGGCCCAGGGCCCTGGTGATGACCCACGCATCCAATGTCTGCGGCACGCTGCTGCCGGCGGCAGAGGCGGCGGCGCTGTGCCGGCGGTACGGCGTGCGGATGATTTTGGACTGTGCCCAGACGGGAGGAAAATTCCCCGTCGATATGGGGGGCTGGGGCGTGGACGCGGTGGCCTTCGCAGGTCACAAGGGCTTGCTGGGGCCCCAGGGGATCGGCGGCTTTCTCATCACGGAGGAGCTGGCCCGGGAGGTCCGGCCCCTGCTGGCCGGCGGGACCGGCAGCCAGTCCCATCTGGAGACCATGCCGGACTTTTTACCGGACCGGTTCGAGGCGGGCACGCTGAATCTGCCGGGGATCTTCGGCCTGCGGGCGGCTCTGGCGTATCTGGAGGCGGAGGGGATCGAGACGCTTCGCCGGCGGACTATGGAGCGGACGGAGCAGCTGCTGGAGGGCCTGGGGGGAGTCCGGGGCGTCCGGGTGGCGGGACTGCCGGGGGTGGCGGGCCGGTGCGCGGTGGTGTCCCTGGATTTTCAGAATCGGGACAATGCAGAGGCGGCCTATGAGCTGGAGAGCCGGTACGGTGTGCTGAGCCGGTGCGGGCTCCACTGTGCCCCCCGGGCCCACCGGACGCTGGGCACCTATCCCCAGGGGACCGTCCGGCTGACCCCGGGCCACGCCACCACGGCGGCGGAGATCGACCGGGCGCTGGAGGCGGTAGCCGCCGTGGCGGCCAGGTGATGGGCCCTGTTCCTCTTTGGATTGACAGAGGTCAGTCTGTTGATTTCGCGATGTGTTGAAGGAAGCAGACAAACAAACTGAAACATGAATTTGACGGAGGGAACCCGATGGCGTTTGATTTTAAGAAGGAATATCGAGAATTTTATATGCCGAAGAATCAACCGGAGATCATCCATGTGCCGAAAGCAAATTACATTGCAGTGAGGGGAAAGGGAGATCCAAACGAAGAGGGAGGGGCCTATCAGCAAGCGATCAGTGTGCTGTATGCGGTTGCGTACACCCTGAAAATGAGCTATAAAACGGACTATAAAATGGAGGGATTTTTCGAGTATGTGGTTCCTCCGCTGGAGGGATTTTGGTGGCAGGAAGATGCGGGTAGCGTGGATGAACCTGACAAGTCCCGATTTCACTGGATCTCTGTGATCCGTCTGCCTGATTTTGTAACCCCAAAGGACGTTGCATGGGCGGTTGAGACCGCAGCGAAGAAGAAAAAGCTGGATTGCTCATCGGCAGAGTTTATGACCATTGATGAGGGGCTGTGTGTTCAGATCATGCACTTGGGAGCATTTGACGAGGAACCTGCAACCGTTGCACGGATGGATGCGTATTTAGAGCAGAACGGATATGTCAATGATCTCAACCAGGACCGGCTGCACCATGAGATCTATCTGTCTGATGCAAGAAAGACTGCTCCGGAAAAGTGGAAAACGGTCATTCGGCATCCGATCAGAAAAGCGTGAGCTCCCAGCCGATGGATCAGCTTCCAACTGGGAAGATCCCCCTGTCATTTTGACGCGGGAATGGTGCGGTAAGCCTGGATCAGTCCAAAGGGGAACAGGGAGGGGGATGGAATGGGCTTGCATTCCCGGCGGAAACTTGGTACGATAGACTGAGAGACCATACAGACGGGGAGGTGAGCGCCGTGGTGATCCATGCGTCGGCGGAGGACTATTTGGAATCGATCCTGATCTTGCAGGAGCAGTACGGCCAGGTCCGCTCCATCGACATCGTCAACCGGCTGGGATTCTCCAAGCCCAGCGTCAGCATTGCCATGAAGAAGCTCCGGGAAAACGGCTATATCTCCATGGCGGGGGATGGGACCATCACCCTCAATGAGAGCGGGCTGGAGATCGCCAGCCGGGTCTATCAGCGCCATCAGGTGATCACAGAGCTGTTCACCCTGCTGGGGGTGGACCGGGACCAGGCCGCCGAGGACGCCTGCCGGGTGGAGCATGACCTGAGCCAGGAGACCTTCCGCCGCATCCAGGAATTTGTGGAACGGCAGAAGCCATAAAAAACCGCCGCCTCCGGAACGCTTCCGGGGGCGGCTTTGGTTTTACTGGGGGCGCGGCTTCCGGTTTTCTGCCTGCGGGGCTCCGGGGGGCGGCGTTTTGGGTGCTGTCCGCCCGGGAACCGCTGTTTTTTCGGGGAACAGCCGCCGCCGGCGCACAGGGGAAAAACCGTCCCTCTTTTCCACAAAAGAACGACTTTGGATGATGGCCCTTTTGGCACAGACGTCATTGACCGGGCTGGAAAGGGGCCCTATAATGGGGGTAACTTGGCAAAATCCACAGATTTCAGCCCTCTGGGGCTGCTTTGGGAGGGGCTTATGTATCAGATCAAAACCTTCAATAAAATCTCTCCGGTGGGCCTTGACCGCTTTGACCCGGAGCACTACACCGTGGGCGAGTCCGTGGCAGAGCCGGAGGGCATCGTGGTCCGCTCTGCGCCGCTGCTGGAGATGGCGTTTCCTGAGAGCCTGCTGGCCATCGCCCGGGCAGGCGTGGGCGTGAACAACATCCCTATCGACCGCTGCTCTGAGGCGGGCATCGCCGTGTTCTCCACCCCGGGCGCCAACGCCAACGCGGTGAAGGAGCTGGTGCTGTGCGCCATGCTCATGGCCTCCCGGGATGTGGACGGGTCCATCCGGTGGGTCCGGGACCAGGTGGCCGCCGGAGTGGATGTGACCACCGTGGTGGAAAAGGGCAAGGCGGCCTTTGCCGGACCGGAGCTCTATAAGAAGACTTTGGGCATCATCGGCCTGGGGGCCATCGGCTCCCTGGTGGCCAACATGGCCATCGCCCTGGGCATGGACGTCTACGGCTATGACCCCTATCTCTCCGTCAGCGCGGCGCTGCGGCTGGACCGCCACGTGCACGTGGTCCAGGACCTGCGGGAGCTGTATAAGCGGGCGGACTATCTGACCCTGCACATCCACTTTACGCCGGAGACCCGGCACCTGATCGACGATGCCGCGCTGGAGGCCATGAAGCCCGGCGTTCGGCTGATCAACCTGGCCCGGGGCCAGATCGTGGATGACGGGGCGATGGCGGCGGCGCTGGACAGCGGCAAGGTGGCGGCCTATATCACCGATTTCCCCACCAATGAGCTGGTGAACACCCCCCATGTGGTGGCCATGCCCCATCTGGGCGCCTCTACGCCGGAGAGTGAGCAGAACTGTGCGGCGATGGCGGTGGATGAGCTGAAGGACTACCTGGAAAACGGCAACATCCACAACTCCGTGAACCTGCCGGAGGTGGTCATGGACCGCAGCGGCGCGATGCGGCTGTGCGTGATCCACAAGAACGTGCCGGCCATGCTGGCCAATATCACCGCCCTGCTGAGCCGGGACGGCGTGAACGTGGAGAATCTGAGCAACAAGTCCAAGGGGGATCTGGCCTATACCATGGTGGACCTGGGGACCCAGGTGGACGAGGCCGTGGTGGAGGAGGTCCGTCAGCTGGAAAATGTGATCCGGGTGCGGGTGCTGCTGTAAGCCAGGCCATCCGGGGACTGAGAACATGAAACCTGCCAGGGCGGCTGTCTTCGGACAGCCGCTTTGCAGAGCGGGGAATGCTGGTAGGCGGAGTGGGGAACGGAGCCGCGCCGCCGTTGACATCGCCGGAGAAATCAGGTACAATAGGGAACGCCGCCAGCAGGGCGGCCACAGGCCCTCGTAGCTCAGTTGTATAGAGCGACCGCCTCCTAAAAATCGAATCGTTCGAATCCTGGAGCCCTGCAAAATTGAATAATTTCTGTATAAGCCCCCGTAGCTCAGTTGGATAGAGCGGTCGCCTCCTAAGCGACAGGCCACTGGT
>CAUWNE010000050.1:0-15571 GCA_963560095.1 uncultured Dysosmobacter sp. | reverse complement strand
AAAATGCACAGGCGACTCAGTTGAGTCTCTGTGCATTTAATAATACAGAGGGCGCATGATAACATCTCCTTGCGATTAGATTGACAGGATGATTCATCCTGCTTATAATTATATCCGAGCCAGACGCTAATTCAAGTACTGATAAAAAAGATAGGTACTATCCAAGGGGAAAGTAATATGATACAGAACTACATCGAAAATGCCAATTTTGAAGATACCGGCTTTGCCTACACCTTGTCCCTGATTTCCGGCAAACATAAGATGGTCATTCTCTATTGCCTGATGGAGTTTGAAACGGTGCGGTTCAATGAGCTGAAACGATATCTGAAAACTATTTCTGATAAGACTCTCAGTACCAATCTCAAGGAATTAGAGGCAGATCACTTGATTATCCGTACTGAGTATCCGCAGATCCCGCCAAAGGTGGAGTACAGCCTTTCGGAACGGGGGATGTCGCTGATGAAGGTACTGGATCAGCTCTGCATTTGGGGAGAAGAAAATAGGTTGATGGAGTGATAACTTTCAGTTTGTCGGGCAGATAGCAAATCCCGTCGAGCCAGCCAACGGTCCCGCCTGTCTTTGCTGATGGGTAATCAAGGCGGGAAAGCCCTAAAATGGCTTCCCGCACATTTCGATTTTTCCGGGAGTGTGGTCACACTTCGGGACACTTTGTCCACAAGTCGGAGTGTAGGACGAGGGATGGGGGCTTTCATATACGCCCTGTCTGCTGATGAAACCAGTCCTGCGCTTGCGGCTCCACGCCACGCAATCACAGCCCTGTTTTCCTGCTGCTTAAAATGTGCTTGCTCTCCCGGTTGGCAACTTCATTTTCGCAGCAACGCCGACAGTGCGTATAACGCACTACACTTTGCAAGCAAAGTCGTGTGACAAAGGGGGCCCCTTTGGAAACCCCGGACAACAAAACAGGCTGAATATCTCGCACTTTCCCGGTGCTTGTTACTCAGCCTTTATTTGTTGTCAGCAGCCCCCGGTTCGTGGTCTGCGTGTTAGTTCCTTGTAAACTGACCTAAGGTAAACAAAAAAGAAAAAAGGCGCACAGGAAACTTGCATCATCAATGAGCTGGTATACACCTTTTGGTCGGCAGCATCCAGATCCAACATCGCATAGGCAAAAGCTCCACCTGTTCAAAGGCGGAGCTTTTTCTATGTATCTCGACGAAGGAATTATGAAGCAAGCCGAAATCAGGGCAAAAGGTAAACAGCAGCTATCCCCCCAGGGGAAATAGGCGGCAGAAAGCCCCCGGTGCTGCTCCTCGAAGCAGTCCGGGGGCCTGATCCTCTCACGCGGTGGCGATGACGTCCTTGTTCTTCACGAAATACTCCACGCCGGAATACAGGGTCGTCAGGGTGATGACCCAGACGCAGACGGTGTTCACCACGGGCGGGATGGGCAGGAACATCACCACCACGCAGACCATGGTGGAGGCCGTCTTCACCTTGCCGGACCAGCCGGCGGCGATGACCCGGCCCTTGTCGCTGGCGATCATCCGCAGGCCGCTGACGGCAAATTCCCGGCAGATCACGATCAGCAGCGCCCAGGCGGGCATCTGGCCGTTCTCCACAAACCACAGCATGGCCGCCGTCACCAGCATCTTGTCTGCCAGAGGATCGGCGAACTTGCCAAAGTCCGTCACCAGGTTGTACTTGCGGGCGATCTTGCCGTCCAGCAGGTCCGTCAGGCTGGCGATGATGAAGATGGCCAGCGCCACATACGTCGCCCCGGAAAAGTCCCAATACAGGACTCCCATAAAGGCAGGGATCAATATAATACGCAAAAGTGTTAGTTTATTCGGCAAATTCATGGATGTTCTCTCCTTCATCGGGGTCCGGGTAGGGTCGGTCCTTCCAGTACCACCATTTTAATTTCTCCGGCTCATGGGTCTCATGCTCGGTATCGTAGACCGCCAGACGCCAGACATAGAGGGCGCACCGGTCCTCCTGAAAGCCCTTCATCAGGCACTCCCGGCGATACAGGTCCTCCGGGTCCCGGCCCCGCAGGTCCGTTACCTGGCGGATGCCCAGACGCTCCATCACCCCGGCGATCCGGGGCCCCACACCCGGGATGACCTCCAGCGGATGCTTCATGACGCTCTCCCCCCTGCGGCTTGTCTCAAAATTGTCCGCAGCGCGCGCCGCGCTCTCACACGGTCTCGCCGGTCAGCTCCCCGTCCATGGTGCCGGTGAAACGGACCGTAACAAAGGTCCCGGGGGCCGGCTCCTCCTCGGCGGTGAACCAGATCCGGCCGTCGATATCCGGAGATTCGGCATAGCTGCGGCCAAAGAACATCTGGGCCTGGCTGTCAAAGCCCTCGCACAGGATCTCCCGCTCCTCGCCCAGGAGGGATTCGTTGTAATCGTCGATGATGTCGGACTGAACATCCACCGCCAGCTCTGCCCGGCGCTTGGCCTCCTCCGTGTCCACATGCTCCATCTGGGCCGCCCGGGTCCCCTCCTCCGGGGAGAAGGGAAACACGCCGGCCCGCTCGATCTTCACATCCCGCAGGAACTGGCACAGCTCCTCAAACTCCGCCTCTCCCTCGCCGGGCAGGCCCGTGATGAGGCTGGTCCGCAGCACCAGGCCGGGTATCCGGGTCCGGAGCTTCTCCATGAGCTCCAGCAGCGCCGCCTTGGTGTCCCGGCGGTTCATGGCCTTCAAAATGCCGTCGTTGCAGTGCTGGATGGGGATATCCAGATACTTGACGATCTTAGGCTCCTGGGCGATGGTATCGATCAGCTCGTCGGTGATCTCGTCCGGATAGAGATAGTGGAGCCGGATCCAATGGAAATCCAGCTTGGAAAGCTCACGCAGCAGCGCCGCCAGCTGGTGCTCTCCGTTCAGGTCCGTGCCGTAGCGGGTGATATCCTGGGCGATGACCAGCAGCTCCCGCACCCCGGCAGATGCCAGCTCCGCAGCCTCGTCCAGCAGCTCGTTCATGGGGCGGCTGCGGTACTTGCCGCGAAGGGAGGGGATCACGCAGTAGGCACAGTGGTTGTCGCAGCCCTCCGCGATCCGGAGGTAGGCATACCAGGGCGGCGTGGACAAGATCCGGGGGCCGCTCTGGTCCGCAGTATGGATATTGCCCAGGTGGCAGGGACGCAGGCCCTGGTCCATGACCTCATCGATGGCCCCGGCGATCTCGCCGTAGCTGCCGGTGCCCAAAATGCCGTCTACCTCAGGAAGCTCTGCCAGCACATCCTGCTTGTATCGCTGGGCCATACAGCCGGTGACCAGGATCTTTTTCACCTGGCCGGCCTTCTTCAGCTCCGCCATTTCCAAAATGTTGTCGATGGCCTCCTCACAGGCAGAGGCCAGGAAGCCGCAGGTGTTCACCACCACCACATCCGCCCCCTCCGGGGCGCTGACGATGGTATGGCCCGCCGCCTGAACGGCGGACATCATCTGCTCACAGTTCACCTGGTTCTTTGCACACCCCAGGGAGATAAATGCTATCTTGTATGACATAGGATCGCTCCGTTTTCTTATTTTTTATTAAGGAACAGGCAGCGGGATCGCAGGCAGCTCCATGGGTTCCGGAGCCCACCAGTTGGCTGTGGTCACCGCAGTGGGAAATATCCCGTCACTAAGCTCCAGCCGAAGGGCAGGGCCCTGGAAATCCGGGTCGTTTTCCTGGGACAATATCACCGTCCAGGATGGATATTCCACACAAAGTGATCCCACCACCCGGCGGCTGACCTCCCCCTCCATCACAAGGGCATGATAGCGGTAGTCAGCGGCATACCGCTCCGCATAGCGTTCCGCCGTGGAACAGGCCAGCCACTCAGGACCAGGACTGAGTCCCCAGAGCAGCAAGGCCAAAAGAATTCCGGCCAGGGACAGGGCAAAAACTCGCAGTGCTCGGTTTCCTCGCGTCATGGGCCATACACTCCTTCCGCGTCACTCCTGGGGGAGCTCCGCCCCCAAGCGAGCCAGCCCCGCCCTTATGTCCGGCCAGGCAAAGCCCCGACGCAGCAGCGCATCGGACAGTCGCTTTTTCTCCCGTTGGTCCAGCGGCCCCCGGCATTTGG
This sequence comes from uncultured Dysosmobacter sp., assembly GCA_963560095.1. GTDB lineage: Bacteria > Bacillota > Clostridia > Oscillospirales > Oscillospiraceae > Oscillibacter. The sequence goes on along the minus strand of CAUWNE010000050.1, from coordinate 11,524 downwards.
CCTGTAAAAAGACGTCGATGGCCTCTGCCGGGTCCGGCATGGCCGCCAGCGCGTCCTCCCACAGCTCCCGGGGGATGCCCTTTTCCCGGAGCTTTTCCCGGACCCGGGCGGGGCCATAGCCCATCTGGCTGTAATGCCGCACCAAGAGGGCCGCATACTCCCCGTCGTCCAGGGCGCCGATGGCCTCCAGCCATTCGGCGGCATAGCGGGCCTCCGCCTGGGTGGCCCCCTTCTCCTGGAGCTTGCGCTCCAAGTCCCGCCGGCTCATGGCCCGCTTTCCGATCAGATCGGCGGCGCTGGCCTTGACATTGGAGACGCCGGCGGCCGCCCGCAGCCGGGACAGCGTCCCTTCGTCCAGCTCATCGCCGGACCGGAGCCCAAAATCCAGCAGCTCCTGCTCGGTGATCTTCAAACAGGCTCCGTCCTCCAGGAAGACCAGCACCCGCCCTTTTTTATGGCGGGACGGCTCGACCCGGTCAACCCTCATCGTCGAAATCGTCGGCGCTCACATCCACAGCCCGGCCTGCCGCCTTGGCGGCGATCCGGGCCTGGCTGCTCATCAGCTTGTCAAAATTTCTGCGGATCTCCGCCTCCAGCTTCTCTGCCGCCTCCGGATTCTCCTGGAGGTAGCGCTTGGCGGCGTCCCGGCCCTGGCCGATCCGGGTCTCCCCCATGGAGAACCAGGAGCCGGCCTTCTGGACCAGATCCAGCTTCACGCCCAGATCCAGCAGCTCGCCCTCGTGGGCGATGCCCTCGCCGTACATGATGTCGAACTCCGCCTCCCGGAAGGGGGGAGCCACCTTGTTCTTCACCACCTTGGCCCGGGTGCGGCTGCCCACGATCTCACTGCCGTTTTTCAGCGCCTCGATCCGGCGCACGTCGATCCGAACGGAGGAGTAGAACTTCAGCGCCCGGCCGCCGGTGGTGACCTCCGGGTTGCCGTACATGACGCCCACCTTCTCCCGGAGCTGGTTGATGAAGATCACGATGGTGTTGGTCTTTCCGATGGCGCCGGTGAGCTTGCGCAGGGCCTGGCTCATCAGCCGGGCCTGAAGACCCACATAGCTGTCGCCCATCTCGCCCTCGATCTCCGCCCGGGGCACCAGGGCGGCCACAGAGTCCACCACGATCACGTCGATGGCGCCGGAGCGGACCAATGCCTCGGTGATCTCCAGGGCCTGCTCGCCGGTGTCCGGCTGGGAGATCAGCATCTCCTCCACATTGACCCCCAGAGCCCGGGCATAGGTGGGGTCCAGGGCATGCTCCGCATCCACAAAGGCCACCTCGCCGCCACGCTTTTGTGCCTCAGCCACCACGTGGAGGGCCAGGGTGGTCTTGCCGGAGGACTCCGGCCCATAGATCTCGATGATCCGCCCCTTGGGAAGCCCTCCGATGCCCAATGCCACGTCCAGGGCCAGAGAGCCGGTGGGGATGTAGTCCACATTCAGCTCCGCCCGGTCGCCAAAGCGCATGATGGAGCCCTTACCGTACATCTTCTCGATCTGCGCCATCGCGGTGTCGATGGCCCGCTTCTTGTCGTCCGCCGGCGCCGCGGTGGGCAGCGGTCCCTTATCCTTTGCCATATCTGCTTCCTCCTACGATATCCATGCTGTTTGCGCTCAAATTTCCGTGCAGAGGGTGCCGAAGACCACCCGGGGAATGTCATGAAGGTCCTTGACCACCTGGATGTCCCCGAACCCCTGGGTCCGCATGATCCGCAGCACGCTGTCCGCCTGGCCGATGCCGACTTCAAAGTACAGCCGCCCGCCGGGCATCAGGCAGTTTTTCCACTGCTCGGAGATGCTCCGGTAAAAGTCCAGGCCGTCCTCGCCGCCGTCCAGGGCCAGGTGGGGCTCATAGTCCCGCACAGACACGTCCAGCCCCGCCAGATCCCCCTGGGGAATATAGGGCGGGTTGGAGACGATGCACTGAAACTCCCCCAGGGACCGGTCCGGCCGCTTCCGGGCGTCCACCTGCATGGGCACCACCCGGCCGGTCAGTCCTGTCCGGCGGATATTCTGCCGGCAGATCTTCAAGGCCCCCTCGGACCACTCTCCCAGCACCACCCGGCTCTTGGGGGCCTGGCTGGCTACCGCCAGACCGATGCAGCCGCTGCCTGCGCACAGGTCCAGAACCCGGCACTCTCCCAGGGATTTCACATAGGAGAGGGCCTGCTCTGCCAGCACCTCCGTATCGGCCCGGGGGATCAGCACCTCCGGCGAGATATCCAGCGGCAGGCCGAAGAACTCCCACTCTCCGATCAGATAGGCCACCGGCTCTCCCGCAAGATGCCGCTCCACCAGCGCCCGGACCCTGGCCTCCAGCTCCGGCGAGGCGTACAGCCCCCCGTCCCGGACCAGCTGCTCCCGGCTCTTTCCTGTGCCAAAGCACACCAGCTCCCGGGCCTCCAGGGCGGCGGCCTCGATGCCGGCACGGCGCAGCTGCCGCCGGATTTCTAAATACAAATTGTTATATGTGATCGCCATAATACGTTTCATCATCGCACTTTGCGGTGATGTCCCATCCTTCCCTCATGTTCCCTCCGGGAAATCCCCACTCCGACAGTGGGGGGTATGCGTTCTTTCCGGATCACCACGCGTCCTTTCCCTGCTGGCTGGGGAGCACCAGCTCCAAAGAGCGGATGGCCACCTCGATCATGCTGTCGTCAGGCTCGTTGGTGGTAAAATTCTGGAGCCACAGGCCCGGTGCCGTCAGGATCTTGGCCAGACGGTTATCCTGGGCGTGGCGGCCCACCCAGCGGTTGAACTCATAGGTGATCCCCACCACCAGAGGCAGCAGCAGCAAATGGGCCAGCGTCCGCAGCCACACGTTGGTGATGGGCCAGATGCCGAACACCACGCTGGAGAGGAGGATGGACACAAAGATCACCACAAAGAGGAAGCTGGTGCCGCACCGGGGATGGTGCCGGGGCTGGACCCGGACGTTCTCCACCGTCAGGGGGAGCCCCGCCTCATAGCAGAAAATGGTCTTATGCTCCGCCCCGTGGTACTGAAACACCCGGTAGATATCCTTTTGCCGGGAGCAGGCGATCAGGTAGATCAGGAAGATCACGATCTTCAAAACGCCCTCCAGCAGATTCCGGCCCCACATGGGGAAATTGGGAAACAGGTGCAGCAACCCTCCGGTCAAAAGGGTAGGCAGCACCATAAATAAAAACACGCTCAGTCCCACGCCCAGCGCCACCGCCAGGCCCACGATCGCGCTCTCCAGCTTTTTGCTGCTCAGGTGCCGCTCCAGCCACTGCTCCAGCTTAGAGGGCTGGGCCGCCTCCTCTTCGGGATAGAAGTCAGCCGAGTACATCAGCGCCTTCACGCCGCTGACCATCGCCCCCAAAAAGTTCACAGTGCCCCGGACCAGGGGCAGCCCCAAAACGGGGTAGCGGTCCTTGATAAAGCGCAGCTCCTCGGTCTTCTCCACCAGGTTTCCATCCTGATCCCGGACCACGATGGCCTGCCGCTCCGGTCCCCGCATCAAGATCCCCTCGATCAGGGCCTGTCCGCCGATGCTGGTCCGGAAGGCGCAGGAATTCTTCTCTTCTGCCATGGAATGTCCTTTCCTGTCTGATGATACCACAGTCTCCTGCGGATTGCAAACATTTGTTCGATTTCTATTTCCCCACCGGCAGCCGGATCGTCACCACAGCGCCGCCGCCCTCGGCATTGGCGATGGTAAAGGTGCCGCCGTGGAGTCCCACGATCTCGTCGCACACGGCAAGGCCGATGCCGCTGCCCCGGGCCTTGGACGTGCCCTTATAGAATTTCTGCTTGACGAAGGGCAGCTCCGCCTCGGGGATGCCGGGGCCGTAGTCCCGGACCCGGATCACCTGCTCGGAGCCCTCCTGGACCACAGAGGCGGCAATCCGGCCGCCGGCGCCGCCGTGCTTGGCGGCGTTGTCCAGCACGTTGCAAAATACCTGCTTGAGCCGCTCTGGGTCCCCCGAAATGGGCGGGAGCAGGTCCTCCCCGGCCTCGTATTCCAGCTCGATGCCCTCCTGCCGGAACAGCTCCCGGTAGGTGAAGATGGCGTCTTCCAGCTCCGCCTGCAAGTCCACCTGCTCGATCCGGAGGGTAAAGCGGCCGTCCTGCATCTTGGAAAACTCCAGCAGCTCCTCCACCATGGTGGATAGCCGCCGGGACTCATTCAGGATGATCCGGATGCCCCGGCGCAGCTGCACCGGGTCTCCCGTGGGGTCTTCCAGAATGGTCTCTCCCCAGCCGTTGATGGCGGTGAGGGGCGTCCGCAGCTCATGGGACACCGAGGAGATGAACTCCGTCTGCATCTTCTCGTTCTGGCCGATCTTCAAAGACATCATATTGATGTTGTCCACCAACTCGCCCAGCTCGTCGGGGTAGTGCTTTTCGATCTGGAAGCCATAGCTGCCGGCGGAGATCCGCTTGGCCGCGTCCGTCACCACCGCCACCGGCTCCACCACGCTGTTGATGAAGATCAGGCTGGAGATGATGATCAGCGCCATGCACAGCAGCGCGATGAGCACCACCAGGGAGATGGCCAGCAGGACCTGACTGTTCACCAGCCGCAGCGAGGTCACCAGCCGCAAAACGCCCACCACCCGGCCATCCGAGGTCAGGGGGCAGGAGACCGCCATGATCTGCTCTCCGGTCTCCGGGTCCCGGCCTTGATAGGGACGGGGGGGCATCTGCCCGCTCTCCTGGGCCTGGGTGATATCCACCGTGCCGGGAGAAGTGCCCGCCGTCAGGCCGGAGGTGGACACCTGGATCCGGCCGCTGCTGCTGATGAACTGCATCTCGATCCGGTCCTTGTCCTCAAAGGTCTCCGCCGAGCGGACCGCCATCTGATAATAGGTGTTGTAGCCGTTGTCCATGAAATACTCATTAAAGGAGCTGGCCATAGCCTGGGCCCGGCTCTCCAGCCCCCGCTGCATGGTGCCGTAGTAATAGCTGGAGATGCCGGAGGAAAAGGTCACCACCAGCAGTCCCAGCAGCAAAAATACCGGCGCCACCGTATTCAGCAGCCACCGTCTCCGAAGGCCCCGCAGCCGCAGGGGCTCCCATTTTTGATTCCGCGCCACAGGGCCTTCCTCCTCTCTCAGTGCTTCTCCAGACGCCGCCGGAGCAAAAATCGCTTTTCATACTTGATCGCCGCATACCGGCGGACCCGGCCCAGGCAGCTCCAGTTCCGGGCGCCGCCCACCGCCCCCACCACAGGAACGCTTTGCAGGGCCTTGCTCCAGAGGGCCGCCGCCGACAGCTGCCGGGCGGTGGAGCGGATCTGCTCTTTCATCGAGACCTCCCCCGGCCACGCGCCGGTCTGGGCAAAGGTCTCCAGGGCTTGGTTCCGCTCGATCAGATCCTCTCCCTGGGATAAGGACGCCTCCAGAACCCGCAGGGCATAGAACTGTTCCTCTTCCTCCCCGCAGGAAAAGCCGAAGCTCTCCGCCGTCTCATAGACGCACTTGAGCAGCATGGCCGTCAGCAGCGGGATATCCGGCAGCGCCACGCCCAGCGCGCCCATGCCGATCCCAGCGGCGCCGGAGAGCAGCTGGCTCCCCGCCCCACCCCGAGCCGCCGCTCGGGAAAAGACCCGGAGACTCTTCCGGGTCTCCCGCAGATCCGCCGCGTAGGCGTTGATCTGATAGGCCTCCCGCCGCCGGGCCTGGCTTTTTCTCCGGAGGATCACGCCGCTTCCCTGTTCCAGCACCAGGCTCACGGCCTTTTCAAAGGCCGCGCTCAGCGTCTGCGCCAGCTTCTCCGGCGCGATCTGCGCCGCTTTTTGATCCAGCAGCCGTTCCGCCGGCTCCCGGTACTGCTCCAAAAAGCGCTGCTCCCGCCGCCAGACTGCCCGGAACTGCTGTTCCCAGGGTGTGCTTCTCATGATCAACCGCCTTCTCGCCTTTCAAAAGCCCCACTTATAGCCGTAGCCCCAGACTGTGGTGATATACACCGGATTCTGGACGTTGTCCTCGATCTTCAGCCGGAGACGGCGGATGTTCACATCCACGATCTTCAATTCCCCAAAGTAGTCCCGGCCCCAGACCCGATCCAGGATCTCCTCCCGGGATAAGGCCTTGCCGGGGTTCTCCATAAAGACCCGCATGATGGAATACTCCACCTGGGTCAGCTTGATCCGCTGGCCGTTTTTCTCCAGCGTCCGGTTCCGGGTATTGAGCAGGAAGGGGTCCTGCCGGATCTCCCCGGCATTGACCGGGTCCTCCCCGCCGGCCCGGCGGAACAGGGCATCCACCCGGGCGGTCAGCTCCGCCGGGGAGAAGGGCTTGGTCACATAGTCGTCAGCGCCGGTCATCAGGCCCGTCACCTTGTCCATCTCCTGGGAGCGGGCGGTGAGCATGATGATGCCGATCTTCGTGTTGGTGGCCCGGATGCGGCGGCAGACCTCAAAGCCGTCGATCCCCGGCAGCATGATGTCCAGCAGGGCCACCTTGGTGTCCGGGTGCTCTTTCAGCCGCTCCAGGGCCTCCTCGCCGGTGGCCGCCTCAATGACATCGTAGCCGCCGCGGCGCAGATTGATGACAATAAAGCTGCGGATACTGGATTCATCCTCCAGAACCAAAACCTTTCTCATAGCAGATCTCCTCTCCTGCCCATCCATGTCAAACTCAATAGTCTCCCGCGCTCCACTCGGAGGCGATCAGGGTAAAGGCCGCCCGGACCTCATCCGCCGTCACACCATACTGCCAGCCGGTGTTGCCCTCCAGCAGCTCGCCGGTATAGATGGCCTCAGACTGCCGCCCCAGCAAAAACCGGCCGCCCCGGACCGCCCGGCTCTCCTGATCGGAGCCGGTGATGGCAGTGATGCGCAGGAACGGCTCCATCTCGCCGCTGCCCAGAATGTAAAAGGTCACGGCGGCCTCGTCGGCAGCCGCCGAGCGGCTGATCCAGACCCGGCTCAGCCAGGTCTCCGGCAGCCGCAGATACCAGCCGTCCTCCAGATCGTGATAGGTGTGCAGGGCCACGCTGGACTGCCCCTTGCGGTCATAGGCGTACCAGTCCACCCGCTGATAGCTCAGCCCCTCGTCCAGAGTGGAGTGGATCTGAATGGGGCTTGGCACCTCGGTGACGCCATCTCCATTGATATCTGTGGGATAGAGGGAGCAATAGGGGGCGATCTCTCCGGATACGCCGGTGAGATCCGACAAAACGATGTTGGTCAGCTCCCCATTCCGCACTGCCAAAATATCCGTCACTGCCCGGGGGATATCGGTCACACCGGTGACAAACAGGGCAGGCACGTCCTCTTGCAGCGTTCCCAGGCTCACCCGGCCCTGCTGATTCAGCTCCGCCATGGTAATCGACAGCCGGGCCGAGGACTGGCTGGTGAGGCTTCCATCCTCCTGCCAGCTGTAATAGTCGGCCACGCCGTCGCCCTCGCCGTCGGCGTGGAACACCACCAGACCCTGACGGCCGTCCCGGTCCAGATCCGCGGTGGTATATTTGACATAGTCACTGCGCACCAGCGTGGCCAGCCCGTCCGGCCGGGGACTGTAAACCTCCAGCACCTGGAGCTCCGCCGTGGCCTTCCAGCCCACCAGCAGCTCCATATAGCCGTCGCTGTCCAGGTCGGTGTAGGCAATGCTGTAAATGCCCGTGCCGGTGCCCTCGATCAATGCCGACTGGCGGTAGCTGTCCTCCTCAGCGGCATAGATATAGATTTTCAGCGGCTTTTCCTCTGCCGGATTCCGGAAAAAGGCCACCGCCTCCTCCCGGCCGTCGCCGTCCAAGTCCACCAACTGCACCGGCTGGATGTTGGCGCCGGAGGTCGGAGCGGCATATTCGGCGCCGCTGTCCAAAATGGCATTGAGCTGGGTATTGAGCTCTGTGTACTTGACCGGCAGGGTGGGCAGGCTGTAAAGGTCCTCCGAGTTGAGGCTCAGCTTGGGCAGAGAGCAGCCGGAGAGCAGGACCGCCCCGGCCAGCACACTGGCCAGCCCCAGGCTCCGCAGAAATTTTCTCACAGGCTCCGCCCCCCTTTCTCCCAAAAGTACGCATAAGATAACGTTTACTATAATATCATGCTTTCCCCGGTTTGTGTAGCTTTTCTTTAGAAATTCCCTGCTTTTAACGGTTCGTTCATTTTTCTCTCCGACTCTTAAAACTCCCTCTTGAATTTTCATGTAGCTTCTTGTATAATAAGCCAGTATCCACCTGCCGGTGTGATGGAATTGGTAGACGTGACGGACTCAAAATCCGTTGGTAGCGATACCGTGTGGGTTCGAGTCCCACCACCGGCACCAAACCAATATAATCCGAACCCGTTTCCGATAGGCGATGGGTTCGGATTATTGCTTTTCTTTGACCGCTACGAAACCACCTATTTCCGCAACGGGGTGAAGCGCAAGCCCACCTCCAAGCCGAGAGGCCCCCGGAAGAAGAAACAAACCCCATAAACGCAAAAAGGGCGGGCGCAGCCGTTGACACGGTGCGCCCGCCCTTTTCGTCCTTATTCTATTTTGGCCTCCTGCCTCTCCGCCTCCCGTTGCTTCTTCCATTCGGCAAATTCCCGCTGGCCCTCCTCGCTCTCATAGAAAGCGAGAATGTCCGGCATGATACAGCGGGCTATCGCCTCGATTTGGTGCTGGGGGATGTCGGTGTTGTTTATCAGCTTTTTTCTTCTTCCCAAATGTACCTCCGTATTTCTGAAAATTTACCGCTGGCGGCCTTTGGGCCGCCGCTGGCCCTGTTCCTGTTCTTTGAGCGCCTTCCTAACCTCCGGCGGTATGCGCTGGACAAACCGCCGAAGCTGTTCGTTTTCCTTTTTGAGCATAAGCACTTCCATCTGCTTCTGGATACCCGTTTCGTCCCTGACCTTCTCACGCAAGTTCTTGTTCTCCTGCGTCAGATAGTCGATGGTGGACTGGTACTTCTTCATCTGCCCCAGGTGCTTCTCCAGCCGGGAGAAGTACGGCCCCACCATCTCCAACACCTCGTCCCGCTTCTTCCCGGCGTTCAGCATCCCGATTTCCGAGATGGCCTTTTCTATGGCCTGTTGCTGTTTCGTGAGGTCTACGGACTGCTTGAACAGCCATGTGGGAATGTGCTTCCTCTTTGTCACAAGGGCGCTCTCGCCCCGCTTGAGGACGGGGAACGCCTGTTTCATGTGGGCGTGAAACTCATCCTGCCATTGGGACAACTGCGCCCGGTTGCCCAAAATCTCCTTTGCGGACAGCCGCCCGTCCTCCGTGATGGGGGTGAAGCACAGATGGAGGTGGGGCGTTTTCTCGTCCATGTGTACCACGGCGGAAAAGATATTGCCCCGGCCCACCTTCTTCTCCATGAAGGCCACCGCCTCCGTGAAGTAGGCTTGCACCTCCTTCCTGCTCCTGCCCATGAAGAACTCCGGGCTTGCCGTTATCAGCGTGTCCACGAACATGGTGCTGTCCTTCCGGGTGCGGCACCCCGCCGCCTTGATCCGGTTGTCGATCTCCCGCCGGTACTTCTGGGCGGGTTGGATGATGTGAAAGTTATCCTTGCTCCTGCTGGTGTCAATGTCCGGGTTGCTGGCGTACTGCGCCTTGGTGCGCTCATGGTGGGCCTCCAGCGCTCCGGCAGGCCCCGCCTTGTGTTTGGCAAAGCGTAGGATTGCGTGCTGTGCCTTTTGCGTCATGGTACCTCCTTGTAGAAAGATAGAACCCCGTTTTGGGGCCTTGTGGGGATTTATATTGCCTTGTCTGTTTTGCGGCTGAAAAGCCTTGATATATCAGCCTTTTCCGACCTCTATTTTTCTACTCTCCGCCCGCTTTTTCCTTGCGTGTTCGGCCTTCTGCCGCCGCTGTACCTTCGCCTTGCAGCCCTCGCAATACTTGGCCCGATAGGAGGGCGAAGAAAACGCCCTGCCGCACAGTTCACAATGCTTCAAGGCGTCGCACTGGAAAACTTCCGCTTCCAATCCTTTCTCTTCCTTGTCCTTCAACAGTACATGGCGGAAAAACTTGCAGCAGACGGAATAGGAAATGCTCTGGGGGCAGGTCACTTCCTCGCCTCTGTCAAGATAGAGGCAATTCCCGTTGTCGTAGTAGCTGCACAGGCCCTTGATGAGCCGTAGCGCCTCCCGCCGCTGTTTGGCGTCCATACGGTAAAGGGAACTGTCCGGCCTACGCTCGATAGGCGGAAAATCTTTGATGTTGAACATTCGCACCTTCTTTCCTTTAGTTTTGGGCAGCAAAAAGCCACGCCCGCCATTTTCGGCTTGCGTGACTTTAGCGCCCTGTGTCTTTCTCGTATTGGATAAACCGCTTCTTGATGGCCTCCATCCGTTTCACAACCCCGCTGTGATTTTTGTACCCCAGCCTGTCCGCAATTTCCTCGTAGGTTTGGCCCTCTACCCGCAGTTCCAAAATCTCCATATCCTTATCCGACAGGGTAGCCTTGAACCGCTGGCAGAAGTCCTCAGCCTCCACTTGCATGGTGAAGTCCCCTGCGGGGTCTGCAATCTCATGGATGCCGCTGTTCTCGTCCTCTATACAGGCTTCCAGCGAAACCGTCTGTACCCTCTTGGAACGGGTGTGATACCATTTCCGCAAAAAGTCCTTGCGAACATTGGTGTCCCACGGTTCAAAGTCCTCGTCGCAGGGCATCTCCCGCACCGCATCTAAAACAGGCTGCCAACCCTGTTCCTTGATGGCGCGTTTGACCGCCAAGGAGAAAACCTCCGAAACATATTCCGGCGGGAAGAACGGGATGGGCGTATGGGGCGGCATACAAAACAGAACTTGCAGTCCCCAGCCGGTGATCTGTTCCACGCCCTTGACCCATAGAGGCAGGGCGTAGGATAAACGCCAAACGGGACACCAGCCCGTGTAATGCTCTTTCCAGCCGCCGAAGCCGAAGTGGGGAAACGCAAGGGACGCAGCGGCGTCCATAATCTCTTTCAAAAACTGGTCGCTGTCAACCAGTGCGATCAGTTCCTCCGAAACGGCGAGAGCGGACAAGTCCCGCGGCAGTCGGCGGAGGGTGGGGTATTGGGAGAACAAATCTTCCGGTAGGAAGTAGACCAAGGGCAGATAGCGGATATTGCTGTCACAGGGAAACTGGACAAACGAAGGGCTGTTCATGGGTGAAACCTCCTTTCCTTTGAGAATTGATGAAGTTCATCTATTTATATACGACATAAGTATATATGTTTTGTTCCTATATGGCAAAATATTTTTTTGTAGTTAAAAACGGGCGTATTCAGCAGTGTTTCATTCTGATGTGTTCAGGGTAGAATTATGTTGGAAATTGCCAGCCCATATGCTATAATTATTTTGAGTTTTTGTGCCCATAACAGTACTACAAAGGGGAATGTGCATGGATAAGAGAAAATTAACAGAACAAGAAATCCGCACAAGATATATTACCCCTGCGATATCGAAGGCGGATTGGTCTGCTTCTCAGATACGGGAAGAGTATGCCATAACGAAAGGTCGCATTATTGCCAGAGGTGGTACATATAAGCGCGATAGGGCCAAATTTGCAGATTTCAAGATTTACAATTCAAGTGCAACACATGGAGATAGGTAAAAAGGAGT
>CAUWNE010000049.1:0-16387 GCA_963560095.1 uncultured Dysosmobacter sp. | reverse complement strand
GAGGCCGGCTCCGTCGGCGGCCAGATGGTCAAGAAGATGATCGAGTCCTACGAGAAGTCCCTGTAACTTCCCGCTGTTATCAAAAGAGGCCGGCCCCTGGTGGGGCCGGCCTTTTCCCCTTTCCCGGGAAAACCACGATGGCGGAATTGACATCCCCGCCGGATTTTCGTACAATAAACCCGCATCAATCAATTCTTGAGAGGAGCGCCAACCATGGATTACGCGAAAGAATCCCTGCGCCTGCACTACGAGTGGAAGGGCAAACTGGAAATGACTCCCCGGGCGGCGGTGGACAGCAAGGAAGCTCTGTCCCTGGCCTACACCCCCGGCGTGGCACAGCCCTGTCTGGAGATCCAAAAGGACCCCAATAAGAGCTATGAGCTGACCCGCCGCTGGAACACGGTGGCGGTGGTCACCGACGGCTCCGCCGTGCTGGGGCTTGGAGATATCGGTCCTGAGGCCGGCATGCCGGTCATGGAGGGCAAGTGCGTCCTCTTCAAGGCCTTCGGCGGCGTGGACGCCGTTCCCCTGTGCATCCGCAGCCACGATGTGGACGAGATCGTGAACACCGTGGCCCTGCTGGCCGGGTCCTTCGGCGGGGTGAATCTGGAGGATATCTCCGCCCCCCGCTGCTTTGAGATCGAGCGGAAATTAAAAGAACGCTGCGACATCCCCATCTTCCACGACGACCAGCACGGCACCGCCATCATCACCCTGGCAGGCCTGACCAACGCGCTGAAGGTCGTGGGCAAACAGATGGACGCCATCCGGATCGTCATCAACGGCGCAGGTGCGGCAGCGGTGGCCATCTCCCGGCTCCTGCTCTCCGCCGGCGTCCGGGATCTGACCCTCTGTGACCGAAACGGCGCCATCTACCAGGGCCGGAGCGTGGGGATGAATCCTGTCAAGGAGGAGCTGGCCCAGGTGACCAACCTCTCCCGCCGGGCCGGCTCCCTGGCAGAGGTCCTGCCCGGCGCGGACGTCTTCATCGGCGTCTCCGCCCCCGGCGCCCTGACCACGGAGATGGTGAAGACCATGAATCACGACGCCATCATTTTTGCCTGCGCCAATCCCACCCCGGAGATCTTCCCCGACGAGGCCAAGGCCGGCGGCGCGGCAGTGGTCTCCACAGGCCGCAGCGACTACCCCAACCAGATCAACAATGTGCTGGCCTTCCCCGGCGTCTTCCGGGGTGCGTTGGACGCCCGGGCCAGCGACATCAACGACGCCATGAAGCTGGCCGCCGCCAAGGCTCTGGCAGAGCTGGTGGGCGACGACCTCTCCGCCGACTACATCATCCCCGCCGCCTTCGATCCCCGGGTGAAGGACGCCGTGGCCGCCGCCGTGGCCCAGGCCGCCCGCTCCTCCGGCGTCGCACTTTCTTAAAAGAAAGTGCGCAAAGAATTTTAGCGCGCTTCCGGGCCGGGCAGGTGCGGAAGCCGGAGCGACGGCAACCAAGAACTGCTGCGGCGGGAGGGACGTTTGGGGCGTTTTACGCCCCTCCGTCCTTCGGAGGTGGGACGTTTGGGGCGCTTGGCGCCCCTCCGTCCCCAAAATCAGTATAAAGTGAATTTGGTTTACACTTGAAGAAGTGCAAATAGTACCGGGGGTCTTTCCAAGAGAAAGACCCCCGGTATTTTGCTTTTATCCAAGGAGCATCCGGTCGTTGTCCAGGGCCTTGCCTGCGGCGGTCTTGAACCGCTGGAGCAGGTCTGCCACGGTCAGCCCCTTTCGCTCTTCGCCGGAGACGTCAAAGATGATCCGGCCCCGATCCATCATCAGCGTCCGGTTTCCAAGGGACAGGGCGGATTCCATGTTGTGGGTCACCATCAGGCACGTCAGGTGCTCCTCCGCCACGATCCGCCGGGTGATCTCCAGCACCTTCTCCGCCGCTGCCGGGTCCAGAGCCGCCGTGTGCTCGTCCAGCAGCAGCAGCTTGGGCGGGTTCATGGTGGCCATCATCAGCGTCAGCGCCTGCCGCTGGCCGCCGGAGAGCAGCCCCACCGGCTGCTTCATCCGGTCCTCCAGCCCCATGTCCAGCAGGGCCAGACGGTCCCGGAACCGCTGCCGGTCCCCCTTGGTGGTGTGGGAGAACCACCCGCCGCTGCCGGCGGCCAGCGCCAGATTCTCCTCAATGGTCATGCCCGGCGCGCTGCCCCGCATGGGGTCCTGGAACAGCCGCCCGATCTCCTTGGCCCGCTGATATTCCGGCAGGAAGGTGATGTCCTTCCCTGCCAGCTCAATGGTCCCCGCGTCGGTGAAGAAGCTGCCGGAGATGGCGTTGAAGAGGGTGGACTTACCCGCGCCGTTGGAGCCGATGATGGTGGCAAAGTCCCCCTCCTTCAGCTCCAGAGACAGGTCCGAGAGGGCCTTTTTCTCATTCACCGTGCCGGGGTTAAAGGTCTTTTCAATGTGAGAGATCCGCAGCATCTTACCTTCCCTCCTTCCCTGCTCTGCCATAGGTCAGCCGCCGGCGGAGCATGGGCCACTGGGTCCGCAGATAGGGCCCCGCAATGGCCAGAATGATGATCCCGGAGGACACCAGCTTGAGCATATAGGCCGGCATCTCAAACCGCAGAGCCACCGTGTACACCAGCCGGAACAAAAAGGACCCCAGCACCATGCCCATGGCCCGACGGAAGATCCCGCCCCGGCCCAGGAAGGTGCCGCCGATCAGCAGCGACGCCAGGGCGATGGTCACCATGCCGCTGCCGATGTCGATGTTGACGGATTTCTGCATCTGACCCAGGAGACACCCAGAGAGGGCCGTGAAGGCGTTTGCCACGCACAGGCCCACCGTGGTGGTAAAAGCCGGGTTGATGGAGGAGGAGCGGACCATGTCCGGGTTATTGCCAGTGGCCCGGATGGCAAGCCCCAGCCGGGTGTTGAGAAAGACCGTTAAAATAAGGGCCGTGGCCAGGGCGGCCAGCGCCGCCGTCACCAAAGACGCGCTCTCCGCCAGAGGCGTGCCCTCCAGCAGCTCCCGAGCCCGGGCAAAGACCGTGTCCACCTTATTCAGGTTCAGCAGGGACTTGCCGCCCATCACCCAGATGTTGATGGAGTAGAGTCCCGTGTTGACGATGATCCCCGCCAGCAAACTGTTGATGCCCATGCGGGTCTGGAGCAGGGCCGTCACAAAGCCGGAGCACACGCCTGCCGCCATGGCGGCAGGAAGGGCCAAAAACGGGTGTCCCGATAGGGCGACCACCGCGCCCACCGCCGCCCCCAGGGTAAAGCAGCCGTCGGTGGACAGGTCGCAGACATTGAGCATGGTGTAGCTTAAAAACAGCGCCAGCACCGTCAGGGAGCAGATAAGGCCCAGCTCCAGGGCGGTCTGTAACAGTGCCAGATCCATGGAAGTTCCTCCTTAAATATCTACCGGAGCCGGGCCGGCGACGTCAGCCCGCCAGCTCGTCAAAGCTCTCAGCCGTGGTGATGGGAGCGACCTTGGTGCAGAGGGGGGCAAAGAGCTCCTCCAGCTGGGCGTAATCCATTCCCAGCGCCGCACAGGTCTCCGTGTTGATGGTGGCGGTGCCGTTGTCAAAGGTCAGCACCGGCGTGGCGGCGGGGTCTGCGCCGTTCACCAGGATCTCTGCCGCCAGGTTTGCCGTCTCCACGCCCAGGTTGGCGTAGTCCACGCCGTAGCCCAGGAAGGCGCCGTTCAGGGCAAAGGAGTCCGCCCCGGTGTAGTGGGGGATGCCCGCGTCGATCAAAGTCTCATAGATGGCCAGCTCCGCCGTCATCACCGTGTTGTCCGTGGGGGTGAAAACGGCGTCCACGCCGTCGGCCGCCAGGGCCTGGGCCGCCAGCACGATCTCATCGGTGGTGGTGCCGGTGCGCTCCACATAGCGGATACCGTTGGCGTCCAGGAACTCCTTGGCGTGGGCGATGGGGGTGGCGGAGGAGTCCTGGCCCTGGTCATAGAGCAGTCCCACCGTCTTGAGCTCCGGGTCCGCCGCCAGCATCAGCTCCATCACGGCGTTGGTGTCCAGATAGTCGCTGGTGCCGGTGATGTTGGCGCCGGGGGCCTCCAGGCTCTCCACCACGCCGGTGCTCACCGGATCGGACACGGCGGAGAACACCACGGGGATCTGATTTTCCTCGGTGGCGGCCTGCATGGCCATGGCCACCGGCGTGGCCACGCCGATCATCAGATCCACATCGTCTGCGATGAAGTTGGCGATGATCTGGTTGAGCACGTTGGCGTCGCCGTTGCAGATGTCATAGGACACGTCGAAGGTGACGCCCTGCTCCTGCCCCAGTTCCTCCAGCCGGGTCTGGATATTCTCCACGATCTGGTTGAGGGAGGCGTCATCCACATAGTTGCAGATCCCCACCTTGTAGACCACCGTGTCGGGATCTGCGGCGGGGGCGTCGTCCTTCCCGCCGCCGCAGGCGGTCAGGGACAGTGTCAGGGTCAGTGCGGTCAGCATCGCTAAGAGCTTTTTCATAGAGCTTCTTCCTTTCTTCATGCACGATTCATATGATAGGTTCTCACAGAGGCCCCCTTGGGACCATCCGGCGTCAGCGCCGCCATCGTCTCTCCGTTCGTCTCATCCATATGACCTCCTCAAGTATAAAAAAACTGTCCCAGCATCTCTGCTGGGACAGGATCTGAATTCCTGCGGTACCACCCGGCTTGACGCACCTGCGGCGCGCCCACTCTGCGCATACAACCATATGCGGACCTTTGTTCACGGAGGGCCACACTCCGTCGCACATACTCCCGGCCGCCGCCGGTTTCTGATTGCCCTCGGAAGTCCATTCGACTCCGGCCTTTTCGCCGCGCTCCCAGCGCCCGCGGCTCTCTGGAGAAAAGGAACCGAACCCTACTCACTCTTCCTCAACGGTTTCAAATGTAATTTTGAGTGCATTGTAGCACCCCGCCCAGCGTTTGTCAACACACATTTCCACTTTTCTTTCCGATCAAAAATAATCATTGTGTTCGTTTTAATTTGCGTTCACTGGGCAGAACGTAAAATTAAGCAAATAGCTTTTGTCCCATTTTACAAATTTCAAAAAATAGAATCGTGATCTATTGACTTTTTTCTCAATATGATCTATAAATACATCAAACGTTTAATGTTTAGTGTTTAAAAAGCCCACCTGTTTTGAACTTTACAGAAAAGAGGGATCACCTTGACAACCCAAGAACTCAGTAACACAGCAAACAGGCTCCGTTTAGAAGCAGTCCGCATGGTCTATGAAGGGAAAGACGGCCATCCAGGTCCTGCTCTCTCTATCGCGGATATTGTAACCGTACTCTATTTTGACTGTATGAATATCGATCCATCCAATCCTCAGTGGCCGGATCGAGACCGCCTGATTCTCTCCAAAGGACATGCTTGCCCTATTCTCTATGCCGCGCTCAACGAGAAAGGATACTTTACCGAGCATGTAGACCACTTCCATCTCCGGGAGCTTGGAAGTAAATTTCAGGGACATCCCGTCATGAATAAGACCCCCGGTGTAGATATGACCTCTGGTTCTCTTGGAAATGGCATCGCCATCGGCGCTGGCATGGCGATTGCCGGCAAACATCTGAAAAAGGACTACACCGTCTATGTAATTGCCGGCGATGGTGAACTGCAGGAGGGGATCGTCTGGGAGGGTGTCAATACAGCCGCCGGGCATCGTCTAGATAACCTGATCGTCTTCATCGACCGCAACGGCTGGCAAAGTGGAGGCTCTGTGGAGGAAACGATTGGCTCCAACAACGTGGCGGATCGCTTTGCTGCCTTTGGCTGGCATGTTCAGGAAATCAACGGCCATGACATTGACGCGATCCGAACTGCTGTGGCTTCAGCCAAGGCACAGCCTGGCCGCCCGCACGCCATTGTATGTGACTGCATCAAGGGCAAAGGCGTCAGCTATATGGAAAATGACAACACCTGGCACAAAGGCGTTCCCACCGATGAGCAGTATGCCATCGCCTGCAGAGAATTGGAGGGTGTGTAATGGATTTCAAAGGAACAAGAGCAGCCTTTGCCGCAGCACTGACAGAACTTGGCCGTACAGACTCTGGAGTGATGTTTGTCTCCCCTGATTCTCTGAAAGCCATGCGGGCCACCTCTTTTGCAGAGGAAATGCCTGATCAGTATGTGGAAGTTGGTATTGCTGAGCAAGCCGCTGTAGATGTTGGTGCCGGCCTGGCCAGCTGCGGCCTGACTCCATTCGTTGCCACTTACGCAGGATTTCTGACCATGCGGGCCTGCGAACAAATGCGGACCTTTGTGGCTTATCCAAATCTAAATGTGAAATTTGCCGGTATCAATGCCGGACTGATTGGCGGCGAACGAGAGGGTGTCACTCATCAGTTCTATGAGGATATCGCTATTCTCTCCTCTATTCCAAACTTCAAGATCTTTCTTCCCGCTGACGGCCCTCAGGCCTATCACGCTGTAAAACTAGCTTATGAAACTCCTGGTCCCGTTTACGTGCGTCTTGGCAGCGGGCGTGAAAGCGATGTTTATGATCTTTCCGCGCCTTTCAGTCGAGAGGGTCTCACCATCTGGCGGTCTGACAGCCCGCAGATTGTCCTGCTCAGCTGCGGCTTTGTGCTGGACCGGGTCCTGGCAGCCGCTGAGCTTCTCAAGTGCCGCGGTATCGCAGTAACTGTGGCAGACATCAACATTATTGACACTGCCGTAGACAATCCCGCTTTGATTCATTTGCTCCAGAATGCCCACCACGTCTTTACCGTAGAGGATGCCAATATCAACGGCGGTCTGGGCGCCTATGTCAGCCGTCTGGCCTGTGAGCACGCCCCCATCCGGGTCAACCGGATCGGCCTGAGAAGCTTTGGTGAGTCTGGCCTCGCCCAGGATGTGGCAGACCTTTATGGTTTTGCCCCAGAAAAGATTACGGAGACTGTTCTCTCCACTTTACAGTAAGGAGGATATCATAATCATGAGCAAGATCAATGTTGCCGTCATTGGTGCCGGTGGAAAAATGGGAACCCGCACCAGCATCAATCTGGCTAAAAACAGTGAAAAGTATAACCTGACTCTGGTCGAAAATGCGCCGAAAGGGATCGAAGCCATCCGCGCTCGAGGTATGGATGTCACACCGATTGAAGATGCCCTCGCCCAGGCTGAAGTTGTCATCTTCGCCGTTCCCGACTCTCTGATCAAGAAGCTTTCCGCCATCTATGTTCCCATGCTTCGCCCTGGCACCGGCTTTCTGATTCTGGACCCCGCTGCCGCTGTGGCCAAAGAACTGACCCTTCGGGAAGACTGCACTTTCGGTGTAGCCCATCCATGCCACCCCTCCTTCCTGTTGGATCAAGATACTCCCGAAGCTCGGGCAGACCGATTTGGCGGTGAAGGCGGCAAACAGGATATTGTTATGAGCAAGATCTGTGGTACAGATGAGGTTTTTGCAAAGATGCAGGAGACCTCTCGGGATATGTATGCAGCGCAGAATGCCTATGTGATGACCTCGGAGCAAATTGCTTTCCTGGAACCGACTCTGGTAGAGCTGCTGGGCGCTACTTGCCTCTATGCTATGGCAGAAACCGTTGATGAAGCAGAGCGTCGGGGCATTAACCGTGATGCTGCCGTCTCCTTTCTGACAGGCCACATCTATAATCTCACCTGCAACTTCTTGGGCTATATTCCCGGCAAACCTCCGGTGTCTGACGCCTGCAAGGTTGCCATTGGCCTTGGTAACCGACTGGTGATGCGGGAGGACTGGAAGAAAATCTGGGATGACGAGGTCCTTCATAAGGTAATCGCCACCATGCTCCATCCCGAGGACCCGAAAATCTAAAGTCTGCCCCCCATGAAAAACAGGAGGTATTTCCGTGAAATTCGACAAGTCCTATATTGATCTGGCTTTTTTGAACGGCAGCGTCATTACAGTCAATGAGACCGATGAGATTGCCGAAGCTGTTGGCATCAAGGGTAACCGAATCGTCTTTGTCGGCTCCAACGAAGACCTCAAATCGCTGATTGATGAGAGCACGCAAGTCTTTGACTTAAAGGGACGGACCCTGATGCCGGGGATGATCGACACCCACATTCACCCGTTCCTCATTGGAATGCTGGGCGATGATCTGGACTCCCCCATGATCAGTCTCTTTGGTGATCGAGTATCCTCTGTGGGAGACATTCTGGAAAAGATCCGCAATGTTCTCACCATTAAAAAGCCCGGTGAGTGGGTCTCCATGTGGGGCTATGAGGCTCCAAATCTTCACGAAAACCGGGACCCCACCATAACAGAGCTGGACTCTGCTGCACCGGATAATCCTGTTCAGTGCATGGAGGGCAGTGGCCACAAGTGCATGTTCAATTCCAAGGCCCTGGAAACCATCGGCGTATTCACCGCTGAGGATGCGGCACGGTTCCCCGAAAATGACATCGAAGTGCGGGATGGCAAACTCACCGGCATGGTTTATGGTGTAACGCTGTTCCTTCTGTGGAGCAAGGTGGGATACAGTGCAGAGTCCATGGAGAAAGCCGCCATGTACTCCAACGGCGAATTTTTAAAGGCCGGCCTAACCTCTATCCACGATATGGGGGCCTGCGACCACCCCTCTTATCACGCTATGCAAAAACTCTGCCGCCAGAGGAAATTTAAACCCCGGGTCTACATGGCTCTTCACAGTATTTATGGAAAGCCATTCTCTATGGAGGATAACGATCATTTTCTGGCCTTGGGCTTCCAAACAGGTCTAGGCGATGAATACTTCCGGATTGGTTCTTGCAAATTCATGATTGACGGTGGTTCCAGCGGCCCCTCCTGCTATACCCGGGAGCCATACTCCCATGATCCATCCATGCATCGGGAAAAGGCCTGGGAACGTGAGGAAGTAGCGGCATACATCCGGCGCATTCACGATGCTGAATGTCAGGCCACTGCTCACGCAATTGGCGACGGTGCCGTGGAGTTTATGGTAGAAGGTTACGAAAAAGCCTTTGAATCGAATCCTCGCCCAGATCTGCGCCATCGTATCGAGCACTGCACGCTGGTAGATCAAGATTTGATCGACAGGATGGCCAAGATGAACATCTGTCCCTCTGTCAATGCCGGCATTGTGGCTAAAAACGGCGGTAATTACATGCGCTTCTACGGGGAGCGAAACAAGTATTTCGGTGCACTGAAAAGCATGCTGGACGCTGGCATTCACTGCTCTTTGCAGAGTGACGCCCCCTCAGGTCCCTTTGGGTTAGCGTGTTTGGACGGTGCTGTGAACCGCTACGACCGAGTTCGGAATATACAGTGCGACAGAACCCAGGCAGTCTCTGTTCTGGAAGCCATCCGGATCGCGACTCTGAACGGCGCCTATGGATCTTTTGAAGAGCATATCAAAGGCAGCTTAGAGGTCGGAAAGCTGGCCGACATGATCGTTCTATCTGATGATATCCTAGCAGTTGACCCCTTTAGCATCCATCAGATGAAGGTGGACCTTACCATGGTGGATGGTGAGATCTGTTATCTGCGCCCTGAGGCACAAGATAGCTTTGCATAACCTTGGGAAGAGAGAGCCATGGTTATTTTTCCGCTCAATCTGTTCCGCATGTTTCACTGACATGAAATTTTGTTTAGGGAGGGAACCTTTTTGGAAAAAATGAGTTATAAAGAAAAATTCATTCAAATGAACAAGGAGGCAAAGGCCACCTGGATCGTGGCAGCTATCATCATTGTTTACTGGTTTGCCAGCGGCTTTGGTGTCTATGCCATCTGGGGGTCTGAGTGGACCATTTTGGGAATGCCCGCCTGGTTCGTCCTCAGCTGCTTCGGTTCCTGGATTCTGTCCATGGTACTGGTAGGCTTCCTGGTTAAGAAGGTCTTCAAGGACTTTGATTTGGACGAAGAAGAAGCCGACGCTGTGCAGAAGAAGGAGGTCTAATTTATGGATGTTTTCATGAGAATGGCCCCTGTTGTCATCTTCTTTATCGTTTTGCTAGGTATGGGTCTCTATATCCAGAAAAAGTCCAGTGACGCCAAAGCGCAGAATTTCTCCAAAGAATACTTCATTGGCGGACGGAGTCTGGGCGGCTTTGTTCTGGCCATGACCTTGGTCGCTACTTATTCCTCTGTCTCCTCTTTTCTCTCCGGCCCTGGTGTGGCTTGGGAGAAAGGTTTTGGCTGGGTGTATTATGCCTCCACGCAGGTAGTAGCCGCCTTCATCGTGCTGGGTGTTCTGGGTAAGAAGATGGCCGTCATCGGCCGAAAGACCGACTCTGTCACGGTTATTGATGTGATCCGGGCCCGCTATCACTCTGAAGCACTGGCTAATATCTCTGCGGTCGTAATTATTGTATTCTTTACCACCACAATGCTGGGACAGTTTACCGGCGGTGCTCAGATTTTCTCCGCCGCTATGGGCATTGACTATACAGTGGCTCTCCTGATCTTTGCGGTGGTTGTCGTGCTCTATACCACGGTCGGCGGCTTTACCGCAGTTGCTGTCACCGATACTGCCTGTGCCATTATCATGCTGGTAGGCATGTTCTGCCTGGGTTATGCCGTGGTCACAAAGGGCGGCGGTCTTGAAAATATCATGGCCACGATCAACGAGGCCTCCCGTGCTGCGGTAGAATCTGGTGAGGGCTTCAATATGCTCAGCCCCTATGCTGAAAACGGCGGTGTGCCCTCCATTCCTCTGCCTCTCTACATTACCCAGTGGATGCTCTGCGGTGTCTGCACGCTGGGTCTTCCCCAGTCCAACGTGCGCTGCCTGAGCTATAAGGACACCAAGTCTGTGCATAAGGCCATGATCTACGGCACCATCGTTGTGGGTGCCATGATGGTTGGCATGCATCTGCTGGGCACTCTGTCCCGCGGTGTTCTCCCTGCTGTGGAGGGCTCCACCGATACGGTGGTCCCCATCCTGATCTCTGAGTACATGCATCCTCTGCTGGCCGGTCTCACCATCATCGGGCCTCTGGCCGCGACCATGTCCACCATCTCCTCTCTACTGATCTCCGGCTCCTCCGCCATCGTGAAGGATATGTATCTCCATCACAAAGAAGTCAAAAAAGAGGCTGTCGATCAAAAGAAGGTGGCTCGGATCTCTCTGGCTGTCACTGCTGTGATGGGCATCGTTGCAGTTGTGATTGCCATCTCTCCTCCCAGCATCATCGTTTGGATCAATATGTTTGCCTTCGGCGGACTGCAGACCGCGTTCTTCTGGACTCTGGTCCTGGGCTTCTTCTGGAAGAAAGCCAATGCCACAGGCGCTATCCTGGGCATGGTAGGCGGTCTGACTGCCTACTGTGTGACTATGGCAATCGGCTTTAAGATCAGCACTTTCCACCAGATCATCATCGGCATCGTCGTGGCACTGATTTGCTTTGTCATTGGAAACGCCATCGGCAAGCCTACCGATGAAAAAACCTGTCGTCTGTTCTTCCCCGAAAAATATTGATCTTTACCGGCTCTCTCTCCCTCACTTCTCCCCTCGTGCCTTCCTCCTCTTCTTTTTTCCACAGCTCTTCCCGATCTGAAGGCACGAACGGAATCAGCCGGGGTCCCTTGGACCCCGGCTTTTCTTCCTGTCCAGTCCTAAAAGACATTGAAACCCGATGTCTTTTATGATAAACTTCTTATACCTTACATTCTTAACTATTAATCTAATGAGGTATATAATGCACACTGCCTATCAAAAACAACCCCATTTATCCGCAGTAGACCATGTAGTAGAATCCATCAAAAAGCTTCTGCTCTCCGGTGAACTCAAGCCTGGTGACCGCCTTCCTAACGAAGGGGAACTGGCTGAGCTGCTGGGCGTCAGCCGCGGCTCTGTTCGCTCTGCCATGAAAGTTTTCAGCGCTTATGGTCTCGTGGATATCCGGGTAGGTGATGGTACCTACGTTTGTACGGAGATCAATCACAACAGCCTAAATTCTCTTATTTTTCCAATGCTTATCCTCCAGCCCCATGTAGATGTGCTGGCAGAATTTCGGGAAAAAGTGGAAATTGACATCATTGAGCTTATCCTATCAGATGATCAGCGTCGGCTGCAAACAGTTTCCCTTTTGGCTAATAGCCTTCAAGAACTTCGAGAACTCCAATCTTCTGCAGCTCCCCTAGAGCGTTTTGTGGAAAACGACCTCAACTTTCATCGGATCCTGGCACGCCAGTCTGGAAACATCGTTTTTGAAACGATATATAACCAACTCCTAGAGTACTTCATTCCCTTTATCACTGCCTCACACAAGCATCAAGAAGCAGGTACTGCTGCTGATTCTTCCCACGCCAAAATTTGCCGTGCCTTGGAGCAAAACGATCTTAGCCTGGCACAGAAAGCCATCTTTGATTCCAACGAATATTGGCGTCACTCCGTTGTATACAGTCCGAAATAATCTTTCCCCTCAGCTTTTCAAAACGGCTTGCCAAAGCTATTTTGAAAAGCTGAGGGGACATTCTTTCTTAGGGGGGATGTCAGAATCCACAAATCCGGTTTTACTTTTACGTAAATTTACAGCATAGGCAATCAAAAATATACGTAACGCAAACTTCACTCTTGAAGATTTCTTCATTTTGGCGTATCTTTTTTATAGAACCAGTCAAAGCCCCTTTGGGGCTCAGGTCAGAACAGGAGGTCATTCCTATGAGTCACGCGTTCAAAAAGGTCCTGGTGGCCAACCGCGGCGAGATCGCCATGCGGGTGTTCCGGGCCTGCCACGACCTTGACATTCAAACCATTGCCATCTACTCCAAGGAGGACACGTACAGCATCTTCCGTACCGCTGCGGACGAGTCCTACCTGATCGGAGAAAATCTCAGCCCTCTGGGCGCCTATCTGGACATCCCCCGAATCATCGAGATCGCCAAGCGCCACGGCGCCGACGCCATCCACCCCGGCTACGGCTTCCTCAGCGAGAACGGCGACTTTGCCCGGGCCTGTGAGGAGGCCGGGATCAAGTTCATCGGTCCCTCCTCCCGCGTTCTGGACATGATGGGCGACAAGCTCTCTGCCAAGCAGATCGCCATTGCCTGCAACGTCCCCACCACCCCCGGCACCGCAGACCCCCTCAAGAGCCGGGAGGAGGCCCAGAAGCTGGCCCAGGAGTTCGGCTTCCCCGTCATCTTGAAGGCTGCCGCCGGCGGCGGCGGCCGCGGCATGCGCCGCTGCGACAGCGTGGAAGAGGTGGGCACCAACTTCGATCTGGTGAAGGCCGAGGCCAAGAAGGCCTTCGGCAACAGCGACATCTTCATGGAGAAGTTCCTGGTGGAGCCCAAGCACATCGAGGTGCAGGTTCTGGGCGACGAGCACGGCAACGTGGTCCATCTCTACGAGCGGGACTGCTCTCTCCAGCGGCGCTATCAGAAGGTGGTGGAGTTCACCCCCGCCTTCTCTGTGGACCCGGCGGTGCGCCAGGCCCTGTACGATGACGCCGTCAAGATCGCCCGCCACGTGGGCTATACCAACGCCGGCACCCTGGAGTTCCTGGTGGACCGGGACGGCAATCACTACTTCATTGAGATGAACCCCCGGATCCAGGTGGAGCACACCGTTACCGAGATGGTCACCGGCGTGGACCTGGTCCAGGCCCAGATCCTGGTGGCCGAGGGCTATCCCCTCAGCTCCCCGGACATCGGCATCCCCAGCCAGGAGTCCGTCCAGCAAAACGGCTATGCCATCCAGTGCCGCGTCACCACCGAGGACCCGGCCAACAACTTCGCCCCCGACACCGGCAAGATCACCTCTTACCGCTCCCCCGGCGGCTTCGGCATCCGGCTGGACGGCGGCAACGCCTACACCGGCGCGGAGATCTCCCCCTACTATGACTCCCTGCTGGTGAAGATCACCACCTGGGGCAACTCCTTTGAAAATGCCTGCCGCAAGGCGGACCGGGCCATCAACGAAGTCCACGTCCGCGGTGTGAAGACCAACATCGCCTTCATTGCCAACATCCTCCAGAACGAGACCTTCCGGGCCGGCAAGTGCCACACCAAGTTCATCGACGAGACCCCCTCCCTCTTCCAGCTCAACGAGAGCCAGGACCGGGCCACCAAGATGCTCAAGTACATCGCCAACATCGTGGTCAAGGAGCGGGACGGTCACAAGTTCTATGAGACGCCCCGGTTCCCGCCGGTCACCGGCAACCGTCCCCAGGGTCTCAAGCCCCTGCTGGACCGGGAGGGCCCCGAGGCCGTGGCCAAGTGGGTCCTGGACCAGAAGAAGCTGCTGATCACCGACACCACCTGCCGGGACGCCCACCAGTCCCTCCTGGCCACCCGTGTCCGTACCCGGGACATCGTCAAGGGTATGGAGGGCACCAGCGAGATCCTGGGCGACGCCTTCTCCCTGGAGTGCTGGGGCGGCGCCACCTTCGACGTGGCCTATCGCTTCCTCCACGAGTCTCCCTGGGAGCGGCTGGATCTGATCCGGGAAAAGGCCCCCAACCTGCTTTTGCAGATGCTGCTGCGGGGCGCCAACGCCGTGGGCTACACCAACTACCCCGACAACGTGATCCGGGAGTTTATCAAGGAAGCCGCCCGCTCCGGCGTGGACGTGTTCCGGATCTTCGACTCCCTGAACTGGATTCCCGGCATGGAAGTGGCCATGGACGAGGTGTGCAACCAGGGCAAGATCTGCCAGGCCACCCTCTGCTATACCGGCGACATTCTGGACCCCAAGCGGGATAAGTACACCCTGGAATACTATGTGAACATGGCCAAGGAGCTGGAGCGCCGGGGCGCCCACATGCTGTGCATCAAGGATATGTCCGGCCTGCTCAAGCCCTATGCCGCCAAGAAGCTGGTCTCCACCCTCAAGCAGGAGATCGGCATCCCCATCCAGCTTCACACCCACGACACCACCGGCAACCAGGTAGCCGCCCTGCTGATGGCCGCCGAGGCCGGTGTGGACGTGGTGGACTGCGCGGTGGCCTCCATGGCCGGCATGACCAGCCAGCCCTCTCTGGACGCCGTGGTAGCGGCCCTGCAAGGCACCGAGCGGGACACCGGCCTGGATCTCCGGCAGCTCCAGCACCTCACCGATTACTGGGAGGATGTGCGCAAGCGCTATGAGTCCTTTGAGGGTGGTCTGAAGTACAACACCACCGATATCTATCGTTACGAGATCCCCGGCGGCCAGTACACCAACCTCAGACCCCAGGTAGAATCCCTGGGCCTGGGCGACCGGTTCCTGGAGGTCAAGGAGAACTACCGCAAGGTCAACAAAATGGTGGGCGACATCGTCAAGGTAACTCCCTCCTCCAAGATGGTAGGCGACCTGGCCATCTTCATGACCCAGAACAACCTGACCCCGGAAAATATCGTGGAAAAGGGCGAGGGTCTGGCCTTCCCCGATTCCGCTGTCAGCTACTTCTCCGGCATGATGGGCCAGCCTGCCGGCGGCTTCCCAGAGGATCTCCAGCGGGTGGTCCTCAAGGGCCAGGAGGCCATTACCTGCCGTCCCGGCGAGCTGCTGCCCCCCGTGGACTTCGACGCTGTCCGCAAGGAGCTCCAGGCCTATGACCCCGACCCCAGCTGGCGGGCCGTCATCAGCTACTGCCTGTATCCCAAGGTGGTCCGGGACTACATCCGCCAGCGCAAGGAGTACGGCTATATCATGCGTCTGGGCAGCCACGTCTTCTTCCACGGCCTGGCAGTGGGCGAGACCAACAAGGTCAACATCGCCGACGGCAAGACCCTGGTCATCAAGTACCTGGGCCTGGGCGACGTGAACGCCGAGGGCATGCGCACCGTCAGCTTTGAGCTCAACGGCATCCGCCGGGATGTTCAGGTCCCCGACGAGGAAGCCCAGAAGAACATCGTCAAGGTCCCCATGGTGGACCCCGAGGACAAGAGCCAGGTGGGCGCCTCCATCCCCGGCGCGGTGAGCAAGATCGCCGTGAAGGTGGGCGACAAGGTGGAGGTCAACCAGACTCTGCTGACCATCGAGGCCATGAAGATGGAGACCGCCATCCCCGCCCGGATGTCCGGCGTCATCGAGCGGATCGAGGTCACCGAGGGCCAGAGCGTCAAGGGCGGCCAACTGCTGATGACCATTCGCTGATCCCCTGCTGTGATCTGCACATACCCCCACGGGGGACACGGCCTTTCAGGCCGTGTCCCCCGCGGTCCTTCTCTCTCCCCCATCTGCGCAAGAGAGCAAAAAAGCAGGACGGCTTGCAGCCGTCCTGCTTTTAGATCGTCGAAAAAGTGGCTGCGACCACTTTTTCGAAAAGGCTTGCACGAAAGATCCGCCTTGATTTCTTGTGAAATTGTCGCCAGATCTTTCGTGAGAGGGGGCATTTCCGAGGTACACGCCCCCGGAAATGACAATATCACATGTTCTTTCGCGCCCGCAGGCGCGAAACTCTGCGAGGCTTCTTCGGCCTGTAAAAAGCAGGACGGCTATAAGCCGTCCTGCCAGCCTGTCGAAAAAGGTCACCTTTTGGTGGCCTTTTTCTCGTATTGAGAGAGA
>CAUWNE010000048.1:0-16844 GCA_963560095.1 uncultured Dysosmobacter sp. | reverse complement strand
TCACGAATCCGTTACAAAACGGATAACCCGGAAGCCTTGATTTGCCTCCTAAGCGGAAGGACTGTCGTTCGACTTTACTCTGATTAGCAAAAATTTTATCAGGAAATCTTGAAAACAAGAGCGCCGGAAAATTATCGGCGCTCTTGCTTATTTGATGGGGAAACTACAAAGATTCATAAAACTCTTTTTGAAAATTCTGAGCACACTCTTTTCGGCAGGAGTCGATGACATGACCATATCGCTCGGTAATCATTTCTGCCTGGGCGTGTCCGGAATCGCCTTGCACTGCCTTGATATTTCCGCCGGTCAGAATCAGCTTGTATGTGATGCTGCTGTGGCGCAGGCTGTGAAAGGTCACTTTAGGAAGCCCTAATGCAAGAAGCTGCTTTTCCAGCATTCTTGGGAGTGCCTCTTCCTGCAACGGTCTGCCCGAAGAGTAGCGGAGGATCAGATCTGGTAAATTCTTTCTGCAAGGGAGCTGTGCCTTTTTCCAGTCTTGGAGCAGATCGATCACATGAGACGGCAGGTATACCGTGCGGATGCTGGATCGGGTTTTGGGCCGTTTCAAGACGATCACCGTCCGCCCCTCATCATACACAGCAGGAAACTGGTAGAGAATGTCGTTCCGGTCCAGCGCCTGGATTGCATCCTTCCGCACTCGTTTCAGCGTTTTATTAACACAAATCGTGCCGCTTTTGAAATCTACATCACTCCATGTCAAAGCCAGGATCTCCCCTTTTCGCAGAGAGCCTGCAAAGGCAAGATGAACGGCAATTCCAAGCAGCGAAAAGCCACAGTCTTGCAATAAGCGCTTGATCTCTTCGTTGGACAACATTTTCATTGTACAGGGAAATGATTTTGGAAGTGTCGCTTTATGAAATGGATTTCGGTCTGCGTATTCCCAAAGCACTGCTTGCTCAAATGCGCTGTGCAGCAATTTATGGATAGCGGTCAGCATTTGCGGTGTCAAGTTCTGCTGGTAGCGCATTCTGCTGTACAGCGTTGCAATGATTTTCGGGCTGAATTCTGTCAGCCGCATCTCTCCCCAAAAGGGGAGAATGTGATTTTCCATCAGCGCCACATAGTTGGTGTAAGTAGAATAAGACCAGTGGGATCGTCCATAGAGTGTCACATACTCCCGGAGAAGATCTGAGATCGTTTCTGCATGACTGTGCAGGTTCTCTTTCTGTTGTGCCTGTATGAGTTCGATCTGTCCCTTCCGCTTCAGTGCCGCTTCGTAAGAATGATAGGTCTCCCACTTCTGCTTTTTCCCACCTTCTTTGTATGTGGTGTAAACCACGCTGAAGCTTTTATTTCGTTGAACGATGGATGCCATAATAAATTCCTCCTTTTCGAAATTTATCATAGCAGTTCTGTGTATCAAGGCAGGAAGCATCACTCAAAGAAAAACGCATTTTGATTGATGAAATGAGTGATGTGTGGTATAATAAAAACAATGATTGACCCAGTGAGGTGTTACATGAAAAACCAAAAGCCTCCTTTTGAAATTACCAATCAAATGATCGGTTATGTGGCAGAGATTGCAGAACTGGTAGGGAAACTATCAGCTGTATCTTCTCTTTCTGCAAATCCCACGCTACGGCGCAGTAATCGGATCAGAACCATCCATGGGTCTCTGGCCATCGAGCAGAATACCCTTTCCCTGAAGCAGGTGACTGCTGTGCTGAACGGCAAGCATGTCCTGGCACCGCCCAAGGATATTGCCGAAGTCAAGAACGCCTATGAGATTTATGAGCGGCTGGATGAACTTGATCCCTATTCGGTGGATGACCTGCTAACTGCCCATGGCATTATGACACGGGGATTGGTGGAAGAATCCGGCGTGTTCCGCAGCCGACCTGTGGGCGTAGTGGATAACGAAGGGAATGTCCTGCATTTTGGCACACTTCCACAGTATGTCCCCGACCTGGTTATGGAACTGCTAGACTGGGTAAAAACCAGTGAGGTACACATGCTCATCCGCAGCTGTGTGTTCCACTATGAACTGGAACTGATTCATCCCTTTGCCGATGGAAATGGCCGTGTGGGCCGTCTGTGGCATACGCTGCTACTCTCTAAATGGAATCCGGCCTTTGCCTGGCTGCCGGTAGAGTCCATCATCCACGACCGCCAGCAGGAGTATTATGCAGCCATCAACGCCTCAAATGATGCCGGAGAGTCCACAGTATTTATTGAGTTTATGCTCTCAGCTATCAAAGCATCACTCATGGATGTAATTAGTGCGAGTGATGAAATGAGCGACGGAAAGATAGATAAGGCAACTCTCCGCTGGAAGAAAATTGAGGAGTATCTTAAAACCCATGACTATATCATGAATGCTAATGTGCGGGAACTGTGTGGGGTGTCGGCGGCAACGGCGAACAGAATTCTTTCTGGGCTAGTAGCGGAGAAGAAAATCATAAAATCCAGTGTGGGTGGACATTGGAAATATAAGTTGTGGTAATAATAGTGCTTCTTTAGCATTACAGAAAATTCTCTGAAATGCTAAGGAAATAAAGAGACTAAAGCCGCTGTATCAATTCATCACCCACAGAGCAAATATTGATGCACATTTCTAAGCATCTACGTTACTCTGCTATGTGGAAGCCATCAATTCGACGAGTTTTTATTTATGTAATTGTATTGAGAAAAGAAGAAGGGATATGCCCAATATGAAAGAGAGCAAATATAAATTTGAGAGGCTGACGCCAACTGATAGTGTGGATTTAGCTGTTTATGAGGAAGCCATAGATTATGTATTCGAAAATCCTGATATCAAAAATGTAGCTATTTCAGGTGCATATAGTGCTGGAAAAAGTAGCGTTTTGGCTTCATATAAGAAAAATCATAGCAGCTTACGCTTTCTACATATTTCACTTGCACATTTTCAATCACCAAGTGAAAAATATGAACCAGAGGTAAAGGAATCAGTTTTAGAGGGAAAAATTCTAAATCAGCTAATACATCAGATCCCATCAGATAAAATTCCTCAAACCAATTTCAGGGTGAAAAAGAGAATTAAGACTGGCAGCATTATAGTAAAAACATTGGAAACCATTACCCTTTTAACTGCAATTATCTATTTTTTGTGTTTTAACCAGTGGAAAAGCTATGTATTAACTTTACCTAAAAATTGGTTTAAAACAATTTTAGAGCTTTCTACACATCCCTATGCATTGATGATAGACGGGATTATCGTAATTGGATTATTATGGTTCTTTATATATGGACTTATTAAAATTCAAAAAAATAAAAATATTTTCCGTAAGCTCAACCTGCAAGGTAACGAGATTGAAATATTCGAAGAAAGTGATGATTCATATTTTGATAAATATCTTAATGAGGTGTTATACCTCTTTGAAAATGCAGATGCTGATGTTATCGTGTTTGAAGATATGGATCGTTTCAATGCAAATAGAATTTTCGAGCGTCTTCGTGAAGTAAATACACTTGCAAATATCCAACTTCAAAAAGAAAATAAAAAGATGCTGCGGTTTTTCTATTTATTGCGTGACGATATTTTTGTCTCTAAAGATAGAACAAAATTTTTTGATTATATTATGCCTGTTGTGCCGGTTGTAGATGGTTCTAACTCCTACGATCAGTTTATTTCTCATTTTAAAAAGAGTGGATTTTTCGAAAAGTTTGACGAAAGTTTTTTACAAGGATTATCCCTATATATTGATGATATGCGTCTGTTGAAGAACATTTACAACGAATTTGTGATTTATTTCAACAGGCTAAATATAACAGAACTTGATTGTAATAAAATGCTTGCCATTATCGCTTATAAAAATCTGTTCCCGCGCGACTTTTCTGACTTGCAGCTTAGCCAAGGGTTTGTATATGCCCTTTTTGATAGCAAGAACTCATTTATAGAAGAAGAGACAAAAAGACTTAACGAGCAAATTGCTGAGAAAATCCACGAAATTGATATGGCAAAAAACGAGCATTTCAAAACAATTGAAGAGCTAAATGTTTACTTTGACACAAAAAGACCAGTTGATTATTGGGGGCACAAGGGAAGTCTATCACAAGAAAATCAAATTGAATATACAAATCGTAAGAAAGCGCTTGAACACAGATTAAATAATACTATTCCTAAAATAGAAGATGAAAAATCCATTCTCGAACGAGAACTTATTTTGCTGAAAAGTAAACAATTGAAAGATATTATTACAAGAGAGAACATTAACTTTATATTTAGTGTTACAAGTACAAATGAGATTGGAGAAGTAACACAATTTAATGAGATAAAAAGCAGCGAATATTTTGATCTCTTAAAATATCTCATTCGTAATGGATATATTGATGAAACTTATGCCGACTATATGACCTATTTTTACGAGAATAGTCTGAGTCGCATTGACAAGACTTTTCTTCGTAGCGTAACCGACAGAAAGGCAAAAGAATATACATATCAATTAAAGAGTCCTCAAATGGTTGTATCACGACTCAGATTGGTAGATTTTGATCAAGAAGAAATCCTGAATTTTTCTTTACTTACGTATTTGTTGCGTACCCAAACTAATATCGAATATCTGGAGCGATTTCTTGATCAACTTAAAGAAACGAATAATTTTAAATTTATAGGTGCATACTTTGATGTTACATCTGAAATGCACTCGTTTATTAAATATCTTAACATACGTTGGCCAGAAGCATTTTGCATTGCCCTTGGTGAACAGGCTCTTTCTGATAGGCAGATCAGAAAATATTCAATTTACTCAATTTATTATTCTGATGAAGGCACAATCGCATTGGTTAATAAAGACAACTGTCTTTGTAACTATATTTCCAACAGCATTGATTACCTTACAATAGATAATGCTGACATTAACAAACTAATTCGTGGATTTAAGTTACTTGGGGTTTGCTTTGTCGGGTTTGATTATGAAACTCTAGACAAGGACTTGTTTTATGCGGTTTACCAGGAGTCTTTGTATGTAATCAATGCTGAAAATTTAAAACTTATTCAAATGAAAATCTTGGGCATCAGCAATGATAACGATATTGTTCATAAGAATTATACGCTTTTGCTTTCGCATCCTGATTCTGCCATAACTCAATATATCAATCGTAATATCAATGAGTATTTCGGCATTGTATTGCAGATATGTGGAGGAGTTATTCTTGATGACGAAAACACCGTTGTTTTAGTACTGAATAATTCAGAGCTTATCAATGAGCATAAGCTTGCCTATATTTCTGCCTTACAGACAACCATTGTTTTCATAAGCGA
The DNA here is from genome assembly GCA_963560095.1 of uncultured Dysosmobacter sp. GTDB lineage: Bacteria > Bacillota > Clostridia > Oscillospirales > Oscillospiraceae > Oscillibacter. The sequence goes on along the minus strand of CAUWNE010000048.1, from coordinate 11,602 downwards.
GGTCAACGATCATGCTTTGTGGGCAGAGCTCTTGGATGCTGGTATAGTCCAATACTCAGAGCGTAATGTTATGGATAGTTTTAATGTATTAAAACTATCCGAAAGCGTTATTTCCTATATTAACAGATGTAATCTCGAATTAGATTTTTCGAAACTTAAAGACGAAGAATCCATCAAAAAAAAGCTTTTTGAAAACGTGATAAAATGTGGGAGTATCCTAAACTCGAAATATGAACAAATATTGGTATCTTTAGGGTTTTACTATGATGACTTTGATCTTTTGAACATTCCAAGCGATAAACTCACTATTCTAATCAACACAAACATTATAAGAATGACAGCAAATAACTTGAGTTTTCTGCGGGATAACTATCCAGATCAGAAGTTTTGTTTTATTCACAAAAATATAGACGGGTATGCAGATATAATGTCCGGTGATTTGTTTTCACAGGAGGAGTTATTAGAGATACTAACTTGGGATATTAGTGATGAACTGAAAATTAAACTACTTGAATTTTCTGATGAAGAAATCTCTGTAATTGGAAAGGACTATTCTACAATTGTATGCCGATATATCCTTGACAATAATTTTAAAAACTCTGATCTAACTACCTTGTTTTCATCATTTGAACAGTGGGATAACTTGGTTCTGGCAAAGATATTTGATTATGCATTAAGTAATATTGCAACTATTATAGATAATCCAGCCAATGTTTCAGAGAAATTAATAGATGATCTTCTCCATGCCGAGAAATTGAATAGATCTTTAAAAATTAATCTCTTGATAGCCGTAATGCCTATCCTTAATTTCAAACATATTAAAGAAATTCTTGTTTCATTGGATTTACCCAACTATGTTAGAATATTTGATGAACGCAGCAGACCTAAATTTGAGATCAGCGCTGAAAGTAAAAATCTATTAGGCGCTTTCCAGAAAAAAGGGTTGATTTATGGCTATGAGGAAGATCAAAACAAGGAGGGATATTACAAAATAGTAAGAATAAAACCAGAAAAGAAAAGTTAATATTTCAAATTACTATAAAATCAAATAATATAATTGGCCTAATCAATGTTAGGAATTCCTCGCAATAGTAGAAGATTAATGTTGTAGTGTTTATCCATATATCATAGCTCATATGTATTTCATATCTTCTTTCCTTCAATTGTGATGAATGACCGCTTATCTTCCTAAAACTTTAACTGTTTACAATAAGCGCGGTGCTACCCCAGTCACACACGAAGCCCGGAAAGTCTTGCTCCACAAGGCTTTCCGGGCTTCGTTTACATTAGCGGCGTCGCGATACATAGCTCCGGGAGATGCCAAACGACGCGGCCACCTCCCGCTGGGTGAGGGGCACGGTGCCGCCCAGACCGTAGCGAAGACGGACGATCTCCGCCTCCCGGGGCGTCAGACACTCCTGGACCAGCCCCCGGAGGCGGCGGGCGTTGTCCCGGTCGTGAAGATCCTCCAGCATGGTGTCCTCCACGCCCACCACGTCCATCAGCTCCAGAGCATCGCCGTCCTGGTCGGTGTCAATGGAGTCCGATAGGGAGACCTCTCCTTGGAGCTTTTTCTGGCTGCGGAAATACATCAGGATCTCATTTTCAATGCACCGGGCGGCGTAGGTGGCCAGCCGCGCCCCTTTGGACGGGTCAAAGCTGGAGATCCCTTTGATCAGACCGATGGTGCCGATGGAGATCAGATCCTCCTGATCGGCGCTCTGGGTGTAGTACTTCTTGATGATATGGGCCACCAGGCGCAGGTTGCGCTCGATGAGCACGTTGCGGGCCTCCGGGTCCCCCTGGGCCCAGCGATCCAGCCAGGCTCGCTCCTCCGCGGCGGACAGGGGCTTGGGAAACGACCCGCCGCCGGACAGGCGCAGGGAGAATAACAGCGTATTGGCGAAGATCAGTAGTGCGGCAGACAGCATAAAATCCCTCCTCCCTCATTCCTATGCGGGGCGGGGAAGTCCCCATGCGGGAATTGCGGCGGCAGAGAAAGTGTGGTATGCTGGGCAGAAAGGGGGGAGTCCATGGCCTGGTTTGTCTATATGCTCCGCTGCGGAGACGGCTCGCTGTATACCGGCGCGACCGACGATGTGGCCCGGCGGCTGGCGGTCCACCAGCGGGGAAAGGGCGGCCGGTATACCCGCAGCCACCTGCCGGTGTCCCTGGCCTACTGGGAAGAACTGCCGGACCGGTCTGCTGCCCTGCGGCGGGAGGCGGAGATCAAGCGGCTGTCCCGGAAGGAGAAGCTGGCCCTGGCGGGAGAGGTCCCGCCGCCGCTGCCTTGAGAAGGAATGCCAAGCGGCCCTGTGCGATCAAGCACAGGGCCGCTTTTTTATGGCTTTTGCAGATGGACCGTACAGGTGGGAAGGTTATAGAGAGGCTCTGCCATGGTGGGGGTCAGATCGTCCACCACATTGGCCTGGATCAGCACAGAGGTGGATTTGAAGCAGATCGGGAGGATGGGCGACTGATCCCGGAGGTGGGCGCACAGCCGCCGCATCACAGCGGCGCGGTCTCCGGCGGCGGAGAACTGCTCCAGCAGAGCATCGGTCTGTGGATTGGTCCAGCCGCCGTAGTTCAGCGCGCCGCCGGTGGCCAGCAGGGGGGAGAGATCCCAGTCGGCAGTGAGCCGGACCTCGCCGTAGTAGAGGTCAAAATTCCCGGCAGCCAGGGCGGCGGTGTACTCTGCCCAGGGCAGGGCCTTGACGCTGACGGAGAGACCGCCTGCGGTAAAATTTTTGGCGATCTGCTGAGCGGCGGAGACCTTGAAGCTGTTCTCCTCGTTCACCAGCAGGGTCAGCGTCCGCCGGGAACCGCCCAGCTCTGCCAAAGAGGCGGAGAGGGCAGCGGCGGAATAGATCTCTTCCAGATCCGAGGGGTAGAGCGGGGAGAGGGGAGAGACCGGGAACTGGCTGGCCTGTCCGTGGCTGGAGAGGAAGGCGCTGACCAGCTGGCTGCGGTCGATGCCCCGCCAGAGACAGCGCCGGAGCGCCGGGTCATTGAGGGGGGCCTTGGCGGTGTTGCAGCCCAGGTATTGCAGGATCGTGGTGTTGGCGTCCCGGTAAGTCACGTTTCCGGTGGCGGCAATGGGGGCGGTGCCGGTGAGATCCGCGGTGATCAGCTGCACGTCGTGGGAGGTGAAGCGGTAGAGCATGGTGTCCTGGTCGCTGGCCTCCACCAGGGCGATCCGGTCCAGGGGCAGGGAAGTGCCCTGCCACCAGGACTGATTGGCAATGAGCCAGTCGCCGCTGCTTTCCGAGGAGAGCAGGTAGGGGCCGGTGCCGATGGGGCGGTCCTGGGTGCCGGCCTTGACGATGGGGATGTCCAGCAGGGCGGGCAGGCCGGTGTTGGGACCGGAGAGGGCGATGGCGACGGTGCCGGCCCCGGCGGTGACGGAAGTGACGTCCGCCAGGCGGGCCCCGTACCGCTGGGACTTCCGGGCCCGGTCCAGCGTGGCTTTCACGTCGGCGGCAGAGAGGGGAGCGCCGTCGGAAAAGAAGACGTTTTTCCGGAGGGTGAGGGTATAGGTGTAAGAGGCGGCGTCATAGGTATAGCTCTCACACAGCCAGGGGGCAGGCTCCAGATCCGGCCCCAGACGGAACAGCCCCTCACACAGGAGAGAGGACACCACCTGCTGCATCCCATCGGGGCAGGTCACCGGGTCCAGGGTCAGTCCCGGCGCATAGGGCAGGGAGAAGACCTCCGGCAGGACCGTCCCGGTGGGCTGGACCTCCTCTTCCTCTTCTTCCGGCTGGAGGGCCAGCTCCTCCGGCGGGGCCTCCTGCCAGCAGCCGCTGAGCAGCAGAGCGGGGACCAGAAAGGCGCACAGGGCCTGGAACAATCGTCGTGTCATCCTTCATTCCTCCGGGCGATCAGAGCGGCCTGGACGCCCCGGGCCTCGCCCATCTTGCGGTGGGACCAGAAGAGATCCGGCCGGCAGGCGGTGCAGAGGCCGCACACATCGATGTGCTCTGCTGCCAGTCCGGCCCGCAGCAGCCACTGGCGGTTGAGACCAGCCAGGTCCACGTGCCACTTGGGGTCTTGCCAGGTGAGATAGGCCTCGGCGTCGCTGCCCAAGGCAGCCCGCATGGCCGCCGGCACGTCGCCGTCAGTCTCAAAGCAGCACGGACCGATGCAGGGGCCGATGGCTGCCAGCAGGTCGCCGGGGCGGCTGCCGAAGCGCGCTGTCATCTCCCGGACGGCCTTGGCCAGGATTCCCCCGGCACAGCCCCGCCACCCGGCGTGGACCGCGCCTACGGCCCCATGGACCGGGTCGTGGAGCAGGATCACGCCGCAGTCGGCGGAGAAGACCATCAGAGGAAGACCGGCCTCGCCGGTCACCAGACCGTCGGCGTCGTGGTCCCGGGGACGCCACAGGCCCTTGCCCGCGTCGTCTCCGGTGCAGGGGCGGACCGTGGTCTCGTGGACCTGCCTGGCCAGGACCACCCGTTCCACATCGGCCCCCAAAGCGCCGCAGAAGCGGCGGTAGTTCTCCTCCAGATCGGTCTGGGCGTCTCCGCAGCCGGTCCGCAGGTTCAAAGAGTCCCAGGGCGGCGCGGAGACGCCGCCCTTCCGGGTGGAGAAGCCATGGACCACCCCTTCCAGCAGGGAAGAGGTCAAAAAGACCAGGCCGTGTTGTTCATGGGTTTGAAAGGACATAAGGACCTCCTTTTTCCAAGCGTTGGGAATGGGTCAGGGACCATCCTCGCGCTCCACCACCTCGTGGCGGGTATAGCCGTGGTGGGCATAAAGAATGCCCGCCAGAGTGACAAAGATGCCGGGAATCAGCAGCAGACTGCCCCAGCCTCCCAGAAATATGCCGATGGCACAGAGAAAGATTCCCAGGATCAGCAGAAAAATGCCCCACAGGAGATCTTTGAGATCCTGGAGCAGAGCCAGGGTTCCGTTATGATCGTTCATGAGTGCGGTCTCCTTTTGACCAGACGTTCTTGTGAGACGAAACTGCCCCCTGCCCTCCGGCAGGGGAGAACAGGGGGCGCAGATGTGCGGATCAGGGGGAAGGAAAATGCCCGGTGGGATTCCCAGCGCTTTCGCCGCAGATGAAAGAGCAACATGAAATTATTTTCGGCAGGACATGTGCCTGCCGAAAATTCCCTGACTCAGACGCCTTGGGCGGCGTTCACCAGTGACGCCGCGTCACTGGTGGTGGGGGAGGTCGAGAGGGAGCCGGCTCCCCCTCGAAGCGCTCAGGAATGATACTCCTTGCAGGTGCACTTCTTCCACTTCAATCCGCTGCCGCAGGGGCAGGGATCGTTGCGGCCGATCTTGACGGTCTTCTTCACGGGCTGCTTCTTGGGCTTGGTGCCGTCGCCGCCCACATTTTCCACCATGCCCTTGGCTACACGCTCCCGCTTGACCTCCTCGTCCTTTTTCAGACGGACGGAGTAGAGGCGGCGAACGGTCTCGTCCTGGATGGCGGAGATCATCTCCTCAAACATCTCCAGGGACTCCCGCTTGTACATATCCACGGGGTTGTTGTTGCCGTAGGACTGGAGGCGGATGCCCTGCTTGAGGTCATCCATGGCGTCGATGTGGTCCATCCAGTATTCGTCTACCACCCGGAGCATGATGACCCGCTCCAGCTCCCGCATGATGGGCGGCGTGATCTCCTGCTCCTTGGTCTCATAGGTCTTCTCGGCGGCCTCGGTGAAGCGGGTGGTCAGCTCGTCCTGGTCCAGCTGGTTCAGCTCGTCGGCGCTGACCGTCACGGCACCGGGGGCGAAGTAGGTGCCCGCCAGGCCCCGCAGCATCTCCTGATAGCCGTCCTCGTCCAGGTGGCTCTCCTGGCCGAAGGCCAGAGAGACGTGGTTGCCGATGGAGGTGTGCATCATGTTCAGCACGGTGGCCTTGATGTCCAGGCCGTCCAGCACCTGGCGGCGCTGGGCGTAGATGATCTCCCGCTGCTTGTTCATCACGTCGTCGTATTCCAGCACGGATTTCCGGGACTGGAAGTTCCGGGACTCCACGGTGGTCTGGGCGTTTTCGATGGCGCGGGTGAGCATCTTGTTCTCAATGGGGGTGTCCTCGTCCAGGTCGAACCGCTCCATCATGTTGGTGATGCGGTCGCCGCCGAACAGGCGCATCAGATCGTCTTCCAGGGAGATATAGAACCGGGTCTCGCCGGGGTCGCCCTGGCGGCCGGCACGGCCCCGGAGCTGGTTATCGATCCGGCGGGATTCATGGCGCTCGGTGCCGATGATGAAGAGTCCCCCGGCGGAGCGGACCTTGTCGGCCTCGTCGGCGATCTCCGCCTTGTGCTGGGAGAGCTTCTCGGCAAAGAGCTTTCGGGCGTCCAGGATCTCCTGGTTGGAGGTCTCGGCATAGCCGGTGGCGTCCACGATGATCTCCTCAGAGTAGCCCGCCTTCACCAGATCGGCCTTGGCCAGATACTCGGCGTTGCCGCCCAGCATGATGTCGGTGCCGCGGCCGGCCATGTTGGTGGCCACGGTGACGGCGCCCAGCTTGCCGGCCTGGGCCACGATCTCGGCTTCCTTTTCGTGGTTCTTGGCGTTGAGGAGGTTGTGGCGGATGCCCTCCTTTGCCAGCAGCTTGGACAGGAGCTCATTTTTCTCAATGGACACGGTGCCCACCAGGACAGGCTGGCCCTTTTCGTGGCACTCCTTCACCTGCTGGATCACCGCCCGGAACTTGCCCGCCTCGGTCTTGTAGACCACGTCGTGGTGGTCGTGGCGCTGGTTGGGCCGGTTGGTGGGGATCTCCACGATGTCCAGGTTGTAGATGGTGCCGAACTCCTCCTGCTCGGTCATGGCGGTGCCGGTCATGCCGGAGAGCTTGTCATAGAGCCGGAAGTAGTTCTGGAAAGTGATGGTGGCCAGGGTCTTGTTCTCGCTGTTGACGTTGACGTGCTCCTTGGCCTCGATGGCCTGGTGCAGGCCGTTGGAGTAGCGGCGGCCGAACATGAGACGGCCGGTGTACTCGTCCACGATGATGACCTCGCCGTCTTTCACCACGTAGTCGATGTCCCGCTTCATGGTGCCGTGAGCCTTCAGGGCCTGGTTGATGTGGTGGCTGAGGGTGGAGTTGGTGGGATCGGACAGGTTCTCCACGTGGAAGAACTCCTCGGCCTTGGCGATGCCCCGGGCGGTGAGAGTGGCAGTCTTGGCCTTTTCGTCCACCACATAGTCCGCATCCAGATCGCTGTCCTCTTCCTCCTTGTTGTCCACCTGGACCACCACCTGCTTTTTCAGGCGGGAGACGAACATCTCCGCCATATCATAGAGCTGGGTGGACTTCTCGCCCTGGCCGGAGATGATCAGCGGCGTCCGGGCCTCGTCGATCAGGATGGAGTCCACCTCGTCCACGATGGCAAAGGCGTGGCCCCGCTGGACCAGCTCCTGGGCATAGATGCACATATTGTCCCGGAGATAGTCAAAGCCCATCTCGTTGTTGGTGCCGTAGGTGATGTCGGCGGCATAGGCCTCCTGGCGCTCCTTGGTGTTCAGGCCGTGGACGATCAGTCCCACCTTCAATCCAAGGAACCGGTGGACCTTGCCCATCCACTCGCTGTCACGCTTGGCCAGGTAGTCGTTGACGGTGACGATGTGGACGCCCCGGCCCGTCAGGGCATTGAGATAGGCGGGGAGGGTGGCCACCAGGGTCTTGCCCTCGCCGGTCTTCATCTCGGCGATGCGGCCCTGGTGCAGCACCACGCCGCCCACCAGCTGGACCCGGTAGGGGCGCATGCCCAGCACCCGGTCAGCGGCCTCCCGGACGGTGGCAAAGGCCTCGGGCAGCAGATCGTCCAGGGACTCGCCGGCGGCCAGACGCTCCTTGAACTCCGGCGTCTTGGCCTGGAGCTGGGCGTCGGTCATGGCCTTATATTCCTCCGCCAGGGCCTCCACCTTGTCCACGATGGGGTAGATGGATTTCAGCTCCCGGGAGCTGGAATCGCCGAAGATGCTTTTCAACAGACTCATATATTGAACATCCTTTCCGATCAGGCGTATTTACAAGCGGAATTAGCATACCACAAACGCCCGTCAAATGCAAAGAAAAACGGGAGATTGCGAAAAAAGTTCACAAAATCGGGGGCGATTTGGAGAGAGGACTGGGCGGATCACGCGTTGTTCTCTCCCTTTTCACCAAAGGGGCTTGGAAACGGGCTCAGCCTGGGCCGTCCAGCTCCTCGTCCAGCAGCATCCGGACCCGGCTCTGGACGGTGCCCTCGCCGATGCTGGCGTCGTAGTCCACGCTGACCAGCCGCACGTCCGGGAGCTTTCGCTGGAGACGGGCGTACTGGCCCTTGCCGAAGATATGGCCCGGCAGACAGGCGAAGGGCTGGATGCAGAGGATCTTGCGATAGCCCAGCTTGGCCCAGGCCCGGATCTCGGCGGAGATCAGCCAGCCGTCGGCCAGGGTCAGATGGAAGGGGGCATACCCCTCTGCGTCCCGCTTCATCTCCGCCAGGGGCGGCAGGGTCTCAAAGCCGGCGCCCCGCAGCACGGCGATCAGCTCTCGCTGGACGTCCGCCAGATACCGCCGCACCGCCCGATAGGCAAGCCGCTGGAAAAGGGGGCCCTTCAGAGCGTGGGAGTCCATGTAATAGAGGGCGTACCAGGTGATGCCGCCGGTGCCCACCTGGCAGTGCTCCCGGGCAAGATATTTCCGCAGGTCCCAGTTTCCAAGGCGGCAGTATTTGGTATAGATCTCCCCCACCAGGGCGATTTTTTGGACGGGCCGCTCCACCCGGTCCAGGCGGCGGAAATCCTGGGCCATCTCCCGGCAGCGGTCCATCAGGTGGCGGCGGGAGAGCCCGCGGCCATGGCGCAGCTCCTCACCCAGCCGCTCCAGCCAGGCGTCCCGGAGGGCCTCCGCCGCGCCGGGGACCGCCTCGAAGGGGCGAGTCTGGTCCCGGAGGATGGCCAGGGCGTCCCCCCACACGGCCCCGGCCAGGGCCTGAGGGATCATGGCGGGGCGGATGGGCAGCCGGTCCTGCTTGTCGATCTCCCGGATGTTCAGCGTCAGCAGCGTGACCTGGGGATAGCCAGCCAGGGCCAGCTGCTTGCGGAGGATCCAGACAAAGCAGGACCCCCGGCACTCGTCTCCGGCCTGGCCGATGAGCACGCCGCAGGTCGTGGGATCGTACTTCCCGGACCCAAGGGCCGAGAGCACCTGTCCTGCCACCAGGTGGGCGGGATAGCACATGTCGCTGTGGATGTAGCGAAGACCCAGGTCCGCAAGGCCCCGGTCCTCCGTCAGCAGCACCGGGGTCCATCGCTTTGAGGCGAAGGCGTATTGCAGCAGGGGGAACCAGTCGTCCAGCAGCGAGGGGATCAACAAGGTCCGCGGGGCCATCGCAGCGCCTCCTTCCGAAAACATCCCAATCGTTTCTGTCCCTATCCTACCACAAAGGGGGGTGGCCTTCAACCGGGAGAAGAAAAGGCGGATTGTGCTTTTGCCCGGGACGTGGTACAATCAAACCAGAACGTGTGCCCCATCAAATTCAAAGGAGGACTCCCTATGAAGCTCCGCTTTTTTGGCGCCGATCAATGCGTGACCGGCAGCTGTCACTGCCTGGAAGTCAACGGAAAGCGCATCCTGGTGGACTGCGGCTTGCAGCAGGGCCGGGATGAGATCTCCAACGAGGAACTGCCCTTTGCGGCGGGGGAGATCGACGTGGTGCTGGTGACCCATGCCCACATCGACCACTCCGGCCGGGTCCCCATGCTCATCAAGCAGGGTTTCCAGGGCCGCATCGTCACCACCCGGCTGACGGCCGAGCTGCTGGACATCATGCTGCTGGACTCCGCCCACATCCAGGAGTCCGACGCGGAGTGGAAAAACCGCAAGGCAGAGCGGTCCGGCGCGCCGAAGGTGGAGCCTCTGTACACCATCGAGGACGCGGCCCGGGTCCGGGAATTTCTGGAGCCCTGCGAATACGGCCAGACGGTGACGGTGTGCGAGGGGGTGACGGCGGAGTTTGTGGATGCGGGCCACCTGCTGGGCAGCGCCTCCATCATCGTGACCGCCACCGAAGGGGACGTGACGAAAAAGCTGGTGTTCTCCGGGGACCTGGGCAACGTGAATCAGCCCATCATCCGGGACCCCAGCATGGTGGACGGGGCGGACTATGTGGTGATGGAGTCCACCTACGGCGACCGCAACCACGCCGAGGTCTGGAGCTATACCGACGATCTGGCGCAGATCATTGACGAGACCATCAGCCGGGGCGGCAACGTGGTGATCCCCTCCTTTGCCGTGGGCCGCACCCAGGAGCTATTGTACTTCATCCGGGAGATCAAGGACGCGAAGCTGGTGAAGTCCAACCCGGACTTCCCGGTGTATATCGACTCCCCCCTGGCCAAGCGGGCCACCACCATCTTTACCGGCGATCTCCATGGGTACCTGGACGAGGAGGCTTTGGAACTGGTGAAGGACGGCACCCATATGTTCAACTTCACCAACCTGCGGATGACGGAAACCAGCGAGGAGTCCAAGGCACTGAACCTGGACCCCACGCCCAAGGTCATCATCTCCGCCTCCGGCATGTGCGACGCCGGCCGGATCCGCCACCACCTCAAGCATAACCTCTGGCGGCCAGAGAGCACGGTGGTGTTCGTGGGCTTCCAGGGAGAGGGGACCCTGGGGCGGGCGCTGCTGGAGGGGGCCCAAAGCGTGAAGCTCTTTGGCGAGGAGATCGCCGTCCATGCCCGGATCGTCAACTTCAAGGGCCTCAGCTCCCACGCGGACCGGGACCATCTGCTTGCCTGGATCGAACACTTCAAGGCCCCCAAGCCCCAGCATGTCTTCGTGGTCCACGGAGACCGGGAGGTGGCCCCCTTCTTTGCCCAGAGCGTGGAGAACCTGGGCTTCCGGGCCCATGCACCCCAGTATACCGAGGTCTATGACCTGATCGCCGGCAAGATCCTGGAGCCCGGCTACCTGCCGGAGCGGAAGGCCCGGGCCGCCTCTGGCAAGAGCGCCTCCGCCTACGAGCGGCTGGTGGCCGTGGGCCAGATGGTCATGGAGAGCATCAAGCGCTCGAAGGGCCGGGACAACAAGAGCCTTGCCCGCTTTGCCGACCAGCTGCGCCAGCTGCTGGAGAAGTGGGAGGCATGATCCACCCCCCATTCTCTTTTTGAGGCGTCAAAAAGAGAACGGGCGGTGGAGCTGTCCAAGAGAAAAAACGCTTGGCGCGGAACTTGCGCACAAGGCGCAAGTTCGCTTAAATACGGGGGCTGTTCTAGCGGACTGCCACCAATTCTCCACCCACCTACCGACGCGCTGTTCTTGTCCTTTGAATCGGCTTTCCCCGCGTTTACACTGCGGCGGTCATCGCTGGTGGTTATCGGAAAGCCTGCCCTCCAAGCCCCGCTGACGCTACTGAGCAGCGCAAGCGGAAATCGGCGCAGAGGGTGTCCGGGACCTCCAAACCCACGCGCAATCCACGCCGCGGGCAGAGACTTGCCTAAAACCCGGCACGCTGCCCCACCGCGAAACATTTTTTCTTTTCCACCGTGCACGGCGCATTTTCTTTTTTATGTCTCAAAAAGAAATTGGGGGGTGCATTCCGCCGGCAACGCCGGCGTCGTCCCCCGTCCCGCGCCCGTGG
>CAUWNE010000047.1:0-18041 GCA_963560095.1 uncultured Dysosmobacter sp. | reverse complement strand
CCGAGGCGCATGTCCCCGGGAAAAACGATGGAAGCTCTTTCGCGCCTGCGAGCGCGAAAGATATGAATTTCGTTTTCTGCTGAGGCCGCTTTGCCGGTCGTTAAAGGTCTTGCTCCGGGTCCCAATGGGCAAAGAGACTGGCGGCAAACTGCTCCCGGGCAAAGGCCTCCACCTGGGCGGTATAGTCCCGGTAGGCCGTCAGCAGGGCCCGGGCCTGGGGCGTGAGCACCGCGCCGCCGCCGTGGGCGCCGCCGATGGTGGATTCCAGCAGCTTGCAGCCAAAGACCTCCTCCGCCGTGCGGATGATCCGCCAGGCCTTGGAGTAGGCCATCCCCATGGCCCCGGCGGCCCCCCGGAGAGAGCGGCGCTCCTCCACCTGCTCCAGCAGCGTGGCGATGCCGGGGCCGAAGCACCGGCGCTGGTCCGCGCCGAAGAGCCGGACGGTCAGCTTTAAATGCAGATCCTGTTCCATAGATCCTCCTCCCCCTTGTCACAGATAGTCCCGGATGGTCTTGGGGGCCTCCGGGCTGCGGCTCTCCGGCCAGTGCCGGGAGCCGGTATCGCCGGCGGTGCGGCTGCCCCGCTCCTCCTGCCGGCGGGCGGCGGCGCTGAGATAATTGGCCCGCTTCTCCCGCCACTTCCGGGTGTCCCGCTCCAGGGCTCCCGCCATGAAGCAAAAGGCCATCCGGGTCTCCGGCAGCAGCTGGGTGCACTGCTCGGCGGCCTCCCAGGCGCTGAGGGTCTGGGTCTCCAGCAGCCCGGCGTACCAGTACAGGGCGGAGAGCAGCTCTCCCCGCTGGTCTGCCGGCAGGGCGGAGATGTAGGGATAGGCGTCCAGATACAAAACGAAGCTCTTTTTTCCTGGGTCATGTGATCCCCTCCTCAAAGAGGGGGGCGGACAGGGCTTTGGTGCACGAAGGTGTGCAATTTTTTGAAGATTTAGATGGATTTAGGTGAATCCACCTGGATTTTGGTAAATCCTCCGGTTACTGTCACTGTGACTGTGACTGTTACCGTTCCTGTTCCTGTTCCCGTTACCGTTCCCGTTCCCGTTCCTGCAACTGTCTCTGTTCCTGTTTCTGTTACGGCAAATGAAAATGAAATCGTTATGGTTATTGAAACTGCAACTGCAAGGGGGACCGGCTCCGCCGCTGGAAGGGCCCCGGCGTCCTGGGCGGACGGCAGAAAAGTAAAAGAGATTTTTTCATGGGAGAGAGACGGGGGGTCTGCTGTCGGTAACGATATGTTCGATTCCGGAATGCTCAGTACAGAGATATTCTTTTATAAAGCTTGGGAATGCCCGGTATTTTTCCAGGTCCTTTATGGGGATCCAGTGCATTTCTTCCCGCGCTCCATTTGAGCAGCTGTTGCTGCGGAGTGCTTGCGTCCCTCTTGGCTTCATTAGAAAATAAAAGCAGATCTCATGGCAGTTCAGCCCTTTTAGCGTTCCGCTGCTTTCGCTGAAGAAATTTTCATGAATGACGGCTAAGCGGTCAATTTCATAGTGCACGCCCGTTTCTTCAAAGACCTCTCTCAAAACCGCATCCCTGGCGGTTTCCCCGATGTGAACGCCGCCACCCACGGAATATAGATAGGTGTCATTTGGGTTGCCGACAAAGAGAACACATTCCTGTTCTACGATGATGGCTGCTGCACGATACCGAAACCAATCATGATCTCTTGTAAAACCACAATCACACATATAGATCCTCCCTTTTTTTCATTGTATCACAGGGGCGCGGATTTGCAAAGGCGGGAAAGTATGCTACAATGGGGAAAACAGCGGCCCAGCCGGGCCGGAACAGAGGAGGAATCCCCATGAAGACCATCAGACTGGGCCGCACGGAGCTCCAGGTCTCCAAGACCGCCTTCGGCGCCCTGCCCATCCAGCGGATCACCACCGCCCAGGCGGTGAAGCTGGTCCGCCGGGCCTATGAGGGCGGCATCAACTATTTCGACACCGCAAATATGTACACCGACAGCGAGGAAAAGCTGGGTCAGGCCCTGGAGGGGGTCCGGCAGAACGTGGTGATCTCCACCAAGAGCGCCGCCACGGACAAAAAGACCGCTCTGGCCCATATCGAGGAGAGCCTGCGCCGCCTGCGGACGGATTACATCGACCTCTTCCAGTTCCACAATCCGGCCCAGCTGCCGGACCCGGAAGACCCGGAGGGGGCCTTTGCCGCCGCTCTGGAGATGCAGCAAAAGGGCTACATCCGCCACATCGGCATCACCAACCACCGCCCCGGCGTGGCCCGGGCGGCCATCGAGTCCGGGAATTTCGAGACCCTCCAGTTCCCCTTCTGCTATCTGGCCACGGACCAGGACCTGGCCCTGGTGGAAGCCTGCCGCCAGGCGGACATGGGCTTTATCGCCATGAAGGGCCTCTCCGGGGGCCTTCTGAACAACGCCCAGGCCTGCTACGCCTTTATGCGGGACCAGGCGGGGGTGGTGCCCATCTGGGGCATCCAGCACGAGTGGGAGCTGGACCAGTGGCTGGAGCTGACAGAGCGGGACCCGGGGCTGACGCCGGAGCTCCAGGCCGTCATTGACCGGGACCGCAAGGAGTTGGCGGGGAACTTCTGCCGCTCCTGCGGCTACTGCCTGCCCTGCTCTGCCGGTATCGACATCCCCCAGGCCGCCCGGATGAGCCAGCTGCTGGGCCGGTCCCCCTACAAGCCCTATATGACCGACGAGTGGTACGCCAAGATGCACAAGATCGAGGATTGCGTCCACTGCGACCTCTGCAAGTCCCGGTGCCCCTTCGGCCTGGACACGCCGGCCCTGCTCCAAAAGCAGCTTATGGAGTACGACGCCTTCTACGCCGTCCACCACAACGACTGAGGAGGGGAGCGGGATGTATTTTCAAGACGGCGCTTCCAGTCTGCGTCTGGACGTGGTGAACTATGAGCTGGCGGCGGACAGCGATGCGCGGAACTGGCTGGTGCTGCGCTGCACCTGGGTGGACGAGGAGGGGACGATCCGCAAGGACTCCAACAGCTGCCTGACCACCTGGGAGCTGCGGGAGCTGTCCGCAGGGCTGAAGGTGCTACGGGCGGGGCTGAAGGAGAGCTACCACAGCGACTTCACCGAGTCCTTCTTCCAGGTGGACGCCTGGCCGGCGGGGGAGGGGTTCCAAGTGGACGTGTCCTTCGTTCTGCCCAACACCATGGACGGGGACGACACCGCAGAGCTCAGCTGCGCCATGACACCGGCGGAGCTCCAGGCCCTCACCGACGAGCTGGACGCCCTCAGCGTCAAATTCCCGGACCGGCCATAAGAACGTCGCCAAGGCGGCCTGAGCCGCTTTGACGGAATGTGACCGGATTTGACCCAATGTGACTGCTTGAGAGCCAATATGACCCGATGTGACCGGGGAGGGGAGACCGCCGCGGATCACGGAGCGGATCACGAAGAGGAGGAAGGCTCTGCCCCCAGCCACGCTGCCGACGGAAAAAGGACCGTCCGATGGGCAATGTCATTAAGTTAAGGCTTTTCCCAAACACGAAAAAGTACCCGCCCCATTCAAAACGGGGTGGGTACTTTTTCGACGCAGTAAAGGTTATGGTTCTATATGATTCTGCACTATATATCTCGGAAAAACATAGTTGCTTCTTTCGACAAACTGGAAGTTATGTACTTACAAATCAATGATATCAATTTGCTCCGTGCCATCGTCACACAGAATGGTCACATTTAACTTTGAGTGCTTGTCAGAATAAGCTAAATCATAGATAAGGTCATTTCCTGCGAGATCATACGATTTAATAATTTTCCCATCGTATGTGTAAACATCCGACCAGAATGAGTACACCGCTGTGGTGATATCATCGCTGTGCCAAATCAAATGATTACCGAATATATCTGTGTCAAATGACTCGCTCACCGTGTTAAAAATACAGTAAACACCATTCTTAGGACCAACATGGCACTCTATTACAATCTTTTCCCCAACAGGAACAGCGGATAAAATGCTGCTGATTGCTTCCACACGGGAAGTAACATCATAACTTTTTTCCCCATAATGAAATATAGTTCCCTCGAAAGAAAATTCGGTCAATTCAGAGGATTGCAATATATCGTCAGTTGAATCTTGGATTTCTTCATGCTTTAGATCCTGGTTTTGTCCACATGAGGAAAGGAGTAATGCCAGTAAAAGTGTCAACACTGGTAGAGTGTGCTTCATGGAGATGGACACATCCTTTCAAATTCCGATTAGTCGAATTGTTTATCCTCTTGGACTGCATTATAAGTATACTCCAAAGTGGCACTTTGACAAGTACCAACACAGAATATTTACAATTTTATCAGAAGCAGGCACTAACTAAATTGAGAACCGCAAAAACAAACCAGCCATTAAGGAACGAAACGTTGTGTTTCGTCCCCTAATGGCTGGTCCTTAGCTTATCCTAAATGACATTGGCCCATGGGGCGGTCCTTTTCAGTGCTTGCAGAATTACTGGTTCTTGTTGTAGCTGTCGATGGTGCCGGCCTCGGTCATCTTGGACATGAGGATCTGCTCCACGTTCATGCCCTCCCAGCGGCCATGGAGGAAGCGATCCTTGATCTTCACCCAGAAGATGATGCCCAGGACGATCCACACGCCCAGGATGATGAAGGACGGGATGCTCAGGAAGCCGGGAGAACCGGGGATGAAGGAGAGAATGATGAAGAAGGCGGCCAGCACCGTGCCGATGGCACTGATGATGGTCTGGCCCTTCAGGCCGTCCTTCTTGGACATGATGGTGGCGGTGGCACAGGTGTAGGTGAAGCCCACGGCGGCGCCCACGCAGGTCATATCCACGACCCAGGTCAGGACCTGACGGCCGAACCAGGGGCACACCAGGGAGATGGCCATCAGGAAATAGGTGGCCTTGTCAGGGGTGCCGTACTTGGGGTGCAGCTCGCCGAAGGTGCTGGGCAGCGCGTCGGCATAGGACATGGAGTACAGCAGACGGCTGGCGGCCAGATAGAAGGCGTTCATACCGGAGAGCACGGCGCACAGCATGGCCAGTCCCAGGAACAAAAGACCCACATAGCCGATGGTGTTCTGCACAGCCTGACCGGTGGCCCAGTCGGGATTACCCAGCATCATGGGGCCCCAGGGCTCCACAACGGCGGTGACAAAGACCATGGAGGCATAGATCAGAGCGCCCACCAGGATCGCGCCCACCATCAGGGCCTTGGCGGCCTTGTGGGAGAAGCTGTACTCCTCAGCGGCCTGGGGGATGCAGTCGAAGCCGACGAAGCAGTAGGGTGCGTAGCAGGCCACGGCGATGATGCAGGCCAGGCCGCCCTTGCCGACCACCTCGCCGTTGGAGATCTCAGCGAAGAAGGGCTGGAGGTTGGAGAAGTCAGGCTTTGCCAGCAGCACGCCGATCACGCAGAAGAGCACGGAGCCCACTAGCAGAACGGCCACGGTGCTCTGGAACCAGCCGGCGGACTTGACGCCCTTGACGTTCATGTAGCCCAGGACCACGATGAAGGCAGAGGAGAGGAGCACTTCGCCCAGATAGACGTCCCAGCCGGCGATGGTGTACATATGACCAAACTGGAACACGCCGGGGAAGATGTACCGAGTGATCATGCCGATGGCAGTGCTGTTCAGGGGGATCAGAGACCAGTAGCCCAGAACGATCATCCAGCCGCAGGCGAAGGCGTGCTTCTTGCCAAAGGACGCGTCCGCGTAGACAAACTCGCCGCCGGAGAGAGGATACTTCTTGATGCAGTAGCCGTAGCTCAGAGAGATGATGGCCATGACCGCGCCGCCCAGAAGCAGGCCGATAATGGCGCTGGGACCTGCCTTGGGCAGGAAGTTGGTGCCCGGCATCACGAAGGTGCCCCATCCGATGATGGCGCCCAAAGCCAGTGCCCAGATGTCGATCTTGCGCATGTCCTTTTTGAATGCGCCTTGCTGTTGCTGCGGTTGGTTAGACATATGAACCCTCCTAAAATTCCTATGTACAGATCCGGGAAGACTGCCTCCCAATCACGCAGTCTCTCGCCGAATTGCCTAAAAACTTTATAACACCTGGGGAAATATTAGTCAAGTTTTTATTTTGGCAATCAATTATTGGGTAGAAAATAAACTTGACAGGTTTTTGGCAATTTCCGGGTGAGAATCTTCGTCAGAATGACGGAAAGCGGAGATTTCCGGTCCTTTTTCCAGTAGGTGGACCTGTTACTTGTTAGACAAATCTTTGGCAAAGGTCACGAAAAACGGAGATTTACCCTGTGAAAACCGCCATATCCCCAAAGCAGGTGTACGGAAAGGGAAATATACAGGCCTTGCAGACGGGGGGAAGGATCCTGTAAAATATGGGAGAAACACGGTCAAACAGCGGCGGAGGCCGCTCCTCCCAGGTCAAGGCGCTTGGAGAGGGAGACAGAGGGGGGCTGTCGGCCGGAACGGCTGGATTTTACAGGAAACTGTCAAAATGACACAAAAACCGCCTGGAAAGTCCAGCTTTACATGGGAAGTGTGCGTGAATGGGCTGAAGGAGGCCGGCGGGCGCGGGCCTTTTGGGCGATGATTTTACGGGGATTTTACGAGAAAACCCGGACTGGAAGGAGCGGAAGACGCCTCTGGAAAAAAGCCATTGACACTTTCTGGCGGATTTTGTATAATTCACACAGAACTTGTCTATGGGCCGGCTGAGGTTTTTCCGGTTTTCGTCAAACACCGGAGAGGCCCCGGGCCGGTCTGCGCGTGTTGTTTCAGGAGAATAGGGGGAAGCCCGACAGGACTTCTCTTTATTTTAATTATGAAAAGGAGAAGATGTTATGAAGAGAAGGAAACAGATCCTCGCCATCCTGCTGACCCTTGCGATGACCCTGTCCCTGGCCGCCTGCGGCGGGGACTCCGGCAGCAGCGGCGAGAGCTCCGGCGCCAAGGGCGTCGAGGGCAGCATCCCCGGCGTGAAGAAGGACCTGATCGTGGGTACCGCCGCGGATATCAACCAGCTCAACCCCATGCTCCAGAACGATCAGGCCAACAACAACTGCCTGGTCATGACCCATCAGCGCCTGGTCTCTCTGGACAACAAGACCAATGAGAAGAATCCTCAGCTGGCCACCGAGTGGGAGTGGACCGATGACAACCATCTGGTCTTCCATCTGGTGGAGAACGCCACCTTCAGCACCGGCGAGCCTCTGACTGCCGACGACGTGGTGTTCACCTATGAGATGGCCATGAGCGACGACCCCACCCTCAGCGCCGTGTCCGGCACCCTGGGCCTGGTGGAGAGCGTGGAGGCCCTGGACACCTATACCGTCCAGTTCACCACCACCCAGTACAGCAACGAGCTCATCGACACCCTGATGGGCGTGCCCATGTCCATCCAGTCCAAGGCGGCCTGGGAGGATGAGAGCAACAAGGAGCCCTGGCTGGTGGGCTCTGGCCAGTACGTCTTCTCCGAGTGGAAAGAGGGCGAGTACGCCAAGTTCGTCCGCAATGAGAAGTATTGGGGCGACGACCCCGGCATGGCCGACGAGATCATCTTCAAGCCCCTGATGGAGGCCTCTCAGCGCGTGATCGCCCTGCAGAACGGCGAGATCGACGTGTGCATCGATCCTCCCACCACCGAGCTGGAGTACCTGGAGAAGGACGAGAACATCACCGTCTACACCCTGCCCGGCACCCGCCTGTTCTATCTGGGCCTGAACTGCTCCAAGGAGCCCTTCAACAATGAGAAGCTGCGCCAGGCCGTGTCCTGCGCCATCGACAAGAATTACATCATCGACGTGGTCCTGGGCGGCCGGGGCCTGCCTCAGACCAGCGTGCTCAACCGCGGCGTGTGGAGCTTTATGGATGATAACGAGATCGAGGGCTACACCTATGATCTGGAGCGGGCCAAGGAGCTGATGGCCGAGGCCGGCTATCCCGACGGCGGCCTTACCGTGGAGCTGTATGCCGCTACCGACGATCCCTATAAGACCATCGCCCCCATCATCCAGGCCAACCTCCAGCAGATCGGCATCACGGTCAACATCCAGTCCTTTGACCAGGCCACGCTGAAGACCGAGTGCCAGAACGGCGGCCAGGATATGTTCCTGTGGCGCTGGAACGTCATCACCCGTCTGGATGAGACCTACCGCGAGCTGTTCTACTCTGACTATCCCACCAACTACCACCACCTGGCCGATCCCTATGTGGACGAGATGGCCGACAAGATCCTGGTGGAGAAGGACGCGGATGCCCGGCTTCAGGAGAGCCAGGAGCTGCAGCAGTACATGGCGGAGATCGTTCCTCAGATCCCCCTGTACGTGCCCGATCTGGTGATCGCCTATAACAAGAACCTCCAGGGCACCTACCTGTTCGGCGGCGGCAATCATGTCTGGTCTCACGCCTACGTTGCGCTGGACAGCGCCGAATAATCCCTGAGCTGACTGTGAGCGGGACCGAAAAATCAGATATTCGGTCCCGCTCCTTTTGGCGGCTCTGATTCTGCGTTTCCGCGGCGTCTTTTCTGAAGGAGAAATTGGATATGATTCGTTATATTGTCAAGCGTCTGCTTTTGATGATCCCCACCCTTTTAGTGACCTCCCTGCTGATCTTCTGGGCCATGGATTTGGCCGGAGGTGATCCCGTGCAGCAGATCCTGCCTGAGAACGCAACGGTTGAGCAGCGGGAGGCGCTCCGGGAATCCATGGGCCTGAACGATCCCTTTTTGACCCGCTATTTCCGGTATGTCGGCGGAATTATCACCGGCGACATGGGCACCTCCTGGAAGAGCGGCCTGGATGTGTTTGAGACCTTCATGGGCCGTCTGCCCAAGACCCTCCTTTTGGGAGGAACAGCACTGATCTTCGCGTGTTTGATCTCCATACCACTGGGCATCTATACCGCCATCCACCAGAACTCCTGGAAGGATACGGCGGGAATGGTCTTTGCCCTGTTCGGCGTGTCGATGCCGAACTTCTGGCTGGGGCTGATGTTTATTCTGCTCTTCTCCCTGAATCTCGGATGGTTGCCATCCGGCGGCACAGGGGGCATTGAATATCTGATCATGCCGGCGGCGACCGTGGGATTGAGCCTGGCGGCGCTGCTGACCCGCACCACCCGAAGCGCCATGCTGGATGTGATCCGCCAGGATTACATGACCACGGCCAAGGCCAAGGGCGCCTCCAGAAACCGGGTCATCTATCAGCATGGTCTGCGCAACGCCATGATCCCCATCGTCACCGCGGTGGGCATGCAGTTCAGTTTTGTCATGACCGGCTCCGTCCTGGCTGAGACTGTGTTTGCCTGGCCAGGCATCGGCCGTTTAATTTTCGACGCCATCAGCAAGCGGGATACCCCCACAGTCACCGGCTCCATCATCCTCTGCTGCGTGATGATGGCGCTGATCAATCTGGCCACGGACATCGTCTACGCCTTCTGTGATCCCCGCATCAAGGCGCAGTATTCCAATAAGAGGTGAACGCGATGACGAAGAGAGTAACAATGGAGGAGGCGGCACGGGAGGTCCAGGGGCGCTCTATGGCCCAGGAGACTCTGCGCCGCCTGCTGAAAAACAAGGGCGCCATCCTGGGTATGATCTTCCTGGTGGTGCTGGTGGTGGCAACGATTGCCTCGTCCTTTATCTATGACTATGAGACGGATATCGTGGGATTGAGCACGGAGATCTTCCAGGGACCCTCTGCCAAACACTGGTTCGGCACGGACCAGACCGGCCGGGACATCTTTGCCCGGGTGCTCTACGGCGCCCGCTACTCCCTGGCTATCAGCGTGGGCAGCGTGGCCATCGGCCTGGTGATCGGCATGATCCTGGGCGCTTTGGCCGGCTTCTACGGCGGCGTGGTGGACCAGATCGTGATGCGGTCCAACGATATCCTCTATTCCATCCCCAACATCATGATCGCCGTGGTCATCGTCTCCCTGCTGGGCACCAGCACCATGAATCTGCTGCTGGCGCTGAGCATCAGCTCGGCCACCGGCTTCACCCGGATCACCCGGGCCCAGGTGATGACCATCCGGGGCGAGGAGTACATCGAATCTGCCTATGCCATGGGTCTGCCCACCTGGAAGATCATTCTCAAGCATATCATTCCCAACTGCCTCAGCCCCATCATCGTGCAGATCACCCTGCGCATCGGCTCCACCATTATCTCCGCCTCCTCCCTGAGCTTCCTGGGAGTGGGCGTGCCCTCTCCCACGCCGGAGTGGGGCGCCATGCTGTCTGACGGACGGGGCTACATCCGCTCCTCCGGCTGGATGTGCATGTTCCCGGGCCTGGCGATCATGCTGACGGTCCTGGCGCTGAACCTGCTGGGCGACGGTCTGCGGGATGCGCTGGACCCCAAGCTGAAGAAGTAAGAGGTGCACGATGGCTGATAACGTATTAGAGATCAAGGACCTGGTGGTCCATTATGAAACAGATGACGGCTGTGTGGAGGCAGTCAACGGACTGTCATTGTCCATCGGCCGGGAGCGGACGCTGGGCCTGGTGGGCGAGACCGGCGCCGGCAAGACGACCACAGCTCTGAGTATTTTGAACCTGGTGCCCAACCCGCCCGGCGTCATCAAAAGCGGCGAGATCCTGGTGGAGGGGAAAAACGTCCTCCGGATGAGCGACAAGGAACTGGAGAGCATGCGCGGCAACGACGTGGCCATGATCTTCCAGGACCCCATGACTGCCCTGAACCCGGTGATGACCGTGGGTAGCCAGATCGCCGAGAGTATCCAGCTCCACCAGAATGTGGACGCCAAACAGGCGATGGAAAAGGCCAAGGAGATGCTGCGGACGGTTGGAATTTCCGACAGCCGGGCCAATGACTATCCCCATCAGTTCTCCGGCGGCATGAAGCAGCGGGTGATCATCGCCATCGCCCTGGCCTGCCAGCCCAACCTCCTGATCGCGGACGAGCCCACCACCGCCTTGGACGTGACGATCCAGGCCCAGGTGCTCTCGCTGATGAAGGATCTCATCGTCAATAACCATATGTCCATGCTGCTCATCACCCACGACCTGGGCGTTGTGGCGGAGACCTGCGACGACGTGGCCGTGGTCTATGCCGGCCGCATCGTGGAGGTGGGCTCGGCGGACGATGTGTTCAACCACACTCGCCACCCCTACACCGAGGGCCTGTTCGACTCCCTGCCCAACCTCAAGCAGCGGGGCGAGGAGCTGGTCCCCATCAAGGGCTTGATGCCGGACCCCATGAACCTGCCTGCGGGCTGCACCTTTGCTGAGCGCTGCCCCTACGCAACAGACGCCTGCCGGGAGAAGGTCCCGGCCCTGCGGCACGTGGCGGGAAGCCACTACGTGGCCTGCGACGCGTACAACGACCCGAGTTTCCGCCTGAGGAGGGATCAAAATGGCTGACGAGAAGAAGATCATTCTGGAGGTCCAGAATCTGACCAAGTATTTTGATACCCCCAAGGGCAAGCTCCACGCTGTGGACGGCGTCAGCTTCCAGATCGAGGAGGGCAAGACCCTGGGCGTGGTGGGCGAGAGCGGCTGCGGCAAGTCCACCACCGGCCGGACGCTGCTGAAGCTGACGGAGCCCACCTCCGGCAAGATCATCTTTGACGGGGAGGACATCACCCATTACAGCCGGGCCCGGATGCGGCCCCTGCGGACGAAGATGCAGATGATCTTCCAGGACCCCTTCTCCTCCCTGGACCCCCGCCAGAGCATCATGCAGCTCATCAGCGAGCCCATCAAGGAGCACAAGCTCCTGCGCAGCAAGGCGGAGATCGAGAAGCGGACGCTGGAGCTGATGGACATCGTGGGCCTGGCCCGCCGGTTCGTCAACTCCTACCCCCATGAGCTGGACGGCGGCCGCCGCCAGCGGATCGGCATCGCCCGGGCCCTGGCCGTGAATCCCAAGCTGATCGTGTGCGACGAGCCGGTGTCGGCGCTGGACGTGTCCATCCAGGCCCAGATCCTGAACCTGCTCAAGCAGCTCCAGCGGGACATGGGCTTGACCTATGTGTTCATCACCCACGATCTGAGCGTGGTTAAGTATTTCTCCGACGACATCGCGGTGATGTACCTGGGCCAGATGGTGGAGAAGGCCCCCTCGGACGAGATCTTTGCCAACCCCGCCCATCCCTACACCCAGTCCCTGCTCTCCGCCATCCCCCTGCCCATCGTGGGCAAGGAGAAGCCGGTGCGCAAGCTCATCAAGGGTGAGGTCACCTCCCCGGTGAACCTGCCGGATCAGTGCCGCTTTATGAAACGCTGCGACGCCTGCATGGAGGACTGCCCCAACCGGGCAAACCCCCAGCTGACGGAGATCTCGCCGGAACACTTTGTGGCCTGCCACATGGTGGCAGACCAGTACAAAACCCAAAACTGAACCGAAGGAGGTCACAGATTCCAGATGTATAATGCAATTTCCATGACCCGCATGGCGTCCACGATCGCCTATGCGATGGGAGCCGAGGCGCCCCGCCAGGCAGATCCCGCCATCCCCCTGGTCAACGACATGGTGGACCAGATGCTTCACGGCGGCAAGGCGGACCGGGTCCTGATCTACAACCCCGACTGCGTGGGCCTTTGGATGTATCAGAAGTACACCGAGGACCTGGCGCCGGTGCTCCACGCCACCCAGCTGGCCCTGCCCATCGCCACGGTCTCTCCCTCCTGGACGCCGGTGTGCTTCGGCTCCATGTATACCGGTGTGTCCCCGGATGTCCACGGCATCAAGGGCTATGTCAAGCCGGTGATCACGGTGGACTCCCTGTTTGACTCCCTGCCCCGCAGCGGCAAGAAGGTGGCCCTGGTCACGGTGGAGAATTCCAGCATGGCCATGGTCTATCTGAACCGGGATATCGACTACTATATCGAGAGCTATGACGACGCCGCCACGGAGAAGGCCCTCCAGCTGATCGAGGAGGACCGGTACGACCTGATCGTGGTCTATAACCAGGAATATGACGATATGATCCACCGCACCCAGCCCGAGTCTCCGGAGTCCATGGCGGCCTTCCACCACCATATTGACGCCTTTGACCGGCTGACCAAGTCTGTGAAGGAGCACTGGACCGACCATGACACCATGGTGGTCTGGGCCTCTGACCACGGCAACCACCTCAACGAGCAGGGCCACGGCACCCACGGCGAGGACTGCCCCCGGGATATCAATGTGATGCACTATTACGGCATCTATCCCAAGCAGGGCTGAGGACCGCCGGACGAAAGACTACACCCGCCCGGCGCACAGCTGCTGTGCGCTGGACGGGTGTTCCAACAGGAGGGATCACATGACCGGAGAGACGGTCTATACCCAGGAGAGCCTGAGAGAGTTCTATCAGATCGCCGCCATGCGCATGAGCGCCCGGCGCTACCGGCTGGTG
This sequence comes from uncultured Dysosmobacter sp., assembly GCA_963560095.1. GTDB lineage: Bacteria > Bacillota > Clostridia > Oscillospirales > Oscillospiraceae > Oscillibacter. Next base: position 4,735 of record CAUWNE010000047.1, on the reverse strand, counting down.
CGGCTGGGTTATCTGGCGCTGGGCGCCGTGCTGGGCGCGGTGGGCCTGTGGAATGGTTGGCAGGTCCTCACCGGCAGCGGGGATCTGGTGGTGATCCTGCTGACGGCGGTGGGATTGTATCTGGGGGCCCAGCTTTTCTGGACCGGATGGCGGTTTTACAGCGCCTTTGCGGCCAGGGCCCTGCGGAGCATCCCGGAGAATGCCCGCCGCTGCTGGTTTTCCTTTGAGGACGAGCAGCTGGTCATCAGCAATCGGATGAAATCCGCCAGCTACCCCTACGAGCAGTTCGGCGCCATCTGCGAGACGGCAGAGCGATTTCACTTCTATATCAACGCATACAACGGCTACATCCTGGAAAAGAGCGGTCTCCGGGACGGCGACGCCGACAGCCTGCGGGCCTTTTTGAACAGCCGGCGGGAAGACGCGGTGGAGCAGGTCCGCTTGGACGATTGAGCCCCGCGGAGACCGGGAGAGGAGCGATGATGGAGACAAGACCCTATGTGCCATGGGACCTGATGGAGCGGTTCCTGGTGGACGCCTTTGAGGGCTATGGCGTCCCGGAGGCGGACGCCCGGATCTGCGCGGACGTCCTGCTGGAGTCGGACCGCCGGGGCATTGAGAGCCACGGCTGTAACCGGTTCAAGCCCATTTACATCGACCGGATCGTGAAGGGGACCCTGCGGCCTGTCACGGAAATCGAGGTCCTCAAGGACACCCCCACCACCCTGGTTTACGACGCCCATGACGGCATGGGCATGGTGGCCTCCCACCACATGATGGAGGCCCTGATCGAAAAAGCACGGAAGTATGGGATGGCCGGCGGCGCCATCCGCAACTCCACTCATTACGGCATCGCCGGGTACTGGACGTCCATGGCCGTGAACGCCGGCATGATCGGCCTGACCGGCACCAACGCCCGGCCCTCGATCGCCCCCACCTTCGGCGTGGAGAACATGATGGGCACCAACCCCCTGACCTGGGCCATCCCCACCGATGAGGACTTTCCCTTCAGCCTGGACTGCGCCACCTCCGCCATCCAGCGGGGAAAGATCGAATACTACGCCCGGGAGGGCAAGGACACCCCCGCCGGCATGGTCATCGCCCACGATGGCAGCTATATGACCGACTCCCAGGCGATCTTGAAGGCCCTGGTGGACGGCAGCGCCGCCCTGACGCCCCTGGGCGGCGCGGGGGAGGAGCTGTGCGGCTACAAGGGCTACGGCTACGCGGCGGTGGTGGAGATCCTCTCTGCCGCCCTGGCCGGCGGGTCCTTCATGAAGGCCCTGACCGGCGTGGACCCGGCGGGGAAGCCCCGGATGTACGGCCTGGGCCATTTCTTCTTCGTCATCAATCCGGAGTTCTTCATGGGCCTGGATACCTGCCGGAAGACGGCGGGGGACATCTGCCGGGCCCTGCGGGCCTCGGAGAAGGCCCCGGGTCAGGAGCGGATCTACACCGCCGGAGAGAAGGAGTGGCTGGCCTGGTGCGAGCGCCGGGACAAGGGCGTTCCGGTCAGCGAAGCGGTGCAGCGGGAGATCCTGGAGGTCCGGGACCGCCTGGGCTTGCCCTACCGCTTCCCCTTTGAGAGCGGGATGTGAACAAGCGCATACGAAAAACGCTCCCCCCGAAGTTCGGGGGGAGCGTTTTATCTGTTGGGGGGAGCGGGGCTCAGATCAGGCCTTGGGCCAGCATGACGTCGGCCACCTTCTTAAAGCCTGCGATGTTGGCGCCCACCACCAGGTCGCCGGGCACGCCGCACTCCACAGAGGCGTTGTAGGCGTTGTGGAAGATGTTGGTCATGATGCCCTGGAGCCGGGCATCCACTTCCTCAAAGCTCCAGGCATAGCGCATGGAGTTCTGGCTCATCTCCAGGCCGCTGGTGGCCACGCCGCCGGCGTTGGCGGCCTTGGCGGGGGCGAAGAGGAGACCGGCCTCCTGGAAGATCCGGATGGCCTCGGGCCGGCAGGGCATGTTGGCGCCCTCGGCCACCGCCATGGCGCCGTTTTTCACAATGGTCCGGGCGGTGTCCTCGTCGATCTCGTTCTGGGTGGCGCAGGGCAGGCAGATGTCACAGGGAATGGTCCAGATGTTCCGGAAGCCCTCGGTGAAGGTGCTGCCGGGGACCCGGTCGGCATACTCCCGGATGCGGCCCCGGTGGCCCAGCTTGATGTCCTTGATCACGTCCAGCTGCACGCCGTTGGGATCGTGGATGAAGCCGTTGGAGTCGCTCATGGCGATGACCTTGCCCCCCAGGGTGGCAGCCTTCTCCGCGGCGTAGATGGCCACGTTGCCGGAGCCGGAGATCACCACGCTCTTGCCCTGGAAGCTGTCGTTTCTCATGCACTTGAGCATCTCCTCGGTCAGGTAGCAAAGACCGTAGCCGGTGGCCTGGGTCCGGACCAGGGAGCCGCCGAAGCTCAATCCCTTGCCGGTGAGCACGCCGGCGTCATAGCTGCCCCGGATGCGGCGGTACTGGCCGAAGAGATAGCCAATCTCCCGGGCGCCCACGCCGATATCGCCGGCGGGCACGTCCACGAACTGGCCGATGTGGCGGTTGAGCTCGGTCATGAAGCTCTGGCAAAAGCGCATCACCTCGGCGTCGCTCTTGCCCTTGGGGTCAAAGTCCGCGCCACCCTTGGCGCCGCCCATGGGCAGGCCCGTGAGGCTATTTTTCAGGATCTGCTCAAAGCCCAGGAATTTCAGAATGGACAGGTTCACCGTGGGGTGGAACCGCAATCCGCCCTTGTAGGGGCCGATGGCGGAGCTGAACTGGATGCGGTAGCCCCGGTTGACGTGGACCTTGCCGGCGTCGTCGATCCAGGGCACCCGGAAGGAGATCATCCGCTCGGGCTCCACAAAGGTCTCGATGATGCCGTTTTCCTCATACTCCGGGTGCTTGTCCACGATCATGTCCAGACTCTCCAGCACCTCCAGCACGGCCTGGTGGAACTCCCGCTGGTCCGGGTCCCGGGTGACCACCTCGGTATAGACACGCTGCAAATATGCGCTTTTCAACATAGTTCATGCCCCCTAAAAAGTTCGCTTCCCGGGAGAGGTTCCCCCGTTATCACTTTTTCCTATACAGGTTATATTTAATATAGTGAATCCGGGGCCATCCTACAAGATTGAAAATTCCTAAATCGGAAACTGGAGAAACAATCGATTTTCTGCGAATTTTACAAAAGAACCGGCACTTTTCCATGGGGTGGACAAAATGCCGGCGTTTGTGCTTTGTATGGAGACAGGTGTGCGCTCTCTGCGGCCCCGCTGGGGCTGGGAGGTTGCGATCCAGAGGGAGATGTGGTACCATAGGGAGACTTTCATATAACATATAAGAGGAGGGAAGCGTATGCCGCGGGAGATCGATCCCAGAGAGACCAGCCGGGAGGCGGCCTATCATCTCTGGATGGGGGCGCCCAACCCCATGGTGACAGTTTTCAAGACCCTGGATGTGACGGCGGCGGTCCGGCTGAGCAGACGGCGGGGGCTGAAATTCCACATGCTGCTGGACTACTGCATCGGACAGGCCGCCGCCGGCGTCCGGGAGTTTTACACCCTGCCGGTGGGAAAGGCACTGATCCGGTATGACGAGCTGGCGGTGAGCACCATCGTCGCAAACCGCTCCGGCGGGGTGACCTCCTGCGACATCCCCTGCACCGGGGACCTGGCATCATACAGCCGCCGCTATCTGGCAGACACCGCCCAGGCGGCGGAGACGGGCCGGGATATCGACCTCTCCGAGACCCACATGGTGATCGGCACCTCGGCCATTGTGGAGACGGAGCTGGACGGCGTGGTGGGCATGAACAGCGGGATCTACAACAACCCCTTCCTCTTCTGGGGCCGGTATCGCCGGCGGGGGCTGCGGTATGTCCTGCCCATCTCCTTTCAGTTCCACCACACCCAGATGGACGGGGCCCACGCGGGGGCCTTTTTAGAGCGTTTGCAGGCGCAGCTGCGGGACCTTCGCTGAGACCGGCGCTTCATGTCCGGCGGCGGTACATCCGGATCTGGCGGGGGGCCTCCGTCTCCTGGACCATGCAGAGAAATTCCCAGCCATAGCGCTCATAAAAGGACGTGTGGTCGGTGACCAGATACAGCGTGGAAACGCCCCGGCGGGCCATGTCGGCGCACACCCGCTCCAGCAGGGCCCCGGCCACGCCCCGGCACCGCCGTTCTTCCTCCACATAGAGGGCGCAGACGTTGGGGGAGAGGTCTCTGCGGCAGTGGAAATCGTTTTCGATCACGCCCAGGCCGCCGATGATCCGCCCATCCTCCATTGCCAGATACCACTGGGGAACGGGACTTTTGCCGCCGGCGCAGGCCTGGATGCTCTCCTGATAGGCCTCCTCCGGGACCTGCCACTTCTCATGGAACCACCGGGCGGCAGCGTCTGTCAGCTGGGGCTGGTCCGCCAGGGAGAGGATCTGATAGGACATGGGGATTCCTCCTTGTTAATCAAAAAGTTGTCTTCCCGGGGAGTTTACCACCGGGCGGGCCGCTTGGCAACCGCCGCCGCGGCGCCGCGTTTCGGAGAGCTGGCGGAGCGGGGGAGCGGCAGTTTCCGGGGGAACAGCCCGCCGGGGAAATGACGGAGGGAGGTTTCCGGAGAAGCATTGCTCGAGAAGCTGGGATTTAGGAATGGAAATGATATGGAAAAAATAAAAGTAGAATTTACACATAAAAATATTTCTTCATTAAACAAGATAAGTATAGTGAATAAAAAAATATTTCG
>CAUWNE010000046.1:0-18189 GCA_963560095.1 uncultured Dysosmobacter sp. | reverse complement strand
CCTGCGGGCGCGACTGCGCAGCCGTTGGCAGCTTTGCTGCCTTACGGATGCGGCGCACCCCTTGTGGGTAAACTCTGCGAGGCTTTTTCAACACGCAAAAACGGAGACTGCCAGTGGCAGTCTTCGCTTTTGATTTTCTCAGCCCAGCCGGGCGGGGGTGCCGTCCTCCCAGAGGCCCCGCTCCGTCAGCACCCAGGGCACCGGGTAATCGTGGGGCTCCAGGGGGATGTCCTCCCGGGTCAGCCGCTCCCGGCACAGCAGCACCGTTCCGCCCCGGTAGTGGGACAAAAACCGGTCATAGAAGCCGCCGCCCTGCCCCAGGCGGTGGCCGCCGTGACTGCAACTCAGACAGGGCAGCACCGCAAAGTCCACCTCGTCCGCCTGCACCAGCGGCCGGTCCTTTGTGGGCTCCAAAATCCCATAGGCCCCGGGGACCAGCTGCCCCAGGTCCGTGATCTCCCGCAGCTCCATCAGGCCCTCTCCCACACACAGCGGCACTGACAGCCGTTTTCCCGCCGCCAGGGCGTCCTGCAAAATCGCGGTGGTGTCGATCTCCCGGGCCGTGCCCACAAAGCAGAACACTGACCGGGCCTCCTGATACTCCGGCATCGCCAGCAGGTGGCGGGCGATAGCCTCGCTGCTCTCTGCCTTATAGGCAGGAGACAGGCTCTTTTCCAGCGCCCGGATGGTCCGGCGCATCTGCTGCTTTTCCTCAGCTCTTGTCATCCAATGGGTCCTCCTCTTTCTCGGGCTGGGCGGCGCCGAAAACAATGGCGCCCCCGCCGTATTTTTTTCGGATCTGGTCCATGGCCCCCTCCAGCCGCTCCAGCTTCTCCTTCTTGGGCGCGGCGCCGAACAGATCGGTCTGCTCGTAGGTCTCTCCCTCCGGCGTCAGGTGCAGGGCCGTGACGGTCAGCGCCCGGATGGGGGCCGGGGGCCGCCACAGCTGGTCCACCAGGGCCATGGCGGTCTCTGTCAGGTCCCGGATCAGGTGGGTAGGTCCCGGAAACTGGCACTGGCGGGACCGGTCGTGGAACTGCGGGTCCCGGATGGTGACCTGGAGCCCCCCGGCATACAGCCCGTGGCGGCGGAGCCGGGTAGCCACGGAATCCGCCAGCACCGCCACGCCCCCCTGGACCTGGGTCCGGGTGGTCAGGTTCTGGGGGAAGGTGGTGCCGTTGCCCACGGATTTCACCGGCTCGGCGTCATACCGGGAGCGGACCGGAGACCGGTCCAGGCCGTTGGCGTACTCGTGGAGCTGAAGCCCCATCTTTCCCAGCAGGGATTCCAGCATCTCCGGCGGGCAGGCCGCCAGCTGGCCGATGGTGGACACGCCGTAGCCGCCCAGCAGCTTCCGGGCCGCGCCGCCCACATACAGAAGGTCGCCCACCGGCAGCGGCCAGACGATCTCCCGCCAGTTCTCCCGGGAGATCACCGTGGTGGCGTCAGGCTTTTTGTAGTCGCTGCCCAGCTTGGCAAAGACCTTGTTGAAGCTGACCCCCACCGACAGCGTCAAGCCCAGTTCCTCCCGGACCCGGCGGCGCAGGGCGTCTGCCAGGGCCGCCCCGTCTCCGCCGAAGAGGTGCAAGGTGTGGGTCACATCCAGCCAGCTCTCGTCGATGCCAAAGGGCTCCACTAAATCGGTGTACGTGTCATAGAGGGCGTTGACCTGCCGGGAATACGCCCGGTAACGGTCATGGTGAGGCGGCAGCAGCACCAGGTCCGGGCACTTTTTCTTGGCCTGCCAGATGGTCTCCGCCGTTTGAACGCCCAGGCGCTTAGCCGGCTCGTTCTTGGCCAGGATGATGCCGTGGCGGGAGGCGGGATCGCCGCAGACGGCCATGGGCAATCGCCGCAGCTCCGGGTGGCTCAGCAGCTCTACCGAGGCGTAAAAGCAGTTCAGATCACAATGCAGGATCACCCGGTCCACATGCATCCCCCCTCTCCGGCGTTTCTCCCAGTGTACCACACTCCGCCCCTCTTGAAAAGGGCTCGGCAAATTCCCACAGGATTCCGGAAAGTATTGCACCAGCCTGTCCGGTGTGGTATGATGGTACTACTTTTTTAAATTGTCATATGTCAGGAGGACTGCCCCATGATCCAGGAAACCATGGAATTTATCTCCCAATACGACCCCGAGATAGGGGCCTCCATTCAGGAGGAGTTTGCCCGGGAACGCCGCAATATCGAGCTGATCGCCTCAGAAAATCTGGTCAGCAAGGCCGTGATGCTGGCCATGGGCACCTGCCTGACCAACAAATACGCCGAGGGCTATCCCGGCAAGCGGTACTACGGCGGCTGCTACGCCGTGGACGTCACCGAGGAGATCGCCCGGAAGCGGGCCTGCCAGCTGTTTGGCTGCCAGTACGCCAACGTGCAGCCCCACTCCGGCGCCAACGCCAACCTGGCCGCCTTCTTCGCCCTGGTAAAGCCCGGCGACACGGTGCTGAGCATGAATCTGGCCCACGGCGGTCATCTCAGCCACGGCAGCCCTGTGAACCTCTCCGGCAAGTATTTCCACATCGTCCCCTATGGTGTGGAGGATGATACCGAGGTCATCGACTATGACCGGGTGCTGGAACTGGCCAAGGAGTGCCGCCCCAAGCTCATCGTGGCCGGTGCCTCCGCCTATCCCCGGCTCATCGACTTCGCCCGCTTCCGGGAGATCGCCGACGCCGTGGGGGCCTATCTGATGGTGGATATGGCCCACATCGCCGGTCTGGTGGCCGCCGGGGTCCACCCCTCTCCCGTCCCCTATGCCGACGTGGTGACCTCCACCACCCATAAGACCCTCCGGGGCCCTCGGGGCGGCCTGATCCTCTGCAACGACGAAGAGCTCTATAAAAAGATCAACTCCGCCGTCTTCCCCGGCACCCAGGGCGGTCCTCTGGAGCATATCATCGCCGCCAAGGCGGTGAGCTTTGGCGAGGCGCTCAAGCCGGAGTTCCAGGCCTATGGCCGCCAGGTGGTCAGCAATGCCCAGGCTCTGGCCCAGGGGCTCATCGACCAGGGCTTCCGGCTGGTCTCCGGCGGTACGGACAACCATTTGATGCTGGTGGACGTCCGGAATTTCCACATCACCGGCAAGGAGTTTGAGCGCCGCCTGGATGAGGTCCAGATCACCGTCAACAAAAACGCCATTCCCAACGACCCGGAAACGCCCTTTGTCACCAGCGGCGTCCGGGTGGGCACGCCCGCCGTCACCTCCCGGGGCTTCCGGGAGCCCGAGATGGCGGAGATCGCCCGGTGGATGGGCATGGCGGCCCGGGACTTTGCCGGCAGCGCCGACCAGATCCGCGCGGAGGTGAACGCCCTCTGCGCCCGCTTCCCCATCTACACCTGACCGTTTTTTGAACAATACCCAGGGCGGGGAGACCGAATCTCGGTCTCCCCGCCCTTTCTGTTCACTGGCAGCACAGCTGCGCCTTTCAAACGCTCAATCCCTTTCCGTTCTTCCGCTCCAGCAGCAGCCGGTCGGCGATCATAGCAATGAATTCGCTGTTTGTGGGCTTGCCCTTGGCGTTGGAGACGGTGTAGCCAAAATACTTTTGCAGCGTCTCCAGATCGCCCCGGTCCCAGGCCACCTCAATGGCGTGGCGGATGGCCCGCTCCACCCGGGAGGGCGTGGTGCTGAACCGCTTCGCCACCGCCGGGTAGAGGACCTTGGTCACCGCGTTGATCACCTCGATGTCATTCACCGCAATGATGATCGCCTCCCGCAGGTACTGATAGCCTTTGATATGGGCCGGCACGCCGATCTCATGAATGATGGTGGTCACCTGATTTTTCAGCGCCGCGGCGGTCTCCTCCGGGGTAGCCGGGTGGCCAAAGACCGCCCGCATCCGGTCCAGCAGAGCCTCTGGCTCGCAGGGCTTGGGCAGGAAATAGGCCGCGCCCAGGCCCATGACCTCAGCCACCACCTGATCCGCGCAGAAGGCGGAGAGCACGATCACCCGGGTCCTCAGTCCCAGCTCCCGCAGCTGGCGCAGGAGGCTGACGCCGTCCGTCCCCGGCAGGACCAGGTCGATCACCGCCAGGTCCGGCTCCCGCTGCTCGATCAGCCCCAGGGCCTCCGTCCCGTCCCCCGTTTCCCCTGCCACCGTATATTCCTCTGACTGCTCCATCCGTGCCCGCAGCATGGAGCGAAATTCCTCATTGGCATCTGCCAGTAAAACTGTCCGTTTGTTCTCCATGATCCCCTCGTCCTTTTTACAAAATTTCCGATTTGCGACGGATTCGTAACGCATCAAATCGCCTTTTCTATAAACTAGCACAAATTTACAGATTTTTCAAGCCGTGTCTGTAAATTTATCCCAAAATCATTCGACAGCTTTCTCGGGACTCCCCAACCCCCTGGGCCCCAACGGCTCCGCAGATCAGGCAGCAGATCCCGGCAGCCTGCTCTCTCCAAAATATAACCTGTGAGCCAGGCAGTTTTTCGCCGGGCTCACAGGTTTTCTGAACATGCAGGCGCCTTTTTCATTGGCTGGTCCCCTTAAAGCACGGCCACCACTGCGCAGACGATGGCCGCGATGATGAAAAAGCCCCCGCCCAGCCGCATAAGGGCCAGATAGAGCTCTGTCGGTTCGCCGTCCTTCACTGTGAAGACATGCTCGATTCGCCAAAGGAGCTCCGGCTTGATCACCACGACACGCCAAGGATCGCCAGCAGCACCAGCCATAAATACTCCATAGCGTGCATACTCCTACCGCTCCCATCTTTCGATGAAATAAGTACATCATAGCACAAAAAAGCAGGCAATACAACCGTATTGCCGCCTACCGCGCCGCTGCATAATACCAGCAGATCGCGCTGCGGACTGCGGTGAACTCCCCCTGATCGCTCATGCAAAATCCCCCTGCCCCTTGTCGCACCTGTGTGGTGCTGACAAAGGGCAGGGGGTGTGTTTTTAGCTGCGGTTTCAGTCCCAGTGCGGCCTGGGACCGCCAGAAGCAGCGGCTCCCAGCGCACCGGAAAATGAATAGTCTGTAAGGAGCGCAGCCGAAAATACGTCAAAACAACCGCGAAATTTTCGGCAGCTCTTCGATTTTACTGATACCGGCTCCAGTCCGGGTCAGCGGTCAGCTTGGTCCAGTGCTCGTGGACGGCGTCGCTCTTACGGGTGAAGTCGTGGCTGTTGGTGGCCTCCTGAACCGCCAGATAGTGCCAGTCGCCGGGCTGGTTGTCCGGCCAGACGTTCATGCCGTCCAGCAGATCGTCCTCATCCTCCGGCAGGCGGTTCAGGACCCGGTTGATCATGGTCATCGCCTCGGCCCGGGTGATGTGATTGCCCGGCCGGAACGTGCCGTCGGTGTAGCCCCGGACCCAGCCGAGAGACGCGGCCCGCTCGATCTCCGCCTCGGCCCAGTGGCCGGCAATATCCGTGAAATTACTGTCGCCGTCGTGCTTGGTCGCATCGAACCGGGCGCAGATGGCCGCGAACTCCGCCCGGGTGATGGGCGCGTTGGGATCAAACCGCTCCGCCGTGCGGCCGTGGACCACCCCCAGCCGCGTCATGGTGGAGATGGCCGTGTTGCACCACATGCCCTCATTCACGTCGGCAAAGGTGTTGGCGGTGGTCAAATTCTCTTCCCGGATGTCCTCGTTCAGCAGACGGAAGAAGATCGTGGCCACCTCAGCCCGGCTGATCTTGTTCAGCGGGCGCACGGTGCCGTCTGCGTAGCCCATCACGTAGGCAAAGTGATCCTTGCCGTTGAGCCACTCCGGCACGCCGGTGGGCTCCCAACCGGCGTAAACGGTTTTGTCGCTGGTCATCTTGATGCTGGTGATCCGGTCAGTCAGGTCCTTGTCGGCGTACCAGCCGGTGAAGGTGTAGCCCTCCCGGGTGGGCACCTTGTTCAGCTTCACCACGGTGTTTTTGCTGTACCGCTCGTCCCGGTACTTGGTGCCGCCGTTGGACTCGTAGTGAAGGATGTAGTCGTCGTTTCCGTCGTCGCCGCCGGTGCTGTTCTTGTGCCACTGGGCGGTCAACGTGACATTGCCCATCACAGTGAGCACAGCGCCGGGCTGATAAGTTTTGTTCCCGTCGCTCCAACCCTCAAAGGTATAGCCGCTTTTGCTGGGCGCAGCCTTAACGGTGACATCTGTACCCTGCTTGACGGAAACCGTACTGTAATCCACACCGCTGGCTCCCGTGCCGCCGTTCAGGTCATAGGACACGGAATAAAGCTGCTCCGGCGCATCTTTCTCCCACTGGGCATAGACCGTGATATCGCTTGTTACCGGTGTGGCTGCGGTAAATTCTGTACCCTTGCCGTCAGGCTCTGTGTTCCATCCTGTGAACGTATAGCCTGTGCGGGTCGGCGCTGTAGGCAGTTTGCCGACAGCGGAGCCGCTGGTTACGGTCATTGTGTTCGGATCAGCTTCCGTATCGCCGTCGTTCTTATCGAAAGTTACGGTGTAGGTCGCAGGCTTTTCCACAGTAGTTGCTGTGAAATCAACGTTGCCGTTAAATTTGCCTCTGGTCCTCGCATCCTTGCCGCTGTCATTTTCAAACCAGAAGCGCATCTTAGAACCTTCGAACGCTTGATCTGTATTTGCATGGGGAACATCGCCTTTGGGAATAGTTACAAAACTCTTGCCGTCACGTACCTCAACGGAATAGAGCTTTGTGTCGTCCTCTGCATATTTGACCAGAAGCTTGTCTTTCTCCGCTGGAGATATATTCAGTTTTTGATCTACTTTTTGCTCTACAAGAAACCGCGCGAATCCAACCTTGGTGAGATTTCCATCAATATCAATGGGCATGGGCAGCTCCAGCTCATAGCTTTCGCCCTTGTCAGAAACCAGCACCGGATCTGGATAAACACTCTGGAAGCCAAAATGAATGGTTCCATTTACCATTAGATCATGAATCGGTGTCAAATCCGAAATATTGTTCTGGAGGAAATTCCACCAGATTGCTTCCGGCACATCTTTCAGCGGCGTCAAATCGGAGATTTCGTTCTTATTTATAATAATATTTGTGAGCCCCGTGTGATTTTCCAGCCCGTGCAGGGATGTGATGCCATTTTGCGGCACAGACAGAAAGTCCAGATTGTTGCCGGTCATTTTCCCAAAGGATTCCATATGATGAAAACCAACACGATTAGCAACAAATTCTGACAAATTAGGCATTTTCTCAAGGATTGCACCCAACATCTCTGAAGTGTAAGCTTCCGGTTTCAGACGTGTGTTTGTAGTATCCAACTCAGTAACATGGAATCGTTTAGTCAAGGGATAATATCCCCATGTCAGGGGCTCCAAAGACTCGATGTCGAATGGGTTTTTGTGATAATAGTAAGGACTTCCCCAAAAATCCAGTTGCTCCATCGTCTGCATATACTGGATTCCATCTAACTTTTTGACATAAGAAAAAACACCGTCCGGTCCTCCGTGATAGCCCGGATCAAAGCCTGTTCCCCATTCCGCGTCCTCGTGTGTTTCATATTCGGTTTCTGACTTATAAGATCTTCCTTCCAGCAAGTCTATCTTTGTAATATATCTGCGACGGCTGTTTGAATCTACCAGCATATGAAGATAGGCTCTCATGGTGATATCTGGAACTTCGATCAGATCACCAACCGTATATTCCACTGTTTTCGTACCTGATACGCCATTTAAGGTGTAGTTCACATCGAACTTATATGTTCCGTTCTTTTTGAAGTAATAGGAATAAGTAAAGTGGTCATTTTCTTCTTCCAGAAGGGAAAGCTTTGGGTATAGGCCATCGGTTTCCGGCGTTACGCCAGTCACGTCTAGTCTGTCCTGCTTCGGAATGGTCAGAACCAGCTTCATCAGCTGCCAACCGTCATAATCGATCTCTTCTTCCTGAAACATCTCTTTTATGTTGGGAGGACCAAACGGCATAGAAGCTGTCTCAATCTTAATCCTGCTGCCGGCCTTCAACGCAATGTTAATTTCTGGGCCATTATTATCCTGCACCGGCTGCGGGTCGTCAGCCGGGGGTAGTTCGTTCGCAGGGCTGTTATCCTCCGCCGGGATCAGCAGCTCAGCGGGGATAGAGTCCGCCGCCTGAGTGGGTTGCTCCGCCGGGGCAAGCGTTTCTGCCGCCAGCGCCGCCGGGACCATGGACAAAACCATGACCAGCGCCAGCAAGCTTGCCAATATTCTTTTTTTCATTGAAGTCTTTCCCCCTTGTATACACAAGGGGGAGGGAGTACTCCCTCCCCCAAAGTGCGTTGTTTTCTTTACTGATACCGGCTCCAGTCTGGGTCGGCGGTCAGCTTGGTCCAGTGCTCGTGGACGGCGTCGCTCTTGCGGGTGAAGTCGTGGCTGTTGGTGGCTTCCTGGACTGCCAGATAGTGCCAGTCACTGGGCTGGTTGTCCGGCCAGACGTTCATGCCGTCCAGCAGATCGTCCTCATCCTCCGGCAGGCGGTTCAGGACCCGGTTGATCATGGTCATCGCCTCGGCCCGGGTGATGTGATTGCCCGGCCGGAACGTGCCGTCGGTGTAGCCCCGGACCCAGCCCAGGGACGCGGCCCGCTCGATCTCCGCTTCGGCCCAGTGGCCGGAGATGTCCGTGAAGTTGCTCTCGCCGTCGTGCTTGGTCGCATCGAACCGGGCACAGATGGCCGCGAACTCCGCCCGGGTGATGGGCGCATTGGGATCAAAGCGCTCCGCCGTGCGGCCGTGGACCACCCCCAGCTGCGTCATGGTAGAGATGGCCGTGTTGCACCACATGCCCTCGTTCACGTCATCAAAGGTATTGACGGTGGTCAGATTTTTCTCCCGGATGTCCTCGTTCAGCAGGCGGAAGAAAATCGTGGCCACCTCAGCCCGGCTGATCTTGTTCAGCGGGCGCACGGTACCATCCGCGTAGCCCATCACGTAGGCAAAGTGATCCTTGCCGTTGAGCCACTCCGGCACGCCGGTGGGCTCCCAACCGGCGTAAACGGTTTTGTCGCTGGTCATCTTGATGCTGGTGATCCGGTCAGTCAGGTCCTTGTCGGCGTACCAGCCGGTGAAGGTGTAGCCCTCCCGGGTGGGCACCTTGTTCAGCTTCACTACGGTGTTTTTGCTGTACCGCTCGTCCTTATATTCTGTGCCGCCATTGGATTTGTAGCGAAGCGTATAGTGGGTGTCAACACTGCTGCTACCACCGCCGGTGCTGCCACCACCGCCGGAGGAAACGGCCTTATACTGTGCAGTAAATGTCATATTGCCAGCGATCGTCAGCCCCAGGATCTGACTGTTGGTATAAATCTTGCTATCGCTGCCCAGCCAGCCGGTGAATTCATAGTTGCTGTCCGCATTGACCGTCGGGACCGCACGACCACCGGCGCCGAACACAGAGCCAGCAGTCACCGGATAGCTGGTGGTACCGCTTAAAGAACCGTGATCGCCGGGCTGGAAGGTCACGGTCACCGTCTGTACCGTCGGCTCACCGATGGTCAGATATTTTTCGTCGGTATCGCCTGTCTTCGGCGTATAAATCGTCTTGTTCTCTGGATATCGCTTACCCGGTGCATCTTCAAACCAACCTTCAAAGCCAAAGTCCTTCGCGGGCAGCAGCGTAAAGGTGCCGTGATCTGCTGCAGCCCGACTCACCGGCAGCAGGGAACCCAGCTCCATCTCATGGTTGCCTTCCCAGTTGTCATCCACACCAACATCAACATCGCCGCCGGCCGGTTTCTCTGCGTAGTTGTAAAAATCGTTGCCGCCGCGCGCCGCGGTGTTGTCATAGAGCTTGCCGCCGGTCATGGTAAACGTGCCCAGGTTCGCGACACCACCACCGATGCCCTCATTTTTTGCAACGTCTGTGCCGGTTGCCGTGTTGCCAGTAATTTCGCCGCCATCCATGGTCAGCGTGCCACGGTTGATGATTGCACCACCCTGCACAGGAGCTTCATTCTTACTGATTTTTCCGCCGCGCAGTTCCAGCGTGCCTGCATTCATAATGGCTCCGCCCTCTACATCAGCGATATTACCACTGATTTGGGCGTTTTGGATGACTATATTTCCTCCATCATTTGCAATACCAGCGCCGCAGCCATTATAAATAGCGTATTTAGTAGAGTTAAAACGATCATTTTTTAAGGCTTCGTTATCCTTAATAATTGTGCCATTCAAGTTAAGGGTGTTATCGGCACCACTAAAATAGATGCCGCCACCACACACTGCCTGGTTACCAGAAATTTTAACGGTATCATCCAAAGTCACATCGGTGCCATCGATGTAGATGCCGCCGCCGGTGTATCTCGAGGAATTTCCCGTGATTTCAGTATTCCGGATTTCCAGATTTCCTCCTGCCTGGCAAATTCCACCACCATTAAACCACGGATAATTATCCGTATCACCATGTGTACCATCGTTGTTCAAAATCTTGCAGTGATCTACTGTCAGATCACTTTGCCACGAGTAAATGCCAGCGCCGCGCATGGCTTTATTATTCTGGATGGTAGTACCTGTTATCGTAGCCGTGCTATCATCCAAGTAAACGCCGCCGCCGTATACGGTCCTCTGATCTGTTGAATGAATGCCATTATCTTCAATTCTTGAGTCTGTAATCACCACAGTCGAACTGGAGGCCTGGATTGCTCCCCCTCCACCGCCCGGAGATTCTACTGTGTTGTTCTGCAAAACACATTTTTCAAGTGTTAATGTGCCATAGCTGCATTTGATTGTACCATCTCTGCCTGTATAATTGTTATGAACAGTACAATTTGTTAGAGTGATCTTACACCCGCTTGAACCATTGATCTTTTGACCATACCAATCAGAGTCTCCCCGTTTTTTAGGTGCGCCATGATTTTCAATCGTAACATTGGTCATTTCTAAGGTGCCAGAAACCGAAATCAACGTTGTTGTGCATGATTCCGTTCCAGTTCCTTGGAACACCAGATTTTCAACCTGCAACGACCCTTTCACAGAAAGGAAGTAGCTAATCATAGGCGTTTTGATCACCGGCAATTCTGCCACATCAGCCGCTGCTTTCAACGTCACCGAATGCCCTTTGGGAATTGTAATTTGAGAATCAGCTACCAAATCTTGTGTAACCGTTATGATCTTATTTTCGCTAGCGGTGTCTTCAGTGGCCTGCTTCAAGGCATCCCAGGTATCAACGGTATATTCCTTAGGCGGAACGGGCGCTTGCACCGTAACGGTGATTGTCGGGAACACAACGCCCTCTGCAAATGTAAACTTCTCTTGGTCACATACCGCTGTAAAAGTATATTCCCCCGGCGTTTGTGCATCGTATTCGTCATATTTCCACTTAACATCATAGACAGACGAACCATTCGCATAACCGTCAAAAGTCACTTTCAATCTGTTCGGAAATAAAATGTCTTCCAAAGGTGTACCAAAAGGAACGCTTTGCTGCTCAGCAGTCGGCTCTCTAAAGCCTGTAATAACATCACTTTTCACTGGATCTTTCGGACGCCATCCACCATCACCAATTCCGCCGATCTCCCCAGGGGCCGCCAGCGCCGGCATGGGCATCAGCCCAATACACAGGCACAGCGCAAGGAACACGCTGCATATTCTGCGTTTGATCTTCATATCTGGAACCACCCTTTCATCAAATGGTCCTGCTTTCAGCAGGCGCTTGGGGACGCCCGCCCACCTGCTCAGCAGCAGATGCGCGGGACACCCTCGTTTGTTTCTTTTTCTCTTATCGGACCTCGTACCGGCTCCAGTCCGGGTCGGCGGTCAGCTTGGTCCAGTGCTCGTGGACGGCGTCACTCTTACGGGCGAAGTCGTGGCTGTTGGTGGCCTCCTGGACTGCCAGATAGTGCCAGTCACTGGGCTGGTTGTCCGGCCAGACGTTCATGCCGTCCAGCAGATCGTCCTCATCCTCCGGCAGGCGGTTCAGGACCCGGTTGATCATGGTCATCGCCTCGGCCCGGGTGATGTGATTGCCCGGCCGGAACGTGCCGTCGGTGTAGCCCCGGACCCAGCCCAAGGACGCGGCCCGCTCGATCTCCGTCTCGGCCCAGTGGCCGGCAATATCCGTGAAGTTGCTGTCACCGTCGTGCTTGGACGCATCGAACCGAGCGCAGATGGCCGCGAACTCCGCCCGGGTGATGGGCGCATTGGGATCAAACCGCTCCGCCGTGCGGCCGTGGACCACCCCCAGCCGCGTCATGGTAGAGATGGCCGTGTTGCACCACATGCCCTCGTTCACGTCATCAAAGGTATTGACGGTGGTCAGATTTTTCTCCCGAATGTCCTCGTTCAGCAGGCGGAAGAAAATCGTGGCCACCTCGGCCCGGCTGATCTTGTTCAGCGGGCGCACGGTACCATCCGCGTAGCCCATCACATAGGCAAAGTGATCCTTGCCGTTGAGCCAGTCAGGAACACCGGTAGGCTCCCAACCGGCGTAAACCGTCTTGTCGCTGGTCATTTTGATGCTGGTGATCCGGTCGGTCAACTCTTTGTCCGCATACCAGCCGGTGAAGGTATAGCCCTCCCGGGTGGGGACCTTGTTCAGCTTCACCACGGTGTTTTTGCTGTACCGCTCGTCCTTATATTCTGTGCCGCCGTTGGACTCGTAGTGAAGGATGTAGTCGTCGTTCCCATCGTCGCCGCCACCGGTGCTGCCGCCGCCGGTGCTGTTCTTGTGCCACTGGGCGGTCAACGTGACATTGCCCGTCACAACGAGCGTGGCGCCGGGCTGATAGGTCTTGTTCCCGTCGCTCCAGCCCTCAAAGGTATAGCCGCTTTTGCTGGGCGCGGCCTTAACGGTGACGCTGGTCCCTTGCGGGACGGAAACCGTGCTGTAATCCACATCGCTGGCTCCCGTGCCGCCGTTCAGGTCATAGGACACGGTATAAAGCTGCTCTGACGCATCTTTCTCCCACTGGGCATAGACCGTCAGGCTTTTGCTCACTTTTGTTGTAGACGTATAGGGATCACCCGAACCGTCTTTCTCGGTGTTCCAGCCCTTGAAGGTATGTCCCGCGCGGGTCGGGTTGGTGCCCGGCACGCCCGGCTGGTATTCGCTCACATCCGGGAGCAGCTCGACCTGAATGAACCCAGGCACGGCATCTGTATCGCCGCCGTTCTTATCGAACGTAACAGTGATTCCCTTTGCGACCTGCCACATATCATAATCAGCTTTGTTCTTCGCATCAGCGTCCGCAAGCTTTTTGAAATACAAGCCATCTGCCCTTGCGTTGTTGTTTGCCAGGACAAAGACTTTCTCGCTGTCCCTCAACGCATTGATGTAGTTATGGCCGATGATCGGCAGGCCCTCTTTCGTGGTATCTGTCTGATCGACAAGCGTCACCTGTGTAGCGCCGGTGGCCGTGCCGAGGATCTCCAGCGGGATTGTTTCATCCGGGTAGTTTTCATCTCCCACAAATGCAGGGAGATGGATCTGATTGGCGGTTCCCTTGTAATCTCCGTAAATTACAGTTGGAACAAACACGTTCCAGGTGCTGTCTGTAATATCGACGTTTCCGTAGATTTTATCTGTGTAATCATTCTTATCGAATGTGTAGGTATCTCCGCTGCTCGTCACCACGGTTTTGTCATAGGCAGAATCATCCTTATACCCATATCCAAACGCCGCGTAGTCGTGCATGACCAGCTCCGAATCCTGCGTATGGGTGGTTTTGGTGACATAGAGATAGCCGTTGGCGATCCACGTGCCATGGTTCATTGTCAGCGCACCCTTGGAATACGCCTGCTTGTTGGTGGTCAATTTTGCGCCCGTGTTGATATTGACATCATAAATGCTAAACGCGTTCTTCTTCTCATTCCCCAAGGTTACATCCGAATTGTTTGTCACATTCATCTCGGAGAAATAACCGACAATCGGAATGGCAGTGTTGGCCTCGCTAAAATTCAGAACAGACTTATTGCGAGCACTGTTGTCGTCAACCTTTTGCCCCCATACGCCGTCTGTTTTCAAGGTGAATTTCGGTTCACCGGTAATATTGACCGTTGTATTTCCAACTGTCGTACCCACACTACAATTGATCTGGGAAACCGACCCGCCATCCATGTTGATCGTAGCGTTTCCCTCGATCCTGCCGTCACTGATCGGGTAAATATAGCTTGTGTTATCCGCATCTTTAAGCTCGGCATTTGTAGCGTTGATCGTCACGTTCCCTCCCACAAGAGATCCGCTTACCAGCGACTCATCTAGGCCAGTAATATCTTCCAAATGGGAGCCGTAGACATTGATGGTCACATCGCCGTCAACCACTGCGGAGTCAACGCCGACGATCCCCGGCGGGTCATAGTTAGGCGTTCCGTTTTGATCCCAGCCCCATACATTTTCATAGGTATCAATCGTTACATCGCCTTTTACCTGAAATAGGCGGCCGGAATTATTGATTTGCTCACCAGCGCCAGTAATGTCCCAGTTGGAATTAAGACGGCAGATATGGTCGGTGCCCTCATACGCAGGATCACCGGCGATAATATGAATGTCACCGTCCACAATGGACTGAGTGGGGTCTTCACGCATACCATTGATGCCATTGAAATAACCGGCTTTGACCTGTACGGTTACATTGCCTTTGACGTGGGAATTGTATGCGCCAATGACGTTCTGCGGCATGGTGTCGACAGGGCCATCGAGGATCAGGGTCACATTTCCGCCCACATAAGGCTTATCTGTTGAAGGTTTATCCCCGCCATAGGCAGTTGCCTTGTTGGTCGCCGCCAGATAGTTGCCGCCCTCGTTCGTTCCATAGCTGATATTGCCTGCCAGCTCGATATAGATATCGCCGTCCACCGAGCCTTTGTAGCTGCCGCCGATGACGACATTTTCACTATCACTGGTATTGATCTTGCCGGTGCCGTTGATCTTCACATAGGTGCTTGCCACGGTCTTTTGATAGCCGCCGCCATACAGCGTGCCGGTAATGGTGAATTCACAGTTCTCCGTGAAAATGGTCCGATAGCCGCTGCAATACAGCGTCCTTGCGAGCACCTTAACATTATCGGCTGTCAGATCGCCCACAAGCTCAGAATCCAGAGTGATGGTATGCAGGATGTCTCCATCACTTTTCAGGGTAACGTGCTTCCCCTCAATGCCCGCAAAAGGGGTCTTGATATTCTCGCTTAAAACAAGCGTGATTTCTGTCTGGTCAGACTTTTTGATCTCCTCAACAACGGTCTTAAAATTAGTATTGTTTACAGAATGGGTGTTTCCCGCATACATGCCGCTGTTGTTTTCAGGCGAACTAGCCGGAAGCTCGTCGGTGCTGTCCACCGGCTCCGCCGGGGTCAGGTCCGTCCAGGGCGTGGAGCCGCCGTCTCCCTGCGGCTCTGCGGGGGCACCGGTACAGGCGGTAAAGCCTCCCTCACCGCCGCAAACCGGGCAGTCCATATTGACCGATTCTTCGGTGCAGAGGGCCGTGCAGTCACAGACAGGTTCACCCTGCTGCGGCTCCTCTGCCGCCAGCGCCGCCGGGACCATGGACAAAACCATGACCAGCGCCAGCAAGCTTGCCAGTATTCGTCTCTTCATGATAACTTCCTCCTTGTATTTCTCTATCAGGATCTTAGTGATCACGTATTTAGATCTGCCTGGAACAAAAGCGCCCTGGGATCACGAGGGGCCCATGTCCAGCGCATCCAACCCAGGTATGCCATAAGCCATCTCCCGTCACCCCTTTCCGGCCATCCAACCGACCTGTACTTCTTCCTCCTCCAGCAGCCGGGCATAGCAGTTTGCCATCCATGCGTCCGCCTGCCGCTGGTAGTCGGCAAAGGTGTTCTGGTAAAGGCGTTTTAAGCTCCGGGGATTGGCTTTGCCTGGCTCCAGCCCGGCAGCTTCTCCCAGTTTGGAGATCATCGCGGTAACGGCGCTGCGATTGAAGGGTCTTCCGCTTTTGGTGCGGAACACCGGCCCGGCGCGAATCCCCTCCCGCATGGCATAGTCCAACAGCTCCTGCCGAAGCGGCGCAGGCAGGACGAGGGTCTGACTGTACCGCTTCCGCTCCGTTTTGACCGCGCCGCAGTCTACCGCTTCCCGGGTTAAATCGTCCAGGTTTTGTATGGACATCCCCGCGACGGCAAAGGTTTTGACCAGCAGGTAGAGGGTGATATCTTCCCGCCGCTTGGCCTCCTGCAAGAGCTTTATGTACTCGTCCCGTGTCAAGGCGGGGAGCTCCGCCTCCGGCCGGTCGAGCTTGACATGACACTGAAAATCACGCCGCCCCAGAAAGTCTAACAGCGTATTGACCGCGGAGATCCGCGCCGATACGGTCCGCGAGGAATAACCCTGCGCCAAAAGCGTCTCCTGCCACTGGGCCAGGGAATCCGGCAGAATGCTTTTGTTCTCCGGCAGGAACTCATAAAAGGATAAGATCGCCGCCTGGTACTGACGGATCGTTTCTTCCGTACAGCCGCTTTGGGCATGGGCGGAAAGAAAGCTATGGATCTGCTTTTTGGTCAGGCAAAAGGAGTTTCTTCGGTTTTTTGCGGCACTCCGAACCGCCAGATCGTTTTGAGGATCTTTTGTGGATTGGACTCCCACTGCACATCGCTCCTCTGTTCTCAGAATTAACATTCTGTGTATCGAGCGGCGGTATCAAGTCGAAGCAGCAAAGTCGAATATCCCTAAATAACCATTTGTGTCCTCATCAGTAACGGCAAATAGGCGCAAAAAACCAAGCCGCCAAAAATCTCTTTTTCGCGGCTTGTTTTTCCCTGCTTAAAACCCAGCCCCCATCTTGTATTTTAAGAATTTGACTGGTATAATAGTTAAAATATGTAGTCCGAAGACTCGTGTTCCGGTTTATTGAGGCGGAATATGAGCTTTGCTTTCGCCGGGGGGAGTCCTCGGCCATTTCGCTATTTACACAGAATGTTAATTCTGTCTACGATACCAGCCCCAGTCGATCCAGTTGACGCTGATGCTCCTCGCCGGAAGTCAGAAGGTAGATGCGCGTTGTCTCGATGGAGCTATGGCCCAGCACATCCGCCAGCTTCGCAATATCCTTATAGGCCCGGTAAAAGGCCACAGCAAAGCAGTGGCGAAGATTGTGGGGGAATACCCTGGACGGCTCCACGCCCGCATACTTACACAGCCGCTTCATCTCCGCCCAGATCTGACAGCGGCTCATGCTGTTCCCGTTTCCTGTGAGAAAAATCTCGCCGGAGACGATTTTTTGTTTTTTGGCGTATTTTAGCAGTTTGCGGCAGAGCTTTGCAGGAATGAGGATCACCCGGATCTTGCCTTTCAGTGCGATCTCCGCCCTCCCCTGCCGGGCAGCCTCCACCGTGATATACCGCACTTCGGACACGCGGATGCCGGTGGCGCAGATGGTCTCCATCAGCAGAGTCAGCCGGTGCTGCCCCCGTTCCCGGGCTGTGGAGATGAGCCGGTCATAGTCAGTGCGGGTCAGTTCCCGCGCCGGGTCTCGGAAGCTCCGCCGCTGCACCTTGACAAAGCGGACACGACAGCCTTCCCAGCCCAGGGAACGAAACAGCCCATTGAGGGCAGAAAGTGCCGCGTTTATGGTGGAAGGGGCATGATGCTCCGCCAGAAGATGCTCTTTCCACCCGGTGACCGTCTCCTTTGTCACCGTTTCACCATTCAGCCATCGTGCAAAAGCCCACACATCCCGCAGGTACTTTTCCAACGTGGCCGACGACCGCTCCTCCTGTTTCAGATAGTGGTCATAGGCCGCGACCCGCTCCGGGGTCAGGGTCCGTTCTTCCATTTCACAGCCTCCTGTTTGTAAAAGTATGAGATCATTGTACCTTGCAAACAGGTCGTTAGGCGGCAAAAGCCTCATGCGCGCAAGCTCTTCACGATAGCTGCGGCCCTTGCCTTGATGTCACGGCCGGACAGGGGCCCACAGCAGGTGAGATCGTGGTAGAGCCCGATCCCAGCTCCGTTAAGTCTGGCTTCTCCTCACTAAAACGTTGAGCTTTTAGAAATGACCGCTTTTCTCACCGATCTACCGCCTTCTTGTCTCTATGCTTTTCTGCGGCAGACTTTGGCGTCGTTTTCTTTTGCCCGGAGATTCGCTGCTTTTTCGTGATCGTATTACATTCTATTCCTTAAGTTTCCAGATGCAGAGAGCACCTTTCCACTCTAATAGGCACCAATAAGGAAGTATCAAAATCATATTGACTTAACGGCTGACAAATGTTGCCGCTAACAAAAAGAGTTCTGCTTCAGCGCCGACAACTAAAGCAGAACTGCGAATTGTCAAGTCAAGTGCAACAAAGAGCCAAAGAAGATTTCAAAGGGAGA
>CAUWNE010000045.1:0-18276 GCA_963560095.1 uncultured Dysosmobacter sp. | reverse complement strand
GGAGCGGGTGGAGGTTTCGCCGCCAGGCGGAACCGGAGCAGAGCGGACTTTGCGGAAATCACAGGGGGCCCCCGCGCAAACCCAGCAAAGCGGTTTGCGTGGGGAGAGGAGACGCAAGGGAGCGGGTGGAGGTTTCGCCGCCAGGCGGAACCGGAGCAGAGCGGACTTTGCGGCGACGAGCGCGGTGAGCAAGCGGGTGCCGCGGCTGTACATGGAGAAAGGCCGGGAGGTGGAGCGAAGCCTGCGGCTGCTGCTGTGACGATCCCCTCCGCCGGGGACACAGAGCCTGGCCCGCGCATAGGATAGCGCGGGGCGGGGAGCCGGAATTTCAAAGTATAAATTCCGAAGCTGCGTGGGAGAATGAAAGTGGCCTCACCGGACCGGGTCCGGTGACGGGTACTTCTTTCGGCGGAGTGTGAACTTTGTGGATACGAGTGTCAAGCGCGGCGATATTTACTATGCCGATCTCTCCCCGGTGGTGGGCAGCGAGCAGGGCGGCGTCCGGCCGGTTCTGATCATCCAAAACGACACCGGAAACCGTTACAGTCCCACCGTGATCGCGGCGGCCATCACCTCTCAGACGGGTAAGGCCCGGCTGCCGACACATATCGACCTGCCTGTGGACCAGAGCTGCGGTCTGAGCCGGGATTCCATCGTGCTGCTGGAGCAGGTACGGACCCTGGACAAAAAGCGGCTGCGGGAGCGGCTGGGCCATGTGGAGGAGCGGGTGATGACCAAAGTCGATACGGCCATCGCGGTGAGCTTTGGACTGCCCCACGATCAGCTGGTGTGAGGGCGCAGGGGCCCCCGGGAATGGGGATCGACTTTGCCCGCCGCGTCAGCGGCGTCAAGCATCCCGGAACGGGATCTTGAACCGGCCGGGCTGTGCCTGGCCGGTTGGGTGAAATGTCAGGGCTCCCGCCGTGGCCCCAGGGCCGCGGTGGGATGACGATACGGCCATCGCGGTGAGCTTTGGGCCCCACGATCAGCTGGTGTGAGATCGAACAACTGGCCCTCCGGGGAGAGGTCTCTTTCCCGGAGGGTCCGGACACAAAAGATGGAGGTACATATGAAGAAAAACAGATGGGTCCTGCGGGCGGTGTCCCTGGTGCTGGCCAGCGTGCTGCTCCACGGCACGGTGATCATGGCCGGGGCCGCGGCGGGCAGCGGTGACGATCCCCTGGTGACGCTGAGTTACCTGAACGACACCTTCCTGGGCGCTATTTTGGAGAAGGTGGACCAGAAGATCGCCGCCCGGAACGGGCAGATCGCCCAGCAGCTGGCGGGCCAGGGCGTGACGGGAAACCAGACCGCCTCTTCCTTTACGGTGGTGTCCCTGACCAAGGGACAGGTCCTCAAGGGAGACATTGGCTGTGAGGTGCTGCTGCGGGTGGGCACGGCTGTGTGCGTGTCGCCCTCCAGCCCGGGCCTGGTGGATGAGACCACCGCCGGGACGCTGAATAACGGCGGCGCTCTGGTCCAGAACCATCTGTATCTGATGACCATTGAGGGCCGGGGCGTGAAGGCCACCGCCGCCGACACCAAGCTCCTGGTCCGAGGCAGCTACTCCATTGGCTGAGATACATAAAAAAGCCGCCTGTGCATAGAATGGCACAGGCGGCTTTCGTACTTCGAAAAAGTGGCATCAGCCACTTTTTCGAAAAGGCTGCACCCTGCTGCGCGCATAATTTGTCTGCCTGCGTCAGACAAATTCCACACTTGCAGGGTGAGAAGTGTTTTCAGCCACGTACACGCCGCGGCAGAAAACAAATATCATGTCTTTCGCGCCTGTGGGCGCGAAACTCTGCGAGGCTTTGTTCTTGGGAGGTGGCGCTATGGACAAGTTTCCGCTGCTGTGGGCAGGGCGGCCGGCGGGGGAGCTGACCACCCGGCGGGAGGATCTGTACACCGTCTTTTCCGTCCGGTGCGCCCTGCCGGAGCCGGGGCTCTGGTGCGCCTGGGCGGTGGGCGAGGCAGGGGAGCTGCGGCTGGGGGTCCTGGAGCCGGATGGGACTGAGGCCACGATCCAGCGGCGCTTTTCCCGCCGGATGACGGAGCCTTTGGGCCGTCTGCTCCGGGGAGAGCTGCGGCCCGCCGCCGGAGGGGGGCCGGCCTGGGAGGAGACGGCATCGCCGGCAGGGCTGTTCCGGGGGCCCTGGCTCCGGCGGCAGCTCCAGGGCGGGCGGGGAACGCTGATGCGGCGGCGGGGGAGCTTTCTCCAGCTGGCCATCCCCTGGGAGACGGGCCGGCCCTTTCCCCTGACGCCCCTGTTTACGCTGGCGGCCGTCCGGCGGATCGGGGAGGGGCGGTATGTGGTCTATACCTTTGACGGCGGAGAGCGGCCGGTGCCCCCTGGGAAATTTTTTGAAAATCACGAAAAATAGTGATACCACATTTTGTGGTGCTGTGCTATAATAGCCCCAACAGCGGCCATGCCCCGCACAAATGAGACGAATGGGAGGTTCCAGTTATGAGATGTCCCTTTTGCAGCTACGGCGAGAGCAAGGTGATCGATTCCCGGCCGGCAGAGGAGGGCGCCAGCATCCGCCGGCGCCGGGAGTGCCTGTCCTGCGGCAAGCGGTTCACCACCTATGAGACGGTGGAAAGTCTCCCCATGGTGGTGGTAAAAAAGGACGGCAGCCGCCAGAGCTTTGACCGGCGCAAGGTCCTGGGCGGGATGATCCGGGCCTGTGAGAAGCGGCCGGTGCCCCTGGCGGAGCTGGAGCGGATCGCCGACGAGATCGAGCAGGACCTGCAAAACTCCATGGACCGGGAGATCAGCACCGAGCTGATCGGCGAGCGGGTGATGGAGCGGCTGCGGGCCGTGGATCAGGTGGCCTACGTCCGGTTTGCTTCGGTGTACCGGCAGTTCAAGGATATCGACACGTTCATGGCAGAGGTAAGCAAACTGCTGTCTGAAAAGTAATTTTACTTTACAGGATGTTCCGGAGGGAGAGGCGCTCCATCTCCCCCAGCAGACGGAGCTGATCCGTCAGGTCCGCCGTCTCCGCCCGGAACTCCGTGATCTCCTCGGTGGCGGCAAAGGCCATGGCACGCCGGTACATGGCCTCGGCGTCGTCCACGGCGCTGTGCTCGGTGACAATGTGCAGATAGGTCTGACAGCGGCTCCAGTCCCGGTAGCTCTCCTGCAGGACAGCTCGGGTCTGGGGCCAGTTTTCTGCTTGGGCCAGGGCGTCCGCCTGCTGGAGCTGGATTTGGAACCGGGCGGTCTCTTGGGCCATGTGCTGGGCGTTCCAGAGGGAAAAGGCCAGCAGGGCCGTGAGGACCGCCAGGGGCAGAAGCAGTCCCCGCTTCATGACGTCTCCTCCTTTTTTACGCACACGGTCCGGCCGGTCTCGTCCAGCGTGAGCAGGAAGACCTGCCGGTGGGAGGTCAGGCCTTCCCGGCTGAGAACGGAGCGGAGCCAGGCCTCGTCCCGGCCACAGGCGGTGAGATTTCGCCGCAGCAGCCGGCCGTCGTTGACCAGGACCACCGGCAGCGTCACGTCATCCTCGCTCTCCAGGCCTAACTGGGAGGCGGTGGGGGGCTGACAGCGGGCCCAGGGTAGCACGGACAGCTGGCCGGAGTTCTCCAGCACGGCGTACTTGACCTCTGCCACCGAGGCGATCCCCTGGCCCCGGAGCTCCTCCAGGAGTTCGTCCAGGGTGTAGCGGTTGCGGCGCATGGCCTCCTGCTGGAGCTGGCCGTGGCGGATCAGCACGGTGGGCGTGCCGCAGGTGAGGGCCCGGAAGCGGATGCTGTACAGCGAGAGCTGGCTGAGCAGCAGCGACAGTGCCAGCAGCGTGCAGATGGGCAGGACCCCTGCCAGCAGCGGGATGCCAAAGTCTTGCATGGGCACGGTGGCCAGGTCCGAGATCATCATGGTCAGCACCAGCTCGCTGGGCTCCAGCTCGCCGATCTGGCGCTTGCCCAGCAGCCGCAGCCCCAGCATGATGAGCAGATAGAGAATCACAGTGCGTGTGAACGCGGTGAGCATGGACATCCCTCCTGGGGATAGGGTCTGCGTTCGCCGGGGAAATATACAGGGATATCACTCCCGCGGGAGTTTTATCATAGATGCAGCAGCGCAGGAGAGAAAGGAGGATCAGGAACGGAGGTTCCTCATAAGCGCCAGTGCCTGTACGGTAAATATGCTTTACAGGACGACGAGGAGGAGAGAGGATCGAAGAGTTCGGCGGATGCTCTCCCGTGCTTCCCGCAGGCGCGTGACACGGCTGACAAATATGCGGGCGACCGCAGAACAAAGAGGCCGTGACTGCGGAGAAAGTGACAGATCCCTGCGCGTTTGTCCTTTTGGTCCAGATCGGAACTATCAGGAGGATATTGACCCTATGTGCGGAATTATTGGATTTGCGGGTCGCGAAGCGGCGGCCCCGATTTTGCTGGACGGACTGGAGCGGATGGAATACCGGGGGTATGACTCCGCCGGGATGGCCGTGCGGTCTGAGACGGCGGGGCTCCAGGTGCGCAAGACCAAGGGGCGGCTGGAGGCCCTGGCCCGGCTGACCCATGACGGCGCGGACCTGGAGGGGTGCCTTGGCATCGGCCACACCCGCTGGGCCACCCACGGGGAGCCCAACGATATCAACGCCCATCCCCATGTCAGCGAGAATGGCCGGATCGCCCTGGTCCACAACGGCATCATTGAAAACTATCTGGAGCTGAAGGAGTCTTTGACCCGCCAGGGCGTGGTCTTTACCTCGGACACAGACTCGGAGGTGGTGGCCCAGCTGCTGGAGCAGCAGTACCATGCCTGCGGCAATATGATGGAGGCGGTGGGCCGGTGCCTGCGGCGCATCCGGGGGTCCTATGCCCTGGGCATCATCTGCGCCGACTACCCCAACGCCCTGATCGCCGCCCGGCAGGACAGCCCCCTGATCCTGGGCTACGGGGAGACGGGGAACTTCATCGCCTCGGACGTGACGGCCGTCATCAAGCACACCCGGGACGTGGCCTATATGGAGGACGGGGAGATCGCCGTGGTGACGGCGGAGAGCATCGACGTCTTTGACAGCGACCTCTGCCCGGTGGAAAAGACCCGGACCCAGGTGGACTGGGACGTGTCCGCCGCGGAGAAGGGGGGATGCCCCCACTTTATGTATAAGGAGATCCTGGAGCAGCCTGAGGCTATCCGCAAGACCCTCTCTCCCCGCATCCGGGAGGGCCGGGTGGTGCTGGAGGGCCTGGACCTGACAGCGGAGGACGTGGAGGGCTTTTCCCGGATCTTCCTCATCGCCTGCGGGTCTTCCTATCACGTGGGCATGGTCAGCAAGTACAACTGGGAGCGGCTGCTGCGGCGACCGGTGGAGGTGTGTTTGGCCTCGGAGTTCCGGTACAGCGACCCGCTGGTGGACGAGCACAGCCTGGTGGTGGTCATCAGCCAGTCCGGCGAGACCCTGGACACCATGGCCGCTATGCGGGAGGCCAAGCGCCTGGGGGGCCGGACCCTGGCTATCGTCAACGTGGTGGGCAGCTCCATCGCCCGGGAGGCGGACCATGTGCTTTACACCTGGGCCGGACCGGAGATCGCCGTGGCCACCACCAAGGCCTACTCCACCCAGCTGGTGCTGATGGACCTGGTGGGGCTGTATCTGGCGGACCTGCTGGGCACGGTGACGCAGGAGGAGTACCGGGCTATCCTCTCCGGGGCGGAGCGGCTGCCGGAGCAGATGGAGGGGATCTTGGAGCATGTGGAGGAGTTACAGTATGCCGCCTCCCGGTATTTTAACCACGGCTCCATCTTCTTCATCGGCCGGAATCTGGACTACGCCCTGGGCCTGGAGGGCTCACTGAAGCTCAAGGAGATCAGCTATATCCACTCCGAGGCCTACGCCGCCGGCGAGCTCAAGCATGGCACCATCTCTCTCATCGAGCCGGGAACGCTGGTGGTGGCCCTGGGGCTCCATCAGGCCCTCTTTGAAAAGTCCATGAGCAACGTGGTGGAGGTCCGGGCCCGGGGAGCCGAGGTGCTGGCCCTGACCACCGAGGGCTGCCGGCAGCGGATGGAGCAGGCGGCGGACCTGGTGATCCCGGTGCCGGAGACCCATCCCATCCTCCAGCCCTCTCTGGGGGTGGTGCCGTTGCAGCTGTTTGCCTACTATGTGGCGCTCCAGCGGGGCTGTGACATTGATAAGCCCCGGAATCTGGCCAAGTCCGTCACCGTGGAATAAGACGGCAGGGAGGCTTTCAAAAAAGTGCAAGCACTTTTTTGAATAGAAGACAGCGCTGCGCTCTGCGCCTTCGTCGGAGCAAAGTCCGCTACTCTCCGTTTCTGCCTGGCGGCAAAAACTGCGGACGCTCCCTTGCTCCTCCTCTCCCCACGCAAACCGCTTTGCTGGGTTTGCGCGAGGCCCCCGGTTCTGTCCACCTTTGGCGGACCATTCGACGCTCGCTCCGCGAGAAGTATTTTCTGCCACGCCGCAGCGTTTGAAAAATATGCCTGTGGCATATTTTTAGCGTAGGCCGCTGCGGCTATGCCGCGAGGATGGCACTAGGGGTCGCGGCAGAAAATGATTTCACTTGATTCGCCGTCTGCGGGCGGCGAACTCTGCGAGGCTTTTTCGATACGTTGTCGTCCGCCCCGGGGCTTTGGCTCCGGGGCGGCGGTTTTGGAATGGTGGAGCGGGAGGGGGCGGGAATTTCTCCCAAGCCCTTGACCGCTCCGCCATTCTCCGTTATAATGGCCCTGGTAAATTGACATAATATCGGACGCCGCCGGGGGCAGGGCGCTTTTTTTTACAGACTGCCTCGACTTTTTTCGACAAGGAGAGAGACCATGAAGCAGAAACGACTGCTGGGTTGGCTGGCCGCCGGGACGGTGACCGCCAGCCTGCTGCTGACCCCTGCCGCCGCCTTTACCGACACGGCGGGCCACTGGGCGGAGGGAGCCATCGCCAAGTGGAGCGAGGAGTATCAGATCATCAACGGCTATGAGGACGGCACCTTCCGGCCGGACGACTCCATCACCCGGGGGGCCTTCGCCGGCATTCTGGACCGCTTCCTCCACTTTCAGGCTGTCTCCCCGGCGGGGACCTTCTCCGATCTCCAGGGGAACTACTGGGAGAGCCAGATCCTGAAGCTCAACGCCGCCGGCGTGTACCTTGGCAACAACGGCAAGGCTCTGGCCGCGGAGAGCATCACCCGCCAGCAGGCGGTGGCCATGATCGCCCGGGCCTTCCAGGTGCCCTCCGGCACGACGGCCATGCCCTATACCGACGCGGACCAGATCTCCGACTACGCCGTGGGGCCGGTGGCGGAGATGACGGCCAGAGGGTGGCTCAACGACTCCGCCGACGGCCGCTTCCGGCCCACCGACGCCATCACCCGGGCGGAGATCGTGAACATCTTCGCCAACATGATCCAGACGCTGATCCAGTCGAACGGCGTCTACTCCCAGGATGTGACCGGGTCGCTGATGATCTCCAGCCCCGAGGGGGCCAGTCTGGAGAACATGACGGTCTCCGGAGACGTTATCATCGCGCCGGGCGTCACCGGGGCGGTGACGCTGACCAACGTGACCGTCGGCGGCGCGGTGCGGAATTTCAGCCAGGTGACGCCGGTGATCCAGGGTGGGGGAGAGGTCCAGGACCCGGAACAGCCCCAGGAGCCGGAGAAGCCGGAGGAGCCGTCTGCTCCGGGCATCAAGCCCAGCGAGATCTACACCCCCGGCGTGACCACCGGAGAGACCATTGATTACAGCGGCAAGAAGATCCCTGTCTATGAGGGCCGGGAGCGCAGCCGTCTCTATCCCGGCGACTTCTACTGGAACGAGGACCGGCTGGAGTATATCGGCGGCGACTTTGACACCCGCTTCGGCATTGATGTGTCCGCCTATCAGAACCGGGCCAGCAAGAACCAGACCATCGACTGGGAGGCCGCCAAGGCGGACGGCGTGGACTTCGCCATGGTCCGGATCGGCCTGCGGGGCACCTCTACCGGCGCCATCAACGCCGACGCTTTCTATGCCCAGAACATCGACGGGGCCATGGCCGCCGGCATCGAGACCGGCGTCTACTTCTTCGCCCAGGCCATCACCGTGGAGGAGGCCATCGAGGAGGCGGAGTTTGTCATCCGGCTCCTCCAGGACCACCAGATCAACGGTCCTGTGGCCTATGACTGGGAGATGCACGACGCCAGCTACCGGGTCTACGGCACCACGCCGGAGATGGCCACCGCCTGTGCCATCGCGTTCTGCCAGCGGATCGCCGAGGCGGGCTACACCCCCATGATCTACGCCGGGCAGTATGTCAGCTACATCAAATATGACCAGGGGGCCATCGCGCCCTACCTCTCCTGGTATCCGGAGTACAAGAGCGCCTCCTCGGAGAAGCTGTATCCCACCTTTTATTATCAGCCGGATTACTGGCAGTTCTCCAGCAGCTGCTCCATCGACGGCATCGGCGGCCGGGTGGACGCCAACATCCAGTTTATCTCCCGATAAGCGCAGATGGAGCCGGACAGGCAGTGCCTGTCCGGCTCCGGGTTGGGTTTCAAAGAGAGAAGGGGGCTCACTTGCGGTTTTCCTTCTGGTTCTGATTGCGCTGGTCGTTTTGCTGCTTGTTCTCGCGCTGGTTCTGGTTCTGGCTGCGCTGGCTGTTCTCACGCTCGTTCTGCATGGCGAACACCTCCTTTCCCGGTGCTGAGTACAGGGATATTGTCTCCGGAGAGATGGAAATTATGCAGTTTTGATCAAAAAAATCTCTTGACAGGGCAGGGGAGAGCTGGTATAATAACCACGCAAAACAAAGAAGGCCGATTGCATCCGCCTCACCTCCAGCCACAGGCAAAGAGGTCAACAGCGTCGTTACCAGACTGCCTGTCCGGGCGGTTTGTTGTTGCGCGGATGCCGGTTCGGTATCCGCGTTTTGTGATTTTAGGACGGAGGTGTTTCGACCATTAGTAAGCAAGTGCATGAACTGAATGAAGACATTCGGGATAAGGAAGTCCGCCTGATCGGTTCTCAGGGCGAGCAGTTGGGCATCGTGTCCTCTCAGGAGGCGCTGAAGATCGCCGACGAGCAGGGCCTGGATCTGGTCAAGATCTCTCCCCAGGCTACGCCCCCGGTGTGCAAGCTGATGAACTACGGCAAGTTCCGGTTCGAGCAGAGCAAGCGGGAGAAGGAAGCCCGGAAGAACCAGCACGTGGTGGAGGTCAAGGAGATCCGCATGTCTCCGGGCATTGATATCGGTGATTTCAACACGAAGCTGAAAAACGCCCAGAAGTTCATCGCCGACGGCAACCGCGTCAAGGTCTCCGTCCGCTTCCGCGGCCGGGAAATGGCTCACACCGATATCGGCAAGAGCCTGCTGGATAAGTTTGCCGAACAGTGTGCCGAAACCGCCACTCTGGATAAGGGCGCGAAGCTGGAGGGACGGATGATGTCCATCTTCCTGTCCCCGAAGAGCGGAAAATAAGCAAGATTTTCAATACACGGAAGGAGTTCACTACAATGCCGAAACTGAAGACCCATAGCGGTGCCAAGAAGAGATTCAATCTGACCAAGACCGGCAAGGTTAAGCGCGCGAAGGCCTTTAAGAGCCACATCCTGACCAAGAAGGATACCAAGCGCACCCGTCGTCTCCGCGCCGGCGGCTATGCCGACGCCACCAACGTGGATGCCGTGCGCAAGATGATCCCTTACAAGTAAGACTGACGTTCAAATAGGAGGCTTTTACAATGGCTAGAGTTAAGGGCGCGATGATGACGCGCAAGAGAAGAAATAAAGTAATGAAGATGGCCAAGGGCTATTGGGGCTCCCGCTCCAAGCACTTCCATGTCGCCAACGAGGCGGTCATGAAGGCCCTGAGCCAGGCCTATGCCGGCCGCCGGCTGAAGAAGCGTGATTTCCGCTCTCTGTGGATCACCCGGATCTCTGCCGCCTGCAAGCTCAACGGCATGAACTACTCCAGCTTCATGCACGGCCTGAAGGTCGCTGGCATCGAGATCAACCGCAAGATGCTCTCTGAGATGGCTATCAGCGATCCCGCCGCTTTCACCCAGCTGACTGAGATCGCCAAGAAGGCTTGATCCTTCCGCGGAGCTTCATATGATATAAAAGCAGCGTCCTCCCGTAGGGGAGGGCGCTGTTTTTATGCGCCGACGCGGCGCGGAGACGACGCCGGCTTTGCCGGCGGGAATGCACCCCCCATTTTCTTTTTGAGACATCAAAAAGAAAATGCGCCGTGCACGGTGGAAAAGAAAAAATGTTTCGCGGTGGGATTGCCTGTCGGGTTCCAGGAAAGTTTCCGCCCGCGGCGTGGTGCGGGCGTGGGTTTTGGAGGTTTAGGACCCCCCTGCGCCGCTTTCCGCTGGCGCTCCAGGGTAGCGTCAGCGGGGCTAGGAGGATGGGCTTTCCGATGACCACCAACGTTGACCGCCGGGGTGTGCGCGCGGGGGAAGCCGATTCAAAGGACGAGAATAGCGCGCGCCGGTAGGAGAGCGGAGAATTGGTGGCAGTCCGTTAGAACAGCCCCCCGTATTTAAGCGAACTTGCGCGAAAGCGCAAGTTCCGCGCCAAGCGTTCTTTTCTTTTGGACCGTGCACGGCCCGTTTTCTTTTCGGCAAGAGCGAAAAGAAAATGGGGGGTGCATTCCGGGCTTGGGGAGAGCCTCCCCAAAAGTGGCCTTATGCTTTTGCAAAATAGGGGCCGCATTCGTCTTCGTGGGACTGGGCGTAGGTCCAGGTGAAGTCCTTGTCCACCACGTACCAGTCGGCGCCGATGAGGCTGTCCTGCTCTGAAGGCAGGTCCGCCAGGTCGCTGACGCGCCGCACCAGAGGGACGCCCGCCGGGGGATACTCATAATAAAAGAGGTACATCTCCTCACCGGCGTGCTCTGCCAGGGCTTGCCGGGCCTGGTCTCCCTCCAGGCAGGGGCGCAGCTTCCAGGAGAAGAGGTGCCAGAGGAAATTCCCCTCGGAGAGGACGTGCTCGCCCAGGTCCTTTTCCGGGACGTCGGCGGCAAAGACGTCCAGCCAGCGGTTCTTCACCCGGCGGATGTCGGTGGGGAAGGGCTCCTCCCAGGGGACCATGGTGGCCACCAGCCGGTTGATGGGCAGGCCCTGCTCATAGAATTTGGCTTCGTAATCCGTCATGACGCCCACAGGGCCGTGCTCGTGGAGATTCCGGGTGACCTCAGAGAGCTGGAAGCCGAACTGGGGGATCTCCTCCACGGAGAACTCAAAGAGGGGCTGGTTGTCGGTCTTGAAGTGGATCTGGCCGCCGCTTCGCAGGACCTGGCGATAGAGCCGCAGGAAGTTGCCGTGGGTCAGCCGCCGCTTGGCGTGGCGGTTGCCGGGCCAGGGATCGGAGAAGTTCAGATAGATCCGGTCCACCTCACCGGGGGCGAAGAAGTCGGGGAGCCGGTCGGCGTTGGCGTCGATGAAGAACACGTTGGTAAGCCCTGCGGAGACGCACCGCTCCATAGCCACCACCATGGCGTCCGGCACCACCTCCACGGCCACGAACAGCACATCCGGCTCTGCTGCGGCGGTGCCCGCGGTGAAGCGGCCCTTGCCGCAGCCCAGCTCCAGCCGCAGCTCCCGGGCCTGGGGCATCAGGTCCCGCCAGCGGCCCCGGAGGGCCTGGGGGTCTTGGATCAGGCGGTCGGCACACCGCTCCATCCGGGGGATCAGGTTCTTCTTTTTCCGCATCCGCATAAACGCTTGCTCCTTCAAAGTCAGGTATTTTTCCAGAGGATGGGGCTTCTCCGCCGCAGCCTGTGAAGGAGCGGTGGGAGCACGGGAGGTCCGAGGCCCCATAAAAAAGCGGCCGCAGGTCTGCGGCGACGTCCTCATTTTATCACATACCGCTTCGGGTGTAAACAGATTTCGCCGGGATTTGGGGAAGAAGAGGGAGTACGTTAAAGGCTTCACAATTTTGTATAAATTTTAACGATGAATTTGTACGAAGTGTAAAAAAGCGTAAAACTCCGCTTTCGAGCTGATTTTTCACTTGATTAAACAGAGCGGGGAGCCTATAATGAACATCGTAAGCGAGTCTGAATCCAAATGTTCCAGCCCCAAATTATGAGTTGAAATTACAGGAGGAAATACGATGAAAGTTGCAGTTTTCGGCGCCGGCACCATGGGTAGCGGCATTGCTCAGGTCTTCGCGGCCAAGGGACACACCGCTTTGATGTATGCCAGCTCCGTGGCTTCTGCGCAGAAGCACAAGGATAAGCTGGCCGCCTCCCTGCAAAAGCGGGTGGAGAAGGGCAAGATGGCCCAGGAGGACCTGGACGCTCTGATGGCCAACATCCTGGTGGAGGAGCGCTCTGCCTGTGCTGACGCGGATCTGGTGATCGAGTGCGTCAAGGAGGATATGGCGACCAAGAAGGAGCTGCTCAAGGAGCTGGACGCTCTGTGCAAGCCCGAGACGGTCTTCGCCTCCAACACCTCTTCTTTGTCCATCACCGAGATGGGCCACGGCCTCCAGCACCCCGTGATCGGCATGCACTTCTTCAACCCCGTGCCCAGCATGAAGCTGGTGGAGATCATTCGGGGCGCCAACACCACCCAGGAGACCTTCGACTTTGTTTATAAGCTCTCTCAGGAGATCGGCAAGGACCCCGTCGAGGTGGCCGAGGCTCCCGGCTTTGTGGTCAACAAGATCCTGATCCCCATGATCAACGAGGCCATCGGCCTGGTGGAGACCGGCGTTGCCTCTGTGGAGGATATCGACAAGTCCATGCGCCTGGGCGCCAACCATCCCATGGGCCCCCTGGCTCTGGGCGACTTCATCGGCCTGGACGTGTGCCTTGCCATCATGGAGACCCTGTACAACGAGACGGGCGATTCCAAGTATCGTCCCGCCCTGCTGCTGAAGAAGATGGTCCGCGGCGGCCTGCTGGGCAAGAAGACCGGCAAGGGCTTCTATGATTATAGCAAATAAAAATACCACTGGAAAAGGAGTTTGAGGTATGGATTTTCATCTGACAAACGAGCAGCAGATGCTCCGGAAGATGTACCGGGAATTCGCTGAGAACGAAGTCAAGCCTCTGGCCGAGGAGCTCGACGAGGAAGAGCGCTTCCCCATGGAGACCGTGGAGAAGATGGGCAAGCTGGGCATGATGGGCATTTACTTTCCCAAGGAGTATGGCGGAGCCGGCGGCGACGTGCTGTCCTACGCCATGGCCGTGGAGGAGCTGTCCAAGGTCTGCGGCACCACCGGCGTGGTGCTCTCCGCCCACACCTCCCTGTGCTGCGCCCCCATTTTTGAGCATGGCACCGAGGAGCAGAAGAAGAAGTATCTGCCGGATCTGTGCTCCGGCCGCAAGATCGGCGCCTTCGGCCTGACTGAGCCCAACGCCGGTACTGACGCCTCCGGCCAGCAGACCACCGCCGTTCTGGAGGGCGATCACTACGTCCTCAACGGCTCCAAGTGCTTCATCACCAACGGCAACGTGGCCAGCACCTTTGTGGTCTTCGCCATGACCGACAAGTCCAAGGGCAACCACGGCATCTCCGCGTTCATCGTGGAGAAGGATTTCCCCGGCTTCTCCACCGGCAAGCACGAGAAGAAGATGGGTATCCGCGGCAGCTCCACCTGCGATCTGATCTTTGAGGACTGCATCGTTCCCAAGGAGAACCTGCTGGGCAAGGAAGGCAAGGGCTTCAAGATCGCCATGCAGACCCTGGACGGCGGCCGGATCGGCATCGCCGCGCAGGCTCTGGGCCTGGGCGAGGGCGCTGTGAACGAGGCTGTGAAGTACACCCAGGAGCGCGTCCAGTTCGGCCGCCGCCTCAGCCAGTTCCAGAACACCCAGTTCCAGCTGGCCGACATGCACACCCGCATGCAGGCCGCCCAGTATCTGGTCTACGCCGCTGCCTGCAAGAAGCAGCTCCACGAGGACTACTCCATGGACGCCTCCATGGCCAAGCTCTTTGCCGCTGAGGCCGCTTCCGATGTGACCCGCCGGGCTGTTCAGCTCTTCGGCGGTTACGGCTACACCCGTGAGTACCCGGTGGAGCGCATGATGCGCGACGCCAAGATCACCGAGATCTACGAGGGTACGTCCGAGGTCCAGCGCATGGTCATTTCCAGCCGCCTGGGCGTGAAGTAAGATAGGAGGGAAAGGTAACATGAAAATCATTGTCAGTATCAAGCAGGTTCCCGATACCTCCGGCAAGGTGGCTGTGAACCCCGACGGCACGCTGAACCGTGCCTCCATGCAGACCATTACCAACCCCGATGACATGAACGCCCTGGAGGCCGCTCTCAAGATCAAGGACGAGACCGGCTGCAAGGTGGTCGTGGTCACCATGGGCCCGCCCCCCGCTGCCGGCATGCTGCGGGAAGCCCTGGCCATGGGCGCTGACGAGGCCGTTCTGGTCTCCGCCCGGGAGTTCGGCGGTTCCGATACTTACGCCACTTCTCAGATCATCGCCGCTGCCATCAACCGCATCGGCGTGGAGAAGGACGACATCGTGATGTGCGGCCGGCAGGCCATCGACGGCGATACCGCCCAGGTGGGCCCCCAGATCGCCGAGAAGCTGCACCTGCCCCAGATCACCTACGCCGCCGATATCCGCAAGGACGGCGACACCGTCACCGTCAAGCGGATGCTGGAGGACGGCTACATGACCATCAAGGTCAAGACCCCCTGCCTGCTCACCTGCATCAAGGAGCTCAACGAGCCCCGCTACATGAGCGTTTCCGGCGTGTTCGAGGCTTACAGCAAGCCCCTGACCACCTTTGACTACGAGGCCCTCAAGGACGATCCCCTGATCGACAAGAGCACCATCGGTCTCAGCGGCTCTCCCACCAACATCCTCACCTCCTTCACGCCGCCCCAGAAGGGCGCCGGCATGATGCTGGAGGGCGCGGACAAGGCCACCTGTGAGAAGCTGGCGGAGATCCTGGCCAAGAAACACATCATCTGAGAAAGGGGATCATGACTATGTCTAATTTCAATAGTTCCGACATCGCTGCTTTCAAGGATGTATGGGTGTTCTGTGAGCAGCGCGAGGGCAAACTGATGCCCACCGATTTTGAGCTGATCAGCAAGGGCCGCGACCTGGCCGACGAGCTGGGCGTGAACCTGTGCGGTCTGCTGCTGGGCGACAACGTGGAGGGTCTGGCCAAGGAGCTGGGCGGCTACGGCGCGGACAAGGTCTATGTCTGCGAGAGCCCCCTGCTGAAGGTGTACAACACCGACGCCTATGCCAAGGTCATCTGCGACGTCATCGAGGAGCTCAAGCCCGAGGCCTTCCTGATCGGCGCCACCAACATCGGCCGTGACCTGGCTCCCCGCTGCGCGGCCCGTCTCCACACCGGCCTGTGCGCGGACTGCACCCACCTGGACGTGGAGATGACCAACTACAAGGACTTCCTGCGGGAGGCCTCCACACTGCCTGAGGACAAGATCGAGAAGGTCGGCACCGCCATGGTGCTGGGCGAGAAGCGGGACGTCTCCAAGGATCTGAAGATGACCCGTCCTGCCTTCGGCGGCCACCTGATGGCCACCATCTTCTGCCCCCGGTTCCGTCCCTGCATGGCCACCGTCCGTCCGGGCGTGATGAAGAAGAACGAGTTCAACCAGGCCAAGGCTGACGCCTGCGAGATCGTCAAGCCCGCCTTCCAGCTGGCTGAGAGCGACATCGAGACCGAGGTCGTCGAGGTGGTCAAGGCCGCCAAGAAGCTGGTGGACCTGATCGGCGCGGACTTCATCGTGTCTGTGGGCCGTGGCATCTCCAAGGACGTCGAGGGCGGCATCAAGCTGGCTGAGGAGCTGGCTGAGGTCCTGGGCGGCGTCGTGGGCGGCTCTCGTGCCACCATCGACTCCGGCTGGCTGTCTGCCGACCATCAGGTTGGCCAGACCGGCAAGACTGTCCATCCTAAGGTGTACGTGGCCCTGGGCATCTCCGGCGCCATCCAGCACAAGGCAGGTATGCAGGACTCTGAGTGCATCATCGCGGTGAACAAGAACGACACCGCTCCCATCTTCGAGATCGCCGACTACGGCATCTGCGGCGACCTGTTCAAGGTCACCCCCATGCTGATCGAGGCCATCAAGGCTGTCAAGGCCGCGAAGTAAGACTGGTATCACAAGCAAAGAGGACGCCATCCGAAGGGATGGCGTCCTCTTTGTGTTTTATTGGGTTGTGTTTGGTCAGGCCTGGCAGACGGCGGGGAAGTGCTCCCGGCAGAGCCGCCGGCCGGTCTCGGTGCGGAAGATCTTCTCATAGGCGGCGCGCTGGGCCTCCGCGCCCTCGTCTTTTTCATAGAGGTTGACCAGGAAATCAGCCTCCACCAGGATCTGATAGTCCAGGCCCTGAATATCTGTATAGGTATGGTGGCGGCCTACGATCCAGCATACCCGGTCAATGATCTCCCGGGGGAAGCCGATGGAGGTCAGAAGCGCGTCCGCCTCGGCAGGGCCCAGCTCCTCCTGAGTCTTGCCGGTGTAGGAGCCGTAGACCTCCAGGGACTTGCGGATGCCGATGTCGTGGACGGCGGCGGTAGTCTCCAGGATCAGCTGGGTCTGAGGGTCCAGTCCCTCCTCCAGAGCGATGAGCTTGCAGAAGGTGTAGACCTTCAGCAGGTGCTGAATCCGCTTGGGACAGCCGGTCTCATAGGTCATCATGGCGGAGAGGGTCCGGGCAACACGTGGGTCCATAGGGGAGCCTCCTTGCTTTTTGATTGTATGTGGGAAAAACGTTGAGAACAAGATAGCACATTTCCCGGGAAAAGACAAGCACCATCCGCCGCCGGGGCCATACCATGAGGTGAGGGGGGCGTGATGGATGAACAGGTGTTTTGGGATCATTGGCGGTGACCGGCGGCAGGGGGCTCTGGCAGAGCTTTTAGAGGCCGACGGACACACGGTATACAGCTATGGCCTGCCGGGGCGGCAGACCGGCTCTCTGGACCAGGCAGCCGCCGCGCCGGTGGTGGTGCTGCCCCTGCCCCTTTGCAGGGGAGAGGGCGTTCTCAACTGCCAGGAGGCGCCGCTGCCCACAGCGGAGCTGTTCCGGCACTTCCACCCGGGCCAGCGGCTGCTGGCGGGAAAGGTGGAGGCGGAGCAGCGCCGGGAGGCGGAGGAGCGGGGGCTAGCGCTGGAGGACTACTTTTGCCGGGAGGCCCTGACGGTGGCCAACGCTGCCGCTACGGCGGAGGGGGCGGTCCAGACCGCCATGGAGCGATTGGATCGGACGCTGCTGGGGATGGACTGCCTGGTGCTGGGCTTTGGGCGGATCGGGCGGCTTCTGAGCTGCCGTCTTCACGGCCTGGGAGCCCGGGTGAGCGCCGCTGCCCGGCGGCCGGAGGATCTGGCCTGGGTCCGGGCCTATGGCTGGCAGGCCCTGGAGATCAGCCGGCTGGACGGGAACCTGTCATCCTTTGGCGCGGTGTTCAACACCGTCCCCTCACCGGTTCTGGATGGGCCGCTGCTGGCGCAGCTGCCGTCGGAGTGCCTCTGTGTGGATCTGGCATCCCGGCAGGGGATCGATCTGGAGGCGGCCAGGGAGCTGGGGCTTCCCCATGTGTGGGCCCGGTCCCTGCCGGGACGGCTGACGCCCCGGACCGCCGCGGCGGCCATCCGGGATACGGTCTATTACATGCTAAGGGAAGGGTGACCTGTGTGAGAACGGAACGGGTCGGATTCGCGGTCTGCGGGTCCTTCTGTACACATGAGCAGGTGCTGGGGGCGCTGGAGCGCCTGACGGAGATCTATGAGACGGTGATCCCCATCGCCTCGGAGAACGCGGCGTTTACGGATACCCGGTTTGGAACCTCTGAGGATCTGCTGGACCGGATGGAGGAGCTGACCGGGCGGGAGGTATTCTATGATATCCCGTCGGTAGAGCCCATCGGGCCGAAGAAGCTGCTGGATGTGCTGGTGATCGCGCCGGCCACCGGCAATACCATCGCTAAGCTGGCTGCCGGGATCACGGATACCACGGTGACTATGGCCGCCAAGGCCCACCTGCGCAACGGCGGGCCGGTGGTCATCGCCATGGCCAGCAACGATGGCCTCTCTGCCGGGGCACGGAACATCGGGGAGCTGCTGGTTCGGAAGAACTATTACTTTGTTCCCTTCGGGCAGGACAATGCGATGGCAAAGCCGGGGTCGCTGGTGGCGGATTTTGGATTGCTGCCGGAGACGGTGGACGCGGCGCTTCAGGGGCGGCAGATCCAG
Organism: uncultured Dysosmobacter sp.; assembly: GCA_963560095.1. Lineage (GTDB taxonomy): Bacteria > Bacillota > Clostridia > Oscillospirales > Oscillospiraceae > Oscillibacter. The sequence goes on along the minus strand of CAUWNE010000045.1, from coordinate 118 downwards.
CCGATCCTGCTGCGGTAAGAAAGGAACAGGGCGGGGGAGGAGGCTTCCCCGCCCTATTTTAGAGGGGCGATAAGCCGGGCGAATGGTGGATATTAAAAAAATTGAAAAAGATCGAAAA